>DATMER010000092.1:0-37423 GCA_035556715.1 Thermoanaerobaculia bacterium
AGCCCCACCCGCCTGCCACGGGGCTGACGCCCCTGGCCCCGCCGTCGCCCCTTCAGGGCTTCGGGGTTCTCTTGGACCCGAACCCCGGGCAGAAGCCCGGGGCTACATGCCGGTGCCCCTTCAGGGCACATCGTGCTCGAACACAGGCACAATAAGGCCCCGATTCTCCGGCGCAGTACACTAGCCGCTGGGGTCCATGATGCAACCCTCGTCAGCCCTCGTCCGGGGACGATGCGCTCCAGGCGGAGGCGAGAAGCGACCAGAGCCGGTCGAGCAGGGCGGGCGGGCCGGCGGCGAGGGCCGCGGCCAGGGTGAGTGCGGCGAGCGATTTCCTCATAGGAGTCTCCAGCGCGGCGCCGACAGCGGGTCGTGGAGACCCGGGCGGGCCGCGCTCAATCAACAGGGTGCTTCCGGGGTCTGCGGCAGCGCCGTGCGATTTTTCACACGGCGGTGCCAGAAGGCAGGTCCGCCCTGCTTCGGCGGTGGGTTTGGCGGGTCCGGCTAACCGCCCTGGTCGGGCTCGGCCTCGACCACCCGGGCGAGGTCACCCTCCAAGCGGATGCCGTGGCTTTTCCAGAAATCCGCCAGCTCGGCTCGGACCACTTCGGCCACGAGAGCGCGGAGCCTGGAATGCCGCCTCGGACGGCGGTCCGGAACGGCCAGCCCATAGGCCTCGGCGAGAAGCTCCTGAAGCGTCATTCCCAGGGCGCGCGCGATGAGCTCCAGGTGGCGGAAGCGCAGGTCGGCTCGGCCTCGGAAGACTCGGCTGAGGGTTCCATTCCCGAGACCCAGCTCCCGCTCGAGGACGCGGACCGAGCGCCCCCGGCGGCGAAGCAGGGCCTTCACCTCCTCGCGCAGCCGGTCGACACCTCGCTCTCCTTCCACCCTGGCATTCTGGAGGAGAAGCGGCTGCGGGAAGCCTGCTCTTCGCGCTCTTGCCAGGAAGCTCCGAGCCGTCGAGAACTTTGCCCGCGGAAGCGATGGTCCGCCAGGGGAGAGTCGTGCGATTTTTCACATGGCTGTGCCAGAACGCGTTGCGCCGGCTCAGGACTGTGGAGACTTTCTATCTCCATGAGCGAACAGAAAGCCGAGCTTTGGCGAGATTCCTTCTCCTCCCTCCCGATGTTCGATGTTCCCGCGTATGCCTGCCGGTCCCTTCAGCGGCTTTCGTCAGCCGAGCGCAACCGGTTCCTGAAGGCGTGGCACCTGCTCGGCCGGGGCGGCATCCTGGCGCTGGCGCGCGAGGGGGACATGGCTCTTGCCGGCCCGGGCGTGTGCGAGGCCCTGCTCGCCCGGAGCTGGGCCTCGCGGCACCGCGATCCCGGGGAAATGCTCCGCCTGGCGCTGGCGGCGCGGGATGTGGCGGCGGAGCTCAAGACGCGGGAGTTCGGACGGAAGACGGTCGCGGCCCTGCAGGCGCGCTCCTGGGGCGAGCTCGCCAACGCATACCGGGTGGCGGGCCGCGCCGCCGAGGCGGCAAGGGCCTTTCACGAGGCGTTCGGCCGGCTGGAGCTGAACATCGACAGCCATCTGGCCACCCATCTCCTGGAGCTGAACGCGACGTTCCATGGATGGTCCGGGGACCCGGGCAGAGCGGTCGCGGGGCTGGCTTTCGTGGCCGAAGTCTATGAGACCCTGGGCGAAACCCACCTGGCCGGCCGGGCGCGCATCACGCAATCGATCTTCCTTTCACGCTGCGGCCGGAAGGACGAAGCCCTGCGGCTGAGCAGTCAGGGGCTCCTGGAAATCGACCGCGAGCGGGACCCGCTCCTCACGCTGACGGCGTTCCACAACCGCCTGCTCCTGCTGCTGGAGCTCGGGCAGCGGGACGCGCTCCGGCAGGAGCTGGCGCTGAACCGCGCCGCGTACAGCGGGACCGGGGCCGGGGCCGGAGAGGGGCTGAACGTGCTGGCCCTGCGGCTGCGCTGGATGGAGGGCCGGGTGCTTCATGACCTGGGGGAGCTCGAAGCCGCGGAGATGGTTCTTCGCCAGGCGCGGGACGGGCTGACCGCCCTGGGTCTCCCACACTTCTCGGCCGTGGCCTCCCTCGATCTGGTCGCCACCCTGCTGCGCCAGGGAAGATCCGAGGAGGCTGAGGTCGAAGCGCTGGCCGCGGAGGCCATGTTCCTGAGCCTGGAGGGCCGGCACGATTTCCTGGGCGTGCTGCTGGTCCTCGAGACCGCCTTCGGCTCGGGGCTGGCTACGGCCGAGCTGGTGGAACAGGCGCTGGCGCTGCTCCGGCAGAAGGAGTTGGAACGCGGTCAGCGGCTTCTGCGCTGAGCCTCAGCTCTTTTCCGTCAAGGCGCGCACCTCGCGCCGCAGCTCCTCGATCATCTCCTCCAGGTGCCTGGCCGGGGCGGCGGGCTCCGCTCTCGGGAACTGGTTCAGCAGACGGCGGAGCCTCTGGCCGGAAACGCTCGGCTGCCCGCGCTCGGGATAGGCAAGCTCGAAGAACTCCCAATACTCGAGACCGATGGCGCGCACCACGGCGAGCACGAAGTCGAGCTTCGGCTCCCCCTCGCCGCGGAAGTACTTCACCGAAGTGGCATGGTTGAGGTTGGCCCGCCGCTCAATCTCGCGATTGGTGAAGCCGAGCATCCGCACGATGGTGCGGAGCAGCTCCATGAGGCGAGACATCTCCTGCTGAACGTCAGTCTGGTCCACTTCCGGCGCCTTGCTCATCCTCGTAGTGTAGAAGCGTGTCCCTTGAAGATCAAGGATCTTGGCATCCCATACTCCTGATAACAGGCGTACCAATGGCACATAAACAAAACCGGGTGGCGCGGGAAAGTTGTGCTAGCTTTGGCTCATCTTGCGCCAGGATGCGGCGAAGGAGATCGACGAGCTTCTCTCTCGAAGTTTCAGCAAGAATCGCGAGAGGAGCGGAAGCTGGTAAGAACCTTCCTCGACGATCTGCTGAGCTTCACGCCCCTGTGGTTTGTTCCAGCGCTGCTGGAGCTGACAGTCCGTCTGGCTGATCTCGAAGAGTCCCGGTTCAGATATCTCGACGCCCGCCTCAAGCTCGTCGACGACCTCCCACCATGGTAGCGATGGCGAGAACCATCCACCGGTAGGGTGACGAGGCCTACCCGCCGGGTAGGCACCCATACCCTCAGGGTAGAAAGCGCACGCGCCGGGGGCGAGGCGTACCCGGTGGGTAGCCCCTCGTACCCTTCGGGGACGGAGCGTACCCGCCGGGTAGGCCCCCGCACCCTCAGGGTATGGAGCGTACGCGTCGGGGACGGGGTCATACCCTGCGGGTAGGCACCCGTACCCTCAGGGTATGGAGCGCACGCGCCGGGGATGGGGCCGTACCCGGCGGGTAGCCACCCCTACCCGGCCCGTACGGCTTCCGCGCGGCGGGGGCGTGGCAAAACCGGCGCTACCCTTCCTGGCGCCGTCAACCAGACCTCCCGGCAACTTTTTGCCCCCTTCAAGCGTATAGAAGGCGAGCAGTAGTAGCGCCAGGGGACAGGTTGGGCTATCCTGACGTGTCGTTTCAACCGGAAAGAACCCCGTAGCACACGAGTCCAAGAGGAGAACATCCATGAAGCGCAAGACCTTTGCGTGTCTGTTCCTGGCCGGCCTGATCGGCTCGGCGGCCTGGGCCCAGACCGCGGACGAGATCATCGCCAAGAACCTCGAGGCCAAGGGCGGCCTGGAGAAGCTCAAGGCCGTCAAGACCATGCGGATCAGCGGCAAGATGATGATGGGACCGGGCATGGAGGCCCCCATGGTCATCGAGACCGCGCGCCCGAACAAGATGCGCGTCGAGTTCACCTTCCAGGGCATGACCGGCGTCCAGGCCTATGACGGCACGACCGGCTGGATGGTGATGCCGTTCATGGGCAAGAAGGACCCCGAGCCCATGAGCGGTGACGACCTCAAGATGGCCGAGGACCAGGCCGACATCGACGGCCCGCTCGTCGACTACAAGGAGAAGGGCCACCAGGTCGAGTACCTGGGCAAGGGCGAGGTCGAGGGCACCCCCGTCCACAAGCTCAAGGTCACCAAGAAGAACGGCGACGTGGCCACCCTCTTCCTGGATGCCGACAGCTACCTCGAGATCAAGGCCGAGGGCAAGACCAAGATGCGCGGCCAGGAGATCGAGGGCGAGACCACCTTCGGCGACTACAAGGAGGTCGGCGGCCTGGTGCTGGCGCACTCCATCCAGTCGAAGATGAAGGGCGCCCCGGGCCCCGGCCAGACGATCACCTTCGAGAAGATCGAGATCAACCCGGAGATCCCGGTGAGCCGCTTCGACATGCCCGCGAAGGCGCCCGCGGCGCCCGAGACGCCGGCCCCGAAGCCGCCGCAGCAGTAAGTCCCCCGGGGGCCGCTCGCCGGAGCGGCCCCGCTTCAATCCCATTCTTTTTTCAGAGAGGGCACGCGAGATGCGCACACCTCAGAGGATTCTTTGTCTCGCCGCGGCGGGCCTGGCGCTCGCCCTGGCGGCCCCGGCCCAGCAGCCGGCCGCGCCCCCGGCGCCCCCGGCGCCATCGGCAACTACCGAGATCGACTCGAACACCTTCAGCGGCCTCGAAGCCCGCGCCATCGGCCCCGCGGTGATGAGCGGCCGCATCGCCGCCATCGCCGGCCTGGCCGACGATCCCATCACGCTCTACGTGGGCACGGCCAGCGGCGGCGTCTGGAAGTCCAGGGACTCCGGCGTCACCTTCAAGCCGGTCTTCGACAAGCACACCCAGTCCATCGGTGCCGTGGCGATCGACCCGAAGAGCCCGCAGACGGTCTGGGTCGGCACCGGCGAGTCCTGCACCCGCAACAGCGTCTCCGTGGGCGACGGTGTCTACAAGACCACCGACGGCGGCGACAACTGGGAGCGGATGGGGCTCGAGAATTCGGAGCGCATCGCCGCCGTCGAGGTCAGCCCGGCCGACGGCAACACCGTCTGGGTCTGCGCCACCGGCCACCTGTGGGACGACCACGAGGAGCGGGGCGTCTACAAGACCACGGACGGCGGCAAGACCTGGAAGCGCACCCTGTACGTGGACGAGAAGACCGGCTGCTCCGATCTCGACGTCGATCCGCAGGAGCCGGGCATCCTCTACGCCGGCATGTGGGAGTTCCGCCGTGGCGCCGCCTTCTTCAGCTCCGGCGGCCCGGGCTCCAACCTTTACAAGAGCACCGACGGCGGCGAGACCTGGAAGAAGCTCGAGACCGGCCTGCCGAAGGGGAACAAGGGGCGCATCGCGGTGAGCGTGGCGCCGTCCCGTCCCGCGACCGTCTACGCGATCGTGGAGGCCAAGAACACCGCCCTCTACCGCTCCGACGACACCGGCGAGACGTGGAAGGAGATGAACTCGTCCTTCAACATCCAGGTGCGCCCCTTCTACTTCGCCCACGTCGTGATCGATCCCACGGACCACAACACGGTCTACAAGCCGGGCCTGTTCCTCACCACCAGCACCGACGGCGGCAAGACCTTCAACTCCTCCTTCGGCCCGGGCGGCGGCAGCGTCCACGGCGACCATCACGCCCTGTGGATCAACCCGAAGAACCCGCACGAGATGGCGCTCGGCACGGACGGCGGCGTCTACATCTCGAACGACAAGGGGGGACACTGGCGGCACGTGAAGTCGCTGCCGGTCTCCCAGTTCTACCGGGTCAGCTACGACATGGACTGGCCGTACCGGGTCTATGGCGGACTGCAGGACAACGGCTCCTGGTCGGCGCCTTCCCGCGGCAGCGCCGGGGTGCAGAACCGCGATTGGCGGAACATCGGCTTCGGCGACGGCTTCTATGCCTTCCGCGACCCCGCTGACCCCGACTTCGTCTACGTCGAGTACCAGGGGGGCAAGATCTCGCGGCTGCGCCTGTCCACGGGTGAGAACCGCGACATCCAGCCGCTGCCGGCGGCGGGGGACCCCGAGTACCGCTTCAACTGGAACACGCCCATCCACCTGAGCGCCAGCGAGCCGGGCACGATCTACATCGGCTCGCAGTTCCTGTTCCGCTCGCGGGACCGGGGCGAGTCGTGGGAGAAGATCTCCCCCGACCTGACCACCAACGACCCGAAGCGGCAGCAGCAGATGAAGTCGGGCGGCCTGACCGTCGACAACTCCAGCGCCGAGAACCACACCACGATCTACTCGATCGCCGAGTCGAAGAAGAACCCGGGCGTGATCTGGGTGGGGACCGACGACGGTTATGTTCAAGTGACCCGCGACGGCGGCAAGAGCTGGACGAACGTGTCGAAGAACATCCCCGGCGTGCCGGCCAACACCTGGGTCTCCCACGTGGAGCCCGGCCACTTCGACGAGGCCACGGCCTACGCCACCCTGGACGGCCACACCACCGGCGACATGAAGACCTGGGTCTTCAAGACCACCGACTTCGGCCAGACCTGGAAACCGCTGATGACCCCGGCCCTGGAGGGCTACGCCCACGTGGTCCGCGAGGACCTGGAGAGCCCGGACCTCCTCTTCCTGGGCACGGAATTCGGCCTCTTCATCTCCGTGGACGGCGGCGCGAGCTGGGGCCGCTACACCGGCGGCGACTTCCCCAGGGTGGCGGTCCGCGACATCGCCATCCACCCGCGGGACGCGGACCTCATCCTCGCCACGCACGGCCGCGGCGTCTACATCCTGGACGACATCACGCCGCTCCGGAAGCTGACCCGCGACGTGCTGGAGCAGGAGGTGGCGTTCCTCCCCTCGCGGCCCTCTCCCATGATCACCCCGTCCTCGGTCCAGGAGTTCCCGGGCGACGAGGAGTTCGTGGGCCGGACGCCCGAGGAGGCGGCCTACGTCACCTACTACCTGAAGAAGCGCCACATCGTGGGCGACCTCAAGCTGGAGGTCTACGACGGCAAGGGCGAGCTCGTCTCCACCCTGCCGGCCGGCAAGCGGAAGGGCCTCAACCGCGTGGCCTGGCCGATGCGCACGAAGGGTCCGCGGACGCCGGGGGGCAACTCGGTGATCCAGTCGCCCTTCTCCTTCTTCGGTCCGCGCGTGCCCGCGGGCGCCTACACGGTCAAGCTGACCAAGGGCGGCCAGACCCTGGCCAGCCAGGTACAGCTCGTGGCCGACCCGCGGGCGACGCACACGGCCGAGGACCGGCAGCTCCAGTACGACACCGTCGTGAAGCTGCACGGCATGATGGAGCGCCTGACCTTCGTGGTCGACTCCGCTCTCGGGGCGCGCGATGCCCTGCAGACGCGGGCCGGGGGGCTGCCCGAGAACGACAAGCTGCGCAGGCAGCTCGAAGCGGCGGCCGGCGAGCTGACGAAGTTCCACTCCACGCTCGTGGCCACGGGCGAGGGCGGTTGGCTGTCGGGCGAGGAGCAGCTCCGCGAGAAGGTGGGCTACCTGTACGGCGGGGTCAACGGCTACGAAGGCCGGCCGAGCCGGGCGCAGATCGAGCAGATGGGTTTGCTCGGGGAGCGGCTCGACAAGGCGGCGGCCCGGCTGGACGCGATCGGCAAGAACGAGCTGGCGGCAGCCAACAAGGCCCTCGCCGCCCGCAAGCTGGAGCCGGTCAACCTGATGACCGAGGAGGAGTGGAAGAAGAAGGCGCAGTAGAAAAACAAAGGGAGGGGGTCCGAAGGGACCTCCTCCCGAATTCCTCTGCGCGATGCTGAGGTTTTAAGCGAGACCCTGGCGGCGCTCTTCCAGCAGCTTGCGCATCATCTTCTTGCGAGCCTGCACGGCCTTGCGCTTGCGCTTCACCGAGGGCTTCTCGAAATGCTGGCGCTTCCGCAGCTCCGTCAGGATGCCGGACTTCTCGACCTTGCGCTTGAAGCGGCGGAGCGCGTTCTCGAAGCTCTCCTCCTCGCGCACGTGCACAACGGGCATTGGCTAACTCACCTCACCTTCGTCCTGGAATAGGATCGCGGCCTGAGATCAGGACGCGTACTCCCTAATCTACGACGATCCCGCGCCGGCCGTCAAGGTCGCGCCGCGCAACGTGCCCCTGCGACTTTCCACAGCCTCCTCCCACTACCCCCCAGGAGTCGTCATGGAGCCCCGGACGAGCGCGCCGGGGAGCGAATGACGACAGCAAACTCGAACCGTCAGGAGGACACCATGGACACAGCCACCGCTTCCGTCAGCCGACAGACCATCGTTGAGGACTTCCGGGCCGCCATGAGCGGCAAGCTGGAGCAGGACAAGATCGAGGCCGCCGCCACGGCCTTGACGGCGGCCGCCGCGAGCTACCCCGCGGAAGGCAGCGTCTCCAGCTTGATCTTCTACTTGCAGTTTCAGGTCAACATCAAGAACGGGAAGACCTTCGACGGGAAGGCAGGAGGGGTGTCCTCCCCCGGCGGCGGGTATCTCAAGGGTGACGTGTACACCGACGATCTGAACAGGCTCTACCGGGATACCAGGAGCTTCGAATTCCAGGGCACGCCGGTGTACCTGAGCATCCTCTTCTTCGACGGGAACAGCAACTTGCTGGGGCACTTCCAGGCCGGGGCCGTCTCCACGGTCATCGGAATCGGAGGTGGCTCGGGGAGCTGGTCCTAGTTGGATTGCCGCACGGCCGGCGGCGCCGCGGGAGCGCCGCCGGCCGGCGGCTGGAGGGCGTCGAAGTCTATCTGGTAGGCAGCCGGGGAGTCGCCATCCTTGCGGAACCAGACCGCGGCGGCGGCTCCGCTCGCGTCCTTGGGGTAGAACCAGGCGGTGACCCCGCGCTCCGGGTAGCCGCGGACGTCCTGCGCGTTGGGAGGTCCCAGGAGACGCCGGACCTCTTCCTGGGTCATCCCTTCCTTGATCAGCGCGAAGCGCTCGCGGGTGACGTAGCGCCGGGCGCGGGCGGTCTCCAGCTCGGCGCGGAGCCGTGGGTTGTCCGGGTCCGCGGCCAGGGCGGTCTCGTAGATCTCGATGGCGCGGCGGTAGTCGCCGGCCTGCTCGACATACTCGCGGGCGAGGAGGATGTCCTCGTCGCTCTTCATGCGGATGGCGGCGAGCTGGCGCTCGCCCGGGGTTTCATCGCCGGTCGCGTTGGAGTTGATGTACTCGACCAGGCGGCGGTTGAGCTCCTCCGCCAGGTCGCCGACCTCCTGGCGGAGCCGGGCGAGCTCCTCGGGCGGGGGGGCTCCGGCCCGGGCGCCCGCCTGTGTCTGGGCCAGCCGGGCCAGGCGCGCGCGCTGTTCGTCGAGCCGCTGCTTGGTGGCCTGCAGCCATTCCCACTCGGCCGCGGCCACCTCGGTCTGGCGGGCATCCTGGCGCTCACCGGGGGTCTGGCGGCAGGCGGGGAGGAAGGTCAGTACCCCCACCATGATCCCCATCATCAACCCCGGCAGCAGGCCGCGAAATGCGGCCAGTCCATACCTCGATCCAGCGGCCATCCGTCTCCTCCTTCGCCGACCGCGGCAACGTACCACAGGGGCACCGGGGCGACCAAGCCGGGTAAGCCCTTCTCTTTCAAAGGGATTCGAGCCTTGACACAACGGGACCGGTACAGAATAATCGGCTTCCTCTAGAAGCAGGTCCCTGTCAAAGAACGGTTGCGGAGAGCTGAGGATGTCCCTTTCGGAAAAAGTCCAGCAACTCAATCGCGAGATCGGCTCCACCTTCGAGCGCGCGGTCGCCGACATGCGCCAGGAGGTCTCGGAGTGGCTGCGCTCGAGCAGCGAGGACCTCCTGGGCCGGCTCGCCGAGCTGCGCCCCGCGGTCCCCGAGTCGTTCGTCGCCCACGAGGATCTCGAGCCCGCCGTCCGCTCCGAGGCAGAGGGACTGGCGGAGGGGCTGAGCAGCCAGGCCCGGCGCGGCGGCGTGTCCGAGCTGCGCGAGTCGCTCGGCGCCATCGACCGCGCCCGCTCCCAGGCCGAGATCCTGAACGCGCTGCTGCGCGAGTCCGGCCGCTACGCCTCCCGCGCCGCCATCCTGCTGTTGCGCGGCGGCGAGGTGCGGGGCTGGAGCGGCCACGGCTTCGGGGACAACGAGGCCGCCATGCGCGACCTCAACCTCGGCGCTCCCGAGGACGGCGCGTGGAGCCAGACCTTCCAGGGGGCGGGACCGGCGCGGCTCTCGGCCGCCGGGTGCGCCGCCCTGTGCAGCCGCCTGGACAGCCAGGTCCCGAGCGAAGGCGTGCTCGTGCCGCTGGTCCTGCGCGACCGGGTGGCCGCCGCCCTCTACGCCGATCACACGGACGGCGCTCCGCTCTCCCCCGAGGGGCTGCAGGTCCTCTGCTACACCGCGGCCCTGGCCATCGAGTCGCTGCCGTTCCGGGAGCGGGCGTCCACCTCGACCCTGGTGCCCGTCTCCCCCTCCGAGCCCGAGCCGGCCCCGCAGGCCGAGGCTCCCGAAGCCGTCTCGGACGAGACGGAGCCGACCCAGACCTGGGCGCCCGCCGCCAACCTGGCAGATACCTCCAGCATCGACACCGTGAGCGAGCCCGCCGAGCCCGAGCCGGTCCCGGAACCGGCCGACCTGCCCGCTTCGGCCGGATGGGAGAGCCCCGCCGCCACCACCGCCGACGTCGAGGTGGAGGTGGAGGTCGAAGCCGAGCCCGAGCCTGAACCCGAGCCGGCGGCACTGGCGCCGGAAAGCATGCCCTGGGCGGCGGTCGAGGAGACCCAGACCTACGAGATCGAAGCCTCCGACGACACCGCCGCCGAGCCCGCCGCCGGCTGGGGCGCGCCCGCCGCCGAGGAGTCGCCAAGCCCGACCCAGCAGGTGGATCTCCGCGGTCTGCCCTCCCTCGAAGCGCCGGCTCAGGAACTGTCTTCGCCGGCCGCTTCGCCTGAGAGCCCACAGGCCACCGTCCTCCTCCAGCGCTCCAGCCTGCGGGAGGTGATGACCCCGCCGGCTCCGGCTCCGGTCGAGGAGCGGCCCATGGCTCCGCCGACTCCGATCCGGCCCGTGGCTCCTCCTCCCGCGCCCTCCGCCCAGCAGGGCGAGGACACCGCGGCGGCCTCGGCGGGGTCGGGATCGGGGTCCGCCACCCCCGAGGTGCGTCCGCCGAGCGACGTGCAGGGTCCGGGCTGGGCCTTCGGTGGCGCGCGGCAGCCCGCGGCGGCCGAAGACCCGCTCCACGAAGAGGCCCGGCGGCTCGCCCGTCTCCTCGTCAGCGAGATCAAGCTCTATAATGAAGAGCAAGTGGAAGAAGGACGTAGAAAGCGTGACCTGTACGAGCGCCTCAAAGAGGATATCGACCGGTCCCGTCAGATGTACGAGGAGCGCGTCGAGGCGCGGATCCTCAAGACTACCGACTACTTCTATCAGGAGCTGGTCCGCATCCTGGCGGCGGGTGACACCCGGGCCCTCGGGATTTGATCAGGCATTTCTGATGTTGTAACCCCCGGGCGCCGGCTCATCCGGCGCCCGTCGATGGAGCATCGCAGACGTTGAGCAGCCTGAGCCGTCGCCGTTCGCCGAAGCACCCTCGGGTACGCAGGGTTCCCCCCGCCCTCCTCTTGCTCGTCCCCCTGCTGCTGGGCTCCGCGTCCCAGCCGGCCATCCGGCCGCACCCGCAGGCCCCCGTCGTGGGAAAGTCCGACCGCAACACCCTGCTCTTCGCGGAGGCGGCCGCAGCCGCTCGCCGCGACGACTGCGCAGGCGCCTACAAGACGCTGGCGCCGTTGACCGCGGGCAAGGGGACAGAGGCCGGGTTCGCCCGTCTCGTCACCGGCTTCTACGCCCATACCTGCGAGCAGGTGGGGCAGGCCGAGGAGCGGCTGTTCGCCTCCCAGGACCCGGACGGTCTGCTCGAGGACTGGCGGCTGTACATCCTGAGCGACGCCGCGGAGGCGCGCGGCCATACGCTCGTGGCCCAGGCGTCGCTCGCCAAGCTTCTGGGCGACTATCCGGCCTCGCCGCTCCGCCCGCTGGCCCTCGCCAAGGCGGCGGAGCTCGCCTGGAAGCACAAGGACGCGCAGCGCGCCCTCGCGCTCGTGGCGCAGGCCCGGCGCGAGAAGGTCGACGGACCCGAGGCCACCCGGCTGGAAAAGCTCGCGTGGGAGATCGGCATCGATCTGGGTGACGAGCAGGGTGGCGGGCAAGGTGGAGATGGGATCCGGCGCGAGGCCGCCCGGCATCTTCTCGCCGATTCCCCCACCGAGGCCGCCGAGCTGGGCGTGGCCGAGATCTTCCGCACGGCGGACGGCGAGCTCCCCTGGGCGGCCATCCTCACGCCCGACCAGCTCAAGCGGCGCTCCCGCTCGCTGCTCGACATCAAGCTCGATGCCAGCGCCCTGGTCGTGCTGGACGCCGCCGACGTGCGGGACCGCGACCTCGACTGGGCGCTGCTCAAGGCCGAGGCCCTGACCCGGATCAACGAGGGCGCTGCCGCCCTGGAGCTGCTCTCCAACCGCACCGTTGGAGGCGCCGGGCAGACCGCGGCCCTCGAATGGGCGCGGGCCCAGGCCGCGGCCGAGGTGGCCACGGCCCGGCGCGGACGGACCATGCCCTCGGCCGAGCGCCAGCAGTACCTGGAGCAGTCCCGCCGACACCTGCGCAAGGTCGGGCAGCTTGCAGCCGCGGGAGGGGACCCCGACCTCGGGGCCAAGGCCCTGCGCTCCCTCTACAAGGACCTGGCGGACGACGACTTCGAAGGCTCCATCGAGGTGCTGCGCCAGCTCCGCCGGATCGAGCCCGCGGACACCACCGGCGCGGACCACCTCTGGCAGCGCGGCTGGCGCGAGTACGGCCGCCGCAACTTCTCGGGCGCGGTCGGCTACTGGACCGAGCTCTTCGCCCTCTATCCCGAGGCCAGCGCCGGCCGGCGCGGTCGTTACTGGACCGGCCGGGCCTTCGAAGCCCTGGGCGAGACCGAGCGGGCGCAGCAGATCTACCGCGAGGTCGCCTCTTCGGACACCACCGACTTCTACCGCAAGAACGCCCTGACCCGCGTGCGGGGGAAGGTCCCCTCGCCTTCCATGGACGAGCGCGGCGCCGAACCCTGGCCGGACGATCCCGCTCTCCAGCGAGCCCGCCTCCTGACCGACCTGGGACTGGAAGATCTGGCTGCAGTCGAGATGGAGCTGGTCTCCGAGCAGGCGGACGAGCGCGCGAAGAAGGCCCTGGAGGCGCTGGTGCAGTCCCGCCAGGGGGAGCGCCGCAAGAGCATGCTCACGATCCGCGAGGCCTTCCCCGCCCTGGGCGGCTCTCACCAGGCCACCCTGCCGGAGGAGGCGCGGCGCCTGTATTATCCGGTCGACTACCAGGACACGATCCGCTCCTGGGCGACCCAGAACCGTCTGCCGCTCCACGTGGTCTATGGGATCATCCGCCAGGAGAGCGCCTTCGACACCCAGGCCCAGAGCTGGGCGGGCGCACGCGGCCTGATGCAGCTCATGCCGGCCACGGCGCGGGAGCTGGCGGGCAAGGCCGGTCTCACCTACTCCCACGAAAAGCTGTCGGACCCGGCCTTCAACGTCCGCCTGGGCACCACCTACTTCAGCCAGGTGATGAACATGTTCGACCATGTCGAGCTGGCCCTGGCCGGGTACAACGGCGGCCCGTACCGCATCAAGAGGCTGTGGAAGGAGGCAGGCTCCAAGGAGCTCGACTCCTTCCTAGAGGGGCTCAACATCGAGGAATCCAAGATCTACGTGAAGCGGGTCCTGGTGCTGTCGGACAGCTACCGGCAGCTGTATCCGCTGCCCGGATGAGACGATCCTGATTCATAAGCGCCCCCTCCCCTGCCCTCCCCCGCTTCGCGGGAGAGGGAGCCCCTGCCCGTGTCGATGGAGTCATAGCGGACAAGGGAAGGGAGGGCGGACCCCCTCTCCCGCGAAGCGGGGGAGGGCAGGGGAGGGGGTTCTTCTCCTCTTCCTCGCCCTCCTCACCGCCTGCGCCCCCAAAACCCGCCACGACGGTCCCATCGTCCTCATCACCCTGGACTCCCTGCGCGCCGACGCCGTTGAAGCGCTCGGGGGCGAGCCCGGGCTGACGCCGCGGATGGACGAGCTGATCCGCGAGGCGGACTGGGCCGGGTCCGCCATCGCGTCGTCGAGCTGGGAAGGGTCCACGATGGCCACCCTCTTCACCGGGCTCCGCCCCTGGCAGCACCAGGTGCTCCACCCGGGCCACGCCCGCCTCTCCCCGGCTTTGATCACCCTGGCCGAGGCGCTGCAGGCCGCCGGCTACAAGACGTCCGGCACCTGGAGCGGACCCTGGTACGACCAGACCTTCGGTTTCAACCAGGGCTTCCAGGTGTTCCAGCACTACGGCAAGGGGGTCCGCGTCGTGGAGCGGCTGAGAGGACTGCGGAACGAGCGGCAGTTTGTCTGGGCGCACCTGCCTGCTCCGGCCGCGCCCTATCTCCGCCGCGACGCGCTCCTCCCCCGTCTCGGACGGACCCCCCCGCAGCTCCCCGCCAAGGTCGCGCCCGTCCAGATCGAGCCCTGGTTCGACCCGGCCAGCCGGCTGCCGCTCAGCCACCGGCGCCGGCTCTGGGCCATGTACTGCCTGAACGTGGCCTGGGCGGACGAGCAGCTCGGACGCCTCCTCAATGCCCTGCGCGACAGCGGCCAGTGGGACCGCACGCTGCTCGTGGTCACCGCCAACCACGGCGAGGAGTTCGGAGAGAAGGGGCAGATCCTCCACGGCGGCAACCTCGGGCGCCAGCTCATCGAGGTGCCGCTGATCGTGAAGCTGCCGGCGGGCTTCGAGCGCCAGGTCCTCGTGCCCAGGCGGCAGCGGGTGACGGCGTCGAGGCTCTGGGCCACCCTCGTCGAAGCCGCCGGAGGAGAGGTGCCGCCCGCGGCCGCCCCGAGCCTCTTCCGCCGGGTCTCCGTTCCGGCCCTCTCCGAGCTCTACCTGACCAACGGGACCAACCGGTTCTCCCTGGTCGAGGGCAACGACCAGCTCCTCTGGGAGTCCCGGTTCGCGGCTGCCGAGCCGGAGTACTACCTGGCGCGGATGGCCTTCCGCTCAAGGGAGACCCGCGCCCGGATGAAAGAGCCGCCGCGGGCGATCCTCACCCGCCTGCGGGACGGCTTCAACGCCACGCCCCCCCTGCGGGGAAACGGGGCTCCGCGGCTCACCCTGGAGCGTTGGGGCACCGGAGGGAACCGGGGGAGCCGGCCGGTGGACGATCCGGGGAAGGCCCGGGAGATGGCGGAGCGCCTCGCCCGCGCCTGGGGGGCCTTCGCCTCCGGCGAGCTCGCGCCGGCGCAGGAGGCCCGCGACTGGATCGAGGCCGCTGGCGAGAAGCCGCGGAAGGCGGAGCGGACGACGGAGCGGATGATGGAGCGTAAAACCGGGCAGCCCCGCAGACGGGACCAGCGCTGAGTCGCTTGATATATACTGGCAAGCCGCCCATTCAAGGGCTTTTTTCCGGGTCCATAGCTCAGCGGTTAGAGCATCCGGCTCATAACCGGCAGGTCTCTGGTTCGAATCCAGGTGGACCCACTTCGCAGGGCGAACCCGGCGCGAAGCGCTCTCCCCTCGACGGCACACCGCCGGCCCTCGACCTGCCTGTCTTCTGGAGAGGAGATCAGACCGCACTTATGAATCAAAACCTCGAAACCATTGTGGAGCTGCAGGCCGCCCTCGACCGCTTGCGCGAAGCTGAGCGGCGGCTGCACGGCATCCCGGACTGGATGCGCGAGCTCCACGACGAGCACGCGTCGAGCAAGTCCGAGATCGAGGAGATCGAGAAAACGGTCGAAGAGGCCGCGAAAGAGAGGCGGGCCGCCGAAGCCGCCGCCTCGGACGCCCAGGAAAAGCTCAAGAAGTACCAGCAGCAGATCAACCGCGTCAGCACCCAGCGCGAGTACGGAGCGCTCCTCCAGGAGATCGACACGGTCAAGGCCCAGATCTCCGGCTCCGAGGAGAAGGCCCTCTCCTCGCTGGAACACTCCGAGCAGACCCAGAAGGAGCTCGATACCCGGCGCGAGAGCTTCCGCGAGCTGAACGAGCGCTACGCTGCCGAGCTCGCCCGCTGGGAGGAGGAGAAGCCCGGCGTTTCCCGGCAGGTGGACGAGCTCAAGGCCCACATCGCCGAGCTCCGCGGCCGGCTCCCTCGCGGCGTCGTCTCCCAGTTCGAGCGCATCCTCGACCGCTACCCCGGCGGCGCCCTGGCTCCGGTCCGCCTCATCGAGCGCCCCGGCCGCGGCCAGCGCGAATGGCACTGCGGCGCCTGCAACTACCGGGTCCGGCCCCAGACCGTGGTGGAGATCCGCAACGGCACCGGCCTCGTGCAGTGCGACAGTTGCAAGCGCATCCTCTACCTGGAGGCCGAGCCGGCCTGATGCCGCCCCCGGCGGGCATCGCGGAACGCTACCTGGAGATCACCCGCCGCATCCAGGAGGCCTGCGTCCGCTCCAGGCGCCGGCCCGAGGATGTCGTCCTCGTCGGCGCCAGCAAGACCCAGCCCCCCGCCGTCCTCGCCGAGGCCTGGCGCGCCGGGCTCCGGGTCTTTGGAGAGAACCGGGTCCAGGAGGCGGTCGCCAAGAGCCGCGAGCTCCAGTCCCCGCCCTATGACATCGAGTGGCACCTGATCGGTCCCCTCCAGTCCAACAAGGTCAGGACGGCCCTCGACCTCTTCCGCGCCGTCCACTCCGTGGACCGTCCCCGGATCGCCGAGACCCTCGACCAGGAGGCCGGCCGCCGGAGCCTCCAGATCCCCGGGCTCCTGGAGATCAACCTGGGTGGGGAGGAGAGCAAGCACGGCTTCCCGCCGGAGGGGCTCGCCGAAGCCGTCCGGCCGCTGGCCGGCCTGGAGCACCTGAAGATCGTCGGGTTGATGGCGATCCCGCCCCAGGCGGACAACCCCGAGGGCTCCCGCCCCTGGTTCCGCCGGCTGCGCGAGCTGCGGGACGAGCTGGGCGGGCGACCCGAGTGGCCGGGCTTCCCCGGCTGGCTCTCCATGGGCATGAGCCACGACTTCGAGGTCGCCGTGGAAGAGGGCGCCACCCATGTCCGGGTCGGCACCTTGCTTTTCGGGTCAAGAACTTAGCTTATTCATGCTAGGATAGCTATCTCTTTCCCGAAGGTCTGTACCAGGAGATTCTGTATATGGCGCTCACTCCGCTCGACATCCAGAAGATGCGTTTCAACCTGCGTATGAGGGGATTCGACACCACGGAGGTGGAGGGCTTCCTGGTCCTGATGGCCGAGGAGCTGGCCGGCCGGCTGGCGCAGATCGAGAAGCTGGACCGCGAGAACCGCTACTACCGCCAGCGCCTGGAAGAGACCATGCAGCGGGAGCACCAGCTCCAGCAGACTCTTCTGCGCGCCCAGAAGGTGTCGGACGAGATCACGAACAACGCCCGCCGCGAGGCCGAGCTGACGGTCAAGGAGGCCGAGATGATGGCCGACAAGATCGTGCAGCAGGCCATCGAGCAGTCGACCCGCATCGAGGGGAAGATCGGCGAGCTGCGCACCAACCGCCGGGAGCTGCAGCTTAAGTTCAAGAACACCCTCGACCTCTTCCAGCGCATCCTGGAGGCGGAGATGGACGACGAGCGCAACACCGCCACCATCCACACGCTCCCGCGCAAGAAGAAGGAAGCGGCCAGGGAAGCCTGATTGGAGATCCCCGCGCTCCCCGCGCTCCCGGAACCTGCCCTGCGCCTCTTCCCCGGCTACACCGACAGGGATCTCGCCGAGGGTCTCCCCTTCCTGATCACCCGCCTCCTGGAGGACGGCGACACGGCCGACCTCGCCTGGCTCTTCCGGGCCGTCCCCGAATCCGAGCTGTCCGCCTGCCTGGAGAGCCGGGGAGGGCGCCAGCTCTCGGTCCGCAGCCGGGCCTTCTGGGAGGTGGTGCTGGACCGCCCGGCCGGCGGCGAGGCCCGGAACCCGCTATGGCCTCTCTGACGCTGGAGCACCCCGAGTCCCTCTCCCCCCGGGCGCAGGAGCTGCTCGGGAAGCTCGCCACCCGTTCCTGGTCCGACGACTTCTACCTCGCCGGCTCCGCGGCCCTGGCCCTCTACACCGGCCACCGACCGGTCCGCGACCTGGACCTGATGACCGGCACGAACCGGCTGACCAGCCCCGACCGCCGCGATCTCCTGGGCGACCTGCTCGACATCGATCCCGCCACGGAGGTCGAGACCGCCCGCGACGGCTACCTCTTCGTCCGCCAGGGCGGGGTGGGCGTCCGCTTCTTCTACTACCCCTATCCGCTGATCGAGCCCTTCGAGGACCTCGCCGGTCTGGCCGTGATCTCGGCCGTGGACCTGGGCCTGATGAAGCTGGGAGCCATCATCAGCCGGGGCACCCGCCGCGACTTCGTGGATCTCTACCTGCTCTGTCGCGCCCTGCCGCTCGCCGAGCTGCTCCACCGTGCCGAAGACAAGTTCGGGCACGTCAGGGACTTCCCCCTCCAGGCCCTCAAGGGTCTGGCCGACCTCTCCCAGATCGAAGGAGAGCCCATGCCCCGCCTGGCCATCCCCCTGGAATGGGAGGAGGTCGAGGCCTGGCTGCGCAGCGAGGTCCGGGAGCTGGGCCGGGCGCGGGTGGGGCTGGGGTCCTGAGACCCGAAATACTTGCCTCTCGCGCTCGGGGGCTTGCGGCTCGCTCTCGGGGGCTTGCGGCTCGCGCTCAGGGGCTTGCGGCTCGCGCTCAGGGGCTTGCGGCTTGCGCTCAGGGGCTTGCGGCTTGCGCTCGGGGGCTTGCGGCTTGCGCTCGGGGGCTTGCGGCTTGCGCTCAGGGGCTTGCGGCTCGCCCCCGGGGGCAAGAGGCAAGCCCTCCGCCCAGGGCACCCACAAGGGGTGCCCCTACACAGAGGGTTTACCCATCTTTTCAAGCCTGACAGAGGACTAGAGAGCACGGTGTTCCCAGCAATTCGCGCAGCCCAACCCCAAGATGCCCGGCTCTGGTGCGAGATGCGCCATGCGCTCTGGCCCGAAGGCTCGGCCGATGAGCATGCCCGGGAGATCGAGGATTTCTTTGCCGGGCGTTCTCGGGAGCCTCTGGCAACGCTCGTTGCCCAGGCAGTTCCCGGTCAACTCCTCGGCTTCGTGG
The DNA here is from genome assembly GCA_035556715.1 of Thermoanaerobaculia bacterium. Lineage (GTDB taxonomy): Bacteria > Acidobacteriota > Thermoanaerobaculia > Multivoradales > UBA5704 > DATMER01. The sequence continues at coordinate 18,882 of DATMER010000092.1, forward strand.
AGATCTCCATCCGGACCTATGCCGAGGGTTGCACGACCGATCGCGTGGGCTACCTCGAAGGCTGGTACGTCCTGCCCGAGGCTCGCGGCCAGGGGATAGGCCGCGCCCTGGTCGAGGCAGCGGAAGCCTGGGCCCGGGCGCAAGGCTGCACCGAATTCGCCTCGGATACCGAGGCCGACAACGAAGCCAGCGCCGCCGCGCATCAGGCCTTGGGCTTCACCGAAGTCAATCTCATTCGCTGCTTCCGGAAGGATCTGTAGAACGGCGACGCGACCGGGTCAGGTCGACAGAGACATCTAAATAGCTCACAATCTCCTCGGCGGACAGGTCGGTCAAAGTGGATTGGCAGCCCTGTCCGTGTTTGGGAAAGGAGATACTCGATGCGGAAACACGCCTTGCTGTGGACGCTCCTCCTGCTGGGGATGGTGGCCGTGCCTGTCCTCGCCCAGGATTCCCCTCCCGCCGCCAACCCGAACGAGCCGGAGCTGTTCATCCCACAGCCCAACTACGTCTGCAAGGGTGGGATGTGCTCGAGCACGTCCCAGTGCCAGGAGTGGCACGGTCCGGATTGGATTTGCAACAAGCAGCCGGGCCAGGGCTGTGGCTACTGCATCGAATTGGCCGTAGCGTCGGACGCAGCGAGCCATGAGGAAGGGTTGCAGTGCACACGTTGAAGAGAGCCCGCTTCTATCTTTGCTCGGCGCTCCTGCTGTGCGGCCTGCTCCACGCGGCCCGGGCTGTCGCGGTGCCTCCTCCTCCCTGCAGCGCCACCTGCAACTGCACTGTGCCCTGCACCACCAAGTGCTCCCTTTCGAGCGGAGCGATCGTCAACTGCGGCTGGCTCGACCGGTGCATCGGGGGCATCGGGTGCGGTCCACAGATCACCGCGCCTGAGGAGACCAGTTCCACGGCCGGAGCAACCTGTCGCGCGCAGGACGAGGACCTGCTCGCCGCGATCTTCGGCTGAACGCCTCCCCGTCGGGACCGGGCTCGGAGCAAGCCCGGTCCCCAGCCCTGCATCGCGCCCGCTCAGTCGCCCATCGGCTCGATGCGGAACTCCTTCACCGCGTCGAGCTTGCCGAGCACGTCGGCGAACTCCCGGGCCCTGTCGGCATGGCTGGACCGGATGATCATGCAGTATTCGAAGAAGTCCGCGTCGGGGTCGAGCCGGTAGCTCGGCTGGCTGGCGGAGAACCCGTACTCTTTCAACAGCCGGCGCAGGTCGGGCTCCGGCATGGCTGCCTGAGACGGAAACCGCAAGGTGAGCTGGGCGTAGAACTGCGCCGGAATCCGTGTCTCGAGCCACCGGAACACCGAGAGCGTGCCCAGAGTGAGCACCGTCGAGAGAATGGCCGGGAAGAAGAACCCGATCCCCACGAGGATGCCGATGGCCGCCGTGATCCACAGGGAGGCGGCGGTGGTGAGGCCGCGGACCGACAACCCCTCTTTCATGATCGTGCCGGCGCCGAGAAAGCCGATGCCGGTCATGATTCCCTGCGCCATACGCGTAGGGTCGAGGACGAGCCGTCCCTGGGCGGTGCCGGGAAACCAGCGGTCCTCGTAGAAGGTGACGAGCATCAGGAGGCTTGTCGAAAGGCAGACCAGGGCGTGGGTGCGAAAGCCGGCGGGCCGGCCGTGATAGGTCCGCTCGAGACCGATGAGGGCGCCGATGCCGAGGCTGGCGAACAGCCGCAGCGTGATGTCGAGGTAGACCGGGTCGGCATTCACGGCGTCTTGTCCCTTCTTGTGCCTTTCACACACCTCTTTTATTGAGGCTCTCAGGCCTCTGCCGAAAGGAGGAGTATAGATGCGAACCATTTCACGAATCGTTGTGGTGGCGGGGCTACTGGTGCTGATGACCGGAGCGGCCGCTTTCGCCGAGCGCAGTCCGCATGCCACTCTGCTCTACGCGCAGGAGGTCGGCCCGGACGGTGTCCGGACGGCCAATCTGCAGTGCGCCGGCGCCACGGCCGGGGAGCGCTCCGGTGTGGTGCTGCGCAACGGTGGCCAGCATGCGGCAACGCTGTTCTTCTCCGACGGCAGCGAGCTCGTGCTGGAGCCGGGCCATGAGGTGACCCTGAGTGAGGCGGCCGCTTCCACGCACAAGTGCGCTTGCCAGTGCACCTGCTCCTCGGGGACGGACTTCAGCCAGAAGCTCACCTTCGACTGCCCCGCCGGAGGCTGTGCCGGGGAGAATGGCAGCGCCTGCGTCGTCTTCGTGGGAACCGAGCTCAAGGAAGGGACCTTGAGCGGCTGCAGGAAAGTCTACATTCCCGCCACCGCCGAGCCGGCGGAGCCAGCCGCGGAAGTGGAGTGAGATAGAACCCCTGGTCAGGCCCGCGACATCCGGTGGAGGCTGGCCCGCAGCAGGTCGTGGAAGGCGGCGTCGGGCTTCTCGCGGCGGGCATCGGCCACGGCGCGCTCGGCCTGGGCCGCCTTGTAGCCGAGGTTGACCAGGGCGGAGACCACGTCCTGGTCGGAGGGGGCGGCCGCGGTCCGCTCCGGCAGCTCGGCGGCCAGCTCGCGCATCTTGTCCTTGAGCTCCAGCACCATGCGCTCGGCGGTCTTCTTGCCGATCCCGGGGATGGTGCCCAGCCGGCCGATGTCCCCGGTTGCGATGGCTCCGAGCAGGTCGTCGGGCGCCATGCCGGAGAGGATCACCCGCGCCAGGCGCGGACCGATGCCGCCCACCCCGATCAGCTTCTCGAAGAGCGCCTTCTCGCGCTCGGTCCAGAAGCCGAAGAGGGCGATCTCGTCCTCGCGCACCTGGGTGTGGATGAAGAGGGCGACCCGCCCGGTAGCGCCCCTGCGCTCGATCTCGTAGTAGGTGGAGAGGGGGATGTGGATCTCGTATCCCACCCCCTGCACATCGAGCAACAGGCGCTCCGGCGTGGCCTTGAGAAGGTCGCCCTGCAAATAGCCGATCATCAGCCGGCCGGGTTTGCCGGAGGCTCGGTGATCCCGAACTGCTCCAGGACCACCGGGTCGAAGCGGACGTCCATCTCGCGGCGGCGCTTCTCGAGCAGGGCGGACTCCAGCGCGTTGAGCTTCTCGCGGCGCACGGTCTGGCGGGTCTGCTCGCGGGCTGCGGCGAACTGGATGGGATCCCAGCTCTTGCGCTCCTTGACCTCGAAGAGCACCGCACCCTGGGCATCGGCCACGGGATCGCCCATCTGCCCGGTCTTGAGGGAGAAGGCGGCCTTGGCCAGCTCGGGGTTGAAGCCGAGGCCCGGAATCTGACCCTGGGAGCCGAACTCAGCGCTCTCCTTGACCTCCAGGCCGAGCCCGGCCGCGATCTGGTCGAGCGTCGCGCCGGGGGTCTTGGCCTGGCGGAGCTGCTGCAGGGCCAGGTCCTGCTGCTTCTGCCGGGCCACGGCCGCGCGCACCCGCGGCTCCACGTCCTTGAGCTCGGGGACCCGGGGCGCCTTGACGTCCTTCACGTAGAGGACGGTCCAGCCGCGGGGGGTCTGGATCACTTCGGAGATGCCCCCCTTGTCCAGGGTGAAGGCGGCCTCGGTGAAGGCCTGCGCGAACCCGAGGTTGCTGATCGGCTCCTGGCGGGAGAAGGGTCCGGTCTCGGCGAAGGTCACGCCCTCGGCCGGGTTGGCCAGGGCCTTGAGGGCTTCGGCATTCTGGGGCTTGTTCTCGGCCAGGCGCTGGGCGAGCTCCCGGGCCTTGGCCTCGGCCATCTCGGCGGTCCGGTCCGCGGTCAGGCGCTGGCGGATCATCTCTCTCACCTGCTCGAACGGCTCGGCGCCCGCGGCCCGCTTCTCCAGGACCTCGATCAGGTGCAGGCCGAAGTCGGTCTTGACCGGCCCCACCAGGGTGTTGGGCTGGGCCTTGAAGGCGGCCTCCTCGAACGGAGGGACCATCTGACCGCGGCCGAAGAAGCCGAGGTCGCCGCCGCTCGTCTTCGCTGCCGGCTCGTCGCTGACCTCGCGCGCCACGGCGGTGAAGGTCTCGCCCTTGGCCAGGCGGGCGCGGGCGGCCTCCAGGATCCTCATGGCCTCCTCCTCGGTCCGCCCCTCGATCTTGACGAGGATGTGGCGGGCGTGGATCTGCTCGGGGCGGGAGAACTCTTCCTGGTGCTCCTGGTAGTAGGCGCGCAGGGCCGCGTCGTCGGACGGGACCTTGGTGGAGAGCTGGGCAGCGTCGACCAGCAGGTAGGCGGCCTCGCGCTGCTCGGGGAGGCGGTACTCCTGGGTATTCTTGGCGAAGTAGTCCTTGACCTCGGCGTCCGTGGCCTGGGCGTTCTGGGCGAAGCGGGCGCGCGGGAGCTGGATGTAGCGGATCCGGGCGCGCTCGACCTGCTCGCGGTAGGCGTCCTCGACCTCCTTGTCGGAGATGAAGAGGTTGGCTTCCAGGATGCTCATCAGCTTCTGGACCAGGAGCTCGTCCCGCATGGTCTCCTCGAACTGGGAGGCGCTGGGAAATCCGAGTCGGGTGCGCACGACCTCGTGGTACTGGTCCTCGCCGACGAAGCGGCCCTGCTCGTCCATGAAGGTCGGCTCCTGGAGGATGCTGTCGCGGAGCTCCTCGTCGGTGACGATCAGGCCCATGCGCCGCGCCTCGGCCAGGAGGATCTTCTGGCTCACCGCCTGGTTCAGGGCCTGGAGGGGCAGGCCCATCTGCCGCGCCATCTCGGGGGTCATCCGGTCGCCGTAGACCTGCCCGTAAAGGCTCTCGAGCCGGCGGTATTGGCGCTCGAACTCGTTGAGGGTGACCTCCTGGTCGCCCACGTAGGCGGCCACCTGGGGGCCGCCGCCGCCCTGGTTGCCGATGCCGGCGCCGAAGTCGGCCCAGACGAAGAAGACGAACACAAGCACCACGAACACGAGGATCCACTTCAGGTGCTTGAGGTTGTCGCGGAAGATTTTCAACATCGAAAGAGCTCCTTTCCCGGAGGGGACCGGGAAGTTTACCTGGGCAGGGAAACAAAATGAAGACCCCTCTCCTTCCCTGCCCAGCGCTGTGATATATTCGCCTTCCTACATGAGAGGTCGTTAGCGCCGTGTCTGCCCAGAAGGCCAGCCGCCGGAGAAGGGATTGGTACAGCGTCTCGGAAGAGACGCTGCGGGCGTTCATGATCATCCTGGTCCTGGTGGTGGTCCTGGCGATCTCGTTCTTCGGCTACCGCTACTGGGAGAGCCGCTCGCAGGAGCGCGATGCGGGCGAGGTCCTGGACGAGACCCAGGGGCTCATCCAGCGCATCCAGAACGAGCCCCGGGCGAGCGGCTTCCGCAGCGAGTACGACGCTGCCTGGCAAGGCTTCCAGGAGGCCCGAAACCAGTATTCCAACCAGGACTTCCGCGGCGCCCTGGACAACGCGCGGCGCAGCCGGAACATGCTGATGTCCATCCTGGACGCGCTGAACCTGTCCGGCACGATCGGCCAGGCGCAGTTCGTCTCCATCCAGGGCGACGTCGAGTACCGCCGCGGCGACGGCGGCGACTGGCAGGAGGCGCGCAGCCGGGTCCCGCTGAAGAACGGCGACTACGTCCGCACCTCGGACAACGGCTCGGCCGAGGTCATGTTCAACGACGGCACGCTCTACACGGTGCGGCAGAACACCCAGTTCATCGTCTCCTCGGCGCGGACCACCGACGGCCGGGAGGAGCAGGCGATCCAGATGGAGTTCGGCTGGGTCGACCTGAACACGGCCCAGGGCACGAGCAACGTCAAGACGCCGAACGCCACGGCCCGGGTGCAGCAGGACTCGGAGGCCTTCGTGGCCGTGGACCGCCAGTCGAGCCAGGGCAGCTTCGGCGCCTTCAGCGGCGGTATCGAGCTGACCGCCAAGGGAGGGCTCAAGCGCGAGGTCAAGGCCCTGGAGCAGGTTGTCCAGACCGGCGACCTGCTCTCGGAGCCGGCGCCGCTGCCCGGCCGGCCGGGGCTGGTCACCCCGGCCGACAACGTGGACCTGGACCTGGACCGCGTGCCGCAGGTGGCTTTGACATGGGATCCGGTCGAAGGCGCCGCCCGCTATGCCCTGCAGGTCTCCCGCACCCACCTTTTCGTAGAGAACATCATCGACGTCAAGAACCGGCCGGGCACGAAGGCGACTCTGGGGCTGCGCGGCGAAGGCACCTTCCAGTGGCGGGTGGCGGCCTTTGACAAGGGCGGCGTCCAGGGACCGTGGAGCAAGCCGTGGAAGTTCCGGGTGGCGTCGTTCCGCTCCGGCTTGGGGGAGAAGGACGAGACGCCGCCGCAGCTTGACCTGCAGGATGTGAAATCCTACGGTAGTATCTTCATCGTCGACGGGCACAGCGAGCCCGGCGCCCAGGTCGAGATCAACGGAGAGCAGGTCAAGGTCGCCGCGGACGGGTCCTTCACCAAGACGGTCCAGCTCGAAAAGGAGGGCTGGAGCTTCATCGAGATCCGGGCGCGCGACAGTTGGGGGAACCAGGCTTCCCGCAGGCATCGCGTCTTCGTCGAAAACCCGTAGAATGTCGTAGCCGTTTGTCGCAACGAGCCGTAACCGGCCGCCTCGTCGCCCCGCGCCGCGGCCTGCCAAGCTAAAAGGATCCCAAGTCCAGATGCCCCTTGCCTCCCTTCTCAGGTACTTTTCAAAAGACCTCGCCATCGATCTCGGCACCGCCAACACCCTGGTGTTCGCCACCGGCCAGGGCATCGTCGTCCGCGAGCCGTCCGTCGTCGTCATCAACAAGCTCACTAACCGCATCGAAGCGGTGGGGAGCGAAGCCAAGGAGATGCTCGGGCGGACTCCAGGCAACATCGAGTCCATCCGCCCGATGAAGGACGGCGTCATCGCCGACTTCGAGGTCACCGAGCGCATGCTCGAGTACTTCATCAAGAAGGCGCACGGACGCAAGATGTACGTCCACCCGCGGATCGTGATCGGAGTCCCCTCCGAGATCACGCAGGTGGAAAAGCGCGCCGTGCGCGACTCGGCCATGCGCGCCGGCGCCTCGGAGGTGTTCCTGGTGGAGCAGGCCATGATGGCCGCCATCGGCGCCGGCCTGCCCATCACCGAGCCGTCGGGCAACATGATCGTGGACATCGGCGGCGGCACCACGGACGTGGCGGTCATCTCGCTGGCCGGTACGGTCTACAGCCGCTCGGTGCGGATCGCGGGCAACGAGATGGACGTCGCGATCATCCAGTACCTGAAGCGCAAGTACAACCTGCTCATCGGCGAGCGCACCGCCGAGACGATCAAGATCGAGCTGGGCTCCGCCTATCCCCTGAAGGAGGAGCTCAAGATGGAGATCAAGGGCCGCGACCTCGTGGAGGGCGTGCCCAAGACCCTGACCATCACGGATGAGGAGATCCGCGAGGCCCTCGCCGAAACCGTGGCCACGATCGTCGAGGCGGTGCGCATGGCCCTCGAGCGCACGCCGCCCGAGCTTTCCGCCGACATCATGGACAAGGGTATCGTGCTCTCCGGCGGCGGCGCCCTGCTGCGCAACCTGGACCAGCGGCTCCGCGACGAAACCGGCCTGCCGGTCGTCCTCGCCGAAGACCCCCTGGCCTCGGTCGTGCTCGGCACGGGCAGGGTGCTCTCCGACATCAACCTGCTGCGCAAGGTCTCGATCCGATAGCAGCAGGGCAGCCGTGGACGAGCGCCGCACCATCTGGGTGCTGATCGTCGTGCTGGTGGCCCAGCTCGTCTACGTGGCGGTGCAGGGTGCCGAGGCCGGCGACACGTGGCTGGAATCGGTGGCCCTGCGCGTGCTCGGTCCCGCGGCCCGCGCGGTCACGTCCGTCCCCACCAGCTTCAAGGACTTCCGCGAAGGTCTGCGCATGCGGGGGAGCCTCCAGGAGGAGAACGCCCGCCTGCAGCGCGAGAACGAGGCGCTGCGCCTGCGGCTCCTCCAGCTCTCCGACCTGGAGAACGACATGCGCCGCCTCGGCGCAGCCGTCGAGTACACCACCCCGCCGGTCGGCGCCATCCGGGCGGTGGACGTGGTCTACGTCGACCACGCCTCCTGGCTGCGCACGCTGGTCCTCTACACGGGCGACCAGCCGGCGCGGGTCAACCAGCCGGTGCTGTCGTCCCAGGGGCTGGTGGGGAGGGTGGTCACGGTGGCGGGTCCCTATGCCAAGGTCCAGCTCATCACCGACCGCGCCGCGAGCGTGGGCGCGATGGTCCTCCGCAACCGGCGGCAGGGGGTGGTGCGCGGCAGCGGCCTCGGCCGGGGCGGGCTGGAGCTCGACTACGTGCCGCGCCAGGCCGACGTCAAGCCCGGGGACCTGGTGCTGACCGCGGGCATCGACGGCGTCTACCCCCGCGGCATCCCGATCGGGTCCGTGGTCAAGGTGGAGCGCGGAGGGCAGCTCTTCCACAGCATCCATGTCGCTCCCGCCGTGGACCTGGGCGCCCTCGACCAGGTCTACCTGCTGGACCACTCGTCCGTACCCCCCGAAGTGAAGGAGGCCGAGCCCGGTGCCCGCCCTTAAGCTGTTCGCCGCCATCGCCGCCGCCGTGCTGGTCCACCTCGGCCTGATGCAGCTCTGGCCCGATCTGGCACGCACCTTGGACGTCTTCCTCGTGGTCGTCGTGCTCTACGGACTGGGGGGGAGCTCCCTGGCCAGCCTGTTCGCCGGCCTGGTGGTCGGCATGGTGCACGACACGCTGACGAACAACCCCTTCGGATTGTTCGGTTTCGCTGATACCATCGTGGGTTACAGCACGGCCCGCCTCGCGCAGCGGCTGGTCATTCAGCGGGCGACCGGGGTGCTGGCCCTGGTGAGCTTCGCCGCCGCGCTCCAGGAGGCGATCGTCGTGGGGCTGGTGGTCATGCTGCTGCCCGACCCTCAGCTCCCCACGCCAATCGGGGTGGCGCTGAAGGCGGGGTTGTGCGGGGTGCTCGGCATGTTCCTCTACATCGCCGGCAAGCACTGGCTGCAGGGTTCCGAGACCAGGCGCCGAAGCCGGATGAGCCGGCTCCGGCTGAATTGAAAACCTCTGAATTGAACCCGAGGTCCGGCGTATGCAAGTGGTCCGCGAGCATCGAGACGATCTGGTCTTCCGGTTGAAGCTGATGAGCCGGCTGGTCACGGGTCTGCTCGTGCTCATCGCCGTCGGCTTCTGGTTCGTGCAGCTCGTCCAGGGCGACTACTACCGCGAGCTGGCCGAGAACAACCGCCTGCGCAAGCTCCCCATCCAGGCGCCCCGCGGCCTGATCTACGACCGCAAGGGGCGGCTCCTGGTCGAGAACATCCCGAGCTACAACCTGATGCTGGACCGCAGCCGCAGCGCGGACCTCCCCCGCGCGGTGGCGTTCGCGGCCTCGGTGCTCGGCCGTCCGCTCCCCGAGTTCCATACCCTGCTGCAGGGCTACGCCGCCATCCCCGACTTCAAGCCCGTGCTCCTGGCCGAGAACATGACCCTCTCGCAGGTGGCGCGGATAGGAGTGGCCGGCCTGGAGTTCCCCGAGTTCGAGGTCGAGGTGCAGCACCTGCGCCTCTACCGCCACCGCGAGCAGACCGCCCACGTGCTTGGCTACCTGGGCGAGGCCACGGACAAGGAGATCGAGGCGTCGGAGGGGCTCTACGAGCCGGGCGACCTGGTGGGCAAGAAGGGGATCGAGCAGACCTACGACCACATCCTCCGCGGCACCGACGGCGAGAGCGCCGTGGTGGTGGACAGCCGCGGCCGGCTCCTGGAGGAGTACGGCCGCGAGGAGGCCGTGCCGGGCAAGAACCTGGTCCTGACCATCGACCTCGATCTTCAGCAGGAGGCGGCGCGCTGGCTCACCGGCCCCGAGAAGGTCGGCGCCATCGTGGCCCTGGACCCGCGCAACGGCGACGTCCTGGCCCTGGTCTCCTCGCCGTCGTACAACCCGAACATCTTCGCGCGCCGGCTCCAGAAGAAGGACTGGGAGGCCCTGATCGCGGACCCCCACCATCCGCTCCAGAACCGGGCGCTCCAGAACACCTACTCGCCGGGATCGACGTTCAAGATCGTCATGGCCACGGCCGGACTGACCGAGGGGCTGGTCAACGAGCGCACCAGCACCTCCTGCGGCGGCGGCGCCAGCTTCTACGGCCGCTACTTCCGCTGCTGGAAGAAGGGCGGGCACGGCACGCTCGCGGCCCGGGGCGCCATGAAGCACTCCTGCGACGTCTACTTCTACAGCCTCGGCCAGCGGATGGGCATCGAGCGCATCGCCGAGTACTCGCGGCTCTTCGGCCTCGGCAAGCTCACCGGGATCGACATCCAGGGGGAGAAGAAGGGGCTGGTGCCCGACACGAAGTGGGCCCTCGACGTCCGCGGGATGAAGTGGTACCCGGGCGAGACCATCTCCGTCTCCATCGGCCAGGGGCCGGTGCTGATGACGCCGCTCCAGATGTCCGAGATGACCGCCATCGTGGCCAACGGCGGCCGCAAGACGATCCCGCACCTGATCAAGGGCATGAAGCTCCCCGAGCCCGAGCACGTGGCTCTGGATGAGAACGCTCTCCGCATCGTGCGCGAGGGCCTCTGGGCCGTGGTCAACGAGCCCGGCGGCACCGCCTACTGGTCCGCCCGCGTGCCGGGGGCCGAGATGGCCGGCAAGACCGGCACCGTCCAGGTCATCGCCCAGTCGGCCCGCACCGACGCCAAGGCCCTTCCGTTCAAGTTCCGGGACCACGCCTGGTTCACCTCGTTCGCGCCGGCACAGAACCCCGAGATCGTCGTCGTCGTCTTCGCCGAGCACGGCGGCTCGGGCTCCAGGTCGGCGGCTCCCATCGCGCAGGCTCTCCATGCAAAGTACTTCAAGGTCGATCTCAAACATCCTGCCAATCGCTGAGGAGAAGACGCGGCTTCGGCTGCTCTCCTCGGTGGACCTGGGCCTGACCCTGTCGGCCCTGCTCCTGGCCGCCATCGGCCTGCTCACCGTGCACAGCGCGAGCGCCGAGATGCCGATCGACTACCTGCCGCGGCAGGCGGTCTGGGTCGGGATCGGGGTCGTCCTCCTGCTCATCGTGGTGAGCATCGACTACCACGTGCTCCTCGACCTGTCGCTGGTCCTCTACATCCTGGGATTGGGATCGCTGGTCCTGGTGCTCTTCGCGGGCGTGGAGCGCGGCGGTGCCGCGAACTGGCTCGAGATCGGGCCGTTCCAGGTCCAGCCGTCCGAGTTCGCGAAGCTGGCGACAGGACTGTTCGTGGCCCGCTACCTGGCGGGCCTGAATCGCCGCGTCCTCGATCTGCCGCAGATTTTCATCGCCGTGGCCATCGTCGCGGTCCCCATGATCCTGGTCGCCGTCGAGCCGGACATGGGCGGCGCGGCCATGTTCGCTCCGCTGATCGCGGGCATGCTCCTGGTGGCGGGCATCCGTCCCCGGGTGCTCATCACGGCCGCGGTCCTGGCGCTCGTCCTCGGCGCCGGGGTCTGGACCTTCGGCATGCAGGGCTACCAGCGCCAGCGCGTGCTCACCTTCCTCCAGCCGGAGACCGATCCGCTGGGCGCGGGCTACCAGGTGCGCCAGAGCAAGATCGCGGTGGGCTCGGGCGAGCTCCTGGGCAAGGGCTACCTGCAGGGCACCCAGAGCCAGCTCCACTACCTGCCGGCGCGCCACACCGACTTCATCCTCGCCGTGCTGGCCGAGGAGTGGGGCTTCCTCGGCGTGCTGGCCGTGCTCGGCCTCTACGCCACCTACATCACCAGCGCCGCGAGGATCGCCATCCGGGCGCGGGACCGCGCCGGCATCCTGCTCGTGACAGGTCTGCTGTCCGTGCAGTGCTTCCATATCCTTTACAACAGCGCCATGGTGGTCGGCTATATGCCGATCACGGGCATCCCCATCCCCTTCCTGTCCTACGGCGGCTCGTTCACCATGGTGAACTTCATCTCGACCGGCATCATGCTGGGAGTCGACCTGCGGCGGTATGTGAACCGATGACCGGGGCGATGACCGGGAAATGACCCAGGGGACGGCTTTGACCTGCAAGATGCTGATCGAGAGCGATCCGCACCAGACGCGGATCGCCGTGCTGGAGGACGACCGGCTCACCGAGATCTTCGTGGAGCGCCACCGTCACCGGGGGCTGGTGGGCAACGTCTACAAGGGGCGGGTGACCCGGGTGCTCCCCGGCATGCAGGCCGCGTTCGTGGACGTGGGGCTGGAGCGCGACGCCTTCCTCTACGTGAGCGACGTGGCCTCGGACGTCGAGTCCATGGACGAGCTGGAGATCGACGAGCCGCGGGCAGAGGAGCCGGTGGCCCATCACGGCGCGCCCTCGATCGACGAGCTGCTCAAGCCGGGGCAGGAGATCATCGTCCAGGTCGTCAAGGACCCGCTGCCGAGCAAGGGGGCGCGGATCAGCACGCACGTGACCCTGCCCGGCCGCTACCTGGTGCTCCTGCCCACGGTGAAGCACTTCGGCGTGTCGCGCCGGATCGAGGACGATGTCGAGCGCGAGCGCCTGCTCGCGATGATCCGCCAGCTCTACCCCGGGAATGGAGGGAGCGGCAGCAGTGGCAGCGGGGGTCTGATCGTCCGCACCGTGGGCGAGGGCAAGGGGATCGAGGAGTTCGAGAGCGACCTCCACTACCTCTCCCGGCTCTGGGACAAGATCCGCCAGCGCGCCGGCAAGGTCTCGGCGCCGACGCTCCTGCACCAGGACCTGGACCTCGCCCTCCGCGTCGTGCGGGACCTCCTGCGCTCCGCCTACTCGGTCCTCTGGGTGGACGGCGAGGAGACCTACGAGCGGATCGTCGAGTTCCTCGACCTGGTGCAGCCCGGGCTCGTGGGCAAGGTGAAGCTCTTCCGCCAGGAGGCGACGCTCTTCGAGCAGTTCGGCATCGAGGAGCAGATCGAGGCCGCGCTCAAGAGCAAGGTCTGGCTCAAGTCGGGAGGCTACATCGTGATCAACCCGACCGAGGCGCTGGTGGCGATCGACGTCAACACCGGCCGCTTCGTGGGCCAGAGCAACCTGGAGGACACGGTGCTCCAGACCAACCTGGAGGCGGTGCAGGAGATCGTGCGGCAGATCCGGCTGCGCGACCTCGGCGGCATCATCGTCATCGACCTGATCGACATGATCGAGCAGGAGCACCGCGAGCAGGTCTTCTCGGCCCTGGAAGGCGAGCTGCGGAAGGACCGGGCCAAGACCAAGGTCCTCAACATCTCCGAGTTCGGCCTGGTGGAGGTCACCCGCAAGCGGAGCCGGTCAAACCTGGAGCGGCTCCTCACTCAATCCTGTCCATACTGCGGAGGCCGCGGGCGGATCAAGTCGGTGGCCACGATCTGCCTGAACCTGCGCAAGGAGCTGCTCCACCTGCGCGGGCGCACCGGTCAGACCGAGGTCCTCCTGCGGGTCAACCCCGAGATCGCCCGCGCCCTGCAACAGGAGGAGCGGGCCATCCTCTCCGAGCTGGAGCGGTCGCTGGGCGTGCACATCCTCCTCCAAAGTGATCCCGAGATGCACCACGAGCGCTTCGACGTGGTGGAGGTTTGAGGGAGGCCCTCACCCCCCGGCCCCCTCTCCCGGTCCTCCCGAACACACCCGCCCCGGGAGAGGGGGAGACTTACGTTGAGTTAACCGAAGCCGAGGGCGGTGGCGCCCTCTCCCGCGCAGCGGGGGAGGGAAGGGGAGGGGGTTCTTCTTGAACACCGAGCCCTTCTCCATCCCCGGCTGGACCGGCGAGCTCAACGCCGGCCTCCGCCCCTCCGACCCGGAGGGGGAAGTCCGCCGGCTCATCGATCCCGGATCGGCCCTGAAGACCCTCCACTGGGGACGGAACTACCTCTACGTCACCCGGATGGAAACCGGAGACGTCGTCGTGAAGCAGTTCCGCCACGACCGGCTGCGCGCCCGACTGAACCGGCGCCTCCGGGGGAGCAAGGCGGAGCGGAGCTGGAAGGCGGCCCGGGCTCTGCTCGATGCCGGAATCCTCACCCCCGAGCCCGTAATGCGGATCGAGTCCGTGGACGAAGCCGGTCCTTCCTTCTATGTCTGCCGTTTCCTGGACGGCGTCCTGGAGGCCCGCTACCTCCTCCGGGCGGCGAACGCCGGGACCGAAACGGAGCAGTTTCCGGAAGTCGACTTCCCCCGCTTCCTGGAGGAATTGGGGAAGACCGCGAGGAAGCTCCACGAGGCGGGCTTCTGGTTCCGCGACTTCACCAGCGGCAACGTCCTGATCCGCGAAGGCGCTCTCTACCTGATCGACCTGAACCGGACCCGGATCGGCAAGGTCCCAAGCCTGTCCGAGAGGATGCGGGACCTTGCCCGGATGCCGATCCTCCGGCCCGAACACCAGGAGATCTTCCTATCCGGCTACTGGGGAGGAGGAAGGAAAGGGAGGAGTCTTTACCTCCTCTACCACCACGGCTTCCTCCTGAAGAACCGGACCAAGCAGAAGGTCCGCGGCGGCACGGGCAGAGTGAAGGCTCTCCTGCTCCCGCGGACCGCTCACGCCCACATCCCCGAAGCTCCGTCCGGCGCCCCGATCCGCGACCGGGTGGTCTGGGACCACCTCTCCGACCAGCCGCACCAGCACGCCAGCCGTCTCGGCAAGATGAGGGTCCGGCTGGCCGACGCCCGCTCCCACCTGGAAGAGGCAGCGGTGGTGGCATCGGCGCTGCCCCGCATCCGGTCCTGCTACCGGGAGCTGAAGCAGGGTCTCCACCGGGAGCCGGTGCCCTTCCAGGGCTGCGGCATCGCCCTGCGCCCCTGGCCCAACGACCCCAGCGCCCCTGGCGCGCTGCTCGATCTGGTGGACGACCTCGGAGCGAAGCACGTCCTTCTCCGTCTGCATCCCTGGGAGGAGGACCACGACGCCCACGATGCGGAGGAGGATCTCGCCCGGGAGCTTCACAGCCGCGGTCTCGAGCTGACCTTCGCCCTTCCCCAGAACCGGGAGCTGGTCAAGGACCCCGCGCGCTGGCGCCGGGCCCTGGAAGAGATCGGCCCCCGCTTCGCCCCCTACGGCAAGCGCTTCCAGGTGGGCCAAGCCATCAACCGCAGCAAGTGGGGGATCTGGAACCTGAACGAGTACGTGACGCTCGTGCAGGAGGCCTCCGACGTCCTGCGCCGGGAGCCCGGGGTCGAGATCCTGGGACCCTCGGTGATCGACTTCGAGCACCACGTGGCCGCAGCCGTGCTCAACCTGCGCCGTCCGGACCTCCGCTTCGACGCGGTCTCGGCCCTGCTCTACGTGGACCGCCGGGGCGCGCCCGAAAACCCCCAGGCCGGATTCGACACCGAAGGCAAGGTCCTCCTCCTCAAGGCGATCGCCGATACCGCCCGCAACTCGACCGGCCGTATTTGGATCACGGAAGTGAACTGGCCGTTGAGAGAGGGTCCCCATTCGCCCGCCGGCCAGGCCGTCTCCGTGGGGGAGCAGGAGCAGGCCGATTACCTGGTCCGCTACTACCTTCTGGCTCTGGGGACCGGAGCGGTCGAGCGGGTCTTCTGGTGGCAGATGATCGCCAAGGGGTATGGACTGGTCGATCCCGTGGGTCTACGGCGGCGTCCCGCCTTCGATGCCCTCCGGACCCTGATCGGGGAACTGGAGGGGAGCCGGCTGGAGGAGGTCCTCCCGGTTCCTGCCCCCGCGCGCCTCTGGCTCTTCCGGCGCCCGGATGGAGAGCAGGTGGCGGTGGGCTGGAGCACGGCCGGTGCCGTTCGCGTCGCTCTTCCGGACGGCCGGGAGGTCGAAGTCGGCTCCTCACCCAGCTACTTCCGGCTTTCGATTACGGTTCTTCGCGGGGTGCCGCACCAGCCTCAAGAACCTCGACCCTCTCCCTGAGCTCACGAATCGTCTTCTCAGCCTTCTGATGGTTGAGAGCGATCTGGAAAAATACAACCGGCAGAAAGCTAAAGAATGGGATGAAGCCATAGCTCTTTGCCGCGAGATCGAATGAGCTCAAAAGCATGAACAGACAAAGGATAGCCCCGAACCAAGCTGCAGCCATAGCGCTACCGGGCTTTGGCCAATACATCTCAACCTCCTTGATCTCTTAGCGTGATTTTCAAACGCGGCCTACGAGCAGGCACGGCAACGAGTGCGAGCTCTCCCGGTCACCTCATATTGGGAGCCGGTCCACTGGCAGGCGTTCTGTTCAATGATCGTGACGAAACAGACTCCGTCGAGGCCGGTACAGGCCAGATCTGCCTCGTCGTCGCAGTCCGACAGGAAGCTGCTCGTCGCTGCGGAGCAGGTCGCGCCGGTTCCCGAGCAGTTGAATGACCCTCCCGGGACGCAGACGCAAGCGGCGACCATGGGCTCCGGCACCTTCCCAAGATCCGCGGGCGCGCAGAATCCGCCGGCCCTCTCCCATGGAAGCATTGCGGCGCCGGTTTCCTCCGCGTGGACAGCCTGGGCGGCGAACGCGGCGAGCAAACACAACATCAGTACGAGCGAGAGTCTTTTCTTCGGGATCATCCTGTCGTCTCCCTTCGTGTGACCGGAGCACTTGCCCCGCAGTCCGATGTCAGATCGATGTCTAGCGAAGTCTACAGTACGCCCAAGAGATGAGACGCGCAAGCAACTTCGGGAGGACGCCGCCTGGGACTCGCCCCCACCTCCTCCAACTCGGAGAGCCCCAACTCCCGGCCGGAGAGGTGCCGAACCCGGAGCTTTGCCTGTGAGCCTTGAGTGTGCGTTTCCTTCCGAAAAGAGGGCCGTTCCCCCTCTGGACGGGAGCCTTCTGCAACTGGAGTTGCGACACTCCGTCTCGAGATGCGACGCTGCCATCCCGACGGGTGGCGCTTCCACCGCGATGGGGGTGTTCCCCGTCTGCATAGGGACGGTCCCCGTCTGGACAGGAGTCGTCCCCACCTCGACGGGAGGATTCCCCTCTGGATGGGAGTCGTCCCCAGCTTGGTGGGAGTGGTTCCCATCTGCACGGGAGTGGTCGCCATCTCGGCGGGAACCATTCCCGCCGGCACGGGAGAGCTCGCCCGCTGGATGAAAAAGGTCCCCGTCGAGAAGCGGATCGTCCCCGAATCGACGGGACCGCTCCCGTCCCGGGTTGCGACGCTGCCGATTCGGGTTGAGACGGAACGAGGAGCGTTCCTCGCAATCCGTAACTGACGGGAATCGTCCCCGAGCCGATGCGGGTTGCCCGCGGATGGACGGGAAGGACTCATCCTGTGTGCCGCTGGTGGTGGGGATGGAGCCCAGTTATTTACTCGGGTCTGATTGACAGCCTCCGAGCAGGGGCTTAGACTTGCTAAGTCTAAGTTCTTGCAAATCTTGCGAAGGGCGTTCGCTGCGATCGGCGTGCGGTGTAGGACACGGAGAATGTGCCCTAGTCACGGAGATGTCGCACGTCGAATCTGAGTTTGACGTCAGGTTCGAGGCGCCCGCGGGGGGTTCAAGCGCCTGTTCGTAGCAGCGAACCTCATACCGACCGACCATAAGGGAGGATAGAAGATGAAATCATGTAGCTGGATGCTCGCCGTGGTTCTCGTTCTTGGCATGGCTCTCCACGGCTCCGTCAGCGCAGCCGAAGGTCCGGCGGAAGACCGCGCGCCTGCCGTGCCCATCGCCTTTGCGCTTGGCGCGTCGCAGTGCCAGTCCCCGGCGGTGGGGCTTGAGCCGACGCCGCCGATGTTCCTGGCCAACCAAGCAGAGGATTGCACCATCCCCTGCGTGAGGGACAGCGATTGCACCTGGGTTTGCCCAGGTCCCAAAGCTCCGGGGCTCTGCCTGTTAGGCTGCCCGGGAACAACGACCACGAAGTGCGTCTGTTTGAATTGATTCCGGGAAGGGTGCAGCCGAACGAGGAGGAGCAGTGTGTGGGTGATGGTCTCGGGTCCATATACTTCCGGCCTCATCGCTGAGGCTGGGCGTCGCGAGAACCTTGCCGCCATGAACCGCGTCGCGCTGCAGGTGCTCGAGAGAGGCCACCTACCAGTGATCGGCGTGAACCTTGCTTTACCAATGATCGATGCGGCTGGCTCTGCGAGTTTCGACCGCATCATGATGCCTGTCTCGCTCGCGCTGGCAGAGCGCTGCGACGCGTGCCTCAGAATCGGCGGCCCTTCCGCGGGCGCAGATGCAGAAGCCGAACTCATTCGCGCGGCTGGTAAGCCTGTCTACAGATCGGTCGACGAACTGCCAGAATCTCGGTATGTCGCGGAACCGTGAATCGCCCGCCCTGCCGAAGCTGTTCGGTGCTCACTAGAGGCCTGCCGAGTGCAGAGTGTTTACTCGGGCCTGATTGACAGCCTCCGAGCAGGGGCTTACACTTGCTAAGTCTATGTTCTTCCGGATCTTGCGACGGACGTTTGCTGGTATTGGCATTCGGCGTAGGACACGGATGACGTGCCCTAGTCACGGGGACGGCGCACGTCGAATCTGAGCGTTAGGCGCTAGCAGAAATCTCTTGAAGGTAGTGCGATGAGAAGGTCATTGATTATATTCATGGTGTTCGTTGTGACGACGGCATTCACCCAGCCGCCAGCGGAAGAATATCTACTTCTTGATGGCCCCGAGGGTTATGTTCGAGAGTTCGGTGAGTCTTGCCCCGTGCGATTGCAGTTACCACTGGACGGGCTGTTCAAGAAGAACCTCCGAGGCCACATGGTTACAGATAAGGCCGCTGGCGCGACTTGCAATGGAGCATACATCGCAAAGCTA
>DATMER010000093.1:0-7198 GCA_035556715.1 Thermoanaerobaculia bacterium
GGGTGGCAGCGGAACCCGGAGAACCCAAAGCAGTTGTTGGCTTTCGTGATCTGGCCCGAGGCGCTCCAGTAATAGTCGCCGAAGGCGGTGGTCCCGCAGTTGCTCTGAGCCTCGGCAGCCGGGGTCATGCACAGACCCAGCGCCGCGACGATTCCGACCCGCAGATAAAACGGCATACGGTTACGCATAGGTGCGCTCCTCTGGAACTGGTCAGGTCTACGGACGCTCCCCTTCGATCTCGGCGAGCTTCGCCTGCAGCTCTCCCAGAGCTGTCGAAAGCTCGTCGATCTTCTTCTGCTGCTCCTGTGCGACCTTCGTCAGCACGGCTACGACATCCATCGGGCTCAGACTCTTGCGGTCCGGTGACGCGACCAGGTCCGGTACGTCCTCGGCGATGAAGCCGACGTGCCGTTCCGCGGGGTCCACTTTGTAGGCGAACTTGACCGGTTCGAGGCTCCGCAGAGTTGCCAGCGCCTCGTCGGCAGGCAGCCCGGCGATCTCCTGTTTGCTTTCGCGGCTCGACGCATTGGTCCAGACTCCCCCGGCAGTCAGCGTCGCACCGCTCGAATGATGGAGCGGGCTCGTGGGGCTGGTCATGCCCAGGCCGATGTTGCCGTCCGCCGCGATGTGGACCCGGTTCGCACTGTTGGTGCCCAGGATGAGCGGCTTGTCGACCACCGTACCGATGATCAGGCCGTTACCCGAAACCTGGAGGAACTCGGCCCAGCTCGCGAGCGTCTGGCCGAACCGTGCGATCGTCCTTCCGCTGCCATGCGCCTGGAAGTTCACGGTCGCAGTATCGGACCTGGCGCGGAGGGCGCCGAGGGCACTCAACCCCGTGTTGGGATTCTCCGCCGTGATGATCGTGTTCGCGTTCGCGTTCTCCAGGACGTGGAGCCTCTCGGCGGGAGTGGCGGTGCCGAGGCCGACGCGGCCGGTGGTGGCCACATAGATCGAGTTGTTCGGAGCGCCGCCCAGGATGCTCAGAGGAGTCGTCGCGGCGGTCAGGTCCTCGATAGAGAAGCGGTTGGCGCCGCCGCTCGCCGAGTCATTCGTGGTGATCTGCCAGTCAGAGCCCGGGAAGGCTCCCGAGCTCGTATCCTGGAAATGCAGCCGCACGACTCCCTGCTTGAGCCGCAGCGTCTCCGATCCAAAGGTTTCGTTGTTGGCGCATCCAAGGCCGATACAACCCTTGCCGTCGACGATCAGATCGTCCGGCACCACCTGGTCAGCGGCGGTCCTGAGGCGGGGCTGCTCGGCGAGGTCCGGGGAGACGAGGCTGCCCTCGGCGATCGTGAAGGAGCCGGATTGCGCTCCTTCCGCGGTGCGAAGCTCCCAGGTGTAGGAGCCGTCCGGCAGGGGAGCACCCTTGGCATCGAAGAGCGAGAGCGCGGGCGTCGCTCCCGGGCCGAACCGGAAGGTGCGGATATCCCCCCGTGGATCGGAGAGGGTGAGCGTCGCGCTTTCGGCTTCGACGAGCGGGACCCACTCCAGAAGGACGCTGCCTGCCTTGACGAGCGCGACCGGACTGCCGGCAGCGGCAGCGTGCATGCCGGCTAGCGCGGTGAAAAGGAAAAGCCCTGCAACGATTTTGCTCCGGATCATGAGCGCATCCTCCATGAATCGTGTCTGTCAGGACCACCAGCTCAGCCAGCGGACCAGGAAATCGAGAAACCTCTCACCGAACAGAAAGCACAACAAGCCCAGAAGGAGCCCCGCGAAGGCAGCGATCAGAGCGGCCCGTCCAAGGGTCGCATCGATCGAGCCCAGGGCCCCGAAGAACCCCGCGACGACGCCCAGGAGAGCTCCGCAGCCGACGGTCGTCAGGCGGCTGTGGCGATCGAGCCCTGCGAGCTGCGTCCGGGCCGGCAGACGCTTTCTCTCATCCTCATCCATGGGTCGATCCATGGCTCGGCTCCGGCCGGAAGCGCCGGCGCAGACGATCTCCGGCCCAGACCGCACCCAGGTAGGCCGCGGCTCCGGCCCACGCGCTCGGCTGGGCCAAGGTGCCGGCCAGCAGGACGAGCGCGGCGCTCAGCAGCGAACCGAGGAGGAGCCCCGGGCGCGAGCGGAGCGAAAGGGTTGTCGAAGCAACACCGACGATCAGACCGGTCAGAGCCGGAAGCAGGCAATAGATCAGCCAGAGCCCGGAGCGGCCGGCCTGGAGGAACGCGGCGCTGAAGTCCTCCTCCGGCTGACTCGCGCCGGAGGCCAGCCCGGCCATCTCGCGGGGCGGCGTCTCCGGGATCTGGAAGCTGATCCAGAGGAGCGCCGACCACAGGAGGACCGTCACGGCAAGAACCAGGATGGCTCCGGCCAACATCCTGAAAAAGCTTCCGAGCTTCCCCGGCATGATCTTCAGTCCGGCGCGTTGAGCCGGCGCCCGATGAATCTCGCCAGCCAACCCTGGGGAACGTCCGGAGTCAGAATGGGCGGCGGCGGCGTGGTGCGCGGAGCGATGCGCCGTCCGATGTCGTAAGGGGCGATGCCACAGTACGTGATGAGCTTCCGGCAGGCGGGGATTCCCGAGACGCACAGCCGGAAGGTTGCCGAGGAGCCGAAACCGCCCTTGTCGATCAGGAGCTGGAGGTACTCCTCCTCGTCGAGGTTGCGGATGTCCTGCGAGCACTTCTCCGCGCAGGGGATGCAGCGGGGCCAGTAAAGGCCGCACCGGACTGCGTAGGGGACGGGCCAGCTGTCCCACCAGGGGTCCTCCTCCTCCAGTCCGAGAGGATCGGTATAGAACAGCGGCCTTCCCAGGCCATACCCATAGAGGTGGAGCGGCGGCATCTCCCGCCGGGCACGCTCCGCCGCCTGCAGCCCGAGAGGATCGGGCTGCGAGTACCTCCCCGTCGCGCTCTCATACCACCGGTATACGTTGTAATAGATCTCCTGCTGGGTCCCCGTGACCCGGAACGCGTCGCTGGCCCACTGGCCGGGGTAGCGCAGGAAAACCTTTTCCGAGGACAGCCGGCTCAGGGACGGCGCCGTGGCGAGACGGGGGCCTAGCGCCATCGAGGGGTCCGGATCGGGGTTGTCGAGCCCGGCCGTCCAGATCCCGCCGAAGGGCTCGACGCCTCCTGCCCAGACCACGGCTCCGGCGATGTCGGTCGCCAGCGCCGGGGTGCCGAGGTGATCGGTCGTCAGGTACAGCAGCTCGGGTCCGGTCGTGAGCTGGGCCACCGGCCGGCCGGCGAAGTAGAAGATCCGGGTGGTCTCGGTGCTCATCTGGGCGGAGACCTGGTCCTCGCCGTCCGGGCCGATCGTCGCCCCGGTCCACTCGCGCTCTTCCGTGCGGGCCATCAGCACGCCTTCGCTGCTGTAGACGGGATTGACAAGGATTTCGTCGCTCGAGCCGCTGACGGTGAGAAGGGCCTCGCGCAGGTAGCCCCGGCCGTCGTAGAGGAAGTCGGTGCGCGACGGTCCGGTGTCGGTCCGCAGGGCGCTCAGGCGGCTGTCGGCGGCGATGTCGTAGAGCGTCGTCTGAACCGTCCCCTCGTCGTTGGATTCCAGGACCGAGGTCTGGTTGCCGGCGGCGTCGTAGCCGTAGCTCCAGGAGCCGGTGCCCCAGCCCGGGGCCGGGGTCACGGTCGAGAGCTTCGGGTTGTTCCCCGCGCCGGAGTAGGCGTAGCTCTGCGTCGGCTCGCTCGTCCTGGCGGCGCTCAGGCGGTTGCCGATCTTGTCGTAGGTCCAGGTGCGGTTCCCCCAGGGACCGTTGCCCTGGGTCAGGAAATAGAGATGATCCTGATAGGTGAAGCTGGCGGAGTACGCGAGACCGGCGATGGTGCCCGCGACGGCCGTGGGGTTGCCCACGCCGTCGAGCGTGTAATCCCAGTCCAGAAGCGCGCCGGCCTGGATTTCGTCCGGGTAGTACCGCTCATCGAAGAGCCTCGTCTCGCTCAGTCCGTTGGCCAGCGAGAGGGAGCTCAGAGGACCCAGGGCCTTGTAGCCGGCGCTCGTCACGAGAGGCTGCGAGCCCGCGCCGCTGTCGTAGCTCAACGTGGCCTGGCGGTCCGCGAAGTCATAGGTGTAGGCGGCCGACACACCTCCCGGATAGACGATCGCCGTGCGATTGCCGTTCTTGTCATACGCATACGTGAGCGGACCGTCCTGCAGGATGCGGCCGAAGCGGTCGTAGGAATAGGTGACGGTCTGCCCGTTGCGGGTGATCCCGGTGACCCGGCCGACGTCGAACTGCGCCGGAGTCGAGCCATAGGCGTACGTCGTGGTCAGCGCCGGATCGGACCCGAAGGCCTCTTGCGTCACCCGGTTGGCGGCATCCATCGTGAGGGTGGTCACGACAGCCCGGGCATCCGTGATGGTCACGAGCTGCCGGTGCTCGTTGTAGGTGGAGGTCACCGTCCCGGATACGGGCGAGACCTGCTGCGTCAACCGGTCACGATCGCTGTAGGTATAGCTCGTCACGTTGCCTTCGGCGTCGGTGACCGACGCGAGGTGGTCCTGGACGTCGTAGGTGTAGGCCGTGGTCGCGGCGCTGGCCGTGCCGGGTCCCACGATCGTGGAGGTCAGGCGGTCCAGGACATCGTAGGCGAGGAGCTGCGAGGGGTTCGGGTTCGAGCCCTTGGGATGGTTGGCATCCCAGACCTTTTCCAGGTTGTCGTTGAGATCGTAGCAGTACTCGGTCACGCTCGGCGTGGCGCTGCCCGCGCCGCGGGTCGCGCGGTCGAGGTTGCAGGTGAACTCGAAAGCCGTTTTCGAATGGCTTTCCCAGGCCGATCCGTTCCAGCGTTCGAGGCTCTCCTCGACTCGGTTGCCCGCGCCGTCGAGCTGATAGGCGGTCCGCTCCCGCGGCTGGGCCGTGTCGAGGCAGGTCGTGCTGTCGGGCGTGGCCACGGCCGTGCCCCGGATCATCTCCGTCAGCCGCCGCGCCGTGTCGTAGACGTGCTCGATGCCGTTGCCCCGCGGCAGCTTCGTGCAGAAGAGATCTCCGAACGCGTTGTAGGTATGGATGGTCACCAGGTCGTCGGCGGTAATCGCGCCCTTCTGGCGGACCTCGGTGACTCTGTTCAGACTGTCATAGCTCGTCACCGTCTCGACTCCGTTCGAATCGATCACCGAGGTGCGGCGGTTCAGGCCGTCGTACCCGTAGGTCGTGGTCCCCACCAGCGGATCGGTGCGAGTGTCGGCAATATGACCGTTTCGTCCTGTCAGATTGTAGGTAAAGGAGGTCGTGTCCGTCGTGGTGAAGCCGGGCGGATCGACCGAGAGCACCTGGCCCGAGGCGTTGTGCGTGTAGGCCGTCGTCTTGTACCCCGACGGCAGGGCAGACCCGCCTTCGAAGCCGTCGATCGTGCGCGAAGTCATCACGCCGGTCGTCGGGTCGTAGGCCGAGTCGGTACGGCGCTTGTTGCTGCCGCCCGAGGTCGAGGGGACCTCCGCCCGCGTCACGAGACCCGGGAAGTTGGTGTCATAGGTCAAGGATGTGACCCGGGTCAGGCTCGGCACGTTGGCGGCCTCGGTCTTCGTCAACAACCGGCCGTCCGAGTTGTAGGTGTAATCGGTACGGGTGCCCCTGGCGTCCGTCATCGACGAGGGCATCAGGGGATTCGAGCTGCCGTAGGTGAAGGTGGTCAGGGGCGAGAGCCCGCAGGTCGGGCAGGAGCCCTGGACCGTGGTGATCTTCGGCTTCGTCCCCACCGAGTCGCGGCCGATGCCGTATGTCGTGACCTGATCGAACGTGCCCGAGACCGTGCGCGTGACCACGGACTGGGTCGGCAGCGTCGGGTTGGTGTAGCTGTACGTCACTTTTTCCGTGGCGTTCGAGCCGCTGAAAGCGGGATCTCCCTTCCAGCTCCTGGACACGTTGTTGGTGCCGGTCTGGTACTCGAACGCGGACATGACGCGCAACTGCACGCCTGAGGCCAGGTCCACGCGGGTGAGATAACCCGTCCGCGTGGCGTCGTAGAGGAACTGCCAGGCCGTGCCGTCAGGCCGCGTGGCGAGAGTCAGCTCGTCGCCCGACCAGGTGAAGCTCCAGGTGCGCGAAGACGTCCCCGATCCCGAGACCGCGACCTCGGTGATCGAAGCGAGCTTACCGCTGCCGTGATAAGTAAAGGTGTCGCTGCGGCCGTCCGGGAAGCTGACCGCGGTCAGTTGGTTGCTGCCGTTGTAGGTCGCCTGGACCGGGTTGCTGGGATCCTGCGCGAACGTCGTCTTGTCCCAGCGGCCGTCGGAAAGGAAGTAGTCCTTGCGGCCGTCGAGCGAGTGGAGCTGCCAGCCGCTGGTGGCCGTGTCGAAGTAGAGCTTGCGGTGCTCGTCGGAAGGCACGTGGCTCTGGTACAGGCGCAGCCCGGCGCCCGCGGCCAGATTGGAAAACTCGCGGAAGCTGCCATGGCGGGTCAGCAGCCAGACATGGGTGTTGTTCGGGTCCATCACGATCTTCTCGGCATAGTCGTGGGACCAGTAGCGTCCCAGGACCGTGCGCCAGGCCGTGGTGCCCGGCAGGTTGTCCCCGCCCACGCCGCCCGCGGCATAGCGGAGCTGGGACTTGCCCATCCAGGCCGGCTCGCAGCTCGGACCGCCGCCGGAGGTCGGCACGGAGCAGCCCCCCTCGCCTCCTACGGGCTGGCACAGGGGGCAGGAAGTCCCGGCCGCGCCGCTCGAATCGCCGCTCCCCTCGGTGCAGGTGTTGGGGAGCGGCGAAACGCAGCCGATCCCCAGCGCGAGCCCGACCGCGGGGATGTCGATCGTCTTGTTGTTGTTGGCGTTTTCACAGGCGCTGCCCGCGCAGACGCGGATCTTGACCGAAAGGTTCGTCGCCCAGGCCTGCGCGCAAGTGATCCCCCGCTGCATGTAGGTGTCCAGGTTGTCGAAATTGATCTGTCCGCCGAAAGCCGCCAATCCGCAGGTGAAGTCCTTGGTGCAGCCCGCTCCGGCGCACGGGTACCACTCGGCCCAGGGTGTCAAGGAAACGAAGAGGCTTCCCTCTTCGATGATCATGTCCCGCAGGCCGGGGATGGTAGCCGTGGCGTGGATCTTGACCCCGCAGCTCGCGGAATTGGGATCGCACGCAGGGACGGTCTTTTCGACCGACCATCCCAGGTTTTCCGCCGGGTGGCAGCGGAACCCGGAGAACCCAAAGCAGTTGTTGGCTTTCGTGATCTGGCCCGAGGCGCTCCAGTAATAGTCGCCGAAGGCGGTGGTCCCGCAGTTGCTCTGAGCCTCGGCAGCCGGGGTC
>DATMER010000094.1:0-92345 GCA_035556715.1 Thermoanaerobaculia bacterium
GGCCGCAGTCTCTGGCGCGTCCCACCCGGCCTTGTGGGTTGGAAGGTCGCCGTCCGCGATGAGGCTGAGCAAAGCGAGGGTGGGAGCAGTTCGGCGAGCAGCTTGCGCGGAGCCGATCTGCGGGGGGAGGTTGCCGTCCACCGCGGCGGCCGAGGCGACGGAGGAGCTCGGGGCGGGTGTGAAGGGCGCGAGAGCTGCTCCGGCGCTACCACGAGGACTTGCAGGCGAGGGGGCGCTTGCGTCAGCGAGTTGGGGGAGGTTGCCGTCTGCAGGAAAGTCGATCTCGCACGGGTGGGTGGTGATGTCGGCTTCGTGCCTCCCTTCGCAGTATCCGAGCCGATCTCACTAAACATTAGCAGGTAGGGGGTGTCTTTCCGGGAGACGGAGATTCGGCTCGGAAAGTCCGGCAGTCCATCTTCACTCCCGTGAGCGGGCGAGGGCGGAATGATCGCGTACGACGACTTCGATTTGCGAATTCGGGCGGACGGCAGCGGCTTCGTGGTTTCCGCTGGGAGGGGCTCCCAGTCCGCGGACGAGCCGTTCGAGCTCGACCTGACCCTCTCCTGGGACATTCTGCAAATCCAGGAGCACGGTCCAGGGAAGGCGAAGGAACTGGGTGCAGCGCTTTTCGACGCGCTGGTTCGAGGACGGGTTCGCGACCTGTATCAGCAAGCGCGTGGTGGCGCCGGTGGTGATGCCGGCAAGGGCCTGCGAATCCGCATCCTGCTCGATTCGCGGGACAAGCGCCTTCATCCTCTGCTCCGTCTGCCATGGGAGCTTCTGTCCGACCGGTCCGCAGAGGCGGTCAACCTCCTTGCGCTCGATCCGCGGCGCCCGATCGTCCGGACGATCGACAGCATTGAGCAGGCTCGACCCCCTGCTCCGGGGCCGCTTCGGCGCGTCTTGCTGGTGTTGTCAAACCCTCGCGATTCAGAGGCCCTTGATCTCGACAGCGAGTGCGCCAGGGTCAAAGAGGCTCTTGGGCGAATCTCCATCCTTCCGGAGGTACTTCCGCAGGCGACTCGCTCCAGCTTGCTCGACAGGATCTGCGACGGTGAGCATCAGATCGTTCATTTCCTAGGACATGGGACCTTCGATTCTTCAGTCGGCGAGGGCATGCTGCTGCTCGAAGACGAGCATCGCGGCCGAGATCCCCTCCCGGCGTCGACCCTTGCCAGCTTCTTTGCTGGCAAACGGACGCCGCGCCTGGTGGTTCTCACTTCCTGCCGTTCCGCCGATCCCGGGAACGACCCATCTCTCGGCCCGTTTGCAAGTGTCGCCGCCGCTCTGGTCGCCGCCGGCCTGCCCGCTGTAATCGCGATGCAGACGGCGGTGGAAGACAGGAGCGCGATCCGCTTCACTGAGCGCCTGTACCGGCGCATCGTCCAGGATGACCCTATCGAGGCAGCGGTGTCCGAGGCCCGCATTGCTTTGCGCGCGGGCCAAGCGGATACGCTCGATTGGGCTGTCCCGGTTCTTTTTGTGCGGTCGAGCGCGGAGAGGACCCAGATCCAAGAGGAGTCCGCAGCGCCGGCACTGCCGGCGTCTCCGGAGCACCGCGCCGACCCAGCCAGCGTGATCGTCAAGAGCAGGGTGGTCAAAAATCAATACATTTGTCCGCCAGGTTGGGAGCCGCGCAAGAAATGACAATTCCGCACAATGACAAACAGGAGTCTGTGCCCACTCAACCCTCAGAAGAGGGCACAGGAAGCCCATCTGAAGATCCGAAGCCCGTAGAGGCCGAGGCCAAGGCGGCGACGCATGTCGATAAGGTGGAGCAGCAGTTGATCGCTTCCCATATGAATGTCTACTTCTCGTCGGCGGAAGCCATCTGTGAGACGGCGCTGGAAGACCTTCCCGAGGATCTGCCGAGTCTCCCCCCGGGCCTCTACCCGTTCCGCGACCCACGCCACGACCACCTGGTGAGTGAGCTTGAAGTCCGGAGGATCCTTCTGCTCACTTCCTATCAGGAGACGGCCGCCTACGCCGCGGCCCATTCTCTCGTCACCGACGAGCACTTTCATCGCCAACAAAAGAGAGCCTTGTTTCCGACTCGCATGGGGAAGAAGGAGCGTTCGGACCTCGATCTTGTGGCTTTGGCTAGGGATGAGTTTCTCGGCAAGAAGCCACAGATCGTCTTGATCGAAATCGAGAGATGGTGCACCCTGCTCGACTCTGCGCTTGCGTTGGGCTGGGGACCCGCTGGCAAGATCCGCGACGGCTTGGAAAATCACTCCTCATACCTGATTCTGGCTGTCAGTGAGGAATTGTTGCGCGACGGGGCCGCCACGGAAAGGGCGAAACGTTGCCTCCCTTACTACACCGTGTCTCACCTCCGCTATCTGCTGACACGGGATTTTGCAGACCGTGCCGAGGAGCTTGAAAAGCGCCTGCTCGCCCCTCTCGAGCGGGGAGAGAGCCCGATGGACTTGCACGAGCTCCATCAACGTGTAGCCAGGCGGCTGGAGGAGGGTGTGGCCGCGTTCGAGGAGCTCCTGCGCGAGATCGAGCAGGCGGCCAGCCTTCCACGCTCCGCTCGCAAAGAGCGTTTCCAGCCGATTCGGCCCGAGGACGTCTTTCGCGAGGAGTCGGAGGTCCATCGGGCCGCTGCATTCGTCGCGACCTATTTCCCCGACCTTGGCCAAGGGGACTTCGATCGCATGGTGCTCCTGCTGCTCGGTGAAAAGATGCACGAGCGGGTCGAGGAGCGTTGGTCGGACCGCTGGCTGCGGAGCGCGGACCGTGTCTTCCGTGATTGTCATTTACAACCGGTGATTTCGGGAGGCGGCTCGTGGGTCGTCGATTTCAGCGAGCCCTACCTGCGCCGAGAGCTTCGTGCGCATCTCGAACGGCACTTTTCCTGGTACGTCAGACACCAGTGCCAGGCGCTGCAGGAGTCCGGAGCTCTCTTCGCCCTGGATTTATCCCGGGCGGCCGTAGAGGGACTGGTTCGGCTCTTCGTCGACCGGGCGATTGCAGACCCCGCCGGGTTCGGCAGCGTCTGGCTCTTGAATCTGGTGCTGAGCCTGCGGATCCAATTGAAGGAGAAGCCTCCCTCTGATTCTTTGGAGGAGAGCTTGGCGTGGTTGTTGGAGAGGCTTGCCGTCGAGGCTCACCTCCGAGCCCATTTTCACGGACGATTGGCTTTACTGATCCGCGAAATGCTAGATCGGGAGACACTGCGCCCGACAGTGCGCGAGTTCTTCGAATTTCTCATCGCGGCGAGGCAGCACGATGCTCTCCTGAACGTCATTCTCGACCTCGCCAGGCGGCTCCGGTTCGCACCGCATTTCGACCCGCTGATCTGGATGCGCCGATTGCTTGATCAAGGGAGCGAGGCCGTGCGGACGCGGACGGCGGATCGACTGGTCACGCTCGCCCGAGAGAGCGGCCCACGGATTTTCGAGATCCTTTCCGTCTTGCGCAGCTGGCTGCCGGAGGAGGGACGCCCTTCCGATCGTTTCTCAGCCTCGAACCGCTTCGCTCTGGAGCTTCCGTTCGCCTATTGCCTTACCGTGGCCAGGTCGCTGCCTCCAGATCGCTTCGGAACCTGGCCGACGCGTCATCCGCTCTTCTCGGCGCTGCCCAGCGATCCGGTCGAGGCACGCAAAGAGATCGGGAGCTTCATCGGCTGGCTCTTCGATCCGCGCGGGGTAGCTCTCGAAGCGGCAGACAAGACGGAGGCGATGCGCACCGCGGAGGTGGTGCGGGTCGGTCGCGTCGCGGATCTCGTCGAACACTGGGCGTGGGTCCTCGAAGGAGGTTCGGAGCACGGCTCTGCTGAAGGGTGTGCCCTTTTCCATGTCGTCGTCGAGGAGGTCGGTCGCCGGATCGGTGAGCGGGAACGCGCCTGGCTTCAGCGGAGCTGGCAGCGGCGCCAAGAGGACTATCTTCGGCAGGCTGCGGTTGCCCCCAGCTCCGGCAGCCCGGGCCGAGCCCTCCTGGTCGCACGTCGAGCCAAGCTGGATCAGCTCAGGATGCGCTTCGCGCTTCCGGCAAGCCATCAGGGATAGGCAAAAGAAATATAAAGATAAGAGAGGGTTCGGCCCATGAGCGAGTTCGTGCCGAGGGAATCTGCCAAGGTTGTCATCGGTGTCTGCGGTGAGCAGGGCTCGGGAAAGACGGTCTTTCTGACCTGCATCTTTCAGAGCATTGGAACCGCCTTCCCGGACGACGTCATCGTCGACTTCGAGCGGAAGGAGATCGGCAACGCCAATTACTTCCAAAGCATCGAGGACGCGCTGATCGCCAAGGGACCGACCCAGGGGACCACCGATCGCTCGCTGTTCCCGGCGCGCATTTTCGTCAGGCCGTACGAGCCGCTTGCAGGCGGTAACGGTTCGATGCTCTCGGTGGATTTGCTCGATTTCGCCGGCCGCCATTTCCGATCGATGGCCGACCTCAAGAACCTGCTGGAGGAAGGCGAATCGGACTCCGAAGAGATCAAGGCGCTGCGAGAGGTCAATGAGGCGCTCGAACAGGCGGACGCCTTCGTGATCCTGATCAACTCGACCGAGATCGATCCCATCGATGAGACGCCGAGGCGCAACCCGTTCAGCCCGAGCGTGAACTTCGTGCTCGCTCACTGCCGGAAGGAGCGTAAGCCCGTCGCCCTGCTCTTTTCACAGATCGATCAGACGCCACGCTTGACTGAGGAGCTGTTTCGCACCCTGCCGCGGGTGCAAGAGTTCGAGCGCAAGTTCACCCAGGATCTCCAAGAATCCAACCAGGGAGGGCGTCCCTTCGGCATCGTGCGCAGGATTTCCTGTTACGAGACAGTTTCAGGAGATCTCGCCCCACGCCGGCAGACGTACGACGGCAGCATCTGGCGCCGGGAACCCGCCGAGGTGGTGTTGGAGCTTCTGCGCGCAGCGATGCCGCGAATCAATGAACGTTTGGCAAAGAAGAGAGCGGACGTAGAACAGGAAGAGGCCAGGATTCAGCAGGAGGAGCAACGAGAGAGGAGGCGCCAAAGGACTGTCCGGATCGCTGCGCTGATCGGAGCTCTCGTGATCCTGGGAGCTCTAGCCTTCGCGTGGTACAGGAGGGAGGAGAACGCCCAGGTTCGCCTGCTCGACGGCATGGAGGACAGCCTGCGCAAGGGAAATCTCGCGTCGATAACTCCGGCGAGCGCCGCGATGCTCGACGCGATCCTGGCTGCATACCGGGCGGACCCCGAAGGCACAGCATCCAACGTACGCGCGGCGATCGAAGATCTGGAGGCCGCTCTGGGCGAGGCGGCGCAGCGGCTCGCCGGGGAACCGTCGCTCGAAGCCGCCTATCGCGAGGAGATCGAACAGTTCCAGAGCCTCATTCCGCTCTTCGATCCGGCGGCGACCGAGCCTTGGCGGCAAAACCTCCTGCCGCTGCTCACGGCAAGAGGCGAGCTCCTGTCCGATTGGTTCGGAACCAAACGCGAGGACCGGCGCGCTCGGACCAGCTTTCTCGATGAGTCGGCGAAGCGGTTCTCGGGCACGGGCGATCAGGAGTTCGCCAGCCTTCTTGCCGCGCAGTCGACGCGGGAGAAGGAGGCGGAGATCGCAACCTGGCAAGCGCGGATCGACGCGGACGCCGATGTCGCGAGCCGCCTCGTAACCATCCAGAACCTGCTGGCCTCGGTTGTTGCGGAGGAGGATCCGGAGCTCAAGCGCCTTGCGCGCAAGGCACTTGCAGGGCATCTGGTCGTCACGATCCTGAAACGCCACGAAAACGGCTTCCTTCGCGAGAAGCTGCTCACACCGCTGGCCCCCGGACTGGCGAACCTCGGGGACGGCGAGATCCGGTTCGAGGTGCTCGCCCGCGATCTTCTGGCCTGCGAAAACGAGGAGGAGTGCGGGAGATGCCAGGAGGTCGTCGAGTCTGCGATCACGCAGGCTGGTACGACTGCAGCGAACTGGAGCGCGGGAGTCGACAACCTCTTGCGCAGTCTTCTGCTCGACCTGCCCCTCGAGGAGCGCCGCGAGGTCTGGATCGCCTTGGCGGACGCGCTTGGGGGTGCGTATCTATTCAGCTCCAGGGAGGATGCCTGGCCGGGTGGAATCCTGCCCCTTTCGTCCATCATCCGGCCCGCAGCCAGTGCCGAAACCGATCTCACCGAGCCTCTGATCGCACGCATTGCTCGGCATCCGCTTTACGAAGGGGAACTGCTCTACCTGGGGGATCACCTCACTGCATTGGCGAGCAGGCGCCGAGTAGTGCCGATCTATTCAAATCTCCTATCGGCGCTCGAGAATGGGGCTTTGCTGCAAACGGACGGTCTTGCGGCAGCCGGCGAGCGGGTGTTCTCCGCGCTCGCCGACCGCACCGAGGCCAACGGGTCTCTCGCCCAGATTGGAAGCGAGATCGAGCAGGTTTTAGCGCTCGTACGGTCGGTCAACGATCAGCGTGCTCAAGGAGGCCTGGGCGACGCCTCGGCCGCAGAGCGCCTCGAAGATTTCTTGCTAGGGGCGAAGCTCAACCATTGCACGGCGCTTGAATCTCATGGATCACCCTCGGAGTGCGCCAATGCGGCGTGAAGGCCGTCACCTGGCGTTGAGCCTGGCAGTGCTTTTCTCGATGTCAGAGTCGTTCGCAGGGAGCCCACCGGCCAAGCCCGACGCCTCCGCGCCTGTCGCGAGCCCGATCTCCGACGCGCTCTGCGGAAGGGCCAAAGGGCGGCCCATGAAGCGAGCGGCAGCCTTGGACGACCTCGATCTTGATGCTCTGCCTCCGGACTGGGGAGCGATGAAGGACGAGACGTTCCAACTCTGGCTCGCAGCGGAGATCTGCTCTGAGCCTTCGGAGGAGCAGGCTGCTCGGTACACCGCTCGTCGCCGAATGCTCGAGGAGCTTGGCCGACGGCTGGAACGTGCAAAGTTGACGGAGCAGATCGGCACCATCTTGAAGCCGTTTCGCGGCTGGCGCTCGGTCTCCGAGGAGTGGCCGAGCGGCTCGGAGTGTGGCGGCTGCGCGGAGCTTCGCTCCTCAACTACCAGGGTCGTGGACATCGCCTCTCGATGGCCGGTTCAAATGAGCTCCACATTGGGGGCTCTGCTCAAAAATGCTATCCAACACGAGGATTTGATTGCCGAGCTCTGCGCGGCGAAACCTTCGCCCAGCGCCAGGGCTGAGATCGAGGGGAAGTTCCAATACTACTCATGGACCTCCAGCGCTGCACGACTCTTCCAAGTTGCTGCCCTGTTCGAGAACCCCCAAATCGTCGCCGAGTGCCGCGGTCGATGACCACGCTCGACTTTTTCCTCTATGACAACCGGACCTGGTCGCCTAGATGGGGACGCGACTGGGGGTTGAAGGCTGCCACAGGGGCGCTGGCGGAGCGCGCCGATCTGAAAAGGGCTTTCGATCAATACTGTGGAGCGATGCGCAGCGGGCAGGGCCAGCTCCACGGTTTCGGAGAGGCGATCGGAGGCGTGAGGTCGCCGAGAAGGGACGGGTACCTCCTATGTGTAACGCTCGAATGCGCAGATCCGTACGGTCGGCGGAGCTGGGCGGTCTTCGGCCTCTGGTGCCCCGGCTCTGCCTTGGAGCAGATTCTCTCCGCCGGAGATCCGATCGGCTCGGCGCGCGCCTTGCTCGGCACTGAGACGCCGCCGAGCGGGATCGAGATTCTACCGGCGAAGACCCCGACAGGCCCGCTGCAAAGAAGGCGTGCATCGGCAGATCCGGTGTTTTTCCGGTTCGATCCACGATCGACGGTGCGCGAAGTGACCGCGCTCCTCCTGGCAGCAATCCAAGGAGGAGCCTTGTTGCCCAACGTGCTCGGAGTCACGGCGACATCTCGTCTGGCGGCCGTTGCTCAGGCGGGTTTTGAGATTGCCTATTGCCTTCCAATGGACGACCAGGCCGAGCGTGCTCTGGCGCGCGTGCTGAGCCCGCAGGAGCACGAAGTCGAGGAACCGTGTCCCCCACCTGCCGATCCCACGAGCCCGCTGGCTGATCAGCAGCCGAGGCGTCATGAGGCCGCCCTTCCCCGACAGTTCGAGCGCTCAGAGCCTCGCTCAGTCATCGTTACTCTGTGGCCTTTGTGGCTTGCGGCAGGAATCGTGGTCTTCGGAGGACTCTTCCTGTTGCTGGGGGATCTCCGAAACGATGCCCCCGCTGGCTCCAGGGAATCGGCCCTACTGGCTGAAGAGGGAGGATCGGCCTCGGGAGAGGCATCGCTTCCGCAGGCCCAGGTTCCTGAGAAGCGCTCGACTGAGGCCGTTCTGGACGAGGTAGGAGAACGGCTTCGGGAGTGCAAAGCGCTCGCGCCTGAAGATCTTCGCACGAGCCCCGGTTTCAAGGTGGCGGAAACCGTCGCGGTGCTGCCCGAGTTTCAGGAGCGCCGCATCCGGGTTCAGCAGGCCTACACGGCACTGTTCGAAATCCGAGACCGCATGGTGAAGCGGCACGGCAGCAGCTATGTCGCCTACTACTACGATGAGGACGGCAAGGGCACCCCAGGTGAGGAGAAGCTGCAGAGAATCGGTAAGATCTTGGGAGAAGCTCCTCTTGGCAGCGAGCACTGCGCAGCGCTCAAAGAGGCCTTCGGCTTCGAGTTCGAGAGCCGAAACTCGGTTGTCCGCCGGTGGTGCGACACGTTGGGGAGGCTCGAGAAGACCGCACGCCGGGGCCTGTCAAGCTCCTTGTGAGCCATACCCAGCCTGTATTTCTACACGTGCTCCCCCGCGGGCGACGTTTTCGAGGCTTCTCGCCCCAGGCCCTCTCCCGCGGCGGCGAGAGAGGTGAACGCCTCCGGCCGCGGTCCAGGAGGACCGCGGAAGCCTTTCAGCTTTGGTATGATCTCGGCGCTCAGACAACTTCGGATCGACCGTCGGAGTGTTCTCTCGCCGGCGGGCATGGCGCCCGAACAGGGGCGTCTGCATGACTGGCTCGGGAATCAATGGCCTTGAAGAACATGGATGTACTCTCTTCACATGATCGAGTTGCCCACCAGGACAGGAACTTCGCGACTTTCAGGATGGCCGGGAGGT
This sequence comes from Thermoanaerobaculia bacterium, assembly GCA_035556715.1. Taxonomy (GTDB): domain Bacteria; phylum Acidobacteriota; class Thermoanaerobaculia; order Multivoradales; family UBA5704; genus DATMER01. The sequence goes on from DATMER010000094.1 coordinate 8,973, forward strand.
TGAGGTGACGAGCACCGTCCCGCGTGAGGGCATGATGGCGGTGGTCCGCAACCGCCGGGCGATGATTTCGGGTGTCCAGCCTTTCGACGCCGCCGACGGCCGATTCCACCTCGTCGAGGTGGAGTACAGCGATGGGATCGGCGCCGAGTCCGATGAACTGCTGTGGGAGGTCGAGCCCGGCACAGAGGTTCTCGAGCCCGCGGCATTGCCTCCCGTCGAGAGCAGGGCTCCGATGGATCCGCGGGAGCTCGATGCGATGGTGCGGGCGTCCCGCTGGTCGGCGCTGACTCCTTCGCTCCCGTTCTCGGGGCTCGACGGCGACCGGCCGCCGCTCGCCGCTCCGCTCTATGGCGCCGTCCACCCCGAGGCCTATCAACTCGTCCCCGTGCTGCGCGCCCTGGAGATGCCCCGGGTGGCCCTTCTGTTGGCCGACGCCGTCGGTCTCGGCAAGACCATCCAGGCTGGCATGGTGCTCCGCGAGCTGATGCTCCGGCGTCGCATCCGACGCGTGCTCGTTCTTTGCCCGGCCGCTCTTCGCACTCAGTGGCGCGACGAGATGCAGGAGAAGTTCGCCCTGCCTTTCGCGATGGTCGATCGGCAGGAGACCTTGAGGCTCCAGCGCGAGATCGGCGTCGATGCGAATCCCTGGCGCACCCACGACCGCATCATCGCCAGCTACCACTACCTCAAGCAGCCCGACGTGCTCGAGCAATTCCGCTCCGCCGGGGAGCCCAGGGAGGGGGTTCTGCGATGGGACCTGCTCATCGTGGACGAGGCTCACAACCTCGCGCCGGCCAGCTTCGGCTCGGACTCCGACGTGTCGCAGATGCTCCAACGCATTGCGCCCTGGTTCGAGCACCGCATCTTCCTGACGGCCACGCCCCACAACGGCCATACCCGCTCGTTCTCGGGCCTGCTCGAGGTGCTCGACCCGGTGCGCTTCACCCGTAAGTCCGAACTCGACGACCAGGACCGCCGCCGCGTGGGCGAGGCCGTCATCCGTCGGCTCAAGAGCGAGATCAACGCCTGTTACACGGCGCTGGGCGAGCCCGCGCGCTTTTCCGAACGCTTCGTGACGGCGCTCCCGGCGCTGCACTTCGGCTCCCACGAGCGCGCTCTTCAACTGGCCGTGCGGGACTTCCGCAATGCGCTCAAAAAGACGTTGCGCGGCGCGGACCATCAGGAACGTACCGCCGCGAGCTTTGCCACGGAGGTGCTGCAGAAGCGCCTGCTCTCAGGCCCCTGGGCCTTCGGGCAGAGCTGGCTGGCCCTGATGGAGGGGCTCGAAACGCTCGCGGAGAGCGCCGGGGCCGCCGCAGTCACCCGTGCGCGCGACGCGCAGGCCGATGATACCGATAACGACGCGGAACGCGAGAGCCGACAACGCCACTCCGACCGCACCATCGGCGCCTGGCTGCGGCAGTGGCATGGCACCCTCAAAGACGAGATTACCGAGATCACGCGCCAGGTCGCCGCCATTGGCGTGAGCCGAGTGCCGCCCGGTCTCAACCGGGACGCGTACGTCGCCGAGGTGGCGGCGCGAGCTCCCAGGGTTGTGGCCGACGCCCGCCTCCGCGCGCTGGAGGCGCTCATCGACGAGAAGCTGCGTGACGCGCAGACCTGGCGCGGCGACGAGCGCTTGGTCATTTTCACCGAGTACCTCGCCACGCTCGACTATCTCTCCGCTCGGCTGCGAGCCCACTACGGTGAGGGCGACTGGCTGCTCACGCTGTATGGCGGCATGAACGACGCCGACCGCGACGCGATCAAGATGACCTTCAACGATCCGCGCAAGCCGGCCCGCATTCTCGTTGCGACGGATGCCGCCGGCGAGGGTCTCAACCTGCAGCGGGCCGCGCGCTACCTGCTGCACTGGGACATCCCCTGGAACCCAGCCCGGATGGAGCAGCGCAACGGCCGCCTCGACCGGCACGGGCAGGAGCGCGATGTTTCCATTTTTCACTTCGACAGCACCGACGATGCCTCGATGCGCTTTCTGGGCAAGGTGCTCGCGAAGCGCAGCCGGACGAGAGAGGACCGGGTCGTCACTGACGAGATCTTCGCCGACGCGATCCTTGCTCACTTCGCCGAGGAGGAGGACGCGGAGGTCGTCGAGGAACGGCTCGAGCGTGTGATCGAACGCGCCGGAGCGGAGAATGCCGATGCCGTGGACGACCTCCCGGCCGGCAGCCCCTTGCCCGGCGCCGAGGATCTGGCTTACCTCGAAGGTCTCAAGGCCGAGCTCGATGTCTCGCCCGAGACCTTGCGCGAGACGCTGGAAACCGCCCTCGCCATCGAGGCCGGGCGCCCCCGGCTGAGGCCCGACGGCGCGGGCCGCGATCGCCTCGTCCCCCCTGTGCCCCCGCTCTGGCGGGATCTCGTCGACCACGCTTTGCGCGAGGGTGGCCCGTCGGAACCGCTGCTCGCTCTCGTTTTCGATCCGAAGCACTACGTCCAGCCGCGCAACGGCCGGCCCGTCTACATCCCCGAGCCGGACTCGCGCCTCCTGCACCTGGGCGATGCTCTCTACCACCGCGTGATGTCCACATTCGCCCGCTACCGCTTCCCGGGCGGTCCGAGCGCCGCGACGAGATGGACGGCGCGCACGGGCGAGGTGCCCGAGGGCGCTGATGCGCTGGTGCTCCTCACCGTCGAGGAGCTGGCCGTCAACGAGCTGCGCGAGCCCTGCCACCACTGGGTTCGCACGCTCGCCTTCCCCGTGCATGGCGAACGGCTCGGCGAGGCGCTCGCCCACCGGCCCGCGCGCGGCTGGAACGCGCCTCCGACCCCCGCCGACCGCGATGCGGCGCGCGAGGTGTGGGACGACATCGAGGACGCCCTCAAGGAGCGCGTGCGCGCGCTGCAAGCTGAGCTGACGGCGTCGCTCGCAAGTCGAATACAAGCCTCCGGCAAGGCCGTGCGTGAGCTGGAGAAGAAGCGCTTCGAAGGCCGGCGCAAGGAACTGGAGCGGGAGCTCAGCAAGAACCAACTTGCCAGGCTCGTTAAGGAGGCCGAGAAGATCCGGGTGCAGATCCTCCAGCTGTCGATCTTCTCCGAGGTCGACCAGGAGAAGCAGAAGCGTCTCGCCGATCTCGAAGCCGAGCTGGCTCTGCGAAAAAGCCATTACGAGCAGGTGCAGGAGCGCCTCGCTGCCGAGGCCGAGCGGACGCTCGAACGGGTGCTGCCCAAGCGCTATGCCCTGCGAGGCGAGGCCCGTGTCTATCCGATCGCCGTCGAGATCCGCCTCCGTGGAGGTGTCCGATGAGCCTCCATGAAGCCTGGACCGCGCTGCGCCACGGTGGCAATCTCCTCTCACCCTCGGCGCTCGACGGACTGCCCGCGCCCGAGAGTCCGCCGAGGGGCCTTGCCGATCGGCTGCGGTCCGCGCTGGTCGCGCTCGATTCTGTAAAGCCGGAGGCCGCCGCTCTCGGCACGTTGCTCGACGTGGTGCTGGAGGAGGGCTGCGGCCTGCGCGACGGCTGGCAGAAGGGCAACGCCCTGGGTGCCTCTGACGCGGAGAAGCTCCTCGACGGAACGGTGCTCAAGCCGCGGCGTCGCTGGACCGGCCCTGATGGCGAGGTGCTCGCGGTCTTCACCACGCACGCGACGCGCATCGGAGTCGGCAAGGGACGCCGCCCGGCGGCACAAGTCGTCGAGTACCTGCGTCGGCGCGCCATCCCCCTGGGGCTGCTGACCAACGGCCAACAGTGGCGCTTGGTCTGGACCGACACTGACAGCCTCGCCTGGACCGAGTGGGAGGCCGAGCGCTGGCTCGTCGCCGATTTGCTCTCGGACGAGTTGGCCGTCCTGCGGCGCGTGCTCGCGCCCGCCTCGCTCCTGCGGATCGGTGCCGACCAGAGCCCGCTGCTGGCCGCGATCCGGGACACCCGCCAGGGGCAGGGCAAGCTCTCGGCGGCTTTGGGAGAAAACGTACGCCGCGCCGTGGAGACCCTGCTCCGGAGCAGGCAGCCGCTGATCGGGCCGGTGTGGAAGAACCACAAAGGCGCCGATCTTTACGTTGCTGCCTGCCACTTCGTGATGCGGCTTGTGGTGACGCTCTTCGCCGAAGCTCGCGAGCTGCTCCCGGTCGACAGTCCGGTCTATCACCAAGCCTACGGGTTGCGTGGGCTGCTCGACCAGCTCGATCGTCTAACGCCCGAGCGCCGCAAGGCACGGCACATGGCATGGCCTCGTTTGCTCGCGCTCTTTCACCTGCTCTACCGGGGCTCGCCTCACCCGGCCGTTACCCTGCCGGCCTACGGCGGCGACCTGTTCCGCCCGGGCGACAACGGCGGCGACGGCGTGCAGCGGGCGCTGGCGCTTCTCGAAGATCTGGAAAAGTCGCCCGACGATAACGTGATCTATCAGGTGCTTGTGCTGCTCACTCGCACGACCCAGATGGTCCGCGAAGGTGCTGGCTGGCGCAAGGTGGCTGCACCGGTCGACTTCACCGAGCTGACCAGCGAATATATCGGCATCCTCTCGACTACGAGCTGCACCGGGCCGGCGATGAACCTGTGCTCTTCCTCAACCTCGGCGACCAGCCAGCCCTGCCGCTCGACCGTCTGGAAGCCATGGACGACAAAGCCCTCGCCGCCCTGGTGGACAAGGCCAAGATCAAGAAACAAGTCGTGATCGGTGAGGAGGAAGCTGGTGAAGACGATTCGGGTGAGATCGCCGAGGTTCCGGAGAATGCAGAGGAAGACGATGAGGACGAAGATACGGATGTTCCGGCGGTAACCGATACGTTGGAGCTTGACGACGCCCGAGTCGCAGCCCGCGCGCGCGCCATCGCTTGGGGCCGCCGCGCCGTCGATGTCGGCAAGCTCGTCAAGAAGCCTCGGGGGCGGACGACCGAAGTCCACGCTGCGTGGAAGTCTGAACTCGATGTCGCGGCAGAGCAACTCGTCGCGGACGTGAAGCTCCCCGGGGAGTTCTACTTAGTGCGCTGGGGCGGCACGCGCAAAGGCGCCGGTACGTTTTATACCCGGCCTCAGCTCACCCTACCGACCGTGCGCCGCACGCTGGAACCGCTCCTTTATGAACAGACGGGAGACGCGAGCCTTAGGGTGCGCCCGCCCGAAGCGCTTCTCTCGCTAAAGGTGTGCGATCCGGCCATGGGCTCCGGGTCCTTCCTCGTCGCCGCCCTACGCGTGCTCACCGAGGCAGTCATTGAGTCGCTGCACGTCCACGAGCGGATTGAACAGCAGACCAACGGGCGCACCGTTGTGCGCTGCGAGTTCCTGCCCGAAGCCGACCGCAGCCTTCCAAGCGAAGGTCTCGAGGAGCGCTTGGATGCCATCGTGCGCCGCGCCGTAGTCGAGCACTGCCTGTACGGCGTGGACATCGACTCACTTGCTGTCGAGTTGGCCCGGGTGGCGCTCTGGGTCGAAACCCTCGACCGGCGGTTGCCCTTCACGTTCCTGGACCACAAACTCCAGCGTGGCAACGCTTTGGTGGGAGCATGGCTTGATGACCTTCAATGCTATCCTGCCGCCGCATGGAAACGAGGGAGCCCAGATCAACATTGGGAAGGAGTCAATCACCCAGCCAACCAGTGGCACGACAAGCTCACTGACCTTCGCAAGGTCATCCAAGAGCTTGTGGATGCTGCCGATTCTGGTCAGCGGCGGCTCTTTGAGGGAAGCGATTCGGATACTTTGGGGGCTGCTCTCTCCCGCATTCGTCGACTTTACAGTGAACTGCAGCGCGTTCCCGCAAGTCAATCCGACTTTCGAGCCGAGTTATGGAGGACTCGGATTTTGACTGACGAGGAGATCAGCAAGATTCGACGCTATCTCGACTCGTGGTGCGCGGTGTGGTTTTGGCCCTATTCGGAACTTTCGACTGCACCAACCCCGTCGGACCTTGGGGACCGTGCCCTACAGGATGATCAGACAACACGCAAAGTTTCAGAAGACGTACAGTTCTTTCACTGGGAGCTCGCCTTTCCGGATGCATTTTCGCAGCTCACAGGCGGAGGATTTGATGCCGTAGTTGGAAATCCCCCATGGGAAACGATTCACGCACAAACGCTCGAGTTCTTCTCAAATCACAATCCACTGTACCGTTCACTGACACCCATAGAAGCTAAGTCGGCGCGCAATCAACTTTTTGCGGTAGTGCCCGAAGTTGAGAAAGCGTGGCTTCATCTGGTTGGCGGGGTGGGGTCACTGAACAACTGGTTTCGCCATTCAGGCCGAGAAAACTGTCGCCCCTTCCACTTGCAGGGTGGCGGTAAGTTCTACACCCACAGGCTTTTTCTTGAGCTAGCACTGCACTTAACCCGCGATGGAGGCAGAATTGGCCTGATACTCCCTTCTTCAGTAGCAACTGAGAAAGGTAGTATCCTGCTGCGAAGAAATGTCATCGATCACAATAAGCTCGAATGGTTCTACGACTTCGAGAACAGGCAGGAGATCTTCCCCATTCATCGGTCCAGCCGTTTTGCCGCGGTCATTTTGCAGCGGGGAGGGGCGACCGAAGTGATCAATGCTGCGGTCATGGAGGCAGAACTCGGGCGCTGGGCGGAGCGAACACCCAACGCAATTGAAATTGAACGCGAGTTCATTGTGAAGTTCTCTCCTAGCGACTATGTGCTCCCACTGTTCGGCAGCCCACGAGATACCGACATTATGCGATGCATGCTAAAGGATGGCGTGGTCTTCCATGGAGGCAGCTCTGGCGAATGGGGTATTCAATACTCTCGTGAGCTCAATATGAGCGACGATAGAGAGCTTTTCCGTCGACGGGATGTTGTGGAGACAACCGCCTCTCTGACATGCCTAGGCGACTACGTTTCAACTGATGAGGGGCGGTTGCTGCCGCTTGTAGAGGGTCGCAATGTTGCGCAGTTCCAGGCATTCGCTAAACGATGGGTGTCGGGAAAGGGGCGAGGGGCTGTCTGGGGCGATGTGCCAACTGGGACGCTTGCAACGGGAGCGCAATATTATCTGCCAATTTCAGATGTGGTCGAGTCGCGGAAAGTAATCATGCGCCCTAAGGTCGCAGTGATGGACGTGACCGGTGCAACCAACACGCGCAGTATTGTTGCGTCTTGCCTGCCGACGGTGCCTTCCGGGCACTCGGTCAACAATGCGTCATTTCCAGAGGAGCAAGACCCTCTGAATAGAGCTCTGCATCTTAGTGCGATTCTCAATTCCTTCTGCTTCGATTGGATGGTTCGGCAACGACTTACTGGTCAACACGTTAGCCGATATTTCCTGAAGGACGTGGCGCTTCCGAGGTGCCAAATGCGAACTCCAGTCTCCCTGCTTGTTCTTCGTCTTAACGCGACCCACCCTTTCTTTGCTGCGTGGTGGCAGGAGCTTGACGGTGCTAGATGCGGGTATAAAAGGACATGGGCGGTGACTCAACATGAACGCCTCCGCATCCGCTGCATGCTAGATGCCGTCGTTGCCGTGCTCTACGGCCTCGATCGCGCCGACTTCGCCTGGATCCTGAAGGACTGCGACCACCCGAGGACTTATCTGGCCGCCAAGGTCTTCTGCCGGCGGCTGGACCCCAAGGGCTTCTGGCGAGTGGACAAGGCTCAGGGCCCCGAGTTGCGTCACACTGTGCTTTCCCTTGCCGCGTTTGAGGACCTTCAGGCTGCCATCGCCGCTGCGGGCGACCGTGACGCGGGCATTCAGGAGTTCTGCGAGCAAAACGAAGGCGACGGCTGGATGCTCCCCGAGACCCTCTGCCTCGCCGGACTCGGCCTCACTCGCACGGTCGACATCGGCGAGTACGACGAACGAGCCCGCACTCCGCAGCCCGTGCGCAGCCGCCTTGGCGAACGCTTCCTCGACTGGCAGCTCGCCCAAACTCCGGAAGAGAGCTGGGCCGAGTGCGAGCAGCACGCGAAGGCGATCCTGGAGGGAATGTCGGAGGCGGCCTCACCTGAACCCGCGACGATCGGCGCCGAGCCGTCCTCGCCCCAGCCCCGTCTGCCTGGGATGGAGCACTGACCCATGGCCCTCAACCCCATTGCCTTCACCGAGCGGGTCGTTGACGACTTCCTCCACTACCAGCTCACCACCTATCCGCTCGCCGACCCGGATCTCTACGCCCAGCTCCGGGCGCTCCTCGAACTCGAGGAAACGCGCAAGACTCCGCTGCGCAAGGGTCCGTTCGTCAGCCTCTCGCGACCTTTCAAGCCGGGGGCTACTGTGGCCGAGTTGGTGGCGGACGGCGTCTTTCATCCGCAGATGCGGGCAGTGGTGCCTTACGAGCAGCTTCGGAAGCAGCAGGAGGAGGCCATCCGCGCCATGCAGGCGGGCCGCACGACGCTGGTGTCCACCGGCACCGGCTCGGGCAAGACGGAGGCCTTCCTCTATCCCATCATCAGCCGCTGCCTTGAATTGCAGGACGCCGGCGCGCCCCCCGGCGTGCTAGCCGTGATCGTCTATCCCATGAACGCGCTGGCCGAGGATCAGCTCGACCGCCTGCGCGGTCTGCTCGCCGGGCGCGGCATCTCGTTTGGCATGTACATCGGCAAGACTCCCGACGAGGAGAGCCAGGTGCGCGGCGAGCGGATGCCCGCGGGCACGACCAACGCTGCCTACCACGAGCGCCTGAGGCAGATCCGTGAGACCGGGCAGGCGCTGACGCTGCTGGCGCCCGAGGAGCGAGCGAGCCGTAAGGCGATGCGCGCCGACGGCGGGCAGCCGCGCATCCTGCTGACCAACGTCAAGCAGCTCGAGCTTCTGCTGACCCGCGGCAAGGACGTGGGCATCTTCGCAGGCGCGCCACTCGAATTCCTGGTTTTCGACGAGGCTCACACCTTTCGCGGAGCGCAGGGCGCCGAGACAGCCTGCCTCGTGCGTCGGCTGCGCACCTTCTGCGGCAAGGAGGCCCACCAGGTGCGGCACGTCGCCACCTCCGCGACCCTCGCCGATCCGGAGGGAAGCATTGAGCCGGCGAAGGATTTTGCCCGCCGTTTCTTCGGGGTGGACGCAGAGCAGGTCGAGGTCGTCCGCGAGATCTACGACGAGCTGCGCTGGAACGAGCGGCGGCACGTCCCGGACGGGCCGCCGGCAGATGCGCACGCCGTGCTCGCCGCGCTCCTGAAAGCGGTGGATGCCCCCGATCATGAAGTCGCAGAGGCCATCTCAGCGCAGCTCGTAGCTCTCGGAGGCGCAAGGCTCCGTCGCGAAGGCTGGCAGGCCTCGCTCGCGAGCCAGCTCGCCGGCAACGAGCTGGTGTACCAGCTCGCGTGTGCCCTGAACAAGCCGCGCGCTCTGGCGGAGTTCCCCGACTTGCTGGCGGAGAAGCTTGGCCGTCCCGTGCCCGAAGCCGAGATTCTGGCTTGGCTGGCGCTCGGCGCCGCTTGCGGTCGAGGCGGTCACGATCCGCTGCTGCGTCCGGTGGTGCACTCCTTCGTGCGCGGCGTCGGCGGCGCCGTCGTGACCTTCTCCGGCCCCGCTGCCGCAACCCGGCTCTGGCTGTCCGGCGAAGATGCCGACGCCGAGCTCGATGAGGACTTCTGGCGCTTCCCGCTCATCACCTGCACGACCTGTGGCCAGCACTACTACTTGACCTGGGTGAAGGACTTCAGCCTGAAAGCCAGAGTCAAGGCCGGACCCACCGGCGGCGATCGGGTCGGCACCACGCGGGTCTGGGAGCACCTGCCGGAGGAGACCGGCGGCACTCGGGTGATCTTCGTCGACCGGCTGGTCGTCCGTCCGGACGAGGACGAAGACGCCGAGGAGGTGGACGAGGACGGCGACGTGCTTCCGCCTGCGGACCACGAGCTCGACCACCCGCGGCTCTATCCCTTGTTTGTGTGCAGCCACTGCGGTTCACTGCAGGAGGAGCGCACCGCCGCCTGCGCCGCCTGTAATGCGCAGAACACCCAGGTGCCGGTGCAGGCGGTCCGCACGAAGGAAGATCTTCCGGGCCTGCTCCATTCGTGCGTCGCGTGCCAGGCGCTCGGGAAGCGCCCGCGAGGAGGTAGCTACCGCGAGCCGGCCCGTCCGGTGCGCGCGGTGAGCGTGTCGGACGTCCATGTGCTCGCGCAGTCGATGGTGCACCTCTCCGAACGGCCACGCCTCCTGGTGTTCGCCGACAACCGTCAGGACGCTGCCTTCCAGGCGGGGTGGATGCGCGACCACGCCCGCCGCTTCCGGTTGCGAGCGCTCGTGGCTCAGCAGATCGAGGCGGGAGCCGCGACGATCGGCGACGTGGTGTACGCGCTCGACGATCTCCTCGACAAGGATCGCGAGCTGTCGCGAGCGCTCCTGCCCGAGGTCTGGCAGGTGGTGCCTTTCGACGAGAGCGGCACCAAGCACCGCGAGGAGCGGCTCTACTTCCTCCGCATCCAGGTGCTCCGGGAACTTGCCACGGGCGTCAAGCAGCGCCTCGGCCTGGAACCGTGGGGACGGCTGAAAGTCGGATATCGAGGAGTGACGACCGATCTGCCCCTGGTGCCGAAATGGGCCGGAAAGCTAGGTGTCACCGAAGACGCGCTCGCTGAGGGGATCGCCGCCCTGCTCGACCATCTGCGGCGGATCCGGGTTCTCCACGACGCGGCGACGGCGCTTTTCGAAAAGATGTGGAACAGTGGCGACAAGGAGGTGCAGTACGGCTATCTCCCGACCTTCACTGGCGGTCCCAGGGGGGTGAAGCTGAGCCGAGGCCCTTCCGACGTGCCGGCACGCGTTACCCAGTGGATCGGCAGCCGGCCGACGCAGGTGTGGAATGCGGTCGCGGGCTGGGGCGTGCCCGGGCGCGAGATCGAATCGTTCCTGAAGGAGCTGTGGGACGGCCTCTGCAAGCAGAAGGTGCTCGTCCCGGTCAACCTTTCGGGATGGGGCAAGCAGCTTAAGGGTAGCGCGGGGACGTATCAGATCGACAGCTCCAAGCTCACTCTCAGTCCGCATTCAGGCCGCTACCGCTGCGAGAAGTGCCGGCGTACCACGATTCGCCAGGGGCCGACGGGGCTCTGCATGGCCTGGCGTTGCGGCGGCCGGCTGGTGCGGGAGGAAGAGCCGAAGGATGATTTCGATCTGCGCGTGCTCGACGGCAACTACTCGATGCTGCGCGTGGCGGAGCATTCGGCACAGGTGCCGAACGAGGGGCGCGAGCGCATCGAGAAACAGTTCAAGGGCGAGGGGGAGCAACTCAACGTGCTGGTCTGCACGCCCACGCTCGAGCTCGGAGTCGACATCGGTACGCTCGACGCGGTCCTCATGCGCAATGTGCCGCCGACCGCCGCCAACTATTGGCAGCGCGCGGGACGCGCGGGGCGTCGCCACCGGATGGCGGTCGACCTCACCTACGCCCAGGCCACCGGCTTCGATCAAGCCTACTTCCGGGAGCCGCTGAAGCTGCTCAGCGACCAAGTGGAGCCCCCGCGCTTCAACCTCAAGAACGAGGTGATGATTCGCAAGCACGTCCACGCGACCGTGCTGACGGCTCTGCACGGCGTTGCCAGGAGGTCTGATCGCGAGACGCGAGAGACGATCGAGGATACGCTCGGGCGCTGCTTCCCACCCACGCTCCGGAATTACCTGTTCACCCCCGGCGGCGATGTCCTGGCCGAGGTTCGCGATGTCAGCGAGCTCGGCTCGATTATCGCGGCCCATCGCGGCCCGGTGCTCGCTGCTGTGAAGCGGGCCTTCACCCAGGCATGGCCCGAGGAGGATGCGGCGGCCGTGGCGGAAGCCCTTCTCGATCGATTGGTCGCCGAGATGCCGACCTCCCTCCAGACCGTCCTCCGGCGCTTCAAGCGGCGTCTCGACTGGGCGCTGGGCGAGTTGCAACGGCTCGGCGCCGTGAAGTTGAAGAAGGGTGATCTCGACCCCGAGGACAAGGCCCACGAGCGCCGCTGCGAGAAGGTGATCGCCCGGCTCAAGGGTACCTACTCTTCCACTCGCCGCAAGGCGCAAGGCGGCCCGGATGACTCCGACACGATGGGAGCCCTGGCTCGCGAGGGCTTCCTGCCAGGCTACGGTCTCGAGTCGGGGAGCATAATCGGAACGGCGGAACCGCCGCGCATGACACAGGGCCTGGACGACTTCGACCTGCCGCGGCCGCCGGCGCTGGCGCTGCGCGAGTACGTGCCCGGCAACGCGATCTACGCCAACGGCTTCCGCTTCGTGCCGCGTCGCTTCCTCCTCACGCCCGAGGAGACGATGCGTTTCAGCGTGGTCGTTGACCAGCAGGTGGTGCAGGAGCTGGGCACGGACACGGCCATGGCGCCGCTCGCGGAGCAGGAGCTGCGTGCGGTACCGGTGTGCGACGTGATCATGCCCTCGCAATCCCAGATTTCGGACGAAGAGGAGTTCCGCTTCCAGATGCCCGTGGCGGTCTACGGCAGCGACCGTGGCTACCACCGAGGCGGTACCGCCTGGACCTGGGGAGGGCTCGACATCCGGTTCCGGCACGGAGTGCAGTTGCGCCTCGTCAATGTGGGACCGCGCAAGGAGGTCGAGCAGACGCGGCTCGGCTTTCCGTTGTGCCTGGCTTGCGGGCAGTCGCACTCACCCTTTGCGAGCACGAAATCTCGCCAAGAGTTCGAGAAGCTGCACCTGGAGCGCTGCAGGCATGTCGTGCAATCCACGGGCTTCTTCGCGGATGTCGAAGTGGACGTCCTGGGCCTGCACGATGTGGAGGACCGGAAGGTGGGCTTCAGCCTCGTCGAGGCCCTGCGGATGGGAGCGGCGCGGGTGCTCGACATGGAGATCGAGGACCTCCAGGTGCTCGCGCTCGGGCACGTCGGCGAAGACGCCTGCGATGTGCTCCTCTACGACCCGATGCCTGGCGGATCGGGACTCCTCGAACATCTCGCCGAGCGATGGGAGGAGGTGCGGAACGCAGCGCTCGAGCTCCTCACGCAGTGTCCAGGGGCCTGCGAATCCTCGTGCGTGGACTGCCTGCAAACCTACCGCAACCGTTTCTATCACCGATACCTGGACAGGCAAGTCGCGGCCCAGATCCTCGGCGCCAACACTGACTGCCTCGTCGAGGTGTATCCGATCCCGGAGAACCTGCCGAAGACCCTGTCGACGGCCGGACAGAGCCAGACCTGGATCGAAAGCCGCTTCAAACAGTTCCTGAGTGAGGCGGGCCTCCCTGCGCCGCTCTGCCAGCACCACATCGATCTCGGTGCCGGCTTCGGTGGAACGATCCCGGACTTCTTCTACGGCGGCGAGGACGAGGAAGAGAAGGGCATCTGCGTCTACCTCGACGGCATGGCGGGGCACATCCACGGCAACCCAGAGCAGGCAGAGAAAGACTCGGCCATCCGGGCCAAGCTCGACAACCTCGGCTACGAGGTGGTCGTGGTGAGATCGTTTGAGCTCGACGACAAGGACGCAGTCGTGCGGGCCATCTCGCGCATCGCCAAGCACTTGGTGGGGAAAGAAAAGCAGCGAGCGGTGAGGAACGATACATCCTGGTTCGATCGAGTCGTTGCCGTAGGCGCGCTTTCGCCTGGCCCGGAGGCAGCCGTCCGAAGCTCCTCTGAATCCGCTGAAGCCAGCATGGCACTCCTTCGGTTCGTTAAGCCAGAGCCGGAACAAAGGTATGTCACGTGCGTGCCGTTCGTCCCTCTCAAGGCCGCCGCGGGTGCCTTTGGCGAAGGGCAGTACATTGAGGAGGATGGCTTCGAGTGGATCGAGATCGACTCGCGCCACCGCCTGCGCCCCGGGATGTTCGTTGCCCAGGTGGTCGGCAAATCCATGGAGCCCATGATCCCCAATGGCGCCTTATGCCTCTTCCGTTCCCCGGTCGAAGGCACAAATCAGGGTAGGACCGTGCTCGTCCGGCTCTTGGACGCTGTTGATCCCGAGACGGGCGAGCGCTTCACCGTCAAGCGTTACGACAGTGAGAAGGCGAAAGATGGCGACTCGTGGCGTCATGAGAGGATCACACTGACGCCGGTGAATACTGCCTTCGAACCCATCGTGCTGACCGGTGCGGATGCAGGTGAGCTGCGGGTCGTTGCCGAACTGGTCGAGGTTCTGGGCGGAGAGTTGACGCGCTGAATTCGCTTGATCGGGCAACGTGCCACGCTCTCTCGGCATATTCCCGCCCTACGAGGCGTTATCTCCTCGTGACATTTGCGAGGGATGGAATACATGCTGAAGACAATCCTTGCACTCGATGCCGCCTGGACAGCGACCGAACCGAGCGGAGTTGCGCTCGTGCAGGGCGATCATGCCGAGTGGCGCTGCCTGACCGTAGCGCCAAGTTACGATGAATTCTTTGCGCAGGCCGGAGGTTTGCAGACAGATTGGTCATCCAAGAAGTTCGCCGGGGCTCTGCCGGATGTACCGCGTCTGTTGAGCGCCGCTCGTTCCCTTGCCGGTCGACCTGTCGACCTCATCACGGTGGATATGCCCATGGCGACTGTTTCATTTTCGTCACGCCGTGCTGCCGACATAGCGGTCTCCGTTGAGTTTGGTTCTCGCTGGTGCTCTACGCATACTCCGAGCCTGACGCGCCCGGGACCACTCGGAGCCAAGTTATCTTCGGCGGCTCAGGCCAGCGGTTACAAACTCGCCACGGTCGCGACCCAAGCCGCTGAGGTCAACCGGCTCGTTGAGGTATACCCGCATCCTGCGTTACTTTCCTTGCTTCAGCGTGATCGCCGGGTATCTTACAAGGTCGGTAAGTCTGGAAGGTACTGGCCTGACCTCGATCGCACAGATCGCATCCATGCCTTGCTGGGAGTGTTCAACTCCATTTACCGAGCCCTCGAGAAGGTGTTTGGTCCTTTGGGTTTTGATGTACCTGCCCCCGAGGACATTCCCGCGTTGGCGCACCTCAAGCGATATGAAGACGCCTTGGATGCCTTGGCCTGCGCCTGGGTCGGAGTTGAGTATCTCAAGGGTCGAACCGTTGCTTTGGGAGATGAGACAGCGGCGATCTGGTGCCCAGCCGATGTCGTGCACGGTTGATAGGGCGGACCGAGGCTGAGGTGGCAGCCGAGGACGAAGCCGCCTTCGAGGGCCTCGGTAAGGCGATCCGGGCGGCCGGTCTCCGGAATGCAGGGCGGCGTGCGTGAACCACGCCTCACTGCCGGTCGGTCCAGTAGCCTTCCCGCCTCTTGTCGTGCGCAACTGCCAGAACTCTCACCACACGTCCAACGACACGGTAGAACAAACTGTATGGATAGCGGTTGAAGACGTATCGGCGGGTCCCGGCTTTGAAGAACGGCCATCGATCGGGCGCGATCGAGACCTGCTCGACGGCATGTCTCAGTTCAGCGAGAAACCCATCTTCCGCTGAAAGGCTTCGTTCGCGGTACCAGGCACAAGCTTCTCTGATTTCCCGGCGAGCGCCGGGGTGGAATTCTACCAGGCTACGAGCCACCGCGCTCCCGCTGGAGCTCTGCCCACAGCTCCTCCCAGGGTATGCCCCTCACCGTGCCAGCTTCCAGTTCAGCCGCCCGGCGGTCGAGCTCTGCAACGAAGTCGGCCTCTTCCTCGAGGTCCTCGACTTCGAGGCTCTTGAGAAGGACTTCGACGACCTCGGCGCGACCGTGCTCGTCGAGCTTGAGGGCCTTCTCGACGACTTCCTTCACAGGTGCTCTCATGGTGTCGGGCATCCTCGTCCGCGTCTCCCTGACTTCAGGATACTCGACCCGGCCGGCGAGGAAAAGGCTCACCGTGCTGCGGAGGCGCCCCGGCTGGGGAAGCGGCCCCGTTGCGGAGCGGACGGGGGCGTTGATGGGCAGACATCGTCAGACAGGGGCTGTTGAGGGATAATGCGCCTTGGCCGGCCGCTAGTGACTCTCTGCCCCGGCTGGCTGGCTCCAAGCGTTGACGGCCCGCAGCCAAGCGATGACGGATTTCCAACCAAGACGCAGTTGGTCTACCAAACGTTCCCCAGGGGCGGTGAAGTGCTGTAACTCCTCATAGAATGAGGAACTTACAGCGGTTCGAACCTGCCCATCCCTGACCTCCAATCCTGCCGGAAACAGTAGAGTCTGGAACCTCTGACGCTGGTCGAGGTTGGCTTCCAGCCAGAGCCTCGGTGCGTCCAGGGAGACCTTCTCGGCGAAGTCGAGCACGGCTTCGATGTCCAGCTCTTCGCTCCTGTGGTCGTGCTGGTCGATCTCGGCCAGGGCCATGGCCTCGTTCAGCTTGCCGAGCTGATCCTTGTAGGTGGCCTCGTCGATGACCTTCTGGAAGATGAAGGCCTCGACGAGCTGGTCCTTGCGCCGCTTGAGGTCCGCCATCTTCCGCTCGGCCGCGGCCCGCAGGGCGGCGACGTCTTCCTTCCGGGCCTTCCAGACATCCAGGACGATGGTGCGGAAGAGGCTCACGAGCTCGGGGTGCGGCCGGAGGCGCTCCAGAGGCTGACGAATTGAGCGTCCAGGTCGCGCCGCCGGACGTTCGTCTTGCGGCAGCGGGCCTTCGGCGGGCAGTGGTAGTAGGCATAGCGCTGGCGCCTGCCCTGAGACCAGGAGCCGGTGAGGGGCTTGCCGGAGTGGCCGCAGGTGGCGAAGCTCCGGAGCGGGAAGTCCGGGTTGTTGCGCTCCTTCGGCACGATCTCGCCTTTCGTGGCCAGGAGGCTCTGGCAGCGCCAGAAGGTGTCTTCGTCGACCAAGGCGGGCCAGTTGCCGACGGTCTCGATATCCCAGGTGCGCTGCACGATCCGGCCGATGTAGACGCGGTTGGTGAGCATCTCCCCCCACTTCTGCGGGGACAGCTCGCGGTCTTGCCGGGTGCGGAGACCCCGCTTGGTGAGTTCCTCGAGGACCTGTGCCTTGGAGTAGAGGCCGGTGGCGAAGCGCTCGAAGCCGAGCCTCACCAGCGGAGCGCGCTGAGGGTCGAGCTTCAGGGTCTTGCCGTCCGGCAGGTAGCCCAGAGGTGGCTTCCAGACCCATTGGCCGCGGCGCACGGCCTCCTGCATGCCGGCCTTGGTCCGCCCGCCCCGGACGTCGTTGTCGAACTGGGAGAGGGCCGCGAAGATGCCCTCCATGAACTTGCCGGCCGGAGTCTCGTCGATCGGCTGGCTTACCGCCCGCAGAGTCATGCCGAGCCCAGCCAGGTGCCGACGGATGATGGCGTGGTCAAAGGCGTCACGGGCGAAGCGGTCCACGTTGGTGACCACGAAGACGTGGATGTTCACGCGCCGCTTGTTCTGCTCGCGCAGATACGACAAGGCTGCCTGAAGCTCCGTGCGGTTGGCCGTCTTGGCGGACTCTCCCCGCTCCAAGAAGACCCGATCGACCTCCCAGCCGTTCAGCTTGCAGAAGGCTCGGCACTGCTCTTCTTGGACAGGGAGGGAGAGATTGTGGGTCTGCTCTTTGCTGCTGACGCGGCAGTAGATGATCGCCCGGAGTGAGGTCATCCCGAAGGCTCCTTGGCAGGATGGGTGGTGGCCCTGTTCTTCTTGTTCAGAAAGCACGTCACCGTGATGTCGGCGAGGCCGTACAGCTCCTGGCGGAGGCGCTCAAGCTCGGCATCGGAGAGCCCGCGCCCTGCCTCGCCCAGGATCTTGCGGCACTCAGCAAGGGAAATCATATCACAAATCCACGCCTGGTTTACGCCTTGAGGAAACTTTCGGGCGGCGGCGCACGGGCACTTGGTGGTGGTTGCGGTAGCGTTCGAGGACCTTGCAGATGCCCATGGAGGTCAGCGGGCCTCGACTCCCTCGGAAGACCGGTTCAGGCACGGCCCAGAGCCGGCACTCCGTGAGCCAGGCGATCAGCCGAGCTCCGAGATCGGTGGGCAGGACAACGAACCAGGTGAGGCCGTGCCGACGGACCGCGACCAGGAGCTTGCCGCTGGTCATGGTGACGGCCGAGGCACGGAGGGTGGCGATCTCAACGGCGCTCAGACCCGCCGCGACGAGGGCCAGGAGGGCTCCATCGCGCAGTCCGATGGCCTGGCCGGAACGCACCCGGCCAGGATCGATGCGGGTGAGAAGCTCGTGGGCGTGCTCGGGATCGAGGCGCATCAGATCGGCTCCATCCTGAGTGCCTTCTGGAAGAGTGGGTTCGACATTTGGCTCCTCCGTTCGTCGAAGGCAAGGTTGCCCTCAGGAGCGCAAGGCCTCCAAACTGCCGAGAAGCGGAGACGTGGCGTAAACAACACAATCCAAAGAAGATGGGAGACCCGCGAGGCAACGGAAATGCAGATCCTGAAATCTCTCATCTCCCAGAAGTCGGGCTCACTCACCGCTGCAACGCCTCGGACTGCTGGGTTGTGGCGCAGCTCGTGGCCGTTCCCGGTCCGATCAGCAGCCGGTACGTTGAAAGCCGTCCCCGGCCGTGGTGGGAGACGGCGGAGAGCTCGCCACAGGCGACCAGGTCTTTGAGGATCTGCTTGATGCGGGTCCGCCCCACACGAGCTTCTTTCCGCAGCGTCGCCTGATCGGTGGTCCACTCGCCGCGCTGATCGCAGTTGAAGGCTACTGCGAGCAGAGTGACGAGACGGGGACCTCTTTGGGTCGAATGGTCCAGGACGGCAGTCACGTGTTCCAGGGACATGGGATAGGTCTCCAAGAATCGCGGCGCTCCATGCTGGGCGCAGCGCTTTCGAGAGCAGGTTGATCCTTCGAGCGCAAGACCTCAAATCGGGGGACGGTGCAACCAGCGTGTAACTGCAAAAATCCACGAGAGATCGAGACTTTCGGCGGCTCAGGGATTTGTCCTGATGATCAGGACAAATGGCGGGGTAAATACACCTCTTAGGCCGCTTTCCCGAGCTCCGCTCTAAAGCCGGCGCCCTGCGGCCCCGCCAGGGGCCGAGGCCGAAGGCCTCCTGTTTTTGGGGGATAAGGGGGGGGAGAAGGGGGACGAAAAAGGTGCAATCCGCTTTCAGAAAAGGTGCAACCTGCTTCACCCTTTTGAGGGAAAAGGTGCAACTTGCTTCACCCTTTCTGAAAGGGAAGGGGCGCTTTCCTTCACCCTTTTTCGCCTCGCCGATGGGCTGGCTGACCGACCGCGAGTGCTCGCGCCGGTTTCCTCCTGGGCGGGTGGGCCTGAGATCGCTTCTCGAAGGCGCGAAAGGTTACGGGGCTTCGGGGGTGCAGACACCACTGCCGGTCGCATGGCCGCCCGGAAACAATGTGCCGAGGCTGCGTTACCGCTCAGACTCGATCAGTTGTGCCGTGGAGCGCCGCCTCTTCCTTCTCACCCAGCAGGGCGGGACGGGGGAAAGTAGGCAGGCCGCGAGAGTGGAGGTAGGCAGCGAGCTCAGCCGCGAACCACTCCTCGACCGACCTGTTCCATTTGACAGGCTTTGGCCTTGCGAGTCAGGGTGTTTCCATGGACACAAAAGCTCAATCTACCGAGGTTCATACAGCAGAAAGTGACCGCAAACATCCCGTTGAAATCGAAGTACCTCGCGGCGCGGAAGAATGGACTGATGATCTGGCCATTCTTGATGCCTGGACGTCCTCTCTGGTCAGCGTTCGCGGGCGATCGCAAGCGACCGCCCGGAGGTACCGGCGGCTTGTGGAGCGATTGCTCAAGGATGCGGCTCAGCCGATCGCTCATCTCGATCTGCAATTAATCGAGAAGCACCTGCGGCGCCTGCACGTGGCAGGTCGCGGGGAAAGCGTTCGCCGCGGGTTGGTCGTGGCGATCCGCTCCCTGGGGGAGTGGTGCCTGGCGCACGGGATCATCGAGAGCAACCCTGGCGCCTCGCTATCGGGACGGCGGTCTTACCGGCAGGAGATCAAGGTGCTGACCGTTGCCGAAGTGGCCCGGCTGCTCTGGGGGGATTCGCCGGGGATGCTCCCTCAGGATTCTCTGGAGATGCGGAACAGGGTGCTGCTGGGAGTCGCGTATGTGGCAGGGCTGCGGGCGTCGGAGATCGGCCCTCTGGAGGCGGAGGGAGTGGTGTGGCACGAGGTGGGCCAGATTTTCAGCATTCTGGTGCGGCGCGGGAAGGGCTCGGGGCAGGATGTGCGCCTGCCGCTGGACCGTCCGGTCTCTCGCATGCTCGGGATGTGGCTGGCGGTCCGTCCGGCGGGTCGGTTTCTGTGGGGGCGACCGCTGACGCGGGGGGCGGTGCGCAACATCTTTCTCGATCGTTGTGCGGAGGTGGGGATCAAGGCAACGGGCCGGAGGCTCTCGCCGCACATCCTTCGTCATAGCCTGGCGACCCACCTGCTCTAGGAGGGTGTGGACATTCGCCAGGTTCAGCTCCTTCTCCGCCACCGATCGATCGCGACGACGGAGCTGTATCTGCATGCGGACGTGGACCGGCTGGGGTCGGTGTTGATCCGCAAGAGTCCGCTGGAGCGGGGGCGGCGGAAGAAGGTGGTCCCGGTGCGCCCGGCGCTGGAGCAACTCCTTGGGGAGCTCCGGGGGTTGGTGCGTTGAGGGGCCTTCTTCGCTTGGGCGGCGGGCTGATCAAAACTCATGTTCTGGTTACTCCACTTTCCGGCTGAGCCGCTCCGCGCAAAGGCTTGGCCGGCAGTGGTTTAGCCGCGCTGATCCGTCGCGGCCTCCCCCTCGCGGGCGGCTCACATAGCGAAAACGAAACTAGTTCCGTTTTTTGACGCGAGCAAAGCCCGCCGCGCTTAGGTTTTGTCGATGTCGGCCGGGTCCGTTTCCTGGTCTAAACCCGCGTGAAAAAGCAATCACGGGAAGGGGGTTTGAACGAGGACCACAGCGTTCCTCCGCGTGGGTTCCGCGTCCCGGCTCTCGGAGGAACGAAGGCGAGCCGCCGCCGACCGGCCCGCCGCTCACTCGCCATACTCGATCTTTCGAATCGCGTCAGCGGGCGTGTCGAGCCCGGCAATGACTCTCGCCGCGCCGGGAAAGAACTCGTCAAAAGCCGTGAGCGCTGGCTGGATGGTGTTGTCGATCAGGATCGGCGAGAGCTCGACTCCCTTGAAGTTGAGGCTGCTCTTGAAGGACAGCCTGCCGCTTCTCCAGTCCAGCTCAAAGCTGCCGATACGCATCCCATGGTTGGCACGACACACGAACTCGCCGACCGGAGGCACCATGTCCTGGAACAAGTCGATTTCGGGAACGATGTAGAAGAGGAACTGCTGCAGCTCCGTCTTGACCTGGAAGTAGTAGAGAAGCGGGCACAGGTCGCCTTCCTTTCGGGCCTTGAAGGCGGTTTCGTCCTGCATCCGCTCAGCCTTCCAGGAATGGTCGCGCAAGTATCGCGCCAATGCACCGAACCCTTTTTGACCGTTGTCGGCGTCAGTGCTCATGGTTGTCCTCACAGCGCAGGCCAGCGTTCCCTGAACTCCTTGCGCATCAATCGGACCGTCATCTTCGTGACATTGCGGAAGCCCTCTTTGACCGCTGTCGGATCTGGATCACGCCACAGGGCCTCAAGTTCCGCCAATGCGGCCTCGAACGCACCTTTGTCGCCGGCGATAAGAGCCTTGTCAGCTCTCGTCTTCGCTTGCGCAAACTGTCGTCCCTTGTCCTGATTCTCCTTGGAGGGCCCGGCCCAGAGGTTCTCCTCTGCGTTGAACTGGTCGCGGAGATAATTGCGTGCCGCCTCCAGGATGCCTTCTTTCGTCACCGCCGCGGGCTTGTAGCCTGAGCGTTCGAGTATGGCGGCGGCCAACTTCAGGGTTTTGCCAGTGAGTGCCCGCCTCAGCCGTTCGTGCAGAACCTGCCAGGCCTCGATGTGGCGCCGGTCCTCGCCCGACGTTATCGGCACGGCCTCCTTGGTCGAGGGCCGGAAGGACGGGCGTGCCATGATCTTATCTCCGATTTCGAAGATTTCCTCGGATTCCTCCTGACCTTCGCCCTTCTTGGTGCCTTCGCTGCCGACGTACCGGTAGTCCCATGTCCCCGCTCCCTCTACCACGGTAAGCGCTCTGAAGATCGGATGCTTGGCCTTGACCGCCGCGGCGACCTTTTCGGCCTCTTCGCGCTCGATCTTCCCCGCCTCCAGGTGCTTCGCCTCCTCCTGGTCGATCGCGGCCAGGCCGGCGGCGAGCTTGGCGTCGTGCTCGGGATCGGCGGTCTCGGGGGGCTGGTCCTTTTCGTCCTCCTTCTTCTTCTTGCCGAAGACGCCGCCGATCTTCTTGGCGAGGTTGACCGCGAGGCCGATGACGCGGTCGATGCCGTCGTTGACCGGCGCCTGCGCGCGGGCGATCTGCTCGCGAATCATCTCGCTCACGCCGCCGATGCCCGCCAGCGCGGCGAGGAAGCCGATGGTTACCGGAATGGCGCGCGCGAGCGCGTTCTCGATCGCCGACGCCATGGTGCCGATGGCGCCGCCGACAATGGCCGAGAGCGCCCCCAGCACGGCATTGGCGAGCGCCGCGATCTGGGCGCCGCGGGTGAGGAAGAAGTCGACGATCTTGATGATCGCGTTGGCGATCTTGATCAGCCCGCCCACCGGGTTCAGGAGACCGATAATCCAGGTGATGCCGGCGATGATGATCTTCTCCTTGACCCAGGCGATGATGCCGTCGAGGATCATGGTCTTGAGGTCGCCGACCATGCCCTCGAGCCAGCGCCAGAGGCCGCCGATGCCCTCGGTGAGCACGACGCGAAAGATCTCGACCGCGGTCTCCATCGCCGCCACGATCGGCTCGCCCACGAGGCGCACGGCGCGGGCGCGGAAGTTGGCGTAGGTGAGGCCCAGCACCTGCAGCACGAGTTGGATGATGCTCTTGAGGTCGAAGCTCTCGGGGATGGTGATCCCAGCCGAGGCGATGGCGCCGAAGAGCCACTCCATGAGGCCCTTCTTCAGGTGGTCGAGGATGTTGCCGATGAACTGCGAGAGGCCCGCCTGGATGCCGGCGATCAGGTTGTTGAAGAAGGCGCCGGGATCGTCGAGGATGGCGTCCACGATGTCGGCGAAGCGGGCGAGGAGGGCGCGCACCTTCTCGTAGATCTCGACGATCGCCGACGCCTGGTCGATCGCCCGACCCACCCAGCCGCGGTCCGCGGCCTTCATGTCGTCGATCGCCTTGTTGACCTCCTCGAGGCGCGCCACGTACTTCTCGGCCAGCGCGTCGATCAGCTTGTCCTGGTGCTGCTCGACTTCGGTCTGGAGCGCGTCGAACTTGGTCTGGATGGTGGACGCGGCGTCCTCGCCGAACTTGCGCAGGTCGTCGGGCAGGCTCTGAACGTAGGTCTCGACTTCCAGCCGGCCGTCGTTGATCAGGTTCTTGGCCTCGTTGAGGCCGGTCTCGACGACGCCCGCGACCTGGTCGATGACGCCGTCCATCTCCTGCACGTAGTCGTCGCGCGCCTCGTTGTAGAGGCGCTCGAGGTCGACCGGCCAGCCGAGCTTCTCGGCGACCGCGAGGACGGGGTGCTCGGCCTCCCAGGCGTCCCGCTTCGAGGCGACGTTGTTGTCGAAGTTGATGCGCGCCGTGTCGGCGCCGCCGTCGAAGGTGGTGGCGACGTCGGTGTCGAGCTGGCCGAGGCGGACCTCGACGGCGGATTTGGTGGTGTTGTAGATGGTCTCGATGTGGCCGGAGACTTCGGCTCGCTTCTGCTCGTCGGCGGTGCGCGTCGCGTCCTGCTCGCCGGAGACCTGGTCGAACTGGGCGGAGCGCGTGTCGAACATGCTGCCGGTGCCCTGCTCGGCGGTGCCGGCGGCCTGGTCCTGGGCGCGCGCCAGGACGCCCGCTTCCTGTTCGCGGTAGGCGAGCGGCGCGGCCTCGGCGTTGGCGGCCACGTCGTTCTTGGCCGTGATCGCCTCCTCGAAGCCCGGCTCCCCGGCCTTGCGCAGCTTGTCCTCGTTGAGGTCGTTCTCCTCCCACTTGCGGTCGACCTCCTCGACGCTGGAATCGAGGGAGACCTCGGCCTCGGTCTTGGGCTTGGGGGCCGCGCCCTGGGCGCCGACTTCGGGCGGCGGCGGTCCGGGCTCGGTGGGGGGCTGCGGCGTGACCGGCTTGGGCTGGGTCCCGGCCGTGCTCGGCTCTTCCGCGGCGGCGGTCGCGATCGGGCCTTGCGCGGCTTCCTTGGTGGCGCCGACCTCGGCGTTCAGCCCCTCCTTGAGCTCGGCGGTCTTGCCGCTGCTCTCGAAGGCTTCAATGTCCTCGACGCTCTGCGGCGCGATCTCCCGGACCTTGGCGAGGAGCTTCTGCTTGAAGCCGGCGCGGTCGAAGGGCTGCGGCTCCTGGGCCGACATCCTGGCGACCTGCTGGCCCGCGGCCTGGCTGGCGATCTCGTTGGGCGGACCGGCGGCCGCGGCCTGCGCCTCGGCGGCCTTGCGCTGCGCGGCGTTGTTGTGCGCCTGCTGGGCGGCCACCGCCTTCACGCGGCGCAGCACCCGCCGGAAGGCGGGGTCTTGCTGCGGCGAGGCCGGGGCCTTGGCTTCGGCGCCGCCCTCTTCGGCCTCTGCCTCTTCGGCCTTGGCGGGCGCCTCTTCCTTCTTGCCCTCGGCCGCGGCCTTGTCGCTTTCGGCGGCGGCGGACTGCTCGTCGGCGACGTCGGCCAGCGTCTCGGCCTGCGGGGGCTCGACCTTCGGTGCCTCGACCGCCGCCTGGACCGGCGCGGCGGCGGCGGCAGTCTCCTCAGCCTTGGCCGGCGCCTCGGCCGGCTCGGCGTTTTTTTCGGGCGCGAAGGCGCGCTCAAGCCGCTGCCGCGTGGTCGCGGGCGCGGGAGGGCCAACCCGGGGCCGGGTCGGGACGAGCTCGGGCAGCGGAGCGTGGCGGGCCGCGGCGGTGCCGGGCTCGCTCGTCGCGCTCCGTGCCGGCGGAGAGGGGGACCGCGCCCTCGCGGCAGCTCGTCGGGGCATCGCGCCTCGTCCTCGCCTCGCCTTACGGGAACGGAGGGATCTCGTCCCCGATGTCGGCGGCCGGGTCGGCCGCCTGGAAGTCGTCGGAGGCATCCTTGAGCGCCTGCTTGAGCTGCGCCAGCGGGGCGAGCCAGGCGGCCTGCGCGCCGGCCAGCCGCTTTTTGGCCTGTTCGAGCTCTTTCTTCTTGGCCTCGAAGTCGGCCAGCCATACGGCGAAGGGGCGCTTCGTGACGGCCAGGTCCTCTTTCTGCAGCGCGGTGAGCTGGGCCTCGACCTTGGCGATCTCATCCTCCTCGGGCTTGGTCTTGAGGAAGTGGTTGACAGCGCGGAAGAGGTGGTCCGCCGGCTTGGCGGACGACTCTGCCGACTCGAGCAGCTCGTGGGTGGCACCCCAGCTCCGGTTGTATTTCTCGCGCAGGGCGTCGAGGCCGCCGGTGGCGGTGCGCACCTGGGAGTGCAGGCCGACCAGGTCGGCGCCGAGGCTGCGCAGGAGCCGCGGCAGCACCCGGCGGGCGAGGAGGTACTGCTCCTTGGTGGGATTGACCGGCTCGGAGAACTGGAGCTTGCCCACGGCCAGGAGCGCGGCGAAGCTCTTGCTTTCGAGCAGCCGCGCCTCCAGGTCCTTGTCGCCGGCTGCGGCGATGGTGACCGCGCCGCCGCCGCTGTCGGGCTCGACGGTGACGGGGTTGTCGGGGTCGATGTTGCGGATCTTCAGCTTGGGTGTGGGCATGGCGTCCTCCCGCTCAGCAGCGGTTGATGGCCTCGTCGAGCTCGGCGACGGCGACGGCGAGCGCTTTTTCCTGGTTCTGCAGGGCCTTGGCGATCTTCTTCTCCATCTCCGCGGCGCGCTCCTCGGCGACGCGGCCGGCCGCGAGCCAGGTCTCTCCCTTGTCGAAGGCAGGGGCGAGGGCCGTGGAGTAGCCGACCTCGATCAGCGCCGTGTGCGCCTTGCCTTTCGTCCGCCGTCCGCGGTGGGTGGCGAGCACCTTGGAGTCGGGGCCGAGGACGTTGACCTCGAAGGCGCCCTTGACGCTCTCGGGGAAGGCGATCACCGCGGCGCCGAGCAGGTCGGTGGTGGCCTGCGCCACGATCTTTTCGAAGAGCCCCTTGATCTCGTCGGGGATGCTGCCCTGCGCGGCGCCGCCGCCCAGGCCGGAGATGGCGCGCGCGATGATCTCCTCTCCCGCCCGCAGCTCGAGGGTGAGGCCGGGGAGCGGCACGCGGGGCTTGGCCTGCGTCTTGGCCTGGCCGCCGCGGGCGCCCAGGACCCGCACTGCGAGGGTGTCCGGGGCACCGGTAGGCGGGGGCGCGAGCGGCGCCTCGAGGAAGCCGCGCAGCTCTTCCCGCACCGTGGCCAGGATCTGCCCGCCCTTCAGCTCCTCGCGGGTCTCGCTCAGCGCCCGCTCGACCGCGGCCTTGCGCGCCACCAGGCCGGCTTTGTCCGAGGTATCGGGGGCGGGGGCGGGAGCGCTCTCCCCGCCGCCCACGAGCGCCAGCATCTTGGATGTCGGTCTCATGGCTCAGAACTCCAGGTTGTCGACGTTGACTGCCGGCTGCGTCTGGATCCAGTTCGAGTAGTCGCCGGCGGCGTTGTCGGCGACCAGCGACCGCGCATACTGGCGGACGCGGAGGATCTCGTCGGCGCGGTTCGCCGCCACCTGGACGACCGTGCCGCCGCCGGATCCGATGTTGTCGTTGGTGTGGCCCACCTGCAGGAGGCCGCACCAGTTGCCGACGAGCTGCGCCTGATAGCTCACCTCCTGCGAGAAGGGGAAGGCGATCACGAAGTCGTCGAACAGGCCGCGGTCGCGGAACGGGCTGAGGGCGCCGTCCGCGATCTCGAAGCGCGCGACGTCGGTCCACGCGGCCCTCCACTGGGGATTGTCGACGGCGAAGCTCACGGCGTCGGTGTAGGTGTTGACGCCGAATCTCGAGGCCGTGGAGGGGCCGGCTTCGCCGCCCGGGTCGCTCGCCAGCACCTCGAAGCTGGTCCGGCCGGGTTGCGCGATCCGGCCGTAGAAGGTGTAGTCGCCGACGATCCAGGGACTGAAGCCGCCAGTCGTCACGGGCAGGAGCTGCAGCGTCCCTTCCACCCGGTTGTCCTCGATCTGCCACTCCCCTCGCGCTCCGGTGATCGAGAGCGAGAGCCCGACGCGGTTGTCGTGCACGGTGCCGTCCTGGGTGGCGGTCACTGCCAGGACGCCGGTGGTCCGGTTGGCCTGGATCTCCACGTCCGCGACGTTGGCGAGCCTGCAGTCGCAGACGCCGAAGTCGTTGCCGGCGAGCCGGAGACGGGGGTGGTTGGAGACGAGCAGCCCCGTGGCGCGGCGGGGGGTGCGGGCGACGTTGCCGGCCAGGCGTCCGCCGCTGCCGTCGCGCACCCAGTAGGCTGCCGCGCCGTCGGAAAGCGCGTCTTCCCTGCTCTCGGCCAGGTTGTCTTCCCACACGAAGCCGGGGGCGGCATCCGCGAAGTAGGCGACCTGCTGGAAGTCTTCGCCCAGGGGCAGGACGACGCGGTTGTCTGCCACCTCGTGGCCGGCTCCCGAGATCCAGATGCCGACGGGCGCATGCACCAGGTTGCCGGCCGCGCGGATCCTGCTCCGGACCGGCACGAGCTCCGGCTGCCCCCCCTGCGGGGGCAGGGCCACCAGCTCGCCGCACAGCGCGATGCCCGCACCCGGGGAGCGGACCTCGTTGTCGCGCACCTCGGCGACGGTCCATCCGGGGATCGTCGTCTGCCCGAGGAAGCCGAGCTGGATGCCGCACTGCTGCGCTTCGACCCGGTTGCCGGCGATCCGCACGCCGTCCAACTGCCGCGTCAGGGCGAGGTCTTGCTGGGTGGGCAGGATGTCGGCCGCGAGCAGGATGCCGGCGAACGGGCCCGTCACCGTGCAGCCCTCGATCGCCAGGGCGTCGGCGAACCTGGCGAGCTGAATGCCGGCGAAGGCGTCCTCGTCGACGAGGTGGACCCGCTCGGAGCGGACGGCGAAACGGACCCCCTGGTACATCGAGATCCCGACCACGTTGCCGAAGTGCACGTTGTCGCTCAGTGTGCAGTCGAAACCGCGGCGGATCGCCACGCAGACGTGCGCGTAGAGGCGCGATCCCGCGATCCGTCCGCCGCCGATGTAGCCCATCGCCACCGCGGCTTCGCCGCCGGGGACCGGAGGCGGGACCGCGATGGAGTCGAGGAGGTCCTCGCCGTTCTCTTCCAGGCCGTCCGCCGTCCAGGCGTCGGTCGCCGCCAGGGCGACGCCCGCGACGAGGATGGAATCGGTCACGTCGAGCCGCCCGGCGCCGCGCGCCGCCAGCCCCCCCGCGAGGCACCAGCACGCCGAGCGGCGCACCTCGAGCTGCGAGCAGGCGGCGGCGATCACGGCCCAGCCGGCGACGACGATGCACTCTTCGAGGAGGATGGCCGGTGTGCCTGCCACGCCGGAGCTCCACAGCAGCGAGGTGCCGGGCGCGTGCTCGTCCACCTGCGGCGGCGGCGCCCCTTGCAGCCGGATGGCCGCCTGCTGCCCGGTCGGGTCGGCGATCACGAGCGCGGTGCGTAGCGCCTCCACGCCGCGGGCGTCTCCATCGACCGCCACCAGCTCGCCCACGGGCGCGCTGGCGGGCGCGAAGAGCGTGAGGTCGCGCAGCGTGAGGCCGCCGCCGTCGCCGAGCTCGAACGGTGGGTCCGCCATCGCTTCGATCGTGGCGCTCGGGCAGCCGTGCAGCGACAGCCGGCGGTCGGCGACCTGGATCGTGGTCTGGAAGTGGTAGACCCCGGGCTCGAGGCAGATCTGCACGTCGCCGGGGAATTCGGCCAGGATGTCGAGCACCTGTTGCGCGTCGTCGCCGTTTTCTTCGGGATGGATGGTGTGCTCGCAGCAACCCCCCATCTCGCGCTCGAGCAGGCACTCGAGCACCTCCTGCACGGTGTCGCCGCACTCCTCGGCTCCGGTCCCGGCCGGATCGAAGGAGACGTCGTCGGCGGTGATCGAGCACAGGCTGGGGAAGCGATGGTCGAGCCAGGCGAGGAGGAGGAGAGGCTCGTCGTCGCCCTGGAACTGGAGCAGGGCGAGCGGCGCGAAGAGGCGCTCCGGCCCGTGCGCGTTCAGCGGCGGGATGCCGTTGGCGTTGGAGCCGGCCGCGCGCGCCTCGTGCTGCCACCAGTCGCCGACCCGGAAGGTGCCGGTCAGGCTCACCTCGATGCCGTCCTCGAGCTGCTGCACGTACGGGTCGGCGACGCCGTCGGGATCGATGAGCCCGTGCCAGAGGCGCACCTTGGGCAGCGGGTCCGGCGGGTTGCCGAAGCCGGGGAGCGTGACCGGAATCGCGTCGTCGTCCGGCTCGGTCATGGCGAAGGTCTTGAGCGCCGCTCCCGGCGCCGAGACCAGTTGGAGGCGGACCAGGCGGCCCGCGCGGCGCTCGGGCGGCGTGAAGGTGGCGGCCGCCGTGTCGAGGACGCCGAAGGCCTGATCCTCCAGGTCCCGGAACTCGTCGAGCACCTCGACCAGGTCGCCGCTCGCGAGCGGCACGTGCTCGGCAAAGGAGAGCTCGGTCACATTCGGCCCGACCATGGCGACGTCGCCGGCGCGGAAGAGGTCGGAGCCGTTGTTTCGCGACCATTTGATCAGGCAGTCCGCGAGGCCGCCGCCGACGTGGACCTCGAAGCGGTAGAGGCGGTTGTCGCTCCCGGTATAGCCCCCCTGGAGAGGCAGGTCGCAGGGGTCCGGCGGGCCGACGATGACCGGCGTGGTCACCTCCAGGATGCCGGAGGCGGGCGCGGGGTCGGAGATCGCCGCCGCGATCTGCGCGGCGGTGAGCGCCGCGGTCGTGGCCACCAGCTTCACCTGCCCCAGCGCGTGGGTACGGGTCGTGGTGTCGTCGCGCCCGCCGAGCGCGATCTCGAGGATGCCGCCGTCCTCGACCGCGGTCAGGTGGCGCTCCCAGGCTTCGAGGTAGGCGACCACCCGGTCGCCCGGCTGGAGCGGCGCGCCGTTGAGCTCCAGGTCGGGGATCTCGAACCCCGCCGGAGGATCGAGCGGCACGCCGGTGAAGGGGTCGAAGTGGATCTCGGGGTAGGAGCCGTCGCCGTCCTGATCGACCAGCAGGCCGTCGACGTAGTAGCTCCCCTCGGCGGACCAGAGCCGCGGCGCGGAGCCGGCGTCCTCGTCCTCCTCGATGAGCCCGATCCAGATCTCCTCGCCGGAGTCGAGGGTGACCTGGAGCTCGGCGGTGCCGGCGGGCGGGGTGACCTCGTGCGGCTGGAAATCGGGATGGTTGAACGCGAGGTCGCCGGGGGCGAGCACGTTCACCGTGGTCGCCGCCTCCGAGCGTACCCAGAGCCGGACCGCGGCGCCGCTGGTCGGGGCGCGCAGCGCGATCGTGGCGGTGCCGGCGGCGCCCGAGCTGTTGCCGAGATAGAGCGAGGGATAGCGGTCGAGGTACTTGTGCTGGTAGGCGCGGTGCACGTCGAGGTCGCCGGCGGACACCGAGACGTGGCCGAGCGTGCGGAAGAGGGCGAGGAGCCGCCCGGGCGTCACCAGGAAGCCGAGGTCGGGGCTCCCCTTGCGGCAGCCGAAGTCCTCGGCCATGCGGCGCAGGGTGTGGTCCTGCGCGTCGACCAGGGCGTTGACGTCGGAATCGAGGATCAGCCGCCCTTCCTGCGCGAGGACGCGGCGGTAGACCCTGCCGCGCTTCCGGTCGGGGTTGTAACCGCGGGAGAAGTCGCCTTTCATGATCCTCTCTCCTGATCTCCGCGCTAGTCCGCGCGCAGCACGCCGGTGGCCAGGCCAGCGGGGGTGGATTCAACGAGCCGTTGCAGCAGGGCGCGGGAGACGGGCACCAGCCTCACGCCGTGGAAGGCGCCGATCTCGCCGCCGTCCTCGGCTCCCTGCAGGATGCGCGGGTCGGTGGCCGCGGCGAGCCGCCCGTGCGCCGGATGACTGCGGTCGGCGGCGACGAAGTTGGCGGCCATGTCGACCACGACGCGGTGGATGCGCGGCAGCACCGACGCGGCGGTCACGCGGCTGTAGCGCACGCAGCCGGTGAAGCGGTCCTCGACCGTGACGTCGTCCTCGAAGTAGACCTCCGAGGCTTCGAGCTCGCGGACCTCGGTGCGTCCGAAGACGGTCACCCGGTCCATCTCGACCCGCGCCTCCCCGGTCTCGATGGCCAGCAGGTGCTGGCCCAGCCCGGTGTCCACCACCGAGTCGCGGATGGCCAGCGTCCCCGGGCCGTCGAGCGCGAGCCCGGCGGTCAGGCAGCGGTTGATCAGAGCGCGGGGGCCCTGCGGGTGGGCCGCGAAGACCAGGCGGTTGCCGGCGCGGGTCACCGTCACCAGTTCCAGCGACGCCTCGGCCGCGGGCGGGAAAGGCAGGTCGGCGAGCGCCCCGGCGCCGAAGGCGATGCCGAGGAGGGCGAGGCTGTCGTAGAACGCGCCCGGCGCCTCCGCCCAGGCCACGATCTCGATCCACGGGCGCTCGTTCTCCGCCGCCTGCACGGTGAGGCGGGCGACGCCGGCCGGCCAGGTGAGGTCCTCGTCCGGATAGGTGGCGCTGTCTTGGATCTCGATGACCTCTTCCGGCGATGGCGCCGCGGCGACGTCGAGCAGGGCGTCGCCCAGGGTGCGGTAGCGCGGCAGGCCGTGGAGCGCCGCGGAGGCGTTCTGACGCAGGCGGCCGCTGCGGCTCACCACGCGGGTGGGCGCGGCGAGCCGGCGGTCGAGGAGCGGCTCGCGCGGAGCGGGCAGGGCGCCGATCTCGTCCGAGTAGCCCTGCTCGAAATCTACCGTGACGCTCGGGGGCGGCGGCGGGCCGTCCGGCCCCTCGGGCAGCGCCTGCGGCGGCTCGGCGAGTGCCAGGGCGAAGAGCCCGTGGCCGGGATCGACGTCGAGGCGGCCGGACTCGGTCGCGGCGTGCATCACGAGCGGCGGGTTCTCGTTCACCCACTGGCAGAGGCTGCGGTAGGCGATCCGCCGCCGGCGCAGCGCCGTGTACTCGCGCAGCGGCGCCACGTCGCCCCAGGCGGAGCGCCCTGGATCGTTCGTGGTCTCGGCCCAGGTGGAGCCGTCGAGGCCCACGTAGACTGCCGGGCTGACGCCGGGGAAGGCCGCGGCGTCGGTCGGCCAGGCCGGGATGGGCGAGCCGTTCTGCGCCGCGAGCTGCGGCAGGTGGGCGAGCACCGCGCGGCCGTCGGCGCTCAGGAAGGAGACCTCCGCCGGAGCGAGCACCGCGTCGTCGAGCTCGCACTCGAAGCGGATCACGAGCCGGGGATCCAGGGGAGGTGCTTCGTTGACCAGCTCGCCGTCGCGCCAAAGGGCGAGATCGGCGAAGCGCGCGTCGGCGCCCGCGGCGATCGTCAGACCGTCGTCGTCCAGGGCCACCCACTCGGCGCCGCTCGGGTCGGGCCCCTGCCAGAGAAGCCGCACGATGGGGCGGTAGAGCGACCCGCCGCCGGCCAGGTGGCGGACCGCGAGCGCGAGCGAGCAGACGGTCGCCGCGGGCACCTCCTGGAAGGCGCCGCCGCCGAGGTCCTGCAGTGCCCGGCCGCCGTGGAGGACGGCGGGGCCGCGTCCCGGCGCTGGCACGAAGTGCGGCCAGGGCTCGGGATCGCGCGTGGCGCGCAGCGGCGGCCAGGCGGCGCCGGGGCCGGCGAGCGCGAGCCGGTCGCCGTCGAGGAGGCGCCCCGGCCCGGCGGCGAGCACCTGCACGTCCACCGCGCCGCTGCCGGTGCTCTGCGCGTCGACGACGCTGCCGTCGCCCGCGAGGTAGAGCCAGCGCTCGCCGGTGACGTGCATCGGCGGCAGCGTCACGAAGAGCGCGCCGCGCAGGAAGCCGTCGGCGGCGAGCTCCGTGTCGGCCGAGGCGAGCGCCGCGCCCGGCTCCTGGCTCGCGATCTCGAGCGTCGCTCCCGGGAAGAAGCGGGCGCCCGCGCCCACGGGCTCGATGCGGATCATGACGACGTCGGTCGGATCGACCGGGCCGTTGTTGATCACGGCGGAGGGCGGGGGAGCCAGCGCGTCGAGGACCACCTCGGCCCGGACGTCGACGTTGGCGGGGGTCGTGTCGGGCAGGCCCGGCGGCGGCCCGGCGAACGGCGCGCCCACGACCTGGATACGGAGCGCGCCGTAGAAGCGGCGGCGCGGGTGCTCCAGCACATTGAGGTCGACATCGCCCGCGAGGAGGTCCATGGCCGCCGGGACCAGGCTCTCGCCGCGCGGCTCCGCGCTCGGCGCGGCCACGCCCGCCGGGTGGCCGCAGATCGAGACCGTGAAGCGCCCGTCGCGTCCGAACCACTCCCCGGGCGCGGCGGCGAAATGGAGCGGCGGCACGCGGTCGGTGGGCAGCGGATCGCGCTCGTCGGTGCGCCGGACGCGCAGGGGCAGCAGCTCGCCGAGCGGATGGAAGGCGAAGCGCAGGTCCAGATCCCCCGCCTCGGTCAGGTCCGCCGGGGTGCCGCCGCCGAGCGGGAAGCAGAGGGTGGGATGGAGCCAGTGGAAGACGTGCCGCGGGTGGAACTTGCCGGTGCGCTCGGAGATCGCCCGCACGTCCACGGTGTGAGGGGCGGAGACCAGGGGTCCGGAGACGGTCTCGGCGATCCGCGCGTCGGTCAGATCGGGCAGCCGCCGCCCGCGGCGGACGAGGTCCAGGTCCTGCGTCATCTGCACCAGCTTCCAGCCCTCGCGCGTGACCACCAGGCGCTCGGCCAAGAGCGAGCCCATCTCCTGCAGCATCGACGGCGTGCCCTTGCGCTTCCTCCAGCCCACGGTCTCGCGCACGTCGCGGCGGTTGCGGCCGGCGTCCGGGAAGATGAGCGTCGTCCCCACCATGTCTGCGAGGTAGGGGAGCACCCAATCGTTGGCGGTGTCGATAAAGAGGTCGGCGTGCAGCTCCTCGACGTTCTGGCGCAGGGCGGCGAGAGGCGCCGCGAGCACGGCGAGGAAGCGGCGCAGCTCCTCGTGCCCCTTCGGGAGCTCGTCCTGCACGCGCAGCATCGCCGGCAGCCTCTCGTAGAGGAGGCGCGCCACGTACTCGCGGGTCTGCGGGTCGTAGGGATAGCTCATGGCGTCGGCTCCTTCGGGCTCGGCGCGACGTCGCAGGCGCTGGGCTGGAGGCGCAGCCACTGGCGGGGGCTGGCGCGCAGCACGTCGAACACCCCTCCCGCGGAGCCGAGCGTGAAGCGGGTGACCCGGATGAAGTCGACCCCGGGGACCTGCGCGAGCCGCCCGTAGACCTGGGAGAGGTGCGCGGCCTGGCCGAACGAGCGGGCGGCGAAGGTGAACATCCCCGGCGTATCCTCGTCCTCTCCGAAGAGGGCGTCCTGCACCGCCAGCCGGATGGCTTCCGACAACCAGGCCGGGTCGTGCTCCACGACCACGGTCAGGAAGAGGTCCACCGCCTGCGGATCGACGAGGGCGAGCGGCACCTCGGTGTCCCGGCGCTGGTCGAGGAAGGCGGCGACGGCTGCCTGGACGGCCGGGGCGAGCGGGGCGCCTTCGCCGTCCGCGAGCACGAGCTCGACGCCGTGCTCGTCGCTCCAGGAAGCTGCGGCACGGGCGACGCCGGGGAAGAGGAGGGCGAGGTCGGCGTGGTCCTGCACCGAGACGGCGCGGTCGAAGGTGAGCACGAAGCGCGTGGCCTGGTGGCGGACGTCGCCGGCGTCGGCGGGCGCGGCGCCGCCCGCGACCGGCGCCGGGTTGACCGCGGTCTCGACCAGCGGGTGCGCCCGCTTGATGCGGCTCACGCCGCCGGCCGCGATGTTGCCGTCCGCGCCGAGGCCGACCTTGTAGACGGCGGTGACGTGCTTCTTGCCGGACGGCGGGATCGCCCCCCTGCGGCCGTCGCCGAAGAGCACCGTGGTCACCTGCTCCGCGTCCACGTCGAGGCGGTAGTGGCGGTCCTCGGGCGTGCTGTCGTGGAAGTCGGCCACGCGTTGCCAGGCCACGCCGCCCACCCGCACCTCGACCGCCGGCTCGCCGCTCGCGGCGCCCGGCAGCAGGGTCACGGGCGACTGCTTGAGCGTGAAGCGGAGGAACGGCGTCACGCCGTCGGAGCCGCCGAGCACCTCGTCGACCGTCTTGCCGTGGGCGATGCGCGCCACGTTGGCGTTGAGCCGCACCTCGGAGAGGAGAAGGGGCGGAGACGGCGGCGGCGTGATCTCGTTCCAGTAGAGCGCGCTTCCCCCGTCGAGCGGCGAGATGCGGTCCACCTCGACGACCTGCGTGCGCGTCCCCTCGCGGTCGCCGAGCACGACGGGGCGCCCGGGCCGCAGCTCCCGCAGGTCGGCGGCGAACGTGAGCGGCTCGGCCACCGGCGCCGGGTTCGGAGCGCGGTCGGCGAGCCGCAGGTCGAGCTCGAAGCCGCCCAGGAAGGCGGCGGGGAAGGCGAGGGTCGAGCGGTTCACGTTCTGGCCGGCCGCGTTCTGCAGCCTCCAGGTGGTGACGCTGGCGGAGATCTGGCTTTCGACCAGGTGGCCGACGGTCTGCGTCTTGATCAGGTTGTTCTGGAGCTGCGGCGTGCCGTCGGCGTTGAAGAGGGGCTGCTGGATGCCGACGACCTCGCCGCGCCGGAGGCTCACGGCCTTGAGCTGCTCCGCCGTGACCTTCAGGGGCTGCAGCGCGCCGGCCGCGGCGTGCAGCACCCACTGCCCCTGGAGCGGATCGGTCACCTCCTCGGCGAGGAAGACATCCAGGGCGTTCGGCGACGGCACCCATCCGAACGCGACGGCGTTGAGCAAGTTGGGAGCCACGTAGGCGCCCGCGTTCTTGACGCTGTTCGGCGGGTACTGCACGGAATCGGCGTTCCAGGCGAACGGGTGGAGCTGCTGTTGCGGCCGGACGAGGAGGCGGTAGTGGGTGGAGGGGTCGTCCTCCACGTACGCGGGGAGCGTCACCGGCCCCACAGGGACAGTGGTCCCGTGGACCGTCACCAGCGTGGCATCCTCCGTCTCGCCGGGCTCCTCGACGCTGTCCTCCACGACCAGGGCCCAGCGCTGGTTGGCCGCCGGTCCGAGGAGGATCGCCTGGTCTCCCGGCTCCAGGCCGTGGCCCGCCCCGGCGATCCGCAGTGTGGCGCGGCCGGCCACGAAGGTGAAGCTCGCGGGGATGGTGGCATCGACGGGCCGGAGCGCGTTCCAGGGCGCCTTGACCGCGACGTCCTCCAGGGTCTCGTAGTCCTGGGCCTTGACCGCGCCGCGCGGCACGCTGGCCAGGGCGAGCCCCTTTTCCACGGTGCCCGCGAGGTCCTTGCCCACGGTGAGCGCCGCCCAGCCGGTGGCGGAGAGGCCGCGGTCGGGCTGGTAGGCGAGGCGGCGGGCGTGGCGCACCAGGCTGGCGGGCGACTGCGCGGTCGCGAGCCAAGCCTCGCGCGCGTAGACGTCCTGATAGATGCCGAGGAGATGGGCAAGGACGGCGCTCGCCTCCATGAGCGTGCGGGCGAAGTCCCCCTCGCCCTCGCTTGACGCAAGCCCGAGCTCGAGCGCGGCGAGGCGCTCCTCCAGCGCCAGGAGCTCGGCGAACTCCAGCGGCAGGTAGTCGATCCGGTCCCGCCGCGCCTCCTGGAGGCCGGTGGTCGCCTCGCGGAAGTGCGGGCGCGGCGGCCGGCTCATGGCAGGGCCTCCGCATCGACCGGACCGTCGAGCTGGTAGATGGCGGGATCGATCGCGTCGAGCCCGGCGGTGCGCACGCGCAGCACGCCGTGCTCGGGGAAGTTCTCGTCGGCGTCGAGGCGCGCGACCTCGGTCAGGCCGAGCTCGATGCGGTCGAGCACCGGCGGATCGGTGGCCAGGCGCAGACGGCGGAAGAGCGTGGCCTTGACGGAACGGACGCCGGTGATCGCCTGGACGAAAGCGAGGAGGTCGCCGAGCTCCACGTCGTCGCCGAAGGTGAGGCGGTCCGGGTGGAACCAGCCGGGGCGCTCCCGGGTACCGGGACGCAGCTCGCGCAGCACGCGGTCGCGCACCTCGTGGGCGAGGAAGCCGGGGCAGACGCAGAGCACCAGCTCGATTTCCAAGGGCACGTAGTCGGCGCCGAAGACGAAGTGCTCGCGCCCGGCCATGCGCACGCGGTCGAGGTGCGCGAACACGGTCTCGCGGAGGTCCTCGTCGAGCTGGTCCTGCCCCTCCGGGTCGACGAGCACGATGACGGTGTTGAACGGCCCGCCGAGCGCGCGGGCGGCGGCGCGCGCCACCCGCGGATCGGCCTCGCGGGCGGCGGCGGCGTAGTCGGCCAGCGCCACCGCCCGCTGCTGCCGGCCATGCCGGAGCGAGGCCGGGATTGCCTGGCGCAGCGCGTCGCGGCTCTCCGGCCGCTCGCCGCCGCGGCCGGGGACGACGTTGCTCGTCGCCACCAGGCCGAGCTCCGCCAACTCGTCGCTCTCCGTGGTGCCGGCAGCGGGCGGCACGATCCGGGTCAGGGTCTCGCGGGCGCAGTTGCCGGCGAGCGGGTCCCCGACGCGGTAGCGCAGCTCGATCGGCACGGCCGGCTCCCCGGTCGCCGGATCGACCGGCACCGCGCTGCCGTGCGTGCCGTCGCCGAAGCGCAGCCAGATGCGGCCGTCCTCGTCGGCGTCGGCGGTGTAGTGGGTGTCGAACGAGCGGCTCGACTGCAGGGTCTCGACGCGCTCCCACTCCACCTCGTCCACGCGCACACTGAGCGCGGGCAGATCCTCGTCCCCGATACGGTCGAAGAGCACCGGCCCTTCCGGCACCTGCAGGGCGCGGAGCTGCGGCACCTCGGCGTTCGCCAGCCGGCGCAGCACCACGATGCTGTTGCGGCGGTCCAGCCGCACCACCACGTCGCCCGGCGCCACCGCCGCGGGAGCGGGCGCCACCCAGGCGCGCCGCGGCGATCCGTGCACGGCGTCCACGAGGTTCGCGGAGAGGACGAGCGGCGGCTCGCCCGGCCGCCAGGGGAACAGGTCCGCCGCCAGCGGCTCGGCCCAGGCCAGGCGGGTCAGCAGGCTCGGATTGTTGTGCGGCGGGTCGGCCGGGGAGGCCGTCCAGCCGGGCTCGGCGACCGCCTCGGCCGCGGTCAGGGTGACGAGCTGCCAGAACGGGCCCTGCGCCAGCACCAGGCGCCGGCCCGCGGCGAGGCGGCTCTGCTGTCCCCAGAGGAGCAGCTCGCGCGCCCCCTGCGGGATGCGCGCCGTGTCGGCTCCCGGCCAGGCGGCCACGGCGAGCTGGTCCCAGTTGTTCTCGGGCTCGACCCGCACCCGCTCGGCGGTGGTGAAGGCGAGCTCGGCTTCATCCGTGGTGGGCTGGAGGCGCACCACCAGGCCGCGCGGCACGAAGCCGGGGTTCTGGATATGGAACGCGAGCGTCGTGCGCGCGGCCCGGCCGTCGAAGGGACGGTAGCCGAGGAGGGCGGCGTGCTGGCGCAGCGAGTAGCGCTGCGAGGCGGTGTCGAGGAAGGCCTCGTTGGCGACGCGGTCCTGGTAGTAGCTCAGGTGGTCGGCCTGGTGCGCCAGCAGGTCGAGGAGCACGCGCTCCAGGCTGGCGTCGGCGAGGTCCGCCCAGTGCGGGTTGTGCACCCGGACCCACTCCGCGAGCGTCTGGACGAAGCCGCGGAAGTCCTTGTGCAGCGTGTCGACCGACGGAGCAGGTCCGGGCGCCGCGAGCGGCAGCTCGCCGTGGTCGCGGCAGTCGCCGGCCGGGCAGTCGATGTAGAAGCTGAACTCGGCCGCGCGGAAGAAGGGATGAAGCGGGTCGTCGCCGCCGTTCGCGAGGCCGACCGCGTAGGGCGCGTGGTCGCCGCGCACCGGGAAGCGCACGACGAAGAAGTCGTCGCCGTCCTGGATCTGCACCTCGTACGGGAGGTCGGTGAGGCTCTCGCCTCCGGCCACGGTCACGTCCTCGGCGGAGAGCCCCGCGGCCGACCGGGCGAGGTGCGCGGTCACCACCGCCGCGAACCCCGGCACGGTGAAGTCGGCCGAGAGGTACTCGACGCCCTGCCAGGCACCGTCCAGAAGCGCGCCGTCCCAGGCGAGGAAGGTGGTGCTCACAGCACGATCTCCAGGTTGCGCGGCACGCGGTCGGTGCGGCGCGAGTAGCGGATCTCGAGCAGCAGCTCGCCGCGCTCCGGGGCCGCGGTGACATCGACTCCATGCACGATGACCTCGGCCCCCAAGTCGCGGCGCAGCCCCTGGCTCACCTGGTATTCGAGCGCGGCGAGCTGCAGGTCCGAGAGCGGCTCGAAGACCCGGCGGTCGAGGCCGACGCCGAAGCGCGGGTTGTTGACCCGCTCCCCGGGCGCCGTGAACAGCACGGCCAGGATCTTGTCGCGCAGGTGGCGGTCGGCGTCCTCGGTCACCGCCACGCCGTTGTAGACCGGCTGCTGCGCGCCTGTGGCCTGCTTCTGGGCTCCGAACCGGAACGGTTGTAAGAGGAATCGGTCGGCCATGGCTCTCCCTAGAACACCGGCAGCGGCGGCAGCGGCGCCGGGAAGACGACCAGGGTGGAGAGGGCGAGGACGTGACATCCGAGGGCGATGCGCTCGGCCCTCGTCTCGGCGTCGGAGCCGAGGTCGGCGAACACGGCGCCGAAGGCCACGGCCACGGCCGAGCTGGCGAGCGGGAAGGACGCGGTGCCGGCGCCGAAGGACTGGCCGGAGTAGTAGCTCGCCACCGCCATCGCGAGTTGCATGCCGGCGGCCGGGGGCAGAGCGGCCATGAGGGCGGTCGCCGCCTGGCTGGCGAGCTGGCCCTGCCGCGCCTGGGCCGTGGCGCAGGGGAAGGCGCCCGCCATGGCGAGCGCGAACCAGCCGGAGACCGCCTCGGCGAAGCGCTGCCCGGACTCGGCCGGCGTCGCCGGGAAGCCGGAGTCCGGATCGAGCCAGCGCTCGAGCAGGGCATCCTTGAGCACGTCGGGCAGCAGCATGCGCGTCACTCCGTCGAGCTCTTCCGGGAGAGCTGGGCCGGGGTCATGGGTTGCACCGGCGGGCCGGAGGGACCGACGCCGGTAGGGTGGGTGTGGGAGTTGAACAGGGTGCGGAAGGCATCGCCCAGCACCAGCGGCTCGCTCGCCGAGCTGCCGAGCTTGATCTTCTCCGCGGTGACCACGACCTCGCCGCTCCTGGTGAGGCGGATCTCGGTCTTGTCGTTGCCGTTGGCGAGGATCAGGAGCTCGCCGTCGTCGTCGAGCACGAGGCGGTGCCCGGCGCGGGTCTTGAGCACCAGGTGGCCGGGCCCGGCGCGCTTGCCCTCGACCTCCGGCAGCTCGCTGCCGCTCGCGGTGCCGAGGTCGTCCTGCTGCCCGCTCGACTCGGGCGCTCCCCAGAACACGCCGCTCCAGATCGGCCGCGTCACGTCGCCCGCGGCGAACTCGATCCACACCGTGTCGCCGGTCTCCGGTAAAAACAGCAGGCCGCGGTCCTTGCCGCCGCCGAACGGCGCGCAGGGGAGCGCCCAGCCGGTCTCGGTGTCCTCGCCCAGCACCGCCGGCACGCGGGCGCGCAGGCGGCCGATCTCCAGCGGGTCGGCGGTGTCGGTGACCACGCCCTCGTACTTGCCGTAGAAGGAGCCGGACAGGCGCAGCTCGATCCTGTCCACCAGCTCGCCCAGGTTGCGCGGGCGGCTCATTGCGGCGGCACCTCCTCGGCGCTCTGCCCGAACTCCTCCTGCCCGGACTGGCCGACGGCATTGCGCTCGGCCACGAAGGTCTGCCGCAGCCGTCCCTCCTCCATCGTGGTGCGCAGCGCGCGCACGTAGTAGAGGCCGGAGAGGCGCGACCCGACCCCCTTGATCAGCACCGGCCGGCGCGCCCGCAGCAGGCCGCGGTAGAGCGCCGGGTCGAGCTCGCCGCGCGCCTCGATGGCCCAGCCGTCGCGGTCGGTGTACGCCGTGCCTTCAGCCGCAATCGCGGCGTCCATCGGCACCGGATCGCGCAGCAGCGCCGTGGCCTCCTCGACGCCGGCCGCGGTCAACCCCTCTTCGATCTCCCCGGCCAGCGTGCCCTCGCCCAGCTCCTCCTCCCCGGCCTCGCCCTCCGAGCGCACGATGCGCTTGCGCAGCGGATCGATCGCCGCGCCGCGGTGCCGCACCGGGCCGGTGAGCACGAGCTGGAGGTCCACCCACTCCAGGTTCTCGCCCTCGCGCAGGATGGTGAGGTCCGCCTGCGGGTCGGCGTCGAGCGCCCGCTTGTGGAAGTGCCCCACCACCTTCTCCTGGGCCGGGTCGTACTCGAAGTAGCAGCAGTAGCCGTTGCGCCGCGCGAGCGAGCGCACGAACTGCCAGTCGGTGGCGCGCTGGACGAGGAGCTGGTGGTCGGCCTTGAAACGGGCCGCGGTGTCCTCGCCGGAGAAGGGGATGCGGTAGCGCTCGAAGATCTCGGCGGCGGCCTCGCTGTCCAGGGCGTCCGGGTAGGAGGCGGCGCGCTCCTGGGCGTCGAGGAGCGCCGCGGCGTCCATGCCCAGCACCTCGACCCAGCAGCTCGCCTCGACGGTCTCGAAGTGCGGGCGCAGGTGGGTGACGTAGCCGTCGAAGAGCCGTTGCGGCAGGCCGCCCGGCGCGGCCAGCTCGACCGCCAGGCGCGCTCCGGCCGCGAAGCGCTCGTCGTCGAGCACCGAGAAGGTGCCGGACGGCTGCTGCGAGAGATTGAAGCGCAGCGCGGCGACCGTGGGCTCGCAGTCGCTCTCCCGCACCTCCAGGCGCGTGAGCTGGCCGAGGAAGCGGTCCTCGAGCCGCTCGCCGTCGGTCAGCACGTTGATGGAGGGAGTGGGCACCAGGCGACCTTTTTCCTACTTGGTTCCTACTTGTTGGGCGGGATCACCACGACGGCGTTCGTGGCGACCACGTCGGTGGGGTCCAGGTGGTCGGAGGCGTCGCAGATGCGCCAGAACTTCGTCGGATCGCGGTAGAAGCGGTGCGCCAGCAGGTCGAGCCGGTCGGTGGCGGTCGCGGTCAGGCGCAGGACGCCGTCCGTGGGCGGGATCTCGCGCAGCTCGAAGACGGCCAGCTCCTCGCCGCGGCGGTCGGTGACGGTGCGGACCGGCGTCCTGGCGTAGCGGCTGCGCTTGTCGACCTTGGAGGGCATGGCGTGGGTCTCCTCCTAGAGCGGCAGGATGTTGGAGCTCTGCTCGGCGGCGTTGTCGAGGAAGAGCTGCGCCATCTCGCGGCGGTTGTTGCTGGTGAACTCCAGGGCGGTCTGCACCGCCTGGTTGTCGCGGGCGTCGGCCTCGCCCAGCACCTCGAGGCCGACCTCGATCTCGGCGCGCACCGGGTAGAGGTCGGTGTTGTAGTCGGTCTCGTTGACGGTCATGCCGGTGATGCGCACCGGGTAGACGCGCTTGCGCCCCCAGACGAAGAGGACCGTCGGCCGCCGCGGGCGCGCCTCGACCGGCTCGCTGCCGTCGCCGCTGGTCTGCGCCTCGGACGGCGCCGGGTGGAGGAGGTCCTCGAGCGCCGCGATCTCCGGCGCCACTCCCAGCTCGGGGGGCAGGTTCTTCGACGACTCGTGGCCGGGGCCGTGGCGGTCGGCCGCGTCGACGCGGATGAGCACGTTGAAGGATTCCTTGAGCGTGCCGCTCGAGGCGTCGGCGCTCTGCTCGTTGGCGGCGTCGCCGCCGCTCGCGCCGCCGCCGGCCGCCGCTCCCGCGCCGCCGCCCCCCTGCTCCAGCGCCAGCGAGCGCGACAGGCTCTCGGGATTGAAGCGGAAGGGGATCGTGCGCTTGCGGTCCGGGTAGCCGTCCGGCTCGTAGGCGATGAAGGCGCCCCGCAGGTAGCTCACTTCCATTTCAGCTCCTCCAGAAGGTCGTCGGCCAGCCGTTCGGCGCCGCCGGGGCCGAGCAGCTCCTCGGCCCGGCGGCGGGTGAGCGCCACGCGCGCGCGGTCCATTTCCTCCTCCGGCAGCCCCTCCGGAGGCCAGGACTGCGCCTGCTGCAGGCGCTCGCCCAGGCGCGCCAGGGCCTCGCGCACGCGTCCGGCCAGCCGCTCGGGCCGCGGCACGCCGGGCTCCACCTCGACCACGATCCGTCCGACCTCCAGCTCGACGCGCCTCACGCCGCCTCCTCCGGCAGCAGCTCGGCGAGATGGCCGAACTCCGTCGCCGAGCGCGGCTGGCCGTTCTTCTCGAGCTCGCGGTAGGTGGCGGCCACCAGGTGGCGCTGGCTCACCCGCGCCGCCGGGGCGGATGCCGCCAGGTGCGCTGCCGCGAGGCCGATGCTCTGGATGCTGCCGCCCGAGAGGCGGAAGCGCTCGGCGAGGGCGCCGACGTCGAGGCCGGGCTCGCGGTGGGCGGCGCCGGGGAGCGCCTGCTCCCAGAGCCGTTGCCGCGCCCCGCGGTCGGGCATCGGGAAGTCGAGGAGGAAGCGGATGCGGCGCGTGAAGGCCGGGTCGAGGTTGCTGCGCAGGTTGGTGGCCAGGATGGCGACGCCCTCGAACGCCTCCAGGCGCTGGAGCAGGAAGCCGACCTCGATGTTGGCGTAGCGGTCGTGCGCGTCCTTGATCGCCGAGCGCCGGCCGAACAGGGAGTCGGCCTCGTCGAAGAGGAGGATGCCGTGCCCGCCCTCGGCTTCGTCGAACACCGCGGCCAGCGCCTTCTCGGTCTCGCCGATGTACTTCGACACCACCTGCGACAGGTCGATGCGGTAGAGGTTGAGCTCCAGCGCGTTGGCCAGGCACTGCGCGGCGAACGTCTTGCCCGTGCCGGGCGGCCCCGAGAAGAGGCAGACGAGCCCGCGCCCGAGGCGCGTGCTCCGCCCCATGCCCATCTCCCCGAACACGCGCGCCGAGGAGCCGTACCAGCCCACCACGTCCGCGAGCTGCCGGCGCAGCGTGGCCGGCACCACCAGCTCGTCCAGGGTGGCGCACGACGGCACCAGGCCCACCTGGCTCCCCATGCGCCGGGCACCCTGGGCGCGCACCCCGCGCGCCAGGTCGGCTGGCGACGGAGCCTCCTTGTCGGCTGCGACACGGAGAGCGTCGCGCGCTTCCGCCACCACTCCCCGGACCTCGGTTAGATCGACGCGGTAGCGTCGCGCGAGCTCGCGGCCGGTTGCCTCGTCCTGGCCGGCGAGGCGCCAGATGCGCGCGCAGGCGTCCTGGTCGAGCGGCTCCACGGCGAGCGTCGGCAGGTGCCGGGTCTCGGCCGCCGCGCCGAGCAGCACCACGATTCCCCAGCCGTCGCCCGCTTCGCTGCGCAAGGCCAGGGCCTCGTCGGCCAGCCGGTAGAGCTCGGGGTGCTCGCCGCGTGGCGCCTGGGCGCGGGTGAGGTCGAGGACGGCGAGGCCGCCGCGCAGACGCGCGACCTGCGCGGCGGGCGGCAGGGCGTCGGCCGCGTCCACGTAGAGCGCCTCGGTGCCGGCGAGCGACGCGAGATCGAGCGCGAGCTGCCGCAGCGCCCGGCGCGAGGCGCCGCGCAGGCAGAGCACGCGGCGCTCGCGCAGCAGGGCGAGCGCGCCGCGCACCAGGGCCGGGTCGAAGGCGCAGCCCGTGGCCGGGGGTTGGCGCTCGACCCAGGATCCGGGCGCGGCCGGAGCGTGGCCGGCCGGGCCGAGCCAGCACGCGAGCTCGGCGGCGGCGGCGCACAGCGGTTGCTGGGTGAGCGGCCGGCCCGGCACCGCCTCGCTGCGCTCGAGCAGGCCGAGCCGGCGCGGCGTCCCGTCCACGGCCTCGGCGAGCGCCTCGCCGAAGGGGACGCCGCGGGCCTGGCGCAGGAGGCGCGCGAACACGACCGGGGTGAGGAGGTGGACGCGCTCGTCCTCCGCGAGAAGGCTCGCCGCCGCCGCGGACTCGGGGTAGAGCTCGACGGCGATGCAGAGGAGCACCAGCCAGAAGCCCTCCTTGCCAAGCCCGAGCTCGCCGCAGAGACGGCCGCGTTGCGGATCGGCCATGGTCTCCAGCCGCGCCATGCGCGCGCGCAGCTCCTCCCAGCGCTCCGCGAGCACCGGCCAGGGATCGTCCGCCCCCAGCACCCGCTCGGCCGGCGTCTGCGCCGCGCTCTCGGCGCCGAGCAGAAGGAGGTCGCGCGCCAGCTCCGGCCCGCCGCTCA
The DNA here is from genome assembly GCA_035556715.1 of Thermoanaerobaculia bacterium. Classification (GTDB taxonomy): domain Bacteria; phylum Acidobacteriota; class Thermoanaerobaculia; order Multivoradales; family UBA5704; genus DATMER01. The sequence continues at coordinate 53,588 of DATMER010000094.1, forward strand.
CGGCCGCACCTCCAGGAGCACCCAGGGGGTGAAGAGATGCGGCCCGACGCGCACCGTGAGGCGGTAGGTGGTGAAGCGCAGGCCGGCCGCCGCGAGGTCCGCCTGCGCTACCGTGACCTGGTTCGGCAGCGGCGGGCCGGCCAGGGCGAGCGTCACGACCTCGCTCGGCGCGGCCACGCCCCCGTCCGGCCAGACGATTGCCTCCAGCGCCGCGCCGAGGTCCTGGCCGGCGAGCACCAGGTCGCCGCCGGCGATCGAGTGGAAGCCGGGGGTGGGGGCGTGGACGCTCGGCACCGGCGGCGCCGAGAGGGTGAGCGGCACGGGCTCGGAGTTGATGCCGCCCGCGGTCAGGCTCACGTCGTGCGCGCCGGTGCCGACGGCGTTCGCGGGCGGGGCTCCGAGGTCGAGGAAGACGGGGCCGCCCGCTACCGGAATCGAGAGCGCCGCCGCCGGCACGCGCACGCCGCCCACGGTCACGTGGGTCGGGGCGATGCCCGAGTCCGTGTCGAGGCGCACCAGGCCGCCCGGACGCACCGGGTTCGGCGTCACGCGCTCGAGGACGGGCGGGGTGGTGACCTCGATCGGACCGAGCCGGATGCCGCCGGGGTGGACCACGGCCTCCGGCGGGAGCTGGTCCGCGAGATGCCGCAGCTGCACCGGTGCCACCTCGAAGAGCGCCCACGGCCGGTGGACGATCTGGAGCGGGTTGAAGCACTTCTCCATGAGCTCGGCCGTGGTGGGCTGATGGATCACCGCGAGCCGGCCCTCGCCGAGGGTCGCGACCGGCCCCGGGAGCGTCACCACCGTCTCGCTGTGGAAGGTCTGGAGCACGAGGCCCAGCAGGTTGTGGGCCTGCACCGGATCGGTGTCCGGCTGGGTGCCGTAGGTCGAGATCAGGTAATAGGCCGAGAGCGACACCGGCGGCCGCCTGCGCGTGCCGTCGTCGTTCGCCTCGGGCAGGTCGTTGCGGTGCGTCGGCTGCGGCGTCAGCCAGAGCAGGGTGATGCGGATCGACTCGGTGACCGCGTTCGGCGGATCGAGAGGCGGGCCGACCAGCGTGTCGACGATCCCGGTGCTGTCGATCAGGAGGTCCGCCAGGTCCTGTCCCACGTCGTGGAGGTTGTTGAACAAGGCCAATCACCACCCCCGGGCGAACGGGAGACCGGGATCGATCTGGTGGCGGCGGGGCCGCCGCGGCGGCGTGCGCGGCGGGGCGGCGGGGCGCGAGCGGATCTCGACGGTGCCGACGCGGATGGAGACGCTCGGGGGCGCCTCCTCCGGGGCCGTGGGCCGCGGGGCGGCGGCCGCCTGGGGCCGCGGCGCGGGCTCCGCCGGGCGCTCCACCGGGCGGAGCGCCGGGACGGCTGCCGGGCTCTGCGTCGCCGGCTGCGGCTCGCGCGGGTGCCAGGCGTCCTCCCTGGCCGGGCGCTCCTCGCGCTCTGCCGGCGGCCGGCCTTGAGCCGGCCGCTCTGCCGGCTTGACGGTGACGGGAGCCTCCGCGACCGCGCCGGACTGGCGCGCCGGGCCGGCTGCCGGCCGCGTCTCCGCGCGCCTCTGCGGCGGGGCGTCCGGCTGCGCTCTGGGCATCTCCCGTGCCGGAACCTCGACGGCCGGCGGGGGAGCAGCGGTGGGACGCGGCCGGGCTTCGCGGAGCGGACGGGCAGGGACCGGCCGGCTCGCTTCAGCGGCTGGAGCGTCCGCCTCGGCCTCGCCGCGCGGCTCCTTGTGCCGGCTCGCGACGGGCCGCGGGGTCTCCGCCCGGCGCAGAGGAGGCGCCGCTGCGGGCTCCGCCGGTGCCGGCATCTCGGGTGCCGGCCGCCGGTCCGGACCAGGCGGCGAAACGCGGGCCCGGGGCGGCGCCTGCGGCTCCTCGGGACGGGGCGCCTCCGGCCGGGTCTCCCGGGGCAACGGCGGAACGGCGGGGGAGAGCTCCGGCAGCCGCTCTCCTCCCCGCGCCGCGAGCGGGGGGGCCTGCCAGGACGGGGTCCGCCGCACGGCGGGCTCCGCGGGTCTCCTGCCGGGGACCGCTTCGGGCCGCCCCTCCGCGACCGTCTGCGGCCGCGCCTCGGACTCCTCTCCCGCCGGCGCGCGTCCTTGGAGCAGCTTCACGGACCCGTCCCCCGCGTCCTGCCGGGCTCCTTCCGGAGCGGAGAGAGGCGCCCCCGCGCGTTCCCCGCCCTCGGACCTGCCGTGGCGCTCGCCGCCGCCCGGCGCCGGACGCAGCGGCCCCGCGAGCAGGCGGGAGAGGCCGGCGCCCTCCTTCACGTCAGCGCTCCCCCGCCAGGCTGCGCGCCAGCGCCCGGTCGCGATCCTCTTCCATGAGCTGCAGGTAGGCCCGGCGGCGGCGCAGCGCGAGCCCCAGGATCTGCCGCTCGCTCCAGTGATAGCGGAGCGCCAGCTCGTGGACCTCGCGCAGGAGCCTCACCACCCGTCCCCTCCACTCGACAAAAAAAAACCGGCGGCGTCGAAAGGAGCGCCGAAGGCGTGGCCGCAGGCGTGGCAGCGGACCGCGAGCCCCAGGTCCAGATCGGGGACCGCGGCCTCCAGCGCCTCTTCGAGCGCCCGGCGCACGCGCATGGGGAGCGCGCGCACGGCGTCCTCCGGGAACGGGCCCTGCTCGTCGCCCAGCCGCAGCAGGACGCGGGCGAGGAGCCAGGTCCGGCGCTCGGCCATCGAGGACAGGCCGGCGTCGAGGAGATCCGCCTGGTCGCCGGCGTTGGGGAGGCGCAGCCCGGCCAGGCGGCCGTCGCCGAGCGGGCATTCGACCGTGTCCGGGATCTCGGCGTCGGCGGTCTCGATCCGCAGCTCGCCGAGGTCGAACTCCACCTCGTTGACCTCCGCGCAGCGCGGGCACGGCACCCGGGTGGAGATGGCGCTGCCCAGAGAACGTCGGCGGAGCTCGATCAGCAGCGCGTCGCGGCGGGCGACCGGCAGGGCGCGCACCGTCTCGCGCGCCGCCGCGGGGTCCCTGCCGGGCGGCACCAGGCAGCGCGCCAGGATCTCGTTGCAGAGCGCCGCGGTGTTGGAGTCCTCGAGGCGCGCCTCGAGGACCTCCTCCTCGTAGCCGGTCATCTCGCGCAGCGCGAGTTCGGGCGGCAGGCCGGCCGCGCCCGCCCGCTTCGGCGCGGGCGGCTCGGCGGCATGGAAGGGGCTGAGGACGCGCTCGCGGATCGATGGCGCCGGGCGCATGGGACTAGCTCTCCGCCGGCTCCTGGACGTCGCCGTCGATCTCGAAGCCTTCGTACTCCAGCTTCAGCATCTGGATGGCGACCGCGTTGGCGTTGGCGTCCATCTCGGGCAGCGCCTGGAACTCGCTCACCCAGGCGCGCTTGAGCTTGAATGCCATCACCTCGCCGCCCTGCAGGTTGAAGACGGAGACGATAACCTCCTTGCGGTAGTTCTTGAGCGAGACGCCGCCGTCCCCCTGTGGATGGTTCACCTGGTTCGCCCACTCCATGAACTGCGTGTCGTGGGTGAGCCCGGCCTCCAGGGTGATCGGCTCGCACTTGGTGCGCCCGGGGAGCTTGCGCACGATCGACGGGCCTCCCGCCTCGCGCCACTCGATGACCTCGGTGGTGCGCTTGAGCGCCGACATCTTGGAGAGGCCGGCGACGGGGCGGTTGTCCCACTTGACCCTGAACTTGAAGTTCTTGTAGGGGTCGATGCGGTGGCTGTTGGTCGAGAACTGGGCCATGTCGGGCTCCTATGGAGGCAGCGCAGCCTCTGCGCTAGCTTCCCTGCTGGTTCACCTTCTGGCTGAGCTTCACCACCACGAACTCCGCCGGCCGCAGCGGCGCGAAGCCGACGAGGATGTTGACGATGCCGGCGGCGCGGTCGATCTCGGTCGTGGTCTCGGCGTCGCACTTGACGAAGTAGCCCTCGCGCGAGGTCGTGCCGAAGAAGGCGCCGTTCCTGAACTGGGTCTCCATGAAAGCGCCGACCGTCGCCCGCAGGCTGGCCCAGAGGTCCGTGCCGTTGGGCTCGAACACCGCCCACTGGATCCCCTCGTAGATGCTCTTGCGCAGGAAGATCGCCGTGCGGCGCACCGGCACGTAGCGCCACTCGCTGTTCGGCTGCCGGGTGCGCGTCCCCCAGACCGTCAGGCCGGCTGCCGGGATCTGGCGCAGCGCGTTGACCGCGTTCGGGTTCAGGTTGTCCTGGTGGGTGTCGAGCACGTTGAAGTCCAGCGCGCGGATGCCACCGATCACGGCGTCGACGCCGGCCGGCGCCTTCCACACGCCGCGCCGCGCGTCGGTGCGGGCGTAGAGGCCGGCGACGTGCCCGGCGGGCGGGATGACCACGGTCGGGTTGGCGCCGGCCCCCACCGGGTCGCTCACCATCACGTGCGGCCAGTAGACGGCGTTGTAGTTGCTCGCCGTGGTCTGCGTCGCGCCGCCGCTGCCGCGCGCGTGGTTGACCGCCTGGTCGACCGCGGTGCCGCCGGGGAAGCCCACGGTCAGGCGCGGCAGGTCGGCGACGAAGAAGAGGTCCTGGAGCGGGCGGGCGAGGACATAGGTGATGAAGGCGTTGCCGTGGAGGACGTAGTCGTTGTCGCCAAAGGGGGCAGGATGGGTAGGCATCATGCGGTCGTTGACGGCCACGATGAGCGCCGCGTCGTTGATCTCGGCGAGGCGCTCGGCGAGCAGATCGACATAGCCGGGGGTGGTGGCGAGATCGAGGTCGCCACCGGTGCCGCCGGTGAGCAGCACGGTCGCGGCCAGGAGCTGCGCCTCGGTGGGCGGCGGCGGCGGCGCGAGCACCACGTCCGCGGCAGGCGCGGCGGCGAGCGGCGGCGTCTGCACCGTGCCGCGGATGTAATTGCTCCGCCGCAGCACGTCGAGCACGAAGCTCTCGTCGGGCGGGTCGATCGAAAGGCGGTCCCAGTCCTCCACGAGCCGGGGGGTGGGGACGGCGGGCGGCATTACGGGCTCGGTATAGAAGACGGCGATGCGGAAGCGGTCGGGGTCGCCGTCGCTCGAGGCTGCGAAGGTCACCGAGACGCCGTTGCCCCAGATGCCCGGCGAGGAGGCAGCGACGCCGAGCTCGTCGGGTGCCACTGCCGGGCGCGTCGCGGCGACGGCGATGTCGTAGTCGTTCATCGCCCGCAGCACGTAGGCCTGGCCGCCGCCGTTGTCGAAGAAGCCGGCGACGGCGTGCGGCATCAGGAGCGGCGCCGGCGCGGGCACGGCGCCGCGGAGGCGGAGAAAGCCGCCGAAGATCCGCTCGTACTCGCTCTTGCCGCGGATTCGTGTGGGGCCGATCGGCCCGCGCTCGGTCTCGCCGACGAAGATCGTGGTGCTGGTGGGAGCGCCTTCGATCGAGCGGGAGCCGCTCGGGATCTCCTGCACGTAGACGCCGGGGTGGAGCAGAGAGCTCATGATCACCTTCCTCTCGTCAGGTTCGCGGAGGCCGGGCCGCCGCCCGGATCGTGTCGAGGAGTTGCTCGATGCCCACGTCGGGGAGGCAGACGACCGCCCTCCTGCCGTCGCCGAGAAGGCTCACGGCGATTACCGAGGGGCACCGCGCGAGGAGCTGCCTGAAGGATGCCGGGAGGTCGCTCTCCGCGAGCTCGAAGATCACCACGTCGGCCCCGGCCTCGGCCGCGGCTTCCGGCAGGCGCTCCGGCTGAGCGTCGCTCGTCAGCGCCGCCAGCCCGGAGCGCGACGCCGCTGCGAGGATGATCAGCTCGCGCAGGAGCGATCGCGGCAGGCCGGCGATCAGCACGCGCAGTGGCATCATCGCGGGCTGCCGATCGGGCTTGGGGTGGACACGTGGTTTGCGTCATCGAAGTGGGAGCGTCCGGTACGGGAGCCATGCTGACAGCGCTCCCGCCGCGGGGGAATGTGCCTTCGGATCGGAAAGGGATCAGTCCTGGAGATAGATCCTGGCCGCGGCCGCGGGGACCCGTGGATCTAGATCCTCCGGCTCAAGGCGCAGCTCTCGCGCCCCGGGATACCCGAGGGGTGGGACGGTCTGCTACAGCCGGGCGCGGATGGAGCGGAGCACGGCGGCCGCTTGGGCGCGGCGGCGGACCTGCAGCTTTTCGAGGATGTTGTGGACGTGGTTCTTGACCGTCGAGACCTCGATGACCAGCGCGCGCGCGATCTCCTTGTTGGAGAGGCCGCTGTCGATCATCTCGACGATCTGGCGCTGGCGCGGCGTCAGCTCGACATGCGGCCGCGGCGCGGACCAAGCTGTCTGCCGCGAGCCCGCGAGGGCGCGGACGCGGCGCATCAGGCAGTGCGCCATGCGCGGCGAGCAGCGCATCTCGCCGCGCACGGAGTCGCGCACCGCGGCGACCAGCTCCTCGACCGAGGCCTCGCGCGGCACGAACCCGGCCGCTCCGGCCTCGGCGCAGGCGAGGACCCGTGTCTCCGACTCCGCCAGGGCGAGGGCCAGGATCGAGGTCTGCGGCCGCTTTTCGGCCACCGCCGTCATCGTCCGCAACGCCTCGGGCAGGGTCATGTCCAGGAGCAGGACGGCGGGTTGAAGCTCACCGGCGCGCTCCATCGTCTCCGGACAGGAGCTGGCCGTGCCCACCACCTCGAGATCCTCGTAACGGCCCAGCATCTCGGCCAAGCCTTCCCGGTAGAGGCGAATTCCGGTGGCGATGAGGATACGAATCACGGCATAACTCCGCTCGCTACGAGAAGTGCCATCTTCCTTTTGGCGTTCATCTCCCCTGAGTCGTTACAGGCCGCAGTCCCGCTTGCCTGTCCCCGGGCGAGGTTCTCTCGCGCCAATAAATTTAAATCATAACGGAAGACTTTCATGAATCAACCATGATCGGCCCATCACTCATGGATCATCTCCGGCATTCAAGACTTTCAGCTCGAATCGGTGGGTCGCCTTCGCCTCGGAATCCTCAAGCCGCAACCTCCTGGCGCCTAAAGGAGTTCAGACGCCGCAAGAATTTCTCCAAGCGCGCGAAGGCCGAGAGGGCGGCAGACGTGTAGCAGTGCTCGAACCAGTGGCACCGGGATCTACCAGCCTTCTTCTCTTAGTGCCTGCCCGCTGTCTCTTCCTCCGATGCCGTAGAATCGTGGATTGGAGATCCGCTTTTACGTTGATCCGGAATGGGAGCCCCACATCTATAGCCCAACGTGAGCGAGGAGGAGGTGGAGGACGTGCTCCGTCGGCCGGGGGAGGACCGTCTCGGAGAAAATGGTGCCCGGATTGCCGTAGGGCAGACGGAGACCGGACGCACTTGAGGGTCGTCTATGTTCCCGACCCGATTCCCCAGAGCATGTTCGTCATAACAGCGGATGATCTAGTCTGCAAGCCGCTGGCGGCCTACTCCGCCGAAGGACGCGAAAGTGAAGCAGGGCAGATTTTCCTCGGCCGGGACGAGGAGCGGGTCCTGGCTCACTATGAAGAGCAGACCGAGGCTGATGCGGTCGCCGAGGATGAAGCCGCCCTCGACGACCAGACCCAGACGGTCATGAAGATCCCCACCGAGCTCGTGCTGGCAGTCCGGGAACTCATTGCCCATTATAGGCGCTGATGAATCTCTGCCCCGGCCAGCGGGCCCCAGGCCAGAACCTCGCGCAGCCAAGCGATGACGGAGTTCCAATTCACACGGAGTTGCTCTACCAGCGTTCTCCTCCCACCTCTTCCGAGCCGAACCCCACCCCCGTCACAGGAAGCCCTGATTCTCTCTGAGACGGCCTGATCTGCGCTTCTAGCTGGTACCTCCTGCAGCCGAGCGGTAACACCGTCTTGCGGTATGATTTACCGTTAGGCATACTGGACATGCCGCGCAGGACGCGTGATTACGCGCTTCAAGCCTCAATGGACTCCGTCAAGCAAGGCAAGGGCGCTCACGCCTGGTTCTTCTTCGAGGCTCCAGTGGCGGCCAACCTCGCCCGCAATAGGGTCCTATCTCCTCATGGAGACCATGTCCCGGCGGCGAGGCGCCGGTCGCCTGGGCGGAGGAGATCCGGGAGCGGACTGTGGAGTATGACGAGGAGGCACTTCGTTGTCTTGCAGAGAGGAAGGAGCTCATGCACTTGCGAGAACGTGCCCGATGACCTCGACGGCGCGCGAGCAGATTGCCAGTTTGCTGGCAGGGATCGGAGCCGGTTCGTTTGCCTCCCGGCGGACGGCCCCGGCCGACGATCTCGTTCTTGCCGTCGCGGGCGTCGGGCCGCTCCACTTCCCAATCCAGCGCGATCAGGCGCAGATCCTCCTCCGAAAGGCGCGCCCGGCTCGCTACGGGCGGCGCGAGCAGACCTTGCTCGATCGGCGGGTGCGCGACACGGGGGAGATCCCGGCTGGCCGGGTCAAGATCGACCGCCGCTGCTGGAATCGCACGCTCCGGCCCATGCTCGACGCGCTCGGATCCGATCTCGGTCTGGCTCCCGGGCAGCGATTCGGCGCTGAACTTCACAGCTTTTTGATCTACGGGCCAGGTCAGTTCTTCAAGCAGCACCAGGACTCGGAAAGGAAGGAGGAAATGGTCGGCACGCTGGTCGTGACCCTGCCCTCTCGGTTCACCGGCGGCGCTATCGTCATCGAACACCACGGTGAGAGGGTCACCTACCGGGCCACGACGCAGCCGCTCTCGTTCATCGCCTTCTACGCCGACTGCCGCCACGAGGTCCGTCCGGTGCGGACCGGTTACCGCATCGTGTTGACGTACGACCTGCTGCTCCAGGGCGAGGCGACGGGCGCCGTTACCCTGGCGCCCGCGGTCGTTGACGGCCTCGCTTCGCAGCTGCGAGAGCACTTCACCACACCGCTGCCGGCATCTCCGTACGTGCCCAGGAACGCGCCGCCACGCGAGCCACCGAGCCGGCTGGTCTACCTGCTCGACCACGAGTACACGCAACGCGGACTCGGCTGGGGGCGGCTCAAGGGTCACGATGTCCACCGGGCGGCGGCGCTGCGTGCCGCGTCGGAGCGCACCGACTGCGAGCTCGCGCTCGGGCTCGCCACGATGCACGAGACACGTGAGTGCGAAGAGCCGTGGGAGCCGCCTTGGCACGAGCGTCGGCGCTGGCAGCGCGACGAGGACGACGACTGGCTGACGGAGGACGAGCCGCTGGCAGACGATCCGGATGCCTACCTCGTCGGCGAACTCATCGACTCAAGCGTGACCCTGGAGCGTTGGATCGACCCGCGGGGCGGTGCCTCCGCGCCGATCCTCACCGCGGTCGAAGCCCACGAGATCTGCGCCAGCACGCCGTCGTCGGCGCTCACGCCATACGCCGCCGAGTACGAAGGGTACATGGGCAACTACGGCAACACCATGGACCGCTGGTACCGGCGCGCCGCGATTGTCCTCTGGCCGCGCGAGCGTTCGTTTGCTGTGCGCGCCGAGGCGTCGCCACGCTGGGCTTTGGAGGCGCTGGTCGCGAGGCTGCGCGCTGGCGAGCTGCAGGAGAGCCGCAAGCTCGCGGCTTCCTTACTGCCGTTCTGGAGCGAGGTTGTGGCTCGCGCGGATCGACCCGCGCTGTTCGCCCAGGTGTTGCAGGTTGCCGCTGCTCTCGAATCGCAGGATCTGGCGGCAGCGCTCCTACGGCCCTTCCATCTGACGGTTGTCACTCCGCGAGCGGCTCGCTACTTTGCGGCCCTGCTCGACCGCTACGGCGAGGAGTGGGGGCGACTCCTGCTCGGCGGCTGGGCGCGACCCGAGTGGGGCATGCGCGCTGGATCTCGCGATGTGCTCGCCTGGCTCACCGCGCTGCGCGCCTTGTGTGCAGGCTGCAGCGCCGCTCGGTGCCCTGGAGGCGCGACGGCCGCGCGCTTGCTCGTCAAGGAGGGGTGGGGAGCCCTCCAAGGTGAGATCGCGGGTCGTCGCATTCTGCTGCCACCGAGCCAGCGCGAGCGCGCGCTCGTAGCGCTCGCGCGCCCTATCCTCGGCTGGCTCGGCGGTGCTGCGATCGTCGAAGAGGACACCGCTCGGGCATCTCCCACAGGGGCCATGCGATGCGAGGGCCCAATCGCGCGGGCGATCGGCTACCTCTGCGGCGACGAGAACACGGTGCTCGTGCCCTGCCTCATGCACTTGCTGCGGGTCGCGGCCAAGAGCGTGAAATCCGAGCGACGCGTGACGCTCGGCCTCGATGCCATCGGCCGTTTCTGTGCCGTGGAAATCGCGGCGCGTCTTGCGACAGCGCCACGCCAACCCGATGACTGGTCGATCGGCTTGCCCTCGGGGTGTGACTGTGCCCTATGTCACAGGCTCGGCACGTTCCTCTCCGATCCAGCGCAGCGGCAGCTCGAGTGGCCTCTCGCCAAGGCGGGCCGCCAGCACGTGCACCAGAGGATCGACCAGCACGAGCTTCCCGTTCGCCACCAGACTCGCCGCTCGGGCTCGCCGTATACGTTGGTACTGGAGAAGACGAAGACCCTGTTTGCTCGCGAAGTAGCGGCCCGGCACGCCTGGCAAGTCGATCTCAATTGGCTCTCGGGTGCCGGCTGGACGGCGCCCGCGTCGGGTGCGCACCGATGAACGCTCGTGACGACGACTGGGCAAAGGCGAAGCGCAGAGAGGGATTGCGGTGAGCTTGGCGGGAGCCCCACGCTAAGTCCTCAGAACCCGTGTTAGCATAGGCCGCGACATAGGCCGCTCTGGCGGCCGGGAGGACGTCGTGCAGACCGAACGAATCGTGCGGTTGTTTCGGAACGGGCGGAACCAGGCGTTGCGAATTCCGCGCGACCTGGAGCTGCCCGGCAATGAGGCTCTGCTTCGCAAAGAAGGGAATCGTCTGGTTGTAGAGCCGGTTCGGAGACCGTCCGTGCTGGAGCTTCTGGCCTCTTGGGAGCCTCTCGACGAGGACTTCCCCGAGATCGAAGACCCTCCGCCGGCGGATGACGTGGATCTGTGAGATGGGCGACTTTCGTTACCTGCTCGATTCCAATAGCCTGTCGGACCTGATCCGGCACCCCGGTGGGAAAGTGGCCCGAAGGTTCGCCGTCGTAGGTGAGCCCGTTGTATGTACGAGCATCATAGTTGCCTGCGAGCTCCGTTTTGGCGCGGCGAAGAAAGGTTCCTCCGAGCTCTCGATCCGTATCGACCAGTTGCTCGCAAGCTTCAATGTGTTGCCGCTGGACCGTGAGGCGGATCGGCACTATGCCGAGATCCGGGCACACCTCAGTCGGAAAGGCCAACCTATCGACTCGAACGACTTGCTGATCGCGGCCCATACGTTGGCGCTCGATCTGATCCTGGTGACCGACAACGTCGATGAATTCGCCCGCGTGCCAGAGCTATCGATTGAAAACTGGCTTGCCGCCTGACCAGGGCGTCATGGGCGCTGATGACTCTCCGCCCCGGCTGGCTGGCTCCAAGCCCTGACGGCCCGCAGCCAAGCGATGATGGATTTCCAACCGAGACGCAATTGGTCTACCAACCTTCCCCTCAGCTCCTCTCCAGTTCCTGACGTGATTCCTCTTTCGGTTCTCGATCTCAGTCCGATCGTCCAGGGCAGCGATGCCTCGCAGGCCCTCCGCAACACGCTCGACCTTGCCCGGCACGCGGAGCGGTGGGGGTTTCACCGCTACTGGCTGGCCGAGCACCACAACATGCCGGGCATCGCCAGCGCTGCGACGTCAGTTGTAATTGGGCACGTGGCCGGCGGCACCTCGACGATCCGGGTGGGCGCGGGCGGGATCATGTTGCCGAATCATTCGCCGCTGGTGATCGCCGAGCAGTTCGGCACGCTGGAGGCGCTCTTTCCAGGCCGCATCGATCTTGCCGTGGGACGTGCTCCGGGAACGGACCCGCTCACCGCGCGCGCCCTCCGGCGCAACCTGGCGGGCGACGCCGCCGAGGCCTTCCCTCAGGACGTCCTCGAGCTCATGGCATACTTCCGCCGTCCCGAGCCCGGACAGCCGGTCCAGGCCGTGCCCGGTTCCGGGTTGAACGTGCCGGTCTGGATCCTGGGCTCCAGCCTCTTCGGCGCGCAGCTCGCCGCCCTGCTCGGTCTCCCCTACGCCTTCGCCTCGCACTTCGCGCCGGCACAGATGATGGAGGCGATCGAGGTCTACCGCAGCAAGTTCCGCCCTTCGCAGCAGCTCGCCCGGCCGTACCTCATGTTGGGCATCAATGTCTTCGCGGCCGATACCGAGCAGGAGGCCCGGTGGCTGATGACCTCGCTGCAGCAGGCGTTCGTGCAGTTGCGCCGCGGCCGGCCGGTTCCCTTGCCGCCGCCGGTGGACGACCTCGACCTGGCACCGGTGGAACGGTCGATGCTCGAGCAGGCTCTGGAGTGCTCGGTCGTCGGGCCTCGGGAGGCGGTCCGGAGCGGGCTGGAGGCCTTCATCTCGCGCACCGGGACCGACGAGCTCATCGTCACGTCCCAGATCTTCGACCATGCCGCCCGCCTTCGCTCGTACGAGATCACGGCCCAGGCCCGCGGGGAGGTAAGGGGATCGCCTAGTTGACCCAGGGGCCTTTGCGGGGTCCCCGGTCCGGTGCTCCGGGCTTGTCGCCCGGGATGACGCGGAAGCCGCGCTTCTTCTTGGCGCGGTTCAGCTTCTGCTGGATCCACCAGCGCTCCATCCGCAGCCGGTACTCCCGCAGATCCTTCTTCCGCAGGCCGATCCGTCCGCTCCGGTCCACGTAGTACCACCCCAACCCGATCGCGGTGCAGATCCCCACAAAGCCGGCCACGTCGCGCGTGCCCAGGAATCCCAGGAACGCCAGCAGCAGCTCCAGGATCACGTAGTACTCCGCCTGGATGGGCAGGATGAACATGAACAGGATCGTGGCTCCGCGGTGGGCCCGCGCCCAGGCCGCGAGCAGGATCGCGAGCAGGGTCCAGCCCTGCATCATCACGAGCCGGTTCGGCGCGATCCAGCCGGACAGGGTCAGCGCCAGGTCGACCAGGGCGGCGATGATTCCGGCGCCGATGCCGGCGAAGAGCAGGAGGCGCCAGAAGTGGCGCCGCCCCAGCCCCCAGTAGACGTCCCGCCCCCAGAGGAAGAGCATGACAAGGGTGAGGATGAACCAGAGGCTCGGCCCGCCGGTCTCGATGAACGGATAGGTGACGACCTGCCAGAGGAACAGGCTCTGCCAGACAAGGGGCGTGATCGTCAGGAGCTGGGGGATGAACCGGGTGGATTCGAAGGCGCTCAGCGTGACCGACAGCAGGAGCACGCCGGCGAGGATGAGGAGGTCGGGCGGGAACGGCCCGCTGAGCCCCCCTCCTCCTCCTCCCAGGGTGGACCGGGTGGTCGGACGCGTGTACACCGGGTTAGTGTGTCACGAGTACCGCACCCAGCGCACGAGCTCGGGGATGGTCGGCTTCTTGCCGTACATGAGGATGCCGACGCGATAGATGCGGCCGCAGAACCAGACCATCATCACCAGGAAGCCCCCCGTCAGGGCGTAGGAGGCCAGGATCTGCCAGGCCGGCGGCATCTCGGTGACGATCCGCAGCGGCATCAGCACCGGCGTGAAGAGGGGGATCAGGGACGATACCACCGCGAGTGTCGAGCTCGGGGCGTTGATGATCATCGGCATCAGCATCGCCGGGACGGCGAAGATGATGCCCATCGTGCCGGCCACCTGCTGCGCCTCCTGGAGACTGTTGAAAGCCGCGCCGAGGGCCGCGTAGAAGCTCGCGTAGACGAAGAAGCCCAGGATGAAGAAGAGGACGAACTGGATCGCCGCGAGCGGGTTGAGCACCGGGATCTGGAGATCGTCCGGCATGGAGCCGAAGGCGCCGACGACCCCCGGAGCGCTCAGGACGACCATGGTGAGGATCCAGATCCCGAACTGGGTCAGGCCCACCAGGCAGATGCCGGAGAGCTTGCCCATCATCAGCTCGAAAGGCTTGACCGTCGAGATGATCACCTCGACGGCGCGGCTCCCCTTCTCCTCCAGGATGCCGTTCATCACCTGCTGGCCCCAGATGAGCAGCGAGAGGAAGAGCATGAAGAAGAGGATGTAGGCGAAGAGGAAGCCGCCGGCCCCGCCCTCGGCGCGGCTCCCCTCCTTGGACACCCGGATCGTGCGCAGGGGGACCTGGGCCGAGAGCTCGCCGACCTTGTCCGGATCGAAGCCGGCGTCGGTCAGGCGCACCCGCCGCACGGCCTCGGTGAGGCGGTCCTCGAGGATGTCCTGGGTCATGAAGTTGGAGGTGCTCCGGCCGTGGTACTCGACCGGCTTGCCGGTGAGCACCTCGGGGGTGATCCGGATCCAGGCGTCGATCTCCTTGTCCACGACCCTCCTGTCCAGCGCGGCCTCCTGGGCCTTGGGGTCCGGCTGCGGCACCTCCCGGATGAAGTCGACCTTGGAGAGCCGCACCGTCTCCCTGGGCTCCGGGGGGGCGGTCTTCGGCCGCTTCGCGCTGAGATTGGCGGCGACGCGGCCGGTGTCGTCGACGACCACGACCTTGTGGGTGGTCCCGGAGCGCATCAGGAGGACGGAGGGGAGGATGGTCATGGCCACGGCGAACAGGGGAAAGATCACCGTGCCGATCCAGAATCCCTTGCTCCGGATGCGCTGCAGGTACTCGCGCCGGGCGATGATCTGAATGTTGTCAAGCCGCATCCCGCACCGCCTTCAGGAAGATCTGCTCCAGCTCCGGCTCTTCGGAGCGGAACTCGTGGACTCTCAGGAACTCGACCATGCGCCGCAGGGTCTCGGGACCCTCGGCATCGGGCCGCAGGAGGAGCTTGACCACGCCGTCCTGGACCACGGCCTGCTCCACCCCGGGGAGCTCCTGGACGCGGTCGAGGTCCCCCTCGGCGACCAGGCGGTAGGCGTTGCCGCCCACCTGCCGCTTGATCTCGCGCAGGCCGCCGGTGAGGATCACCTTGCCGCGAGAGATCAGGCCGATGTGGTCGCACATCCGCTCGGCCAGCTCCATGCCGTGGGTGGAGAGGATCACTGTCCGGCCCTGTCTCCGGTGCTCCTGGAACAGCTCGCGGAACAGCTCCTGGTTGATCGGATCGAGCCCGGAGAAGGGCTCGTCGAGGATCAACAGCTCCGGCTCGTGGAGGAGCGTGCCGATGAGCTGCACCTTCTGCTGCATGCCCTTGGACAGCTCCTCGACCTTCGACTTCTTCCACTGGGCGAGGTCGACCCGCTCCAGCCAGCGATGGATGGCAGGGAGGAGGTCCCGCCGCTTGCGGCCGTGGATCTCGCCGAGGAAGAGGAGCTGGTCGACGACGTTCATCTTGGGGTAGAGGCCGCGCTCCTCGGGGAGATAGCCGACGCGGTGCAGCTCCGCGGGGCCGCGGGGCCGGCCGAACAGGAACACCTCGCCCGAGTCGGGGGCGATGATGTCCATGATCATGCGGATGGTGGTCGTCTTGCCGGCGCCGTTCGGCCCGAGCAGACCGAAGATGGTGCCCGTCTCGGGTACCGCGAACGAGACGCCGTCCACGGCCACGAACTTGCCGTAGCTCTTCCGGACGTCTCTCACTTCGAGGCTGGAAGTCATCTGACTGTACCCTCCGTCTTTACTACGCAGGAGGTTTCGAGGAGTTCGGCGACGGGCGGGCCTAGAACCTAGAACTTCGACCCGCACTCGGGACAGAACTTGGGGCTCCCCTCGACTTCGACGCCGCAGTCTCCGCAGCTCCGCTTGGCCGAGGTCGGGGTGCCGCACT
This sequence comes from Thermoanaerobaculia bacterium, assembly GCA_035556715.1. Classification (GTDB taxonomy): domain Bacteria; phylum Acidobacteriota; class Thermoanaerobaculia; order Multivoradales; family UBA5704; genus DATMER01. The sequence continues at coordinate 69,155 of DATMER010000094.1, forward strand.
CGGGGCAGAACTTGGCGCTGCCCACCTTCGCGCCGCAGGAGCGGCAGGATACCCCGGTGACCGTCCCCAGGTCGCGGTCCTTCATCCAGTTGACCTCGCGGGCCTTTTCGAAGGCCTGCTCCCGGGCAGCTTCGGCTTGAGCGGCGGCGATCTCCTCGTCCATGTCCGGGGCGCACCTCTCGCAGAGCTGCGCCTTCCGGTTGAAGCAGATCGGCTCGCAGACGTACTGGCCGCAGCGGGTGCACTGCTTGAACATCGGCCGGATCTCGGTCACGGCCTCGCGCAGGGCGGCGTCGTGCGCCGGGCCTCCCACCGCCCGCTGGATCTCGTACGCGGTGTCGGCGGCCTTCCCGAACAGTCCCCCGAACAGGTTGCCGGCGACCTGGGCGGCCGACGCGGCCATGCCCATCTTGGAGGACTGGAAGGTGGACATGTAGCCATTCCCGCACTTTTCGCAGTAGAACTTGAACTGATAACCCCTGTCGGTCGAAAGATCTTCGTAGTTCCCCGTGAACTCGACGGTGGCCATGATGCTCCTCTTGAGAACGTGGATATGGATCGAGGCGTATGGTAGCACCGAATCTATGCCAGAGTAGCCGCCGCCCATGGACGCCCAGACCCCGGCCCAGACGCAGGGAAAGCGCCGGTTCCTGCTGCTCCTTCTGACGGCCGGACTCGCCGTCCGCCTCGCCCACTGGTGGGCGGTGCGCGGCGAGCCTTTCTTCGCCTGGCTCGCCATGGATAGCCAGGAGTACGACCGCTGGGCTCAGGGGATCGCCGCCGGGGATTGGCTGGGATCGCAGGTCTTCTTCCAGGCCCCTCTCTATCCCTACCTCCTCGCGATCCTCTACAAGATCTTCGGGCGGAGCCTTGATGCGGTCTACCTGGCGCAGATCGGTCTGGCCGTGGCGGGGTGCTGGGCCTTGTACCGCGCGGGACGGGAGATGGGAGGCGAGCGGGCGGGGCTCGCTGCCGCAGGACTGGCAGCGTTCTACGGTCCTTTCGTCTTTCATGACGTCCACCTCCTGAAGGAGTCCCTGGCCGTCTCCGTGACCTGCTTCCTGCTCTGGGCATTGGCCACGCGCCGGCACTGGCTCGCAGCGGGGCTGCTCCTGGGGGTGCTCGCCCTGTTGCGAGAGAACGCGCTGCTCCTCGTTCCGTTTCTGCTCCCTCTGGCGGCCGGGAAGGGTTTCCTTCGGCGGAGCGCCGCCCTGGCCGGAGGCCTGGTTCTCGCCTTGCTACCCGTCGCGATTCGGAACGGGATTGTGGGGGGCGATTTCCTTCCCACAACGTTCCAGGGGGGCGTCAACTTCTACATCGGCAACAACCCGGACGCGGACGGCACCTACCGGCCGATCGTGCCGGGCAAGCAGATCCCGGCCCTGGAGCGGAGGGAGCCGGTGCGGGTCGCGGAGCGCGAGCTCGGGCGGGAGCTGACCCCGTCGGAAGTGTCGTCCTTCTGGATGGGCAAGGCACTGGCCTGGGCCGGGGACCACCCCGGCGGCTTCCTGCGCCTGCAGGTGCGCAAGCTCGGGATGTTCTGGAACTGGTACGAATGGCCGGACGCGGTCGACTACTACTGGGTCCGCTGGCGCTCCCCTGCCCTGCGCTGGGCCGCTCCGGTCGAATTCGGCGCCGTGACGCTGCTTGCTTTGATCGGGCTCTGGATGGCTTGGCGGAATCCCCGGCGGAATCCCGGGCCTTTCGCTCCCGCCCTGCTCTTCGCTTTGGGCTGGATGCTCTCGACGATCGTCTTCTTCCTCTTCTCCCGCTACCGGCTGCCCGCGGTACCGGCGCTGATGCTTCTTGCCGCCGTCCCCCTGGCCCGGCTTTCCGGGAGAAAGCTGATCGCCGTCCCGGTAATCATCCTCCTCCCCCACCTTGCCGGGTTCGAGCCTCGGCTCGACCTGGTGCACTACAACCTGGGACGGATCGAGGACGAGCGCGGCAATCCAGAAGCCGCCCGGGAGCATTACAAGGCGGCGTTCATCCTCAACCCGCGGGACTTCCTCGCCTGCCTGAACCTGGGCAACCACGCGGCCCGGCGCGGGGACTGGCTCACCGCCTTCCGCTTCTACTCCCGGGCGGAGAAGCTGGAACCGGGGTCCGACGACGTGCAGAGCAACCTCGGAGGGGTCCACCTGGCGATGGGGCAGCTCCCGGAGGCGGAAGCCCGCTTCGACCGGGCTCTCGCCCTGAACCCGCAGAACGTCTCCGCCCTCCACAACAAGGCGCTCCTCCGTCTGCGCCAGGGAGATGCCGAAGGAGCTCGCGAGCTGAACCGGCGGCTGCTGGAGATCGATCCAGAGAACCCGGCGGGTCTGCGGCTGCGTCAGCGCCTGGACGACACGGGCAGGAACTCGTAGACCCGGCTCGTGTTGTTCTGGAAGCGCGGCTTGAAGAGGTCCGGCCGGCTGTCGATCCACTCCTGTTCCATGGGGAAGTCGAGCTGCGGGTAGCGGTGGAGGTAGACCCAGCGGGCGTTCTGCTTGTAGAGGTTCTCCATCCAGGCCTGGGGATCGGGATCGACCCGCGGATCGCAGCCGGGGTAGTCGGTAGCCTTGCGCGAGTCCTTGCGGTTGACGTTGACGTAGACCGCCCGGCGCTCCAGGCGCGTTCCCATGACCGGATAGATGAAGAAGTTGCTCGGCGCGCCGATCACCGCGACCGTGCCGTCCTCCCCTTTCTTGTCCAGCCAGCCGTAGGCCGGAGCCCAGAGGAAGGCCGAGATCTTGTGGGTGGTGTACTCCATCCGGAAGGCTCGCGACCGGTCCTGCACCCGGTAGCGGGCGAGGGCGGGCGCGGCGAGGAGGACGAGCGCGAGGCCCGCCACCGCGATCTCCCGGATGCGCCGCCGGGTGAACGACCGGAAGCCGGGGGAGAGCGCCCAGACCACGAGGCCCAGATCTGCCAGACCGAGCGCGAGCCGGACCGTCCGCGTCATGTCCGTGTGGAGCATGAGAAGGTCCTGGATGCAGAAGAGCAGGGCCAGCACCCGGATCGTGGGATCGGGCAGATGGCGCTCGCCCAGGGCCACGGCCCCGGCGAACATCAGGGCCAGGATGCCGTCGAGGTAGCGGACGTTCGCGAACACGTGCCAGTGGCTGGCGTAGGGGACCACCGTCCAGACCACCAGATGGATGACCACCTGGCTCCAGACCAGGATCGCCCCGCGCCGGACCTCCTTTGGGAGGAGCCACGGCAGCAGGAACACCGGCAGGAGCAGCAGGAGCTGCGGACCGATCCCGATCTCCTCGGAGCCCGGCCGGGGGACACCCAGGAAGACGTCCAGGACGACGTCCCAGGTGAGCTGGTCCCGGGGGATCATGTAGGCGACCGTGTTGATGCGCGGGATGGTCGGGATCGCCGAAGCCGTGGCGGCCCCGGGCGTCCCCTCGCAGCGGGCGGCGAGCGGCCCCGCGCCTTCCAGGGTGTTGCGGGCGTAGAAGAAGCCACCGAGCAGGACCAGGGCGAGCAGGGCCGCGCCGAGCTGCGGAACCCGCCGGCCCCAGCTCCCGCGGGCGAGCAGGACCACCAGGCCGAGCGCCAGCGCGAAGGGGATGCCCAGGACCTTGGTCCCCGCCGCCAGGCCCATGCCCATGCCTGCGAGAACCGCGTCGCTCCAGCGCGGCTCGCGCATCCAGCGCAGCGCGAAGAAGGCCGCGGCGGCAAAGGCGGCGCCCATGAAGATGTCCACGTACTGGGTCGCGGTGAAGCGGATCACCACCGGCAGGAGCAGGGTGAACAGCGAGGCCAGCGGCCAGTGGCGGCGCGCCCCGAGCTCCCGCGCGACCCCGCCAGCGGCCAGGGCGAGCAGAAACGTCTGGGGGAAGAAGGCGAGGTTCGCGTACAGCTCGCTGTGCGACGGCGCCATCCACCACCAGAGCCAGACCGACCCGTTGGCGGGCTGGTACCCGTAGAAGTAGGTCGGGTGCATCCCGAAGATGGGCGCGATCGCCTGCTCCTGGACCCAGGTCGCGGTGATGAGCAAGTGGTACATGAGGCTGTCCCACGACAGCGGCGGCCGGAGCAGGGCGCGCAGCCCCTCGGCGAAGACGGCGTGGGCGGCGATCAAATAGAGGACCGGGTGCTCCCGGACGCGGTCCCAGGCCCGCCGGCCCAGGATGAGCGCCGGGCTCCAAAGATCCTGGTTTGATCGCCGCGCCTTCAGGAGCGGGATGAGGGTGATCCCGATCAGGAGCGGCAGGGCGAGGTCGGTCCGCAGCAGGCCCAGGGCGCCAAGGAGCAGCCCCAGGAGGACCGCCTCGGCCGTGGTCAGGAGCAGGGCCGTGATGGCGAAGAGGAGGGGGTCTTCCTCCGCCCGCCTTCCCAAAAGCATCCGGGCGAGCAGGTAGCCGCTCAGGAAGAGGAAGAGCAGGGTGAGGAGCGTGAGTCCCGCGCCGAGGAGGTCAACCAGGAACATGGGGCGCATTCTCTATCATCGCGCTGGTATGAGAGCAACGGCCTGAAGGAAGACTGCTTCCGTGGCGACCGCCACCGCTCCCCAGTCGAACCCCTCCGCGTGCCTCCGCGCGTTGTCCGCGAGCCAGCGGCGCTCCCCCTCGTTCTTCAGAAGCCGGTCGAGGCCCGCGGCGAGGGCATCCGGGTCCGGAGCGGTCCTCAGGCCGTGCACCCCGTCCTCCACCAGCTCGGACAGCGCGCTCTCGGAGGACTCGCAGTAGACCACGGGCAGCCCCGCGGCCATGGCCTCCAGCGGGAACATGCCGTAACCCTCCCGCGAGGAGGGCTGGACCGCGATCTTCGACTCGCCGATCTTCCGCCAGACGTCCACGTTCGTCGGGAGATGGCCGTGGAAGAGGACGTTCAGGCCCAGCCTGGCGGCGATCTCCTCCAGACGTCCGCGGTCCGGACCGTCCCCGCAGATGGAGAGAATCGGTCTGCTCTTCAGGCGGGCAACCGCCTCCAACAGCAGGTCGATCCGCTTCTCCTTCAGGAGACGGCCGGCGTAGACCAGGGGAGGACCGTCTCCTCCTTCGCTCCCTTCGGATACCGCCTGACGGATGGTCTCCAGGGGGATGCCGATGCGCACGACCGGCACCGTCTCCCCCCGCACGCGTCCGACCCGCTCGGCGGTCAGGCGGCTGGAGGAGATGGCGGCGGTCCCCAATTGCGCGGTCATCCGCTCGATCGCCGCGTAGACCGGCCACTTGGCACCCAGGTACTGGCGCCAGTACCTCCCCCAGTACTCGTACCAGGTCACCACGAGCGGCTTTCCCGCCCGCCGGCAGCGGAAAGCCAGGGGTGGCAGATGGGCGTAGGGGATGTTCGCGGTCTCGATCACATCATACCGGCCCAGATCCAGGCGGAGGACGGCCCGGGCGAGCCGCGCGGCCTCCCCGGTGCTCCGCTTCCCCGAAGAGGTGTACAGGCGGCCGGGAGGACCGACCGGCAGGATCTCCACTCCGGGGAAAGGTTCGGACGGAGCTTCCGCGAAGCCGGCGAGCGTCACCCGGTGGCCCCGGGCCGCGAGCGCCCGGGCCAGCTCGTAATTCCGGTGCTCCACTCCGCCCACCGACCGTGGATAGAGGCAGTCGTAGAGCAGGAGGATGCGGAGGCTCACGGCTCTCTCCGCAGGATCGCCAGGCAGACGAAGCCGACCGCCGCCTGGACCATCTGCCCGATCACGTGATGCACCAGGCTGAAGGCCAGCACGATGGGAGCGGAGGCATACGGGCCGAAGAAAAGCACCTGGAGCGCCTGGGTCGTCCCCAGCCCTCCGGGAGTGACCGGCAGCGCCGCAATCAGCAGGACGATCGGATTGAGCGCCAGTCCAAGGAAAAAGGGAACCTCGATCCCCCAGACCCGGAACGCCCCCCAGTGGAGCACGACCAGCAGCAGCATGTGGGGAAAACGGGCTGCGATAGCGCGGAGGTGCCCCGCGACTCCCGCCTCGAGCAACGGCGCGAGGAGACTGTAGCGCTCCAGCCAGCGGGGACGGATCGCGATGACCAGAAGATAGGCGAGGGTCCCGGAGAAAGCGGCGGCGACCGTCAGGGCGAGAAGCTCCGTCGGAGCCCCTTCCAGTCCGCCGCGGGCCAATTCGATCCCCAATCCGGCCGCCCCGAGCAGGACCAGGACGATCCCGTTGGCGATCATCAGAAGGAGCACGGCACCGGCCGACCGTCCCACGGGGACCCCGGTCCGGGCCAGGTGGAAGCCCATCCCTCCCTGTCCGGCCACGTAGGAGAGCAGCCCCAGGAGATAGCTCGCGCCACGGGCTAGGAGCACCTCGCGCCAGGGCCGGCGGACCCCCGCCGCGGCCAGCGCCTCCCGGGTGCCGAAGGTATCGGCCGGCAGGGCGAGGACGACTTCAAGAACGATGTACGCCGCCAGAGCCAGCCAGGGTCCGTGGCGAAGGGCCTCGCGCAGAGTGTCCAGCCGGACCTCGCGGACGAGGAAGGCCAGGATGGCGACGGCGACCAGCCAGGGGAGCCAGCGGCGCGCGCCCTGGGCACCCTGGGCGTTCATGAAGGGGGGACTACCGTCTCTCGATCAGCATCAGGCTGACCAGGAACGAGGCAAACACGGTCTGCGCTCCCATGACCATGGCGGTCATCCCGATCACCACCCCGCGCACGGCCATCAGGGCACCGGAGCCGGCGGCAAGCCAGTCGAGCAGGATCTTGATCTCCAACCCGAGCCCGGCCAGGAAGAGAGCACCGCCCAGGATCAGCCCGCGCTCCAGAGAGAACCAGCGGTGCAGGCGGCCCAGCCACTGCATCGGCCGCGCGAACCCCGCGCCCATGGAGAAGGTCTTGGCGAAGACGTCGAACAGGATCAGGTTGTAGCCCAGGATCAGGGCCGCCGCGCCAAAGATCAGCACGTGGTAGTCCCACGTCCGGCCGAGGATCTCGCGGGGTCCGCCCGCGAGCAACCCCATCAGGAGCCCGCCCACGATCATCAGGAGGAACCCCGGGAGCTGGAAGAGGTAGGACGGCGAGAACAAGAGCATGAAGCGGACGTGCCGCCACGCGTCGCGCAGGCCGGAGAGCTTCGACTCGCCGACCCGCGGGTGGTAGGTGATCGGGATCTCGTGGATCTTCAGCTTGGCCCGCAGGGAGTTGACCACCATCTCGGAGGCGAGCTCCATGCCGGTGGTCTGCAGGCGCATCCGCTCGTACGCCTCGCGGGTGAAGGCGCGCATGCCGCAGTGCGAGTCCGAGACGCTGGTGCGGAAGAGCAGCCGCAGCATGCCGGAGAGGATCGGGTTGCCGATCCAGCGGTGCGACCAGGGCATCGCGCCGGGGAGGATCTTCCCCTTGAGGCGCGAGCCGATGACCATGTCGTACCCCCCCTCCTTCAGCGGCTTGATGAAGCTGGGGATGTCGAGGAAGTCGTAGCTGTCGTCCGAGTCACCCATCACGAGGAAGCGGCCCCGGGCCTCGGCAAAGCCGCGCAGGTAGGCCGACCCGTACCCCCGCCGCCGCTCGTGGATGACCCGAGCCCCGGCCCGGGCCGCGATCTCGGGAGAGCCGTCCGTAGAGCCGTTGTCGACCACGACGACTTCTCCGGGGACGCCCATCGCCTCGATCGCCTTCCAGGCCTTCTCCACGCACACCCCCACCGACTCCGCCTCGTTCAGGCAGGGCATGACGACGGAGACCTCGATCTCCTCAGGCATGGACGCAGCTCCGGGATTCACAGGTGCGGGTACTTTACCATGGCCTGTACGCGGGGATCCTCACTCCAGCAGCTCTACAGGCAGGCCGGCAGGTAACCGGCGATAGAACTTGCCGTCGGCCGTTACCAGAATCGCTTTCTTTTCTTCGGCGACTGCGAGATACGAAGCATCGTAGAAGGTGAGGCCATGGCTCTGAGCCAGAAGGATGGTCCGTTGGATCAATCCACGGCTGAAAGGAACTTCGCTGAGACCGAGATCCCACAGAGCAGCAAGAGCTGCATAGGCGTCTTCCCGCCGCTTGAGGCAGAGAATGTTGCCGACCTCGTAGAGCCAGAGCGGGGGAACCAAGAGGTCCAGTTCCCCCTGTTGCCAGCGCTGCAGGAGGCGCTGGGCTGCGGCATGACCCGGCTCCGTCTCAGCGTCCAGGACCCACTTCAGGATGACCGAGGCATCGAGCACGACTGCCACAGAGCGACCGCTCATTCGGTCTCTCGAGAATCGCGCAGCGCGAGAAGAATCTCGGCGGTCGGGACATGGGGCCCGACACGGCGAAGCGCTTCGAGCTTCTCGATCGCCTGCCGTCGCCGCACCAGGGCCAACTGAGCTCGTAACGTTTCGTTGGCGAACCGGCTGCGCTCTCCTGCCGGGATGAGGTTGTCCAGCGCTTCTTTGACCTCGTCATCGAGCACCAGGTTCACTTTGGTAGCCATGAAGAATCTCCAGGGAGACAAACTGTCTCCATGATTCTACCCCACATCCTTGAGCAGGCCCGGCATGGCCAACGCGCTCCTGCTATCCTCCCGCCGTGAGAAAGCTCAACCTCGGCTGCGGACGGGACATCCGGCCCGGCTACGTCAACCTGGACCTGGTCAAGATCCCCGGGATCGACGTCGTCGCCAACCTGGAGACGCCCCTCCCCTTCGCCGACGACAGCTTCGACGAGGTCTTCACCTCCCACGTCCTGGAGCACGTCGCGGACCTCTTCCCCCTGCTCGCGGAGCTGCGGCGGATCTGCAAGCCCGGCGCGGTCATCCGCATCTACGTCCCCCATCTCTCGTTCTTCGGCGCCTATACCGACCCCACCCACAAGCGCTTCTTCGGGTACCACAGCTTCGACTACTTCACCGAGGGCGGCGTCTACAACTTCTACTCCCACCTGCGCTTCCGGCTGCGCAAGCGCCAGATCCGCTTCTTCTGGATCAAGAACGAGAAGAGGGAGATCCCGAGCCGGGTACTGACCGCCCTGATCAACGCCTTCCCGCTCGCCTACGAGCGCTTCTTCTGCTGGATGCTCCCTGCGAACGAGGTCTACTTCGAGCTGGAGCCCGTCAAGGAGTGAGCGGACGGTCCGACCCGAAGGGCGGACGGTTCGCCCAAAAGGGCGGGCGATCCGCCCAAACGGGCGGACGGTCCGTCCCAGCGGGCGGAGGCTCCGCCCCAAGGGGCGAAGAGTCTGCCCGGTCGGGCGGATGGTCCGCCCCGAAGGGCGGAGAGCCCGCCCCAAAGGGCGGATGGTTCGTCCACTGGGGCGGAAGGCCCGCCCGGAAGGGCGGACAGCTCCAGGATCGGGGCGGACCGTCCGCCCGCTTGGGCGAGCGTCTCACGAGCCGGGACGGATCGTCCGCCCATCGGGGCGAACCGTCCGCCCGAGCTCGGTGAACAGCCGCTCGTAGTCGTCCGTCACCCGCTCCCAGGTGTAGCGCTCCTCCACGAGTAAGCGGGCCCTCCGTCCCGTCCCGGGCAGCTCGGACCTATTCTCCCGGAGGCTCATCAGGGCGGAAGCCAGCGCGTGAGGATCGTTCGGCGGGACCAGGACGCCCACTCCCCGGGGCTCTACGTCCCCGGCGATCCCCACGATCGGGGTCGTGATCACCGGGCGCCCACAAGCCATGGCTTCCAGGAGGACCAGGCCGAAGCCCTCTCTTCGAGGGTCGGTCGAGGGGAGGGCGAATACGTGGCAGGAGGCGTAGAAGGAGTTCAGGTCGGGGACGAAGCCGAGGAATTCGACCCGGTCCTCGATCCCCAGCTCTTCCGCCTGGTGACGGTACCATTCCCGGTCCTCCCCCCGTCCTCCTATCTTCAGACGGACCTCGGGGATCTCCGCGATCGCCTCCAGCAGCACATCCAGACCCTTATAGCGATGGTGAGCGTCCAGAAGACTGAGGAAGCCCACGGTCAGCGGTCCCTCCGGTTCCTCGGCAGGGATGAAGCGCTCCACCTCCACCCCCCAGGGAATGCACACCAGCTTGGATTCGTACGGATCGAGGACCGGCGAATGGAGAGGATTCGTCGTCACGATCCGGGTGCTCGCCTCCAGAACCCGGGGGAGCCGGAGGCGGTTGTAGAGGCCGGTGAGCAGCCCCTTGATCCCCTCGCCTGCCGGGTCGTTGTGGTAGGTGAGGACCAGGGGAATGCCCATCGCCTCGGCTGCTGCTGCGGCCATCTCCGCGAAGAAAACTGTGGGGACATGGGTGTGGATCACGTCCGCCTTCTCCCGCCGCAACGCCTCCCACAGCCCGAAACAGAGATTCGTATTGGCAAGCTTGAACCGCCAGGGGAGACGGACGACGGACACTCCCTCAACCTCGGCCGGGGAGCCCTCCGGCTCATCCGCGCACACCACCCGCACCTCGTGACCCCGCGCCGCCAACTGGGTGGCCACGTGGTAGACGCTGTTCTCCACCCCGCCCACGTAGGGGGGATAGCGGACCACGACCTCGAGGATTCGCATGATCAGCGGGGTACTACCGGAAGTACACGATCCAGACCACGGCCGCTCCCCAGAGGGCCATGTTGATCAGGAAGGGCGGATCTCTGAGAATCGCCTCGGTCGGATTGCGCTCACCCGGCTGCTGGTACATCAGGTAGAGATAGCGGAAGATCCCGTAGAGCACCATGGGGATGGTGTAGATCAGGTCGTGCGTGCCGTACTTCTGCACCGTCTCGGGAGCGACCGCGTAGAGCGCGTAGGAGACGACCGACGAGGCCGTCACCACGTTGATCATCTGGTCCAGGAAGGCGGGGCTGTACTGGTCGAGCACCCGCCGCTGGCCCGCCGCTGCCCCGGAGAGCAGCGTGATCTCGTGCCGGCGCTTGGAAAAGGCCAGGAAGAGGGCGAGGAAGATGGTGCAGAGGAACAGCCAGCTCGACACCTCCACCTCGGCCGCCACGGCCCCGGCCTCCACCCGCAGCACGAAGCCCAGGCTGATGCACATGACGTCCAGGATCACCATGTGCTTGAGCCAGAGGGTGTAGAGCAGGTTCAGGAGAAGATAGCCGCCGAGGATCAGCCCGAAGCGGGTGCCGAGCTCCAGGCAGATCATGGCCGCCGCCCCGGTCAGGAGCACGACGGCGACCACCGCGGCCGGCACCGAGAGAGTCCCGGCCGCCAGAGGACGGTGGCGCTTGAGGGGATGCCGGCGGTCCTCCTCCCGGTCCCGGAGATCGTTGACCAGGTAGACCGAGCTGGAGGCGAAGCAGAACGCGGCCAGGGCCAGGGCCACGCGGACGACGATCCTCTCGTCCAGCAACAGGCCGCCGAACACGGCCGGAGCGAGGACGAAAAGGTTCTTGGCCCACTGGGTGGGCCGGAGCGAACGGACCAGCGGACGGATCACAGCGCGGTATTCTAGTACTCTCTCACAGCACGATTGCCAGATGCGGATAATGTAGGGGAGGGGCTTGTCCCCTCCCGGGCGGGGGAAGCCCTCGCCGAGAGATGGATCTCATTTGGAGCTTCCGCCCACCCGGGAGGGGACAAGCCCCTCCCCTACATCAAAAGGCTACCTTCGAGGTACCAGGGGAAGAGACCGGATCGATGGAAAACCTGGAGGAGAATCAGGCCTCGGCGGTATCACCGCCAGAGGCGGAAGAGCTGCCCGCGCCCCGGCCGGAGCCGCGCAGCCGTTTCCTTCTCCTCTACGTCCTCCCCCTCCTAGGGCTCCTGCTCCTGGCGGTCGCCCCGCTCGTCCGCGGCACCGAGACGCTCTACCTGCGGGACGTGCTCAACACCCACTTCCCGATGAAGCACACCCAGGCCGAGGCCCTGCGGTCGGGCTACTTCCCGCTGATCGACCCCTACCGGGCCGGGGGCCAGCCCCTGGCCGGGAACCCGAACGCGGTCCCCTTCTACCCGGACAACCTCCTCTATCTGAAGGGCTCCACCTTCTGGGCCCTGAACGCCCACTTCTGGCTCCACCTGCTCCTCGCACCCCTGGCCTTCTTCTGGATGGCCCAAGCCTTCGGGCTCCGCCGGGAAGCCGCCTGGGCCGCCGCCGCCTGCTGGACCCTGAGCGGCTTCTACCTCTCGCACCTCTCCTTCTACAACCTGATCGCGGGAGTGACCCTCGCCCCGGCCCTGGTAGCTGCCTGCCTGCGCTTCGTCCAGGGGCGGAGGGGAATGGCGCCGGTGATCGCGGTGCTCTGGGGACTGCTGCTGGTGGGGGGTGACCCGCTGATGGCGCTGCTCGCAGCGGTGCTGGCGGGGGCCGCCGTCCTGGGGGAGGTGGCGCCCCTCTCCCGGTGGAAGGGAGGGGATGGGAGAGGGGCCGGGGGTGAGGGGTCCGGATGGGGCTGGCTCGCCCTCCTCGCCGCCGCCTTGGCCGCCGGCGTCCTCCTCGCCCTCCCCCAGCTCGTCGAGTTCCAGCGCATCCTCCCCCTCTCCTTCCGCGGACATCGGGGCTACTCCGCCGAAGCCGCCACCATCGCGAGCTGGGACCCCCGGCAGGCAGCCGAGTGGCTGATCCCGTTCGTCTTCGGACGGCCCGACCTCATCGGCCCGGGAGGGTTCTGGGGAAGCCGCTTCTTCACCGGATTTCCCCCTTACTACCTCTCCCTCTACCCGGGGCTGCTCGCCCTGACCCTGGTCGCCGCCTCGGGCAGACCCAGGGGTAGAGCGGCGTGGTGGGCCTGGGGGAGCATCCTTGCCGGTCTCTTCCTCTCCCTGGGACGGTTCAACCCGGTCGCGGAGTGGCTCTTCAGCCTCCCGGGACGGGGATCGCTCCGCTATCCGGTCAAGTTCTGGCTGCCGGTGGCGGTGGGCGCGGCCCTCCTCTGCGGGATCGGGTTCCAGAAGCTTTTCCTGGAAGAGGAAGAAAGAGTCCGCGCCCGGCGCCGCTTCGCCCTCGCGGTCCTCGTCCTGACCCTGGCCCTGGGCGGGCTCTGGGCCTTCCTCTCCTTCAACCCCGGTCCGGCGGAAGCCTGGATGTCCGGGTTCGTCCCCCGGAATTTCGTGGCGAACGAACGGGTGCGCTGGGCGGGGCTCTGTCTGATCTCCCTCGTGGTTCTTGCCGTCCTGACCATCCTTGCCCGGATCGGCCGCCGCCGCCCGGTGCTCGGGGGAGCGCTCCTGCTCGCGTTCCACGCCGCGGTCCAACTGCTGCTCCTGCGCCCTCTTTACCCAACCGACGCGGTGCTCCCCTACCGCCGCCCCCCGCCGCCCGCGCTCGAGCACGTCCCCCGCGGGGTGCCGGTCGTCCATGCCGACTTCAACTACCTGTTCGGCCCCTCGACCCTGAAGCAGGGGGACTTTCCCGACCCGGGAGCGCACTGGATGGAGCGCCGGGCCTTCTACGAGATCTACCCGTTCACCGGGTCGATGCGGGGGCGGCGCTACGAGCTGAGCTCCTCGGCCGAGGGGCTGGACACCTTCCTCGCCCGGATGGCCGAGGGCGCGGTCAAGGGCTCCAAGGGGGATGACGGCAAGCGCCTCCGCCTCCTCGCCGCCTGGGGGGTACACCGCCTGCTCATGAACCATCCGCTGGACCCGCCCCAGCCCCGCGCCCGGTTGGTGGCGGAAGTCCCGAGCTTCGGCCAGACCCTCTACATCTATGAAGTCGTGGACCACGCGCCCCTCGCCTTCCTCGCCCGACGGGTGATCCGCGCTCCCCATCTGAACGCGGCCTACCAGACCCTCAGCGAGCCGGGGTTCAATGCCCTGACTGATGCGGTTGTCCCCGGGGAGGGCTCTACCACCCCGCGGTCCGGAGGCAGGGTCCTCAGGATGAAGGAGGCCCCCGAGCGCATGGAGCTGGAGGTGGAGGCCGGGCCGGGAGGGGGATTCCTGGTCGTCCAGCGCTCGACCCATCTCTGGGAAGCGGAGATCGACGGTCAGCCCGCGGAGGTCGTGCCCGCCAACCTCTACCGCATCGGCCTGGAGGTCCCCCCCGGCCGGCACCGGGTGGTCTTCCGGATCGACCGCACCTCCCTGGTGCGCTCCTCCTGGGGCACGGTGATCGGGCTCGCTCTTCTCCCTATCCTGGCTTTGTGGGGAGCGGGGAACCGCCGCCGGTCAGAAGCTCCCCATCCCAAAATGTAGGGGAGGGGCTTGCCCCCTCCCGGCCGGGGGGAAGTCTGAGAATCGAAACGGCTTCGTCGTCGGAGCTTCCTCCCACCCGGGAGGGGGCAAGCCCCTCCCCTACATCTGCCTATCCTTGCCTGGTTGGAAGCGAAAGAAAGAGCCGCTCATACTCCTCCGTGATCCGTTCCCATCCGTAGCGCTCCTCGACCAGCTCCCGGGCTTGCCGGCCCATGGCGGGTAGATCAGCCCTCTTCTGCCAGAAGGTCCGCAGGGCGTTGGCGAGGGCAACCGGATCGCCCGGGGAGACCAGGACGCCCACGCCCCGGGGCTCGACGTCCCCGGCCACCCCCACGATCGGCGTGGTCACGACCGGACGGCCGCAGGCCATGGCTTCCAGGAGGACCAGGCCGAAACCCTCCTGCCGTCCGTCGGTCGAGGGGAGGGCGAAGACGTGGCAGGAGCCGTAGAAGGCGTTCAGGTCTTGGACAAAGCCGAGGAATTCGACCCGGTCCGCCACCCCCAGCTCCTCGGCCCGCTGCCGGTACCACCCCAGCTCCGCCCCCGCCCCTCCCACCCGCAGCCGGACCGGAGGGTCCCCCTTCAGCTCGGCCATCTCCGCGAGCGCCCGGAGCAGCACCTCCAGCCCCTTGTAGCGGTGGTGGACGTCGAGCAGGCTGAGGAAGCCCACGACCAAGGGAGGGGGAGACGGCGGCTCCGCGGCTGGCTGGAACGCCTCCACCTCCACTCCCCAGGGGATGTAGAAGAGCTTCGGGTCCCCCGGATCGAGGTAGGGGGACTGCGAAGGGTAGAGCGGGTTCGTGTACACGATCCGGTCGCAGGCCGCGAACAGCCGGGGGAGGAGGAAGCGGTTGTAGATCCCGGCGAGCACCCCCTTCAACCCGCCCCCGATCAGGTCGTTGTTGTAGGTGAGGACGAGAGGGACCCCCAGCTTGCGGCTCACCGATGCCGCCACGTCCGGAAACCCGGCCGTGGGGAGATGGGCGTGGATCAGGTCCGGTTTTTCTCGGAGGAGCGCGTCCCTGATGCCGAAGCAGACGTTCGCGTTGCCGACCTTGAACCACCAGGGGAGCCGCACGACCGCGATGCCCTCGACCTCGGGCGGAGACCCCGCGGGCTCGTCCGCGCAGACCACCCGCACCTCGTGGCCCCGCGCCGCGAGGCGCCGGGCGAGGTGGTAGACGGTGTTCTCCACACCGCCCACGTAAGGGTGGAACCGGACCACCACCTGGAGGATTCGCATCGCGGCGTAGTCTATTCGGAAGGGAGCCGGAGCGCTGCTAAGATACGCAACCCTATGGCCCCCATCAGGAAGGTCCTGATCGCGAACCGCGGCGAGATCGCTGTGCGGGTGATCCGCGCCTGCCGCGAGATGGGCATCCGCTCCGCAGTCATCTACTCCGAGCCCGACCGCCTGGGCCTGCCCGTGCTCCTGGCCGACGAGGCCTACCCGATCGGCCCGGCCCCCTCGCGGGAGAGCTACCTGCGGGCGGAAGCCATCGTCCAACTGGCGACGGAGATCGGCGCCGACGCCGTCCATCCCGGGTATGGCTTCCTCTCCGAGCGCTCCGGGTTCTCGCGCCTCTGCCGCGAGGCGGGCGTGACCTTCATCGGCCCGTCACCGGAGAGCATCGAGGCCATGGGCTCCAAGGTCGAGAGCCGGCGCCTGATGATGGATGCGGGCGTGCCCGTCGTCCCCGGAGGGCGGGACCCGCTCCCCGACCTGGAGACCGCCCAGGCCGCGGCCGAAACGATCGGCTACCCGGTCATGCTCAAGGCCGCGGCGGGAGGTGGCGGCAAGGGCATGCGCCGGATCGACTCCCCCGCGGACTTCCCAGCCGCCTACCGAGGCGCCCGCTCCGAGGCCGGGGCCAGCTTCGGCGACGACTCCGTCTACCTGGAGAAGTACATCGTCGAGCCGCGCCACGTGGAGATCCAGGTCCTGGGCGACCTCCACGGCCGGATCGTCTCCCTGGGCGAGCGCGAGTGCTCCCTCCAGAGGCGCCACCAGAAAGTCGTGGAAGAGGCCCCTTCGCCCGTGGTCGATCCGGATCTCCGCCGCCGGATGGGAGAGGCCGCGGTCCGGGCGGCCTCGGCCGTGGGCTATGCCAACGCGGGCACCTGCGAGTTCCTCCTGGACCGCAACGGCGACTTCTGGTTCCTCGAGATGAACACCCGCATCCAGGTCGAGCACCCCGTCACCGAGCTGGTGACCGGGATCGACCTCGTCCAGTGGCAGATCCGGGTGGCGCAGGGGGAGCCGCTGGGGCCGGAATTCGACGACGTCCAGCCCCGCGGCCACGCCATCGAAGTCCGCCTCTACGCCGAAGACCCCTGGCAGCGCTTCGCCCCGTCGCCGGGCCGCATCGAGCTGCTCCGCTGGCCCGAGGGTCCGGGCATCCGCAACGACGCCGGGGTTTACGAAGGATCCGAGGTCTCGATCCATTACGACCCCATGCTCGCCAAGCTGATCGTCTGGGCCGCGGACCGCCCGCGGGCGCTCGACCGCCTGGGCCGTGCCTTGGCCGAGCTGCGGATCGAGGGCATCCGCACCACCAAGCCGCTCTTCCAGGCCCTGCTCGCCGACCCCGACTTCCGCTCCGGCAACATGGACATCGCCATGCTCGACCGCAAGCTCGCCTCCGGGGAGCTGCAGCCGCCCGAGCAGACCGAGGACGACCTGCCGTTCATCGCCGCCGCCCTCGAACACTACGAGCGCTCCCAGCGCACGTCCGCCGGCCCTCCGTCCGGGCGCCGCTCCCTCTGGGCGGCAGCCGGCCGCCGCGACAGCCGAAGGGGAGGATCGTGAAGCTGATCGTCCGCCGCGGGGAGCGCGAGGAACAGGTCCAGGTGCGCCGCAACGGTGACGGGTTCGAGGTCGCCGTCGGGAAGCGCACCTATCAGGTCGATGCCGCCGCGGCCCGGGCCAGTCTGCGGAGCCTGCGAATCGACGGATCCCAGCATGAGGTCGCGGTAAGCCGGGTGAAAGACAGTGCGGCCCGGGGAGCTGATGACAAATACTGGGTCAGCAGCCCTTCCGGAGCGGGTCCGGTCTCCGTGACCGATCCCCTGACCCATCTCGCTGCCCAGACCCATAACGGCATCGGAGCGCGCCGCCGCGAGAAGGTCACCGCCTACATGCCCGGCCGGGTGGTCGCGATCCTGGTCGAAGAGGGACAGCCCGTCACCGCCGGCCAGGGAATCGTGGTGCTGGAGGCCATGAAGATGCAGAACGAGATCCAGGCCGAGCACGACGGCACCCTCGTGAAGGTCCACGTCCAGCCCGGGCAGGCCGTCGAAGGGGGCGACCCGCTCTTCGAGCTGGGATGAGCCCTCACCCCCGTCCCCTCTCCCGCCTCCCCTTACCCCCTCCCCGGGAGAGGGGCGCCTCCACCCATCCAAAAACAAGAGCTGATCATTTGTCCGTCTCCCCCTCTCCCAGGGAGGGGGACGGGGAGGTGGGAGAGGGGGCCGGGGGGTGAGGGCCGCAGGGCACGGCGGCTCCCGCCTCGCCGCCGTCCTCCTCCTCGCCGTCTTCACGATCCTCTGCGTCCACGGCCTTCGTTGGGACACCCCGACCGTCGACGAGTTCGCCCACCTGCCGTCCGGCTGGTACACCCTGAAGACCGGGCGGTTCGACCTCTTCCCCCTGAACCCGCCCCTGATCAAGGTCCTCTCGGCCCTCCCCCTGCTGGCCCTGAACCCCCGGCTCGATCCCGCAGCCCGGATCGAGAACACCGGCTGGTATCCCTGGGTCTACGGCACGGGGTTCATGGAGCTGAACCGGGCCGAGTACGACCGGATCTTCCTTCTGGGACGTCTGCCGGTGATGGTCCTCGGGCTCCTCCTGGGATGGCTCGTCTTCCGCTGGGCGCAGGAGCTCTATGGCGACGAAGCCGGCCTGATCGCGCTCTTCCTGACCGTCTTCTTCCCGTCCCTGATCGCCCACTCGCACCTGGCGACGGTGGATGTCGGGCTGGCCTTCTTCCTGGTCCTCACCTTGTACCTCTTCTGGCGCTTCGTCGATCGCCCGACGCCCTGGTTGCTGGTGGCCTGCGGTGTGGCCCTGGGACTCGCGCAGCTCTCCAAATTCACCGCGCTCCTGCTGTACCCGGTGCTCGTTCTTCTTGCCCTGGGCCGCGGCAGACGGAAGCTCGCTTCCCTGGCTCTGATCTTCCTCATCAGCGTTCTCGTGATCGACGCCGGATATCTCTTTCAAGGGATCGGAAATCCCGTCCGTTTCGAGAGCAAGCTGCTCAGTAGTTTGCCCGCCGGCCTGCCCCTGCCGCTGCCCGCGGACTACCTGGAAGGGCTCGACGCCCTGCAGCTCATCAACGACGTTGGGGAGTACCCCGAGTACCTCTTCGGGCGCTGGTCGCGGGAGGGCTCGCGGCTCTACTACCTGGTGGTGATCCTCTACAAGACACCTCTTCCCCTGCTCGCCGCACTACTCGTCGTCCCCTTCGCCCGGACAGGACAGAAAGGCCAGCACTTCCTCTGGCTTCCCGCGCTGGTCCTCCTGGCCTTCTTCTCCACCTCGAAGGTCCATTACGGCATCCGCTACATCCTGCCGGTCTTCCCTCTGCTTTTCATTAACATAAGCCGGCTGGTCCCCTGGGTGCGAACCCGAGGGCGCGCTCTCCAGGTCTCCGCCCTGGTCCTGCTCCTGATCTATCCGTTTTCAGCGCTCCTCTCCACTCCGGACACGATCTCCTACTTCAACATCCTCGCGGGCGGACAGGGAGACCGCATCCTTCTCGATTCGAATATCGACTGGGGACAGGGACTGAAGCGCGTCCGCGCCTTCATGGATCGGGAGGGGATCGATCAGATCGGCCTCGCCTACTTCGGCCATGTGGACCCGGCGATCTACGGCATTCAATGGGATTTCCCACGACCCGACCATCCGGGTTTCGTGGCGGTCAGCGCCAACTTCCTTCACGGCTATCCCTACGCAACCTACCGGGAAGGTCGGATCGTGCCGATCCCTCCCAACGCCTTCACCTGGATCGGGAGATTCCCGCGCGTGGCGGAACTTGGGGGCGGGATGTTTGTGTATCGGATCGGCCGCTAGCGAGACCTGAGCCAGAGGCGGCGCCAGCCTTCGTGGCCGAGAGCGCGCAACGTCTCGATGTTCGACTCGTAAATCTGCGCCGTATCGGGAAACGCGGCCACCGCGGCGTCGACGCTCGACTCGCGCAACAGGTGGAGAATGGGGTAGGGCGAGCGATTGGTATAGTTTTCGATGTCGTCCGCTTCGGTCCCGGCGAACTGGTATTGCGGATGGAAGCTGGCGACCTGGATCTCTCCCACGAGGTCCAGGTCCGCGAGAGCGGCGTCGGCGACGTCGAGGAAATCGTTGTAATCCAGGAAATCAGTGAGCACCCGGGGATGGATCAGCAGCGTGGTCTCGATCTCGCCGGGATCCGCCGCGGCCATCGTCCGCAGCTCCTCCAGAAGATCGGCCAGCAACGACTCGGGGGACTCCGCGTCGCTGACGACATACCGGATTCGGTCCCCGAGGTGGACCGCTTTGGCGAAGGGGCAGAGATTGAGGCCGATTACCGCCTTCTCCAGCCACTCCTTCGTCTCGGCGATGATCTCTACTTTCGAATCCATGGCCAACGGCGCCCTCCTTCTGCCTTCATCATTCCATGTTCCGATCCTTTTCGGGAGGAGTGGCGAAGATGACTGTCGCGAGCTCCTCGGCCAGGCTGCGGGTGACGGATACCCGATCGCGATCACCCGCGTTCGACGCGGCGACGATGACGGTCCTCTCCTCGGGATAGAGCGCCAGAAGGGTTGTTCTGATAACCATCCCTCTTCTACGGACTGTTCGACGCAGTGTTTAGGGAACGAGTGCCGGCCGAGCTGGCAGCGCTCTCCGAAGCTCCGACGCCGCCCTGAGCCCTGGATATGAGGGCAGCGTACCGGTCGAGGCATCTCCGCTGCTCAGGGCTCAATCGGATTCCCGGCCGGGCTCTCTGAACGAGAGCCAATCCTTCCGTAGCTGTCTTCACAGCTCCGGTAGAAAGGAGGAGCGCGACGGCGAAGAGACCCGTCCTGCCGTGACCTTGCGCGCAATGGATGAAAGTCATTCCGGGCCGGAGGCGCTGCACCGCTCGGCGTAGACTCTCCGCGTCCGGTGCCGAGGCGTCGAGGATCGGGAAGGCAAGATAGCCGGGTAGGCTGCGGATCACGGCAGGGTCCTCTAACTCGGCAGTCAGATCCACGTAGTTCACGAATCGGTTGGGGATCTCGCGAGGGAGGAGCCTGCGACCAATGACTAGATTCTCCTGGACGAGATTGCAGGCCCGCTCTTCGCTGACGATCCGGACCACGTGCCAGAGCGCGGAGGCCAGGGCGAAATAGGGCAGAAAGAAGAGGCGGCTCCAGAGGGCCAGCTTACCGTCGACGCTCTTCCCAAAGATCCGGTGACCTTTGCCGAGATAGGCGCAACCGACCGCCGTGAGATCACAACCAAGCCAGGCGATCGGGATCGCCCAGGCGCCGTACACCGTCGCGGCGGAGACCAGGAGCAGCCCAATGGCAATCAGAGGCCCGGCATACCTGTAATCCATGCTCCTTCTTACGGGAGCCCTCGAAGATTTGTCTACCGGCAGAGCCGCAATGATAGATGCTCAGATTCGGCGCGCCACGTTCTGGACATGATGGAGATTGTGGTAGAGCGTGAAGAAGAGCATCTCCCGGACCGTGAGCCTGCCCAGGGCCGGGTGGGGTAGCCGGAGCCGGTCCAACGGCCATTCCCGCCAACCTGAAACAGACCGCGTCAGGCTTTCGGAAACCTCGTCCAGACTGGCCATCAGCGAGCTACGCTGCTCCTCAGTTTGATCGGAAGCCTCCAAAGGCTTGGGCGCGAAGCGACCGGCCTGGACACCCGAGGCCAGGGCCGCAAGGTACCGCTCCCGGACTTCCGGATAGGTCCGCGAGTCGCGCAGACCAGCTCCAAAGCGGATCAACAGCAGGGCCTTCGGCATCCCCAAGGCACGGGCGACGGGCCGGTTCGACTTCAGCAGGTGGCGGACGTTGTCGGCCGGGGACCAGGCATCCCCGAGGGGAGAGAAGAAATCGGGAGTGGAGAAGGAGTTCCAGAAGTCGCGGCTTTGAGCGTGGAGCGCGCGAAGCTCCCGGACGATATCCGCCCCGCCAGACGGCTCCTGAATCGCGATCCGTTCCATAATCTCCCTCTTCTCAGCAAAGACTACCACCGATTGACGCAGGCAAAGTCCGGGTTGGATCTGGTAACCTTGGACGCTATGACTGCCATCGAGAAGGGTCCCAGCCCCCTCGAGCAGCTCCGGATTGCGACGCCCTGTCCGGCCCGCTGGGAACAGATGGCGGGGGATGACCGCGTTCGGTTCTGCCAGGGCTGCAGGAAGAACGTCTACAACCTTTCGGCGCTCCCGCGCTCCGAGGCGGAAGCGCTCGTCGCCCGGCACGCGGGAAAGATCTGCGCCCTGTTCTACCGGCGAGCCGACGGAACAGTCCTCACCGCCGATTGTCCCGTAGGCCGCAGAAAAGCCAGGTCCAGGCTCCTGCGCCGCTTTACCACCGCCATGGCAGCGCTCCTCGGCCTCTTTGGAGGCCACTACTTCACCGCGAAACCCAGGCCACACGCCATCGAAGTGGATCAGGTGCCTCCGTCAACTCGGGAGAGGGCACAGCCTGAGTGGAAGCGCACCCTGACTCCAGAAGAAGAGGACGCGCTCAGATCCATGGGGTACATCGGCTCCTGAGGAGGCGCCGCCTTTTTCGCTGCCATCTCGAAGGCATGGGGTGACCCTGGATACGTTCAGAAGGGAAAGCTAATGACAAAGAGTCCCCAAGCTGCCGATTCCGTGCCTCAGATGCTCGAAGGGACCGAGCCTCCGGAATCGCCCGCAGTGGTGGACCTGATATCACTCCGCGGGACTCTCAAGTCCCTGGTCACGGGGATCACGCTCAAAGATATGAAGGAGGCGATCCGCGAGGGGGCCACTGGCGAAAGGAGCCCGGGGAATGAGCTACTTCATCATTGAGATTCCCGAGGAAATCCTGGAGGACCTCGCGCTCGCTCCCTGGATCAGCGACGCCCAGGAAGAGCCAGCACTGGACCCAGAGGCCGCCAAGGAGTACTACAACTCTCTGGACAAGGCTTTATGAAAGTTCCCCACAATGCAAGCGCTGTCTAAATCGGAGGAAGCTCACCGCGGCTGGTGTGCCATAGAGCCAGCACTTCTACGGCCTGATCGTCCGTAACGCGATAGTAAAGATAATAGTGAATCCGAAGCAGGTGGAGTCGCCTCACTCCGGCAAGGGCCACATCTAATGCCTTTGGACCAATATCTGGCTGAGTGGTGATGAATTCAAAGCCGCGTGCCAGCTCTTGGCGGAACAAGCCACGTGCGGCAGGGCGGTTCGCGTGCCACCACCCTGCGGCATCGCGGATCTGGCGCTCGGCCTCGGCGACAACCAGCAGCCGAAGACGCAATGCTTAGTCCGGGAGCTCGTCGAGGAGTTCCCAGCCGTCAACGACCTCGCCTCGTTCGGCCTGGCTTATGGACTGCAAAAGAAGCGCCTGGTCCTCCTGAGAGAGCCTGAAGCCCTCCTCAGACTCAGGCACCAGGAGTGTCACTGTCGCGCCTTCCTGGAAACTACCTTCCGGCACGTCCAATCTGCCGTCGATGACCTTCGCCGTGAGAATCTTCATGACCAGAATTGTACCACCTTGCGCTCCAGCCAACGTCAACCGGTGTTCGACGGCTGCAACACGATGAGGTCCTCTATCTGCGATTGCCACGCCTCCGGCTACACGCATTGGCATCCGATCTTCACCAAATCGGCGAAATTCTCTATCCCGTGCCGTTGTCTTTCCCACTCAAGACTGTGACAATTAATGAGCGAGGAGATCGGACGACTTCGATGTCCAACCGCTACTCATGAGGAAAGCCTACGACTTCACCTGGTCCCGTCAGAACCCGTACGCTATACATCTAAAGAAGCAGGCATCAGAACAGCCCCGCGAGGGGCGAAGGCATATAGCCCGGGGTCAGAGCGAAGCGGCGACCCCGGGCAGCGATTCCCAGATTCCCGAGCCCCGCAGATCCAGACATATGTCCGACCGCTAGGTAGTTGAGTCGATCGTCAGGCGTTGCAAGAGCGACTAGCAGAGCGATGAGCTCAATCATTGGTGGGCTCCTCCATCTCGCGGTCGATGTCGAGGTACTCGTGGA
>DATMER010000095.1:0-158567 GCA_035556715.1 Thermoanaerobaculia bacterium
TCTTCGCGGGCCAACAACTCGATCACCCTCGGCTCCACGGGCTTGGAATCGTCTTCCTGATGGCGCGCGTAGATGCGGAGCGATCCGCCGTGGGTGGGCAGCTCTTCCACGTCGAAGACGGCCAGGCCATGGGCGGCGAAAACCTTTCGCGCGGCAAGGAACGAGAAGTAGGAGTAGTGCTCGTGATAGATGGTGTCGAACTGGTCTTCGTCCATCAACCGGAGGAGGTGGGGGAATTCCATGGTGAGCACGCCGCGGGGAGCGAGGACGATCTTCAGGCCCGCTACGAAATCGTTCAGGTCCGGCACATGGGCGAGCACGTTGTTGCCCACCAGCAGGTCGGCCTGGGCGGGCAGCTCGCGAGCGGTCTCGGTGCCGAAGAAGCTGACCAGTGTGGGGATCCCCGCCGCCTGCGCCGCCTCGGCCACGTTGCGCGCGGGCTCGATGCCCTGCACGGGAATCCCCGAGTCATGGAACCAGCGCAGCAGGTAGCCGTCGTTGCTCGCGACCTCGATCACCCGGTGCTCGGAGCCGAGGCCGAAGCGCTCGATCATGGCCTCGGCGTAGAGGCGGGCGTGGCGGAGCCAGCTTTCCGAGTAGGAGGAGAAGTAGGCGTAGTCGCTGAAGATCGCGTCGGGCCGCTCTTCTTCGGGGAGCTGGACGAGGAAGCACTCGCCGCAGACATAGACGCAGAGCGGATAGAACGGCTCGGGCCGGCGCAGATCTCCCGGCTCCAGGTAGGAATTCGCGAGCGGCTGGGCCCCGAGGTCCACAAAGACGTGCCGCAGCAGCGCGCCGCAGAAGCGGCAAGGGATCACCAGATCTTCCAGGGTGTCTCCCCTTGCTTCCAGAGATTGTTCAGGTGCAGGTAGTCGCGGTAGGTGTCCATGGGGTGCCAGAAGCCCTCGTGCAGGTAGACGGAGAGCTGGCCGTCCCGCGCCAGCTTCCGGAGCGGCTGCTGCTCCAGGAAGAGCTGCGGGTCGTCGTCCAGGTAGTCGAACACTTCGCGCTGGAACACGAAGAAGCCGCCGCTCACCACGCCTTCCGCGGCCGGTTTCTCGGCGAACTCCACCACTTGACTGCCGTTCACGTGCATCTCGCCGTAGCGCGAGGTCGGGTGGACGCCGGTGACCGTGGCGATCCGGCCCTGGGACCAGTGGAAGTCGAGCAGAGCGTCGATGTCCACGTTGCCGACCGCGTCGCCGTAGGTGAAGCAGAAGGTCGGAGCGTCCACGTAGTTGCGCACGAGCCAGAGGCGCGCGCCGGTGGCCGTGTCCGGTCCGGTCTCGGCGCAGGTCACCTGCCAGGGCTCGTAGCCGTCCCGGTTGTGGAGCTCGACCGGCCGCGAGCCGTCCATGGAGACGGTGAAGTCGCAGTGCATCTCCCGGTAGCGGAGGAAGTACTGCTTGATCTCCCACCCCTTGTAGCCGAGGCAGAGCACGAAGCGGTCGAGCCCGAAGGCGCCGTAGATCTTCATGATGTGCCAGAGGATCGGCCGCGTGCCGATCTCCACCATCGGCTTGGGCCGGTACTCGGTCTCCTCGCGCAGCCGGGTCCCCTGGCCGCCGCAGAGGATCACTACCGGCATGTCGCGCTTCTGGGGCCTCGTCATCTCTTCTCCTTCGGGGGAGGGATTGTACTGCTTACAGATACCCCAGCGCTTCGAGCTTCTTGAGCTCCTCGTCGTTCATCCCGCTCTCCCTCCTCCCCTGAGGGAGCCCCTTCGCCGGTCCGAGGGTCTCGTAGGTCGGGATGGTGCGCACCGGATGCTGCCGCACGAACTCCGGGTTGAGCGCGTCCAGCAGGACCTTTCCCGCCGCATCCTCCGGCACGGGCAGGCCGAGCAGGTAGAGCATCGTCGGGTAGAGGTCGAGGATGTGCGCCGATTTGATCACGTAACCGGGCTTCACCGGGCCTCCTCGCATCAGGAGGATGCCGGGCGGGCCGTGGCGGTGTTGCGTGTAGAAGTCCTGATGGAGGATCGTCGGGGCATGGCCGTGGTCCGAGGCCACGATCAGCACGGTGTTCGGCTCCAACTCTCCCTGGAGCTTGCCGAGGAAGGCATCGAATCCCCGGTGCAGGGCGGGGATGCGGTCCCCCTTCTCCCGGGCCTCCTCTTCGTCGACCCCCAGGAAGTACTGCGGCTGGTACCACTTCCAGAACAGGTGCTGGACCGTGTCGGGCTCGTGAGTGTAGACGTTGAGCAGCTTCGGCTGCGGTCTCTCGCTCAGGAGCCGGAGCGTCACGGCCGACTGCCACTCGAAGTCGGGCAGGGAAAGCAGGGGACGCAGCTCGCGGAAGAGACTCGACGGCTGAGCGAACAGCTCCACCGCCTCCTTGTTCTTGCCGCCGGGCGCCTGGGCGTAGCCGTCGAGGCCGTAGGAGAGGACCCAGCTCTCCGGCTTCGAGGGGACGATCGCCGGGAATGAGTAGAAATAGCCGTCCACGATCCCGATCGTCATGCCCGCGTGGTCGGCGACTTCCCAGATGGGCAGGGCGTGGACCGAGTACCGGTTGATCATCTTCTGCCGCGCCATCCCGGGCTTGGACAGGATCCCCGCCAGCTCCTTGAAGAAGGTCCGGTGGACGGGGAAGAGCCCTTCGGAGCCCATGCCGGGCAGCTCGATGCGGTAGAAGTCGAGCACGCCGTGCCGGTCGGGCAGGGCGCCGGTATACAGGGAGGTCCAGATCACCGCGGAGTTCGAGTCCGGGAAGGTGGCGAGGCTGGCGGTCGAGCCGCCCTTCATCATCCCGGCGAACGCCGGCAGCTCTCCGCGGTCGATCATGGGGCGGAGGACCTGCCAGTCGGCGCCGTCCAGTCCGACTAGGGCGACCTTGAGCCCGGTCTCCTCGACAGGGATCTCCGGCGGCGGATTCGCCGCCGCCTGCATGTTCCAGGGTCTTCCGGCCCAGAGCGGGGCCGCGGCGTGGATCACCAATCCGAGGAGGAAGGCGGCCACAGCGATCCGGGGGAGCCATCCGCGGCGCCAGATCCCCAGGAGGAGCCGGAACAGCAGCCAGGAGGCGACCGCCACGGCCAGGCCGATGAGCGCGACGAGCACGGCTACGAAGGCGACCATGCCTCCCGCTCCGGAGAGCCGGCCGAACGGGTACTGGTCGTAAGTCAGGCCATAGAGCCAGAACAGCTCCCAGAAGCCCAGGTTGAAGACGAGCAGGCCGATCCACACCCCGTGCTCGATCGGGTCTTTCCTCCGCAAGCGGGCCAGCACATACCCCAGGAGGAAGGTCGCGACCGCTCCCAGCCCATAGAGCAGGGCGAAGATCAGCCAGGTCACCAGGGCATCGCGGGTCGAGCCCAGACGGTTGTGCAGGACGTGGATCAGCGACAGGACGAGCCCGTACACGATCGATCCGTAGAGGAAGCCGCCGAGGCAGACGGCTCGCAGGGGGCTGGGTCTCATGCGGCGCGGAAGCTAACAGATGGATCGAGGGCGGACAACCCTACTCCATGAGGCGGTGGTACTCGCGGGTGGTCTGCGGCGAGGGAGCGACCCCGAGCTCTTCGAGCAGCAGGTTGGAGAGCCGGTCGTACTGGCGGCGCACCAGGTCGCGGCGGCCCTGGCTGGCGTAGAGCCGCATCACCGCCAGGTGGACCCGCTCCTGGAGAGGGTCTTCCAGCAGCACCGAGCGGTAGGCATCCATGGCCTGCTCAGGCTTTTCCAGCTTCAGGTAGAGGTCGCCGAGCTGGGATAACAGCTTCTGGTAGTGCCTCTGGTACTCCTCCCGGCGGTCGGTGACCCAGGCCTCGTAATGTCCCTGGAGGAAGGGGCCGCGGTACAGGTGCCAGGCGCTCTCCCAGGCCTCGGCCGCTCCGGCGAGGTCCTCGCGCTCCAGGCGCGTGTTGCCCTCCTCCCTCCAGCGCTCGAACTCCAGGGCGTCGATCTCCCAGATGATGTCGGGATTCAGCCGGTAGACCCCCTTGCGGAAGAGCAGGGGCTGCGCCTCGTCCTTGCGCCCTGCCTCCAGGGCGCGGCGCAGGTGGCTCAGCGTGGGGTGGAAGTTGCGGTCGATGGTGCGCTCCCCCTCGGTGGGCCAGACCGCTTCCATCAGGTGCTCGCGGCCGGCCTCCAGGCCCGGGGAGGAGGCCAGGTAGGCCAGGACCTGGAACGAGCGGCGGAGACGGCAGTCGAGCTCGGTCTCGGTGCCGTTCGGGTCGCGGCGCTTGGCGATGGGGCTGCCCAGCAGACCGAGGAAGTAGACCGGAGCTCCGTCCTGTTGGACATGGACCACCGGAGCAGGCCTGGCTTCCGGCTTCTGACGGCCTTGTCTCCGGTCCCGCTCCCGCTCCAGGAACGCGGCGAGCAGGTTGGGCAGGCGGTCCCTCTCCTCCCCTTCTACCCAGAGCCCGCGGGCGTCGATAGCCTTCCAGCCAGGCTCCTCGCCACCGTCGGGGCGGTGGAAGGAGATACCGTTCAGGAGCGGCCGCTGCTCCTCCGTAAACGTGTCCAGCACCTCGTGCCTCAGGAAGAAGCGGACCGGCGCGATCTCCAGGAGCCCTTCGGGATCGGCGCTCTCCAGCCCCAGTCCGCCGGTGGCCTCGATGGCGAGCCGAAGCGGGCGGTACCACCCGTCGCTGGCCATCCAGAGCGTCCGGGCGGCTTCCGGCGAGGGGGTCTCGCCGGTGAGCAGGTGCCAGAGCGCAGCCACTTCGCCGGGGGTGAGCAGCATCTCCTGAGGCGGCAGGACCGAGAGGTCCAGAGAGGCTTCCTCCCAGCGGTGCCCGGCGGCAAAGACCAGGCGCTGCCCGGGCCGGAGCCAGCGCGCCGCCTCGGCCAGGCGCTCCCGGTCTCCTCCGAGGGCTACGAGCCAGCGCCCCTCCTCCACGGCCCGCCGCAGGGCGGTGCCGTCCTCGATCTCGCCCAGGCTCAGACCCCGCGCCCCGCGCCGTTCGAGGAGGGCCTGGAGAAGCGCCGACTTGCCGCTGCCGGGCCAGCCCCAGACCTGCGCGAGCGGCGTCTCCAGCGACTCGATGCGGCGAAGGAGGCGGTCCTGGTGAGGGAGGATGTACGACGTGTCCATTCGGGATTCACTGCAAGCCCCGCGGACCCGTGCGGGACGTCTAACTATGCTCGAACGCCCTCAGGGCGTCTTCGGGCTCTTCGATGGTCAGCCCGGCCGCCAGGAGCTCGCGGCTCAGCGCCGCGAGGCAGCGGTTGGTGATCTTGCCGATGCTCGACGCCCGGTAGCCCAGCCTCCGCGCCACCTCGGGCGGCTCGAAGCCCAGCCGGAAGCGGAGGCGCAGCAGGGAACGGCAGCGCGAAGGGAGCCGGCCCAGCAGGATCTCGAGGTCGCAGAGGAGATCGCTCCTCTCCTGGCTCGGCGCGACCGGCTCCGAAAGCCACTCCAGGACCGTGGAGTCTACAGCAGAGTAGATCCGGCGCCGGTTGTTGCGCCAGTACATCAGGCAGTGCCGCTTCAACGTGCCCATCAGCCAGCACTCGGGGTCGCGCACGCGGTCCCACTGGTAGAGCAGCGCCAGCAGGGCCTGCTGCAGGACGTCCTCGGCATCCTCGGGGGGAATGCGATACGACCCCAGGAGGCGCTTGAGCCGGGGCTCCAACCGCCTCAGGAAATCGTCGAACGAAGCCGAGGTTTCAGTCGTGTGATCCGGGGTTGCCATATGACGACCCAAAAAAAGCTTGTGGCTAAAGGCAAGTTAACACCTTTCTGAAGGGCTTGTCCAGCCTATAGCTCAACCCGATCACGCTTGAACGTGCCGGAAGAGGAAAAGAGACGACAGGAAGGGATCAGGTCCGCAGCTCGCGGAGGCGGTCGCGCACCTGCTGCATGTCTTCCCAGGTCGGGCGTTTGAGGCCCTGGTTCCGCAGCAGGGCGGCGGGATGGTAGGTGACCATGGTGGGGATGCCCCGCACCCGGTACCACTGGCCGCGCATCTGGCCGATGGGGCTGTCGTTGCCGAGCAGCGCCTGGGCGGCGATGCGCCCGAGAGCCACGATCACCTTGGGCTGGATCAGCTCGATCTGCCGCTCCAGGTGTCCGCGGCAGGCCGCGACCTCGTCGGGCTGGGGATCGCGGTTGCCCGGCGGCCGGCACTTCAGGATGTTGGCGATGTAGATGTCCTCGCGCCGCATCTCGATCGCCCCGATGATCTTGGTCAGCAGCTCGCCCGCGGCGCCCACGAACGGCAGGCCCTGCCGGTCCTCCTCGGCCCCCGGAGCCTCGCCGATGAGCATCAGGTCGGCGGCGGGGTTCCCGGCCCCGAACACGACCTTCTGGCGGCCCTGGGCCAGGCGGCAGCGGGTGCAGGCCTCTGCGGCCTCTCGCAAAGCAGCCAGCTCGCCGGAGTCAGGAGCGACCGACTCTTCGACAACCATGGGTGCTGCCCCGCTCCGTGCGGGGCGCACATAGACATCGGAGTACCCGATGTCCTTCAGATACGAGAGGATCTCAGCGAGGGCGGGCTGCAGGAGTGTGCTCACGCTCGGCCAGTCTACCCGCGAAGAGGTCGAGAAGCGAGGCCGCGATCTCGGTCTTGGGGCGCCGGGAGAGGAACAGCGGCTCGCCGTCGGGCCGGAAGACCGTGACCTCGTTGGCGTCGCTGTCGAAGGCGATGTCGGGACGGGAGACGTCGTTGGCCACCAGGAAGTCGGCCCGCTTGCGCTCCAGCTTGGCGCGGGCGTTCCGCTCCAGCTCGCCCGTCTCGGCCGCGAACCCGACGATCACCGCGCCCGGAGCAACGTCCCGCAGACCGGACAGGATGTCGGGGTTCTCCTCCAGCTCGAGCGGAGGCGGAGGCCCATGCTCCTTCTTGATCTTGGAACCGGCGGGATGGCGGGGGCGGAAGTCCGCCACGGCTGCGGCCATGACCACCAGGTCGGCGGCCGGGGCATGCTCGCGGACCACGCCTTCCATCTCGCGGGCCGTGGTCACGTCCACCCGCCGGACCCTGGGAGGTGTGGCCAGGTGCACCGGTCCCGCCACGAGGACCACGCGGGCGCCGCGCCGCGCGGCCTCGGCGGCCAGCGCGAAGCCCATCCTGCCGCTCGACCGGTTGCCCAGGAAGCGCACCGGGTCGAGCGGCTCGAAGGTCGGCCCGGCGGTTACCACGACCAGGCGGCCGGCGAGAGGACCGGCGCCCGCCGCTCCTTCGATCGCGGCGGCGATCTCCTCGGGGTCGGACATCCGACCGATCCCCACCTCGCCCGAGGCGAGCGGCCCCTCGACCGGGCCGACGATCCAGACGCCCCGGCGGCGCAGCGTGTCCAGGTGCTCCTGGACCGCCGGCTTCTCCCACATGACGGAGTGCATGGCCGGGGCGGCCACGACAGGTCCGGCGAAAGCCAGGGCGGTGGTGGTCAGAAAATCGTCGGCGAGACCGAGGGCCAGGCGGGCGAGGACGTGGGCGGTGGCGGGTGCCACGCAGAGCACCTCGGCCCAGGCTGCGGCGGTGATGTGAGCCTCTTCCCCGGTGCCCGTGGCAGTGAGGTACTCCTCCTGGTATACCGGACGGCCGGAGAGCACCTCCAGGGTCAGCGGAGACACGAAGGCCGTGGCGCTCCGGGTGAGCGCGCACCGCACCTCGTGACCTCGCGCCCGGAGCCCCCGCACCAGCTCAGCGGACTTGTAAGCCGCGATGCCGCCGCTGACTCCGAGCAATATTCGCAAGGGGCGCAGGGGGCGGCTCATGGGGATGGGATCGTTCTCAGTGCACCTCGGCGGGCTCGGGCTGCTCTGCGCCCTCGGCACCCTCGGCGCCCGCCGCCAACGGCTGCTCGGGCTGCGGCGGCGGACCGTAGCCCCACTCCACCAGGCTGCGGTCGACCTCCTCCATCGCAACCCGGGTGGGCTTGCGCTTGCCGGACTCGACCTTGGCGCGGGCGCCCTTCATGAGCTGCTCGGCGCGATGTGCCGCGACCAGGACGCGGCGGAACTTGCTATCGATGGCAGGGCCCTTGTTCTCCATCTTTCGTAAACTCTCCTTGGCGGTGTCCCGGAAGGCGGGCCGCCCGGTTGCAAAGCTAGGCCGGGGTTGAGCCCCGTTGCTGGAAATCGTTGAGGATCTCTCGAACGCGGCCGAGCATCCGCTCCTGCCGGTGACGCTTCTCCAGGATGATGGCGGCAAGCACACTACTCGCCCTCTGGACATCATCATTGATGATAACATACCGATACCGATCGTAACGAGACATCTCCGAGAGGGCCACCGCCAGCCGGCGGGCGATCGCCTGCGGATCGTCCAGGCCACGACGCCTGAGCCGCTTCTCCAGGTCCTGGAAGCTGGGCGGCATGACGAAGATGCTGTGTGCCTCGGGATGGCGCCCCATGACCCGCTCCGCCCCCTGAACGTCGATGTCCAGGAGGACGTCGATCCCCTCCTCCAGCCGCGGGAAGACCTCGTCCTTGGCGGTGCCGTAGAAGTTGCCGTGGACCTGGGCCCACTCCAGGAAACGGTGGGCGTCGATCATCTCGAGGAACGTGGCATGGTCGACGAAGTGGTAGTCCCTGCCTTCGACTTCGCCCTGGCGCGGATCGCGGGTCGTGTAGCTGACCGAGAAAGCCAGCCCGCCGAGCGCCCCCGCGATACCGCCCTGCATCAGGCTGTTGATGAGCGTCGTCTTGCCCGCCCCGGACGGAGCGGACAGGATGAACAGCTCGCCATGTGGAGTCGGATCGCTCAAGCCGGGTGATTCTACTCGACGTTCTGGACCTGCTCGCGCATCTGCTCGCAAAGGACCTTGGCGTCGAGGACCGCGCGCGTCATCTCGGCGTTGCGGCACTTGGCGCCCAGGGTGTTGAGCTCGCGGAAGATCTCCTGGGTCAGGAAGTCGAGGCGCTTGCCGGCCGGACCCGGGTCCCGGAGGATGGATCGGAAGTGGTCCAGGTGAGAGCGCAGGCGGTCGATCTCCTCGCTGACGTCGCCGCGGTCCACGAGGAGGGCGACCTCCTGGGCGATACGCGCCTCGTCGAGCGACTGGCTGCCGAGCAGCTCCTCCAGCCGGCGGCGCAGCGACGCACCCAGCTCCTCGCGGACCGGCCCGCGCAGCTCGTCGAGCCGCGCGACGATGACTTCGAGAGCCCGGATGCGCTCCTCCAGGACCGCGGCCAGGTTGCGCCCCTCCAGCTCGCGGCCGGAGACGAGCTGGGCCACGGCGTCGTGGGCCACCCGCAGGAGCAGCTCGTGGTCGTCGGCGTCCCACTCCTCCGCCGCCACTTCGACCTTGAAGGCCTCGGGGATGCGCAGGAGGTCGCCGGCCGAGAGCCCGCGCTCGACGAGCCCCGCCTCCACGAGCTGGTGGACCGCGGCGTGGGCCTCCCGGATCACTCCCATGTGGACCTGGACGGTGGCCTTGCGCTCGGCCACGGGCCGGACCTCGATCCGCGCCTCCACCCGGCCGCGGGAGATCTCCTTGCCGAGCAGGTCGCGCAAGGCCGACTCGCTCGACCGCACCTCATCCCCCAGGCGCAGGACCAGGTCGAAGAACCGGTGGTTGACCGCCTTCAAGCTGACCGCCACCCCATGCCGCGCGTTCTCTCCCGACGACTCCCCATAACCCGTCATACTGCGCATCGTCTCGCCCTTCCCCGAATCATCGGATTGGCAGCTTCCGCACCCGCACTGTCTCGTCTTCGATCGTGACGGCAACCCCCTCCGGAAGCACCTGCTCCAGGAGTGGAGCCGTTTCGAGAAGCCTTCGAGTCACCGTCGCCGGAGCCGAGTCGGACAATCGGAGCGTGACCAGGCTCGGCCGATCGAAGCCGCCCAGGGCAAGGAGGGCCGAGAAGTCGAGATCCTGGCTCACGATGGCTTGTCCCTCGTTGCGGGCGAGCTCCAGGATCTCCCGATCCGGCGTCCGGGCCGGCATTCGTTGCGAGATCCGAACGATATCCCAGCCCTCCCGCTGCAAGGCTTCTACGGTCAGAGGTGAAACGTTGAGATCGGCCAGCAGAGGGACCAGTTTGGCCATTCGCGCCGTCAGGCGGTCCTCAGGACGTAGAGCCGATCCGAAGCGAGCCAGGCGGCATACTGCAATGCCTGCCGGACATCCTCCTCCACCAGCTCTGGATATGCCTCCACGACCTCCTGGACCGAGTGGCCGCTGGCGAGCATCTTGAGGAGGACGCTGACCGTGATCCTCATCCCCCGGATCGTGGGCTGTCCCAGGCAGACGTTCGGGTCAATGGTGATGCGGTCCAATCTTTCCATGGTACTACCCCCGGTCATGAAGGGATGCTAGCACGGCCGCTCGCCCACCTTTCGGCATCGTCCTCGGCCCCGTCCAGCCGCCGCTTCAGCTCGGCGGCGGCGGTGGCGGGATCGCCCCTGCGCTCGACCGCGAGCGGCTCGCCATACACGAAGTGTACGGTGGACAGCGGCAGGGGGATCAGGAAGCGGTCCCAGGAATTCAGCCGCTTTGCCCGGGTGGCGGCCACCGCCACCGGCTGGATCGGGAAGCCGGTCGCCGCTGCCGCCAGGATAACCCCGGGCTGGACCTCGCTCGCCGGTCCCCGGGGGCCGTCCGGCGTGAAGGCCAGGTCGTAGCCCTCCTGCCCTTTGCGCAGCAGCGTCCTCATCCCCGCCACGCCCCCCCGGCTGCTCGAGCCGCGGCTGGAGTCGATCCCCAGCCTGGCCACGGTGCGGGCGATCAGCTCGCCGTCCCGGCTCTGGCTGACCAGCACCGAGATCCCCCTCCCCCGGTAGGAGTAGGGCATCAGGAGCAGGTGGCGGTGCCAGAAAGCGAGGATGAAGCGCTCGCCGCGCTGCTCCATCTTCCTCATCGGGCCATCGTCGTGGTGCCGCAGCTTCACGCTGGCTCGCAGCGCCCGGATCAGACCGGCCGCGGCGAAGGACAGGGCGGCCTCCTTCATATCCCGCTTCAAACCCGAAACTGCAGGTCGTACAGCCGCCGGTAGGTCCCGCCGAGCGCCATGAGCTCGCCGTGGTTGCCCTCCTCCACGATCCGGCCGCCTTCCATGACCACGATGCGGTCGGCCCGCATCACGGTCGAGAGACGATGGGCGATGACCAGCGTGGTGCGCCCCTGCATCAGGTTCGAGAGCGCCTTCTGGACCAGCGCCTCGGAATGGGTGTCGAGGTGGGACGTGGCCTCGTCCAGGATCAGGATCGGCGCGTTCTTGAGCAGGGCGCGCGCGATCGCCAGCCGCTGCCTCTGGCCGCCGGACAGCCGCACCCCCGACTCGCCGATCACCGTGTCATAGCCGTTCGGAAGCTCCATGATGAACTCGTCCGCGTAGGCCGCTGCCGCCGCCTCGCGCACCCGCTCCAGCGGCAGGTCGGACCGGCCATAGGCGATGTTGTTCCGGATCGAGTCGTTGAAGAGGACCGTCTCCTGCGTGACGATGCCGATCAGAGCCCGCAGGCTCTGGACCTTCAGGTCCCGGATGTCGGTGCCGTCGATCGCGACCCGTCCCGCGTCCGGATCGAAGAAGCGCGGCAGGAGGTTCACCAGGGTCGACTTGCCCGCGCCGGACGAGCCCACCAGGGCCACGATCTCGCCGGCACGGATCGGCAGGGTGAGGTCGTGCAGCACCATGCGGTCCTCGTAGGCGAACGAGACCCGCTCGTAGGCGATCCCCTCCCGCACGGTGTCGACCTCGACGGCGTCCGGCCGCTCCACGATGTCGTTCGGGACCGAGGTGAGGCGCGCCACCCGCTGGCCCGCGGCCGTGGCCTCCTGCAGGATGAGGTTGACCTTGTTCAGCTTGCGGATCGGGTCGTACAGCATCAGCAGCGTGGTCAGAAACTGGATCAGCTCGGGCGCGGACAGCTCCCCGGCGCGGATGGCGCGGCCGGCGTAGATCAACAGCCCGGCCGCCCCGAGCACCGCCAGCGACTCGACCACCGGGCCGGAGGCGTGGGCCAGCATCTGCGCCCAGAGGTTCACCCGCAGGTGGCGCCGCGTCGCCTCTCGGAACTTCGTCAGCTCGAACTCCTCCATGCCGAAGGCCTTCACCACCCGGTTGCCGCGGATCCCCTCCGCCATCAGGCTGGCGAGGTCCGCCATCCGCTCCTGGCTGCGGTGGCTCGTGCGGCGCATGCCCTTGCCGAAGCGGACGATCGGGTAGACCAGGACCGGCGCCACCACCAGGGCGATCAGCGCGAGCCGTAAGTGGGTGGAGAGCAGCAGCGCGAGGAGGAAGACCAGCGTGATCGACTGCTGGAACAGGTCGAGCAGACGGTTCGAGACCGCGCTCTGCATCAGGGCCACGTCGTTGATCACCCGGGCGACCAGTTCCCCCGAAGGGTGCTCGGCGTGGAAACGGCTCGACTGGTCCAGGATGTACTTGTAGAGGTCGTTGCGGATGTCGGTCGTCACCCCCAGGCCGATATGCTGGAAGGCGTAGCCGGAGACAAAGTCGGCCAGCGACCGGAGGAGGAAGACGAGCACGAAGAGCAGCGGCACGAAATAGACGACCTCGGCCGGGCCGACCCCGAGCCGGCGCTTCAGAGACTGGTAGCTGCGGTCGATCTGCCGGGCCACGTCGAACCGCCGTCCCAGGTCGGCGAGGAAGCCGGTCTCCTCGGGCTTCTCCCCTCCGCCCCCGCCCGTGATGCTGCCGAGGGGGCCGGGCACCTCGTCGCCAGCCAGGAGCACCTCACCGAAGATCGGCTTGATCAGGGAGACGGTGCCCGCGGTGGCGGCCGCGAAGACCAGGATGCCGACCGCGGCGAGCATGGCCCAGCCGGTGTAGCGCCGCAGGTAGTAGAGGAAGAACGCCGGGGTGGTCACGCCGGGCTCTCCTCCAGGATCTCCGCAACCTCCCGCGCCGCCCGGCCGCTCGCCCCGCCCTCCCCCAGCTTCGCACGGAGGCCGGCCAGGCCGGACAGCATCTCCGTCCGCACATGGTCGTCCAGCAGCACCCGCTCGGCCTCGGCCGCGATGCGCTCCGGGTTGGCCTCCCCCTGGATCAGCTCCGGCACCACCCGCTTGCCCAGGACCAGGTTGACCAGGGCGATGTTCGGCAGGCGCACGAGCAGCCGGGCTAGCGTATAGGTCCAGAAGCCGAGCCGGTAGAGGACGATCATGGGCGTGCCGAGCAGCCCGACCTCCAGAGTGGCGGTGCCCGAGGCGCAGAGCGCGAGGTGCGAGTCGGCGATGGCCGCGAAGCGTTCCTCCGCCACGATCCGCACCGGCAGGCCGGAGAGCTCGACCTGCTCCTCCAGCATCTCCCGGGGCACGGTGGGCGCCTTGATCAGGTGGACCGTCACGGGCAGCTCGGTGGCGAGTCGACGCACCGCTTCGAGCATCGTGGGCAGCAACGCCTCGACCTCGCTCAGCCGCGAGCCGGGGAGGAGCGCCACCCGGAACGGCCCGTCGGGCGCGCCCCCTTCATCCAATCGGTCCCACGCCCGGGGCAGCTCCGGCACCTCGTCGACCAGCGGATGGCCCACGTGGACCACGTCCACGTCGTGCCGGCGGTAGAAGTCCACCTCGAAGGGGAAGAGGACCAGCATGCGGTCGACCAGCTTCGCGATGGTGCGCACTCGCCCCGGGCGCCAGGCCCAGACCTGCGGGCTGATGTAGTAGATGACGCGCAGACCGCGCCGCTCCAGCTCCTTCGCCAGCCGGAGGTTGAAGTCCGGAAAGTCGATCAGCACGGCCGCGTCCGGCCGGCGGCGGTCCACCTCGCGCAGCAACGAGGCGAAGACCTCTCTGATGCGCGGCAGGACGCGGAGCACCTCGGTGATGCCCACCACGGACACCTCCGAGCTGTGGGCCACGGGCTGGAGCCCGGCTGCCCGCAGCTCGTCGCCGCCGAGGCCGAAGGTCACCAGGCCCGGCACGAGCCGGCGCAGCTCGGAGACCAGCCGGGCGCCGTGGAGGTCTCCCGAGGCTTCGCCGGCGACCACCAGGAGCTCCCTGGGACGAGTATCTCGCCCCATCATGGAATGGGCGCGGGCGGCCCCTGGGGGAACGGGTACATCAGCCAGGCCACGAGCAGCCCGCCGCCCACCATCCCCAGGAAGAGCTGCAGGAACAGGCGGACCTGCTCCTTGCGCTCGCGCCGCCAGAGCAGGGTGAAGAACAGGCTCACCACGAGGGAGTAGAGGACCATCAGGAAGAAATGGCTCATGTCTTCCTCACTCCTTCTTGCCGCGCGAGATGTCCCACGCGTCGAGGATGAGCAGCCAGTTCATCAGCCCGGCCGTGAGCAGGAACGCGGTGCCGTACTCGTAGCCGGCACCCACGATGTCGCCCGAGTAGTCGACCCCGTAGCGGAGGATGAAGTAGGGGATGCCGGCGCCCATGGCGCCCGCGGTGCCCAGGTAGGCGAGAGGCTGGCGGGGCAGGGGCTGATAGAGGTTCCCTTGCAGCGCGCAGCCGACCCACAGGGAGACGAGCACCAGCAGGAAGAACACGATCCCGCGGGCGGTCCGCCGGACATAGATGTGACCGAGCCCCGGCACGAGCCAGGCCAGGATCATGGCCAGGTAGGGGTTGCCGACGGGCTCGGTGATCTGCGAAACGGGCTGCAAAACGGGCTGCGATACCGGCTGCGGTTCAGGCGGCGTGGGCGCCGCGGGAGCCTGCGGCTGCGCGGCGTCATCAGGTTGGGCCAAGTCCATCCTCCTCCGGAGCCTCCTCAAGGGCAAAGAGCGCCCGCAGGCGCTCGCGAGACTGGCGCAGGTCCTCCGGCACGAGCCGGACCTCCGCCAGGACGGTCATGAAGCATGAAGGTGTACGAGTACCGCCAGGGGGTGAAGAGGCGTTCCATCCACTCAACACTCGTCGTTGAGCAGCTCCCTCAGCTCCTTGCCGGGCTTGAAGTAGGGGATCCGCTTGGGCGGGACGCTGACCTTGTCGCCGGTCTTCGGGTTGCGTCCGGTGCGGGCGCCGCGATGCCGGATGCGGAAGCTGCCGAACCCGCGCAGCTCGATCTTCTCGCCGCCTTTCAGGGAGTCCACGATGCTGTCGAAGACCGTGTTGACGATGATCTCGGCGTGCTTCTTGGTGAGCTGGGTCGTGCGGGCGACCTCCTCGACCAGCTCGGCCTTGGTCATCCCGGTCATCCCGGCCAACTCGTCACTCTTGTAGGGTACCGACATCTCCCACCCCTTTCTGAGCCTGCGGCGGGTCCCCGAGGCCGGAGGCCCGCCGCCGTTCTGGTGTCAATACAGCCTACTCGGCTTCCCCCTCGCTCGCGCTCTCCTCGTGCTCCCGGCTGCCCTCGCGGGTGGCCTGGAGCTCGGCGATCTCCTCCTCGGTGGGCTGGGAAACGCCGCGCAGCGACAGGCCGACCTTCTTGTCGTCCTCCTCGATGCGCAGGACGCGGGTCCGCACCCAGTCGCCGACGTTGTACTGCTCCTCGAGCTTGCCGCCGCCGGGCACCTCGATCTCGCTGACGTGGGCGAGACCCTCGAGGCCGTTGTAGATGTCGATGAAGAGGCCGAAGTCGGTGACGTTGACCACCCGGCCGTCCAGGGTGTCGCCGACGCGGTGGCGGGTGGCGAAGTCATCCCACTCGTTAGGCATGAACTCCTTGATCGACAGCGAGACGCGCTGGTTCTCGATGTCGATGTTGGTGATCCGCGCCCGCACCGTGTCGCCCTTCTTGAGGACCTCGCTCGGATGCTTGACCCGCTTGGTCCAGCTCATGTCCGAGACGTGGATCAGGCCGTCGATGCCATCCGTGATCTCCACGAAGGCGCCGAACTCGGTCAGGTTGCGGACCTTGCCCTCGATGACCGTGCCCTCGGGGTGGGTGTCCTTCAGCTCCTCCCACGGGTTGCGCTCGGTCTGGCGCAGCGACAGGCTGATCCGCCGCTGGTCCATGTCGAGCTCCGAGACGATCGCCTCGACCTCGTGCCCCACCTCCAGGATCTTGGCGGGGTTGACCACCTTCTTGGTCCACGACATCTCGCTGACGTGGATCAGGCCCTCGACCCCCTCCTCGATCTCGACGAAGGCGCCGTAGTCGACCAGCGACACGACCTTGCCGCGCACGCGCGAGCCGATCGGGTACTTCTTGTCGACCAGGGTCCAGGGATCCTCCGACTTCTGCTTGTAGCCCAGGGAGACGCGCTCCGTGTCGGGGTCGAACTTGAGGACGGCCACCTCGACCTCGTCGCCCACCGAGAAGTGCTCGGAGGGATGATTGACCCGGCCCCACGAGATGTCGGTGATGTGGAGCAGGCCGTCAATGCCGCCGAGGTCGATGAACACGCCGTAGTCGGTGATGTTCTTGACCACGCCCTTGAGCCGGGCCCCCTCCTCAAGCCGGGTGAGGGTCTCGGCCTTCTTCTTCGCCAGCTCGGTCTCCAGCACCGCCTTGCGCGACAGCACGATGTTGTTGCGCCGGCGGTCGAGGCTGATGACCTTGAACTCCAGTTCCTGGCCGCGCAGCGACTCCAGGTTCTTGACCGGCTTGATGTCCACCAGCGAGCCGGGCAGGAAGGCGCGCAGGCCCACGTCCACGGTAAGGCCGCCCTTGATCCGGTCGGTGACCCGGCCCCGGATGATGCGCCCCTCCTTGTAGGCCTTCTCGACCTCGGTCCAGCGGCGCATGCGCTGCGCCTTGGTGCGGGACAGGAGGACGTGGCCTTCGAGATCCTCGGTCTTCTCGAGGAGGACGTCGATCTCCTCCCCCTCCTTGATGTTCAGGTTGCCGTCGCGGTCGAGGAACTCCTCGATCGGGACGAGCCCCTCCGACTTGTACCCCACGTCGATGATCACCGAATTCGCGGTGATCCCGATGACTCGACCCGGGACGATCTCACCCTCGGTGAGATTCCGCATACTGTCGTCGTACATGTCGAGGAGCTTCTGGTACTCCTCCCTGGAAAGCTCCTCGTCGGACTCGGCCGTCATCGTCGGCTGGTCCATTTGTTCAGTGACCGGCATAAAAGGCGTTCCTCCTTGGCGTGGATTCAGGCTCGCGGGCCTGTGCCCCCGCGGACGGGGGGCTGCGAGTTCCGCTTAACTCTTTGGAAACTCGGGCCTTTGAGTATAGGGGGACGGAGGGGGGCTGTCAATTCGCCGCAGAGCCGCCCGAGAGACCGCTCGCCTGCGTCCTCTTGGGCTAAGATGTAGTCACGTGAAGGAGGGGCAGATGTCAACGACTGTCGGAATCCGCGAGCTCAAGGCGAAGCTGAGCAGCTATGTTGAGCAGGTCAAGGCTGGCGGCACGGTAATCATCACGGAGCGGGGCAAGCCCGTCGGACGGATCGTGCCGGTTCGAGCGGCGCTTCAAGACAGGCTGCAGCAGCTTGCCGAGGCGCGCGTCCTTGCCTGGAGCGGCCGTAAGCTCGAGCCGAAGACACCCTCGATCCGGCCGCGTGGGGGGCGGACCATTGCCGAGTTGCTCGTCGAGGACCGTGATTGATCTGCTACCTGGATTCCAGCGCCCTCGTCAAGCGGTATGTCCTCGAACCTGGCACGGCGGAGGTCGAGCGGCTCATATCCGAAGCTGACGCGGTGGGGACCGCATGGATCAGCCTCGTCGAGGTCGTCGCCGCCCTGACCAAGGCGGTCCGGCTCGGCGCATTGGCATCCGAAGAGGGAGACTCCGCCATCCGGTCGTTCGAGGGAGACTGGCCGGACCTCGTCCGGCTTCAGGTCACCGAGCTCCTGGTCGGCGTTGCCGCCGGGCTTGCCCGGAAACGCGGACTTCGAGGTTACGACGCAGTCCAGCTTGCGGCAGCGACCCTCTGGCAGGACAACCTGGAGACTTCGGTCACCGTCGTTACCTTTGACCGTCAGCTCTGGGCAGCAGCCCGGCAAGAGGGGATGATCGTCCGTCCCGAAGGACTCGTGTCAAACTCGGACACGAACGCAGAAAGATCGGACTCAACCTCGTAGACAGCGGACCCGAATTCGAGGTAAAGGTCTTTTCAACGCAGTCGGCGCGCCACGATGTCCCCGTCGTGGAAGCCCTGTGTGAAGGCCGCCCATGCCACGGCGCCGCCGCCCGGGCCGAACGCGATCGCGGGATGCCCCGGATTGGCGTCGCGGCGCAGGTTGACCCGCCGCGCGCCGCTCGTGACCGCCCCGGCGGCGCTCACCCGGCGCAGGAGGAGCTCGGTGCGGGTCGTCCAGACCACCGCGAAGCCCTCTGCCGTGGCCGCCGCCTCGGGCTCCCCGAAACCGGCCTCGGTCGTGGCGAGGGAGAAGGAAGGTCCGAGGAACCCGCCCGAGGCGTCGAGCACCCGGCCCAGGATCTGCTCGGAGGCGCCCGAGTCGAGCCATGCGACGAGCACCGCGCCGTCCTCGCGTACCGCGAGGGAGGGGTAGCGCTGCGGCCAGCCGGTCGTCTCCTCCTCGTTGACCTGCAGCTCGTCCGCGAGCGGCAGGCCGTTGAGGTCGAAGCGCCGGAACAGGATCTCGCCGAAATATCCTTCGCCCATCTGGGCCGTCCAGGTGCAGACGAGCTCCCGGCCCTGGCTCACGGCGCACTTCGGGTGCCTCTCGTCCGCCAGCGACGGGTCCGAGTTCAGGGTGACCCGGCCTCCGACGAGGACACCATCGCGGGTGAAGCGGCGGCCGTGGAGGTCGCGCGACGGAAAGTCTCCGTCCTCCCAGTAGGTGAAGCCGTCCTCAAGGGCCCAGGCCACGAAGAAGCCGCCGTCGGGGAGGATGGCCACGGCCGCCGGCTCGTCCGCGCTCCTTTGGGCAGCGAAACCGACGAGGCGCGGCTGGCCGACCGCCCTGCCGTCGACGGTGAAGCGGGAGGCGTAGACCTCGACGGGCTTGCCGCCGCCCCGAACCCGGTTCCAGACGACGACGAAGGATCCGTCCGGGCGCACGGCCACGGCCGGAGTGGACTGCTGCCGGTCGCCCAGGCGGCTCACCCGGAATTCCCCCCCGCGCGGCTTGCCGTTGGCGCCGTAGCGACGCACCCAGACCCGCCCTGCCGTCTCGTCCGCCCACACCACCACGAAGCTGCCATCGGTCGCGACTCCGACATCCGGGGTCATCTGCCGGCCGGCCAGGGTCTGGTTGACGGACAGCTCGCGGCCGATGGGGCTCTGGGCGGCGAGCGGGGCGGTCAATGTCACAAGGAGCGCCAGGGCAAGCGAACGGGCAAGGGGTAGTCTCACAAGTGCTCCTCTGGACGTATACGGGCTGCGCTCGGAAAGCGTCGGCACCCGGACCTGCCTATTGTACCGTCTCCGCCAGAACCGCCCGGATCTCCTCGCGCACTCCCTGGTCCTCCTCCCTCTCCCAGGCCTCCTGCAGAGCCTGCCGCGCCTCGGGCGTGTCGATCCTCCCCAGGGCCCAGGCGGCGTGGGTACGGACGACCGGCTCCCCCTCCGCCAGGGCCGCAGCAAGAGGAGCGGTGTAGCGTGGGTGGCGGCGGTTGCCCATGGCCACGGCCGCGTTCCGCTGGAGCCCTTCCAGCTTCGCCCGTTTCATGGGGCTCCCCCGGAAGCGCTCCACG
The DNA here is from genome assembly GCA_035556715.1 of Thermoanaerobaculia bacterium. Classification (GTDB taxonomy): domain Bacteria; phylum Acidobacteriota; class Thermoanaerobaculia; order Multivoradales; family UBA5704; genus DATMER01. The sequence continues at coordinate 19,381 of DATMER010000095.1, forward strand.
TACTCGTCCCGCGGAAGCCGGAGCAGCCCGGCCAGGTCGAGCTCCCGCCGTCCCTCGGGCAGCCGCAGCTCGGGGTGGTCCGAGCCCTCCGGGACCGTGTTCCAGGGACAGACCTCCTGGCAGATGTCGCAGCCGAAGACCCAGTCCCCCACCATCTCCCGGGCCTCCGGCGGGAAGCTCCCCCGGTGCTCGATGGTCCAGTAGCTGATGCAGCGGTTGCTGTCGAGGCGGTAGGGCTCGGCGAGGGCGCCAGTCGGGCAGGCCTCCAAGCAGCGGGTGCAGCTCCCGCAGAGATCGGCGAGAGGGATGTCCGGAGCCAGGTCAAGAGAGAGGAACAGCTCGCCCAGCAGGAACCAGGAGCCCGCCTCGGGATGGAGCAGGTTCGTGTTCTTGCCCACGGCTCCGAGCCCGGCCCGGGCCGCGAGCTCCCGCTCCAGGACCGGCCCGGTATCTATATAGCGCCGCGAGACGGTGCCCGGGAACGCCGCAGCGATCCGGTCCTCCAGCGCCTTCAGGCGCTCCCCCATGACGTCGTGATAGTCCCGCCCCCGGGCATAACGGGCGACCCGGGGCCAGAGGTCGTCCTCCGGCTCGGGCTCGCCTTCGAGAGGGTGGTACTGAAGGGCGACGCAGAGAGCGCTCCGCGCTCCGGGCACGGCCCGGGCCGGCTCCAGCCGGGCCTCCACCCGCTTCTCGAACCACCCCATCCCCGCCTGGTCCCCTCGGGCCAGCCAGCGCACGAACGCCTCCCCATGGGCGGAAGGTTCCAGCCCCGCCACCCCGGCGCGGTCGAACCCGGCTTCCAGGGCCCAGGACTTGAGGAGGTCGGCGGTGGCAAGTGGGTCCATGGCAGGCATCATAACGGGCGGCCTCACCCGCCCCTTCCCATAAGATACCCGCCCATGCCCCCCACCGCCCCCACCCGGACTGACCTCCTCACTCGCGTGGCCGAGGTCGGCCGCGACGACATCCGCGCGGTGCTGGAGGACTGCCTGAACGGCGAGGCGTCTCCCCCGGTCAGCCTCGCCCGGCTGCTCCTCGGGATGGACCGGATCGAGGAGGTCGAGGACCTCTTCGAGTCGCTCCTGGAGGGGGGCGAGCCCGGGGACGATCCCCTGTCCGGGATGGTCCGGCTGCTGCGCGAGAACCGGGCCGGGTGCGAGGATGCGACCGTCATCCTCCACGATCATCCGGACATCGACGGCCCGCGGCTGCACATGGACAGGGCCATCTCGCAGTACCGGCGGTTCTTCGACCGCGCCGTGGCCCTCAGCGAGGAGGCCAGCGTCGCCGCCTACAGCCTGGGCGATCCCGCCCTCCTCGACGCCTATACCCGCGAGATCCTGGAGCTGCTCGACGCCTGGCGAGTCCTCGGACTGGAGCGCAGCGCCCTGGAGATCGGCTGCGGGATCGGCCGCATCCAGGTCGCCCTCGCTCCCCGGGTCTGCGAGACCCACGGGATCGACATCTCCCCGAAGATGATCGAGGCCGCCCGCCGCCGGTGCGCCGGACTGCCCAACGTCCATCTCTCCCTCTGCCCGGGGACCGACCTCTTCGACTTCCCCGACGCCAGCTTCGACCTCGTTCTCGCCGTGGACTCCTTCCCCTACATCTACCAGGGGGGAGGGGACCTGGTCTCCTTCCATTTCCTGGAGATCGCGCGCGTCCTGCGCCCAGGCGGGGACTTCGTGCTCCTCAACTACTCCTACCGCGCCAGCCGCCAGGCAGATCGCCGCGAGGTCGAGCACCTCTGCCGGGTCTTCGGCTTCGACCTCCCCGTGAACGGCGGCCAGCCGCTCCGTCTCTGGGACTGCGAGGCCTACCACCTGCGACGGCGCTGAGATAGACTCCCCGCCCGCGCCGGGGCGCTGGCAGGAGCGACCTTTCACCTAAGGAGGGAACATGGCCGATATGCCTGAATGGATTCAGGAGGGCGAGACCGCGCCCGACTTCACTCTCAAGGCCGACGACGGCAAGGACGTCCGGCTCTCCGATTTCCGCGGCAAGCCGGTCGTCCTCTACTTCTACCCCAAGGACGACACTCCGGGCTGCACCAAGGAGGCCTGCGCCTTCCGCGACCGCCGGGCCGACATCCAGGACCGGGGGGCCGTGGTCCTCGGCGTGTCGCCGGACGACGTGGCCAGCCACGTCAAGTTCCGCGACAAGTTCAGCCTCAACTTCCCCCTCCTCGCCGACACCGGCCACCAAGTGGCCGAGCAGTACGGCGCCTGGCGCGAGAAGACCTTCATGGGCCGCAAGCACATGGGCGTCGAGCGCTCCACCTTCCTGATCGACCGCGAGGGCAAGGTGGCGAAGGCCTGGCACAAGGTGAGCGTTGACGGCCACGACGAGCAGGTGCTGGAGGCGCTGGGGCAGGTCTGACCCACCGCCGCATCCTCCCCCGCCTGGCCCTGCTCGGCGCCACCGCCATCTGGGGGACCAGCTTCGTGGTCGTCCAGAAGGCCCTGGACGAGATCCCAGTCTTCCACCTGATCGCGTACCGGTTTGTCCTCGCCACGCTGCTCCTGCTGCCGCTGGCGCGAGGAGGGTGGACTCCCCAGGTCCGCCGGGACGGGGCCGTCATCGGCGTCGTCGTCTTCCTCGGGTTCGTCCTCCAGACCGGGGGCCTGCTCTGGACGACGCCGTCGCGCTCGGCCTTCCTCACCGGGCTGTCGGTGGTGCTCGTGCCGGTCCTGGGGCTGTTCATGGGCCGGCCGCTGCGCTGGGGTCCGGCCGCGGGCTCGCTCCTCGCCCTGGCGGGGCTCTGGGTCCTGTTCCAGCCGGGCTCCTCCGGCGGCGGGTTCAACCGCGGGGATGCCCTCACCGTGGCCTGCGCGGTGGTCTTCGCCGTCTTCGTCCTGCTCCTGGAGAGGGCCACGCGGCGCAACCCCATCGGCCCGCTCGCCGTCACCCAGTTCGGGGTCGTGGCGGTCCTGGCCCTGCCGTCGCTCGTTCTCGATCCGCCCTCGGCGCGGGAGCTGACCGGCTACCCCCTCTTCGCCGTCCTGGTGACGGGGGTCCTGGCCACGGCCGCGGCCTTCGTGGCCCAGCTCTACGCCCAGCGCCACCTCTCCGCCATAGAGACCGGGGTCATCCTGACCCTGGAGCCGGTGATCGCCGCGGCCTTTTCAGTCCTCCTCGGGGTCGAGCCGTGGACAGCGGCCCTGGCGGTCGGCGGCCTCCTCGTGGTTGCGGCGATGCTCGTCACGGAGCTGGGCCAAAGGCTGGAGGAATAGCAGAGTTGTCAATCACCACTCTTCCGCAATTGAATGACGCTCCTTGCAGGGCTCGCTTGAAACTCCTGTCGCCGACCTTCTGCAAGCAATATTGCGATGACAATCACCAAGAATGACACTATGCTGACCCCGACACCCAGGATATGGATCCTCAACTTCGCGTGGTACAGGTTGTCTTGAGTCGCTGTCATGGCAACATACCACCTCCACGGCGGTAGATCTAAAAGCTCATATGCGAGTAATTTCTCATTACCGTCCAGCCGCCAGGTATAGCTACTGATGAAACCCTGCCCCATTGCATTCGAGCGCATCTCGGAGAAAAACTCCTCTGCGCGCACATTCTCAATTCCTCTACTCCTCAGCTCCTCCAGATTAGGATGGACAAGAATCTGGCCGTCCATGTCGACACAGGCAACGTAGAGGTCCTCCGAGTACGATGGATTCAACTTGCTATCATAGAGTCGCTCATGCAAATCATCGACCGCCTTTCGTACTTGGACCTCATCATCCAGCCACCTGAAATCTTGAAGCAACCGATGAGTACTCCTGATCACAGAGACGGCATCTCTTAACTTGACCTCCAAGTGCATCTTTGCGGTCTCTTCAACCGCTCTAAGCGAGTTCCAGTAATGGGCAAAGTTGAAAGCCTGTACAAACAGAAGGACCCCGATAAAGGATCGCCTCGTCGTATTCCTCCAGAATTCTTCAAGCAATCTCATTCTCTGTCACCACGACTCTTCGGCGTGTTGAGAATCAAATCCGGGTCTAGCCGCATCTCTGAATAGCGCAGGTCCACCTCGCGCAACCGCCTGAAAGGTATCTGCCGGTCAATGCCTATTGCTCGCGCACGAGCGATGTTTATGAAGGTCTTCTTAGGGACCCTGTCGTAGATTGGTATATCCCCTGGCAGCTTCTCTCCCTTCAGGATCACAGACGCGATGAGGCCAGCATAGTATCCTTGTAATTCCATATCAGCAAAGGCGCCGCAGAGCATCCCATCCTCTCCCATGATCTGAGTAAATCCAATGTCGGGCTTGCGGTTATTCTTCAGAAACCAGCGCACAACCGTGCGGTGGTCAGCGTTCAGCGCCCAAGGCAGGTATAGGATGACTGCATCTACAGACGGGTCTTCGTTCGCCTTGATCACATGGCTCTGCAAGTCTGTAAATTCCCTTACCACGACAAAGTGCTTCGAACTGATTCGAATTCCTGCAGCCAAAGCCCCTTGCAGCAACTGCTCCCGGGTAACCTGAGACGACAGTTCCGGATCAGTGTAGATGCGAAGGTCGCGCGCCTCGCCAACGATTTCCTTGAATAGACGAAATCCCGCTTCAAACGGTATTCGCTCGAGGACCCCTGTCATGTTGTTTCCTGAAATCTCTCGCTTAGTGATGTCAACGGATCTATCGAAAATTCCATAATCGTTCGGGTCACCGTTTATACCCGCAAATACCACGGGTATTTGTCTGTTCTTTAAAAAGGGTCCTACATATTTCAGCGCGGCATCATCGAAAATCATAACAAGCTTCGGTCGTAGATTCAGCACGTCATCGGCAACGTTCTTGCTACTTTGTACTCTCTCGCGCTCGGTCAGATCATTCCAAACCTGTGACTTGGCATCCATGTAGGCCTGCCTGATCCGTACTGGAATCGATTCTGCTGCGAACGCACGCCGCAAGCCCCGAATCTCGAGATCAGTGACCCAGAATTCTTCTTTATAGCTGTGAATGACTACTATCTCGTTCGGAGGGTCTTCGAGCTGTACGAAGGTAACCGCCCCCGCTGCCAGTGCTAGAACACAAGCGAAAAACAATAGAACTGTAATCTTCGTCATCCAAGGCTGCCAATATAAGCGCTTCTTCGCCACTGAATTCCTTTCAGGCGCGGACAACTGCGATCTGCACCGATTCAATCCCAAGCTTTACAGATTTCGCTCCTTCGGGGGCTTCATTGGTGCGTAACAGATCCAGAGCGAGCGTTTCCCCTGCGATGTAGTCGCCATTCTCCATGATAAGCGCTGCGAGGGATTCGTCTGCCGTGTATTGTATCCTAATGCGGTCGGAAACCTCGAGCCCCGCATCCTTGCGAAGCACCTGGATCTGCCTCACCAGGTCGCGCACCCGGCCCTCGCGGACAAGTTCGTCGGTGAGGCGTTTGTCGAGCATCACGACGAGGTTCCGCCCCTCGGCCATCGACCACTCTTCCGGAGCCTCTCCGGATTCGGCGAAGCGGACAGACTTCACGTTAAGCTCGTCCTGGATCATAGCCACATAGGGTAGAAGTCTTTCAGGAAGCCCCTGGTTCGAGCTCACCACCTTCAGCTCGGCGAGAGGCTGGCGAACCTTGAGACCCGTTTTCGATCGTGCCGCCTGTCCCACCTCCACCACCTCCAGGACGGCGTCCATGGCACTCAGCAATCCTTCGTCGATGACAAACCGGCCCGGCTGCGGAAAATCGCAGTGATGGACGCTCACCGGAGCATCGCTGTCGTGAGTCCGCACGAGCTCCTGATACATGGCTTCGGTGGCGAAGGGGATCACGGGTGCGAGCAGCTTGATGGAGGTCGTCAGGCACTCCCAGAGGGTCTGGAAAGCCGCGGCCTTGTCGGCATCGTCGGTGCTCTTCCAGAAGCGGCGCCGGCTCCTCCGCAGATACCAGCGGGAGAGCGCATCAATGAACTGGTTCACCTCCCTCATGAACAGGTGGACGCTGTACCGGCCGTAATTCTGATGAGCGCTCTGGATCAGCTGTTCCAGCCGGAAGAGAATCCAGCGATCCAGGTCCGAGCGCCGGTCGAGGGGGACATCCGAGGGCTCGAAACGATCGATCCGCGAGTAGGTCAGGAAGAATTCGTAGACGTTCCAGAGCACGAGGAACTGCCGGCGGGCATCGTGGATCTTGTTGTAGCCGAACCAGAGATCCTGCTCCGGGTTGTGGGAGGCATAGAGCCAGCGCATGGCGTCGGCTCCCTCTTTTTCGGCCGCCTCGTTGAACTCAATGGAGTTGCCCTTGCTCTTGTGCATCTCCTGGCCCCGCTCATCCTTCATGAGGCGATAGCCGAACATGAGCTTGAAAGGCGGCCTGTTCTCCATGACCGTGCTCATGGCCAGGATGGCATAGAACCAGTTGCGGAACTGGCCCGGGAAGCTCTCGGAAATCCAATCGGCGGGAAACCATTTCTCCCAATAAGACCGGTCCGTGTTGTATCTCATCGTCGAGTAGGGGACGATCCCGGCGTCGAGCCAGGGGTTGCCCACGTCCGGGATGCGGCCGATTGCCTTGCCGCACTTCGGGCAGGCGACCTTGACGGCGTCGATCCAGGGGCGATGCGGTGTGTGCCCCTCGAATTCCTCCCAGCCCTCGACCGCCCGCTCCCGCAGCTCTTCGCGGCTGCCAATCACATCAAAGAAATCGCATTCCGCGCAGCGATAGATCGGAAGGGCAAGCCCCCAATAGCGCTTCTTGGAGATCATCCAGTCGCGCATGTTGTTCAGCCACTCGATCTCGAGCTTCTGGCCAACCCCGGGAATCCATCCGGTCTGCTCGGTGACGGCGATGATCTCCTTGCGTAGCTCGTCCATGTCAATGAACCACTCGTCCACGAGCCGGAAAAGGAGCTGTGTCTTGCAGCGCCAGCAGATCGGATAGGCGTGTTTGTAGTCCTCCGTCTTGTAGAGCAGACCTTTCGCTTCGAGCGCGCGGTGGATGGGGGTGGAGACCGCGGCGGCATCCTGACCGGTGAACGGGCCGAACCCTTCAACGAAAGCGCCAAACTCGTCGATCGGGCCGATCGCTGGCAGTCCGTGCTCGATCCCGAGCTCATAATCTTCCTTGCCGCATCCGGGAGCGATGTGGACGATGCCGGTGCCCTCGGAGGTGCTGACCTCCTTCCAGGGGATGACGCGATGCGCCTCGGGTCGCTGCGCCGGCAGCTCATCGAAAGGTCCGTCGTAGGTCCAGCCCACCAGCGCCTCTCCCGGAAGCTCGGCGAGGACCTCGACCGGACCTTGCTTGCGCGTCACAGCCTCCAGCCGGTCCTTGAGGAGGTAGTAGACCTCATCGCCCTGCCGGGCCTTCACATAGGTTAGCTCGGGATGGACAGCACAGGCGACGTTGGCGGTTAGGGTCCAAGGCGTGGTCGTCCATGCCAGGAGGAACTCTCCGGGCCGGCCGTGCAGGGGGAACTTGACCGTCGGAGAGCGGTGGACTACTTCAGGCCGCTCTTCGTTGGAAATTTCGTGCTGGGAGATCCCGGTGCCGCACCGGGGGCACCAAGGCATGGAGTCCATGCCGTGGTAGACGAACCCACGCTGATGGCAGCGCTTGAGGAACTGCCAGATGGTATAGTTGTTCTCATCGGACATCGTGTAATAAGAATGGTCCCAGTCCATCCAGTAGCCGAGCCGGATAGACTGGTTCGTCTGGATGGCCGCGTACTTCCGGACGCGCTCCTTGCACTTCTCGACAAACGGCGCGATCCCGTAAGCCTCGATGTCCCGCTTCGACTTGAATCCCAGTTCCTTCTCGACCTCGACCTCCACCCACAGTCCCTGGCAATCGAATCCGTTCTGATAACGGAGCTCGTGGCCGGTCATGGCGTGGAAGCGCTGATAAAGGTCTTTGTAGGTGCGCCCCCAGGCATGGTGGACGCCCATGGGGTTGTTGGCGGTGATGGGGCCGTCCAAGAAGGACCACTTGGGCAGACCGCGGTTCTGCTCAACCAGCTTATGGAAGCACCGTTCGCGCTCCCAGAAGGCGAGGATGTCGCGTTCGAGTTGGGGAAAATCTGCTCCAGCCATTACCGCGGCTCCTAACTTACTGCTGTCTCGGCTTGCGCATAATTTTGTACACGGCATCAACTTGCTGAATGGGGCGCATTCTTTTGCTCGACAATTCCTTTGAGTTGCTCGAGATACGAGGAAAGGGGCTGCGCGTGATCGAATTTGTGCTGGAACACTGCGCGCTTCTCAAACACGATGTCCTTGTCGGGGGTGAACGTGATTCCCAAGATTCGCGGCTGCTCTGCGGGGGCATCCGAGTACTCGATCAGCGTGCAGACCAGCCGTCCGTCCACCTGCCAGACTGCGAAGTTGTTCGCGAACCGCTGGCCGTACTCACCTTCGCTGCAAAGATAGGTCAAGAGATCGAGCTTCTCGGTGCCGCTTGTCAGCTCGCGATGATGGCGCAGCATTGCGTAAAGGCCGGCAAGCCACTCCTTCGGCTGCGCCTTGAGCATCTCGAGATCCGGAACCAGGTAGACGCGGCGAACTTGAACGTCTCGATTCTTCGCGGCGGTGATATTGGCCATCAGATAACGTTCGCTCTGGCCGAAGTTTTCCTTTGACCAGATCGTCGAGTTCGTCACTACATCAAAGCTCGTCCCCTGGTCGATGAGCCGCTGCATGATACGCACGAACAGGTCGATGTATTCCTCGGCCGGGGGGCGATGATGCAGGGTATATCGCGGCCTGTCGCCGGACATCGAGCTGAACTCCGCTCCGAGCCTTTCCAGGCGATCTTCCGCCAAGCTACCGAACAAAGCGGAATACTCCGAGCGCTTGACTTCAAAGTATTGGGCAAGAACCTGGTTGCGCAGGCTGTCCTCCTGGATGGATTCTCCCAACTCGGAGATCCGCTGCTCCACTCGCCGGAGATGTCCCGAGGCGCCGTCCTCCTCAAGCTTACTCCGCAGATCTCCAATGGACTCTTCAACTTTGTGAAAATAGATGGCCACGACGGCAAGGATGCTGTTGAATATGAGCGCTACCAAGAAGCCGTAGGCGTCGGGACTGCCCAGGATCTTACCGATGTCCAGGTCTCCCTTCATGACCGTAGGCAAGTAGACGAGGAGCAGGTTGAGCGAAATGTAGAGAACCGGAGCGATCGTCCTGATTCCGGAATGCAGCCAGTCGGCTCTCTTCACGGCCATAGGAGGTGCGATGCTGCTCATCCAGTTCTCCCTAGTCAAGCAGGCTGTCCAGACAGGATCTTGCGAACCCTCGCCCGTCAGGGTCGTTTCCAGGGACCCGCCGGAAGCGCTCTGCGAGTTCTTCGCGCCGCTTCCGGGCCAAGTCCTCGGTGGCCGTCCTCATCCCTTGGGGCCGGTCGCCCGTGATGTCCAAGACAAGCGGAACGTTCTCCCCGACGATCTTGCTGATGTACTTCGGGGCGCTCTCGTTCAGGCGGTGGTACCAATCCTCGCCGTGCACGCCCTGAAGCTCACGCCGGTAGACCCAGTCCGCCCAGCAGCCGATGAGGCCGCCGCAATTGATCAGGTAGTCGGGCAGGATGAAGACGCCGCGCGATTCCAGGTACGCCTCCGCTTCATTGGTCACCGGGTGGTTCGCACCCTCGACCACAACCTGAACCCCCGTGGCCTCCAAGAAGCGCGTGACATCCATCACCCCAAGCTTCCCCGCCCGCCGCATCTCCTCGACCTCGTCCGGCATGGCCAGTACGTCGGTGCGCGCCGCTGGAATGAAGATTTCTGCCCGCTCCGTCAGGATCTCGCCGAGGTCTGCAACTCGCGCGCCTCGGGGCGGCGACGCCAGAAAGCGCTTGAAGGCATCGTCGGAACGACCCTGCTCACGGAAGCTCATCCAATCGGCGAACAGTTCCTCGACATCAAGACCCTCCTCCGTCTCGGCCAACAGAGCACCATGAACCGTGCTCACCGCATGAATGGCAATCCCATGCCTTCGCAGGTTCCTCGCCGTGTGCGCACCCACCGCGCCGAAGCCTTGGACCACTGCTCTCATTTTCGTGAGGTCCCAACCCAGTCGGCGGGCCGCCGCGACCAGAGCCGCCTCCAACCCCCGGGCCGTGTATCCCTGCCCGTCGATCGACAGCCCACCTTTGCCGTGGAGCAAGCCGGAAACGTGGTCACCCTTCCGATGGATGTCCGAGAGCCTTTGCATGACCACTTCGTTGCAGTTGATGTCCGGGCCAAAGGTGATCCCCGGATCCACTCGCGTCGCCTCCTCTAAATGGTCCGACAGAATCTCAGCCATCTGCTCGGGTGTAGGCAGCCCATCCGGACAGTAGACGACCGTCTTCTCTCCATCCACGGGCAATCCACTCAGTGGCGACTTCCATGTCATGGCTGCGGCCAGTTCACCGACCTCGGTCAGAGCCTCGGGCGAGAGACCGGGAAGCGATCCCCTGACGAACCGCACCCCGCCGATTCGCCGGGCAAAGACCTGGTCATGCACTGCAGTGTTGGCCCAGACAGTCCCGACCGGAGTCTCGTGGACGGTCTGAACAACCAGCTTGAAGACTTCTCCATCGGTCTCCTTAATCCGCACATCCCTGCTGATAGCCATGGCGCTCCTTTGAAAGGAATCCACACGTCTGCCCTGACCCTTTCAGGGCCTCGCTTCAAGACTGCACAAGCCTTCCGCCCCGGACTCTTGCTCGCGCTTGCTTTTTCCGCCAGGGGGGTGCCTTCTCACTCTGGCATAGGCACTGAACCCGTCAAACTCTTTCGCGCATTCGAATTTGTGTTCTCCGCTTCGAGATTGCTGCCTCTCTCTATGAGACGCGATTTCGGCGCGTTTGTTGGCTCACAGCCCGCAGACGGCGACCTCATCGTCGCGACAGCCGGGACGCAGCCCGCCGCAGCAGGCAGTAAGTCGCGTCATCCCTCTCCCTAGGCTGCACGGTCGGATGGTTGTCTGTCGCAACAGGATGGTGCGGCGCCGGCGCCAGACCTTCGGCTGCGGGGCGGACTGCCTTCGGTGACGCGACAAAGGACCGGCGCGCGAGGACGATCCCTTTTCCTGCCGCGGCCCAGGCTCAAGTCGCATCAGCCGAACCTATCGCTGTCGCGACTTGAGCCCAAGCCGCGACAGCGGAATCTATCGGCGTCGCGACTTAACCTAACGTCGCGCCACCAAGGCTTATCGTCGCGACAGGGAAAGAGATAGTTGACGCGACTATGGATTTCGGTGATGCGACTTGAGCTTGAGTCGCGACGCCGGAACCTATCGTCGCATCGTCCAAGTCTATCGCCGCATCACCCGAGCCTTAAGTCGCGCCACCGATATCTAGCGTCGCATCACCGCAGCCTATAGTCGCGTCACCCAATTCTATGGGTGACGCGACTATAGGCTGAGTCGCGTCACGGGAATCTATCGTCGCGACAGGAAAGGGCCCGGTCGCGACAGGATAGGCGGTGAGGGTCCAACAGGACGGCGAAGGCTTCCAGTAAGGCCGGATTTTGCCCCCCTCTCCCCCTTCGGATAGACTTCCCCGCGTTTCGTTTCGTACCGGTCTTCCCCCAGAGAGAAAGGGAGTGTGAATGGAGCTCTTCCAGCAGATGGCGGAGATGGGACACGAGCGGGTGCTCTTCTGCTCCAGCCCCGAGACGGGCCTGCAGGCCATCATCGCCGTCCATTCGACCGTGCTCGGCCCCGGGCTCGGCGGGGTCCGCATGTGGCCCTATAACAACATGGACGAGGCGCTCACCGACGTCCTGCGCCTCTCCCGCGGCATGACCTACAAGGCTGCGGCCGCCGGTCTCAACCTCGGCGGCGGCAAGGCGGTCATCCTCGGCGATCCCAAGAAGGACAAGAGCGAGGCTCTCTTCCGCAGCTTCGGCCAGTTCGTCAAGTCCCTGAACGGCCTCTACATCACCGCCGAGGACGTCGGCACCAGCATGGACGACATGGAGGTGATCCTGTCCGAGACCCGCTGGGTCACCGGCGTCTCCCCCTCCCATGGCGGCAGCGGCGACCCGTCCCCGGTCACCGCCTTCGGCGTGCTCCAGGCCATGAAGGCCGCGGTCCAGTGGCACTTCGGCAACGGCAGCACCCTCGCCGGACGCTCGGTGGCTATCCAGGGGCTCGGCAACGTCGGCTACCACCTCGCCAGCTATCTGAAGGACGAGGGGGCCAAGCTCTTCGCCGCGGACATCGACAGCGAGCGGACGGAGCGGGCGCGCGAGGAGCTGGACGCCGAGATCGTGTCCGTGGACGAGATCCTGGGCGTCGACTGCGACGTCGTCGCCCCCTGCGCCTTGGGGGCCGTGATCAACCAGCGGACGATCCCTACGCTGCGCTGCAAGATCGTGGCAGGGGCCGCCAACAACCAGCTCCAGGACGAGGAGCGGGACGGCATGGCCCTGCACGAGCGGGGCATCCTCTACGCTCCCGACTTCGTGGGCAACGCCGGCGGCCTGATCAACGTCTACAACGAGCTGACCGGCTACAACCGCGACCGGGCCATGCACATGACCCGCGGCATTCATGCGAACATGATCCGCGTGTTCGAGATCTCCCGCGCCGAGTCGATCCCCAGCTACCGCGCCGCGGACCGCGTGGCCGAGGAGCGGATCCGCCGCATCCAGGGGATGCGCGCGCAGCACTGGGGCCGGGCGATCCTGCAGCCGCGGGTCGCCTCTTAGGAGAACCGCCATGGCCGGCCGCACCCTGCTTTCACTCGCTCTCTTCCTGATAGCGCGGGTGGCGCTCGCGGCCGGCCCCGCCTGCGGCAGCAGCACACCCCTGACCCTGATCGGCGTCGACACCGCGTCGGGCGCGATGCTGCTCTCCTCCCCGGCCGCGGGTCCGGGAGACCCTTGGATCGTCGAGCTGAGCGGCGACGGCAGCCGGGCCAGGCTCCACCCGGACCGCGCCAAGGGACGCTTCGGCGGCTCCGTGGGTCCCGGCCCGGTGATCGCCGCCTCGCCCTGCGGCAAGACGTGCCTGCAGCCCGTGCGCTGGTCAGCAGGCGAATGGGAGCCGATCGGCGATCCGCTGCACGTCCCCACGGCCACGAACATGACTCCGACCTACGACCGCACCGGCGCGGCGTGGGTCCTCATCCACTCCCCCACGCCGGAGAGTGGCAAGGTCCGCGTGCAGGCCTTCCGCCTGGAGAACCGGGAGTGGCGGAGCCGCGGCGAGCTGACGGTCACCGCCGTGGGCCAGCCGCCGGCCCTGCCGGCGCCGCAGCGCAAAGATGGCGTGCTCGTCGGCACCGGCCTCTTCTCCGCCTCGAGCCGGCCCGAGCTCTGGGTCTCGGGCGTCCCCAACCTGCCGACAGCCCGGCGCGGTCAGCTCATCGCCCTGACAGGCACGGCCGCGGCCTACCTCTCGGGCGACGGCGTCGTCTATCTCTCCGACGACTCGGGCAAGCGCTGGCGGCGCTCCACCTGGACCCCCTGGGGCAGCGGCGGCACCGGCGGCGGTGGCGGCGATGGCACCGTGGGCATGTGGCGCCAGGGCAGCGACTACTGGGTGGACCTCCCGTACGGCGACCACGACGGCGCCCTGCGCCTCGCCTGGTTCGACCGCCGCGTCCCGTCGGAGGAGAAGATCCTCCTCACCCGCCTGACGCAGGGCGGCGATTGGCTGCGCCTCGCCGAGACCCGGAGCGACGTGCGCACCCGCAACGAGTCGCTGGGGCTCACCCAGATCCTGGTCCCCAAGGGGGATTCCTGGGTCCTTCTCACCGGCTGCGTGGCCACGAAGGGGACCTCGTCCCTGGTGCTCCGGGTCTTCGACGGCAAGAACCTGTCCGAGCCGAAGCTGGTGCCTCTCAAACAATAGAAAGGAGCGACGATGAGCGAAGACCCGCTGTTCGACCTGCTCAAGAAGAAGCGGCTCATCCCCTTGCTCCGGGAGGCGGCGGAGATCGAGCAGCAGGTGATGGTGCAGTACCTCTATGCCGCCTACTCCCTGAAGAAGTTCCCGGATTCGACCTGCACTCCGGCCGAGTTCGAGCACGTCCGCCGCTGGGGCACGGTCCTCCTCAGCGTCGCCCGGTCGGAGATGGAGCACCTGGCCCTGGTCAACGGCATGCTCTCCGCTATCGGGGCCGATCCATCCTTCAGGCGCCAGAACATCCCGGTCCAGTTCCCCTACTACGAGGGCGAGAGCCTGGCCCGCGGGCGCGACGAGAAGGGGACCGAGCCCTGCGACATCCCGTTCCTGTTCGAGCGCTTCAACTTGGCCACCATCGGGCGCTTCGTCTGCATCGAGAGCCCGTCCAAGGAGACCCTCGTCAAGGACAACATGCGGGTCCCCGAGTGGTGCTTCTCGTGCGGCGGGGACACGGCCTCGAAGTTCCGGTTGAGCGCCACGCAGCCCTATCCCACGGCGGCCAGCCACATCCCGGAGGATCTCTGGGCCGAGGTCGACGCGGAGCTGGCCCGGGGCGGAGCCCTGAAAGGCTTGGACCTGAAAGCGGCGCCCGAGTCGCTGCGGCCGGGCACCATCCAGGAGCTCTACGATCAGATCGCGGACCTGTTCACCTTCCTCAACGGCCGGGGCAACCTCTTCACCGGCAATCCCAACAGCCAGGTGTTCGTGCCGGTCGAGTACCAGGTGAACATCTTCCCGATCGTCGACCTCTCCACGGCGCTTTCGGCCATCCGGCTGATCACCGAGGAGGGGGAGGGGATGGACGCGCCCCCCGACTACCAGAGCCACTTCACACGCTTCTTCACCATCCACGACGAGCTCGAGGAGCTGCTCGCCAAGGCCGCCAGGGAGGGCAGGACGTTCGAGCCGGCGCTGCCGCTGCCGCTCAACCCGAGCCTGAAAGAGATCACGAACCCGTTCGCGCGCGACCTGTTCGAGCTGTTCAACTACACCTACGCCACCCTGGTGTTCCTGCTCACCGCCCTGTACAAGGACTTCGTGCCCCTGACGACCCAGACCCCGCAGTCCTACCCGTACTTCAGCGCCGCCCTGCAGGAGAACGCGTTCGGGCCGATGATGACCATGCTGATCCGGCCCATGGCCGAAATCCTGGCCTACACCGCCTCGGGCGACGGCGAGCACACCACCGGGCCCGACTACCACCTCTCCGCCGCCGACCTGGAGCGGCTCGGCCCCAAGGGCCTGGCCGAGCTGGGCAATATCGACTTCTTCCTCGACCGGTTCGACGAGATCGTCCGCCGGCTCGACCGGCTCCGCGATATCGGCGGCAGGGACCTCCCCAAGATCGCGCGCGAGGAGGGGGACCTGCCCTTCCTCCGCCGCCAGCTTGACTTCGTCTACGAGAGCGCCGTGGCGATGGCCACCAACACGCGGCGCATCTATCAGCTCGGCCAGCTCCCGCAGTTCATCGTGAACCCTTCCTGAGGCGCCGGAGGAGAGATGACCACCACCATCGCCACCACCGCGGCCATCGCGAAGCTCCTGGAGATCCAGTTCGAAGGCTTCTTCATGTGCCGGCTGGCCACCGATCCGGACCCGACCAATGAGGAGCGGGGCGTCAGCGGCTACACCATGGCGCTGGTGCACGAGGACCCTCTCGACCAGGTCATCCGCACCCAGATCGAGGACGAGGCGTTCCTCGCGCGGAACCTTCGCGAGCCCGCGCAGAGGATGAAGATCCGCATCGGCGTGGACGTCAACAACGTCCTCTTCGACGGCAAGCCCTTCTACGGCCCGGCCCGCGACGCGCTGCTCGGCGCCAAGGTCTACCTGGAGGGCAAGGACGAGCCCTTCCAGGGACCCATCTTCGACAGCCGCAACAACATCGTGGGCTCGGACGACAACATGGCCTTCGTGGTCAACCCGTTCGAGCTGGCGATCCGCAGGGAGGGCCTCGCGTTCGAGGCCAAGGACTGGCTCGATCCCTCGGACCCGGCGCGCAAGATCTGGCAGATCGAGGACCCGACCACCTACGCGCGGCGGCTGCCCTCGTTCGCCTCCGGCTCGACGGCGGCGCAGGCGGCGATCCGGGTCTTCGACTGGAACGCCTACTTCGCCGACCGGATGAAGTTCCTCCGGCAGCGGATCGCGGAGCTGGAGGAGGAAAAGAGCGGCAAGACCGGGAGCGAGGCCGAGGCGATCGAGACGCGGATCCAGGCCATGAAGAGCCGGATCTTCATGATCGACTTCTGGGGCGACCGGTTCCACACCAAGCTCGGTTTCCAGGTCACCTACTCGTTCAACGTCAACGGCCCGCAGAGGGTCCACGACCCGGAGAACCTCCTGCGGGGCAAGGTCGCGGAGGGCCAGCCCTGGCCGGTGACCTTCTGGATGGGAAGCTGGGACGGCGACCTGCTCGTGGGCTATATGCAGGGGAGCCTCAGCGTCCCCTTCCATCCGGATTGATCCCGTTCCCCCTCTCCCCAGCCCTCTCCCCCGTACCGGGGGAGAGGGAGCCCTGCCGGATGGCGACCGAGAAGTCCTCCCGGTCGCCGAGCCGCTGCGCCTTCTCGTCGATCCGGAAGCGGCGCTTCGCTTCCGCGAACGGCAGGTCGGTGTCGATCAGCCCGAGGTCGTAGGCCAATTCGTCGGAGTAACCGGGCAGGATGACCTTGTAGCTCCAGGGCACCCTCCCTGGAATCAGCTCGTTGACGTGGCGGACGATGTTGGTGGTGCAGGAGTTGGTCAGGGTGTTGTAGAACTCGGGCTCCTCGCGCAGGCGGTTGGCGCGGCGGAGCATGCTGACGAGCATCTGCTCGATACGCTCCCGCGGCGCGCGCACCGGATAGAGGTAGACCTCGTCGCGGCGATGGTTGGTGCGGAGCCGGATCAGGTCGCGCTCGTCGCCCACCACGTACATGACCTCGTACCGGCGGGCCAGCCCCTGCCAGGGCGAGAACTCCTCCCCCCTCTCCTTGCGGATCTCTACGGATACGGCCAGGTAGTCATTTTCCTCCGAGCTGTCCCCCTCGAAGCCGAAGCTCATCAGCGTGTGGGCCGGTCCCTGCCACTCGCCGAACGGCTCGACCACGAACCAGGCGGAGCGCAGGCGGTCCAGGTCGTAGGTCCGCTCCTCCCAGGCGATGTCGTAGTCCTCCGTCGAGCGGTACCTGGCGTGGCGGACGTTGTGGACCCGGACGCTCCGGCCCTCGATCTCCGCCCAGGGGAGGAGCGCCTGGTCGGGTGTCCAGCCGCGGTCGTTGGACGGCCGGGGACCGAATACCTTCCAGAGCAGGAAGACGAGGAGAGCGCCGGAGGCGGCGAAGAGGAGGAATCTGCGCATGGGGGCAAAGGGAGGATATACGATCCGCCCCGATAGGACGTATAATTCCCCACAATGTTCCGAGACCCTTCGGCTTCCGCCGGATGCGGGCTGCGACTGCGGTCCTGCCTGCTCGCCGCGCTGATCCTGCTCACCGCGGGCCCTGGCTCCGCAATGACCAGGACGGTGCCCTCGGCCTTCGTCCAGGGCGCCCGCGGCCTGTCTCCGCGGGTCCTCTCCCTCGCCCTCGAGGCAGTCGATTGCGCGCGCTCCCGCGGCCTCTCCGGACGGGACGACCTGCTGACGATCATCGACTACTCCCTGCCCTCGACCGAGCCCCGGCTCTGGGTGCTCGACATGCAGCGCGGCGAAGTGCTCTTCCATGAGCTGGTGGCCCACGGCCAGGGGAGCGGCGACAAGTACGCCACCCGCTTCTCCAACCAGCCCGACAGCCACCAGTCGAGCCTCGGCCTCTTCCTGACCGGAGATACCTACGAGGGGGGCAACGGCTACTCCCTCCGGCTCCGCGGCCTGGAAGAGGGGGTCAACGACCTCGCCGAGTCGCGCTACATCGTGATGCACGGCGCCTGGTACGTCAGCCCCGAGCATGCCCGCCGCCATGGCCGGATCGGCCGGAGCTGGGGCTGCCCCGCCCTGCCCAAGGAGAGCGCTCGCACGGTGATCGAGACGATCCGGGACGGGAGCTTCGTCTTTTCCTACTCCGATTCCACGCCTCTTCGCTCCTGCGCTAGATAAAACCTCCTTTCGAAGCTTAGAATCGGGCCGAAGGCTTTTCCCGCCTCTTCCGAGGCGAAGGAGGTAAAGCATGCGCAAGGGTCTCGCGGTGTTGGCTTTGCTCGTATCAGTTCTGGCCCTCGCCACCTCGGCCGGGGCGCAGGTCGTGGTCGGAGGGACGGCGACCACGCGGCTGCGAGGTTTCGACGAGGTGCCGGCGATCGCGTCCTCGGGAGGTGGGCGCTTCACCGCCACCATCAACGAGTCGGGGACGAGCATGGACTGGGAGCTCTCCTACTTCAGCCTGCAGGGGAACGTCACCCAGGCTCACATCCACTTCGGGCAGAAGGACGTCAACGGCGGCATCGTGATCTTCTTCTGCACGAACCTGGGCAACGGCCCCGCGGGCACCCAGGCCTGTCCACCCTCTCCCGCCACCATCACCGGCACGGCGACCTTCGAGGACGTCGTCGCCAGCGCAAACGCCCAGGGGATTGGACCATTCGAGATGCCGGCCGTGCTGCGGGCAATGCGCGCAGGCATCACCTACGCGAACGTCCACAGCACCCTCTACCCCGGTGGAGAGATCCGCGGCCAGCTCCAGTTCACGCCCGATCCGGCCGCGGAGCCGATCGAGGAGCCCACCGAGGGCCACGTCCACTGATCCTGCCTCCCGCCCGGCCCTGAGGGATCTCCTCAGGGCCGGATCTTGCCGAAGAAGGCGTCCGGAGACGGCGGTCTCCTATCGGACCGTAGAGCGGTACCAGAGCGCCGCGGCGACTTTCCAGATGGCGTTGAAGACGAAGACCGCGACCAGCGGAATGGGAGCCCCCGCGAAGACCGTCAGGCGGGCGATGGACGGGGCGAGGCTGAAGAGCAGCCCCCGGATTACCGGCCGGTCGCGGAGGAACGGCAACACCAGGAGCAGCCCCCAGATCCCGCCCCAGACCAGGCGCGGGCAGAGCCACTCCGGAGTCAGCGCTGGCGCGCTCCCGGGACGGAGCCTGCCCGCGAGCTGCACGGCCAGACTGTTCACGAGAGCTCCCACCGCTCCGGCGGCGAAAGCGGCGGACAGGCGTGCAAGGGGTTGGCTCATGCCCGAGAGCTTACGGCCTTCTCCTATACTTGCTCCAATGAGACTGCCAAAGGACCGGGCAAGACGGCTCGCCGTCCTCCTCGCGCTCCTGCTATCCCTGCCTGCCGCGGCGCGGGCCGCCGGCCTGGAGGAGACCCTCGACGGCCGCTGGAGCGGTGGCTGGGTGATCGTGAAGGTGCCGGTGGCTTCGAGCTGCGACGGCTTCTACAACGACAACGACGTGGTGGGCACCCGGGTCGACAGCAAGGCGCGGCGGCGCTTCGAGGCTGGCGAGCTGGTACGGGTGGAGCGCATCGGGGCGAAGCGCGGCCGGGTGGACGTGTTCCTCGACCTGACGGAAGCGATCCTGGAAGAGCGCCGGGACGGCCCCTTCACACTCTACGCACCGCTGACCTGCCGCATCCAGCTCCGGGTGCCGGTCCCCGACCGGGCGGATGCAGGGGCCGCCGAGGCGCGCCTGGCCGAGTTGCTGGAGCTGCACGGCTCGCAACGCGAGGCCGAGGCCTCCCCCGCCTGGAACGGCCGCCGCCGCGAGCCCTTCCCCGAGAACTACGAGCAGACCCTGGCTGCCTACGAGTCCTGGAAGGCCGCGCAGACCAACGCCGCGGTGCAGGACCGTATGGACGATGCCATCGAGGAGGCCGCCCGGATCAACGACCGGCTGCGCTCCAATCCCGAGTACCTGGAGGGCTTCGCCGCCGGAGTCGAGAAGGCGAAGGACCGCCACCACGGCGACTGCCCCAGCCTGCTCAGGAGCAGGTTCAGCCCGGACTCGGGCAAGGGTGGCGGCGACTGGAAGCGCGGCTACGAGGACGGCCAGCGCCTGGCCTGGAACCTGGGGCTGCTCCGCAAGCTCAGGGAGTGCTTCGTTCCGGTGCCCTAGTATAAGGACAACGCAGAGAAGGGAGGGCCGACATGAGCGGTGACGAGAAGCAGCTTTCCGGACCCGATCTGGCTCAGGGGGTTTCCCTGGCGGACCTGCCCGACGGCGGGCAGCTCGTGGGACACAGCGGCGGCGAGGCGGTCCTGGTGGTGCGGCGCGGGGAGGAGGTGTTCGCCATCGGCGCGAGCTGTACCCACTACGGCGGTCCCCTCGCCGAGGGGATCGTCGTGGGCGACACGGTGCGCTGCCCGTGGCACCACGCCTGCTTCAGCCTGCGCACCGGCGAGGCCGTGCGCCCGCCGGCCCTGAACCCCGTGACCGCCTACCGGGTGGAACGCGACGGCGACCGGATCACAATCCGCGACAAGGCTTCACCGCCTCCTCCGCCGCGGGCGGAGGGGCCGGACCCGGTGGTTGACCCCGTGATCATCGTCGGCGCAGGCGGCGCCGGCAACTGCGTGGCCGAGACCCTGCGGCGCGAGGGCTTCGAAGGCCGTATCGTCCTTCTGGCTCCAGAGGGGGAGTTGCCCTACGACCGGCCCAACCTGTCCAAGGATTACCTGGCCGGCAATGCTCCCGAGGAGTGGATCCCGCTTCGCCCGCGGGACTTCTATGACGAGCACCGCATCGAGATCCGGCAGGCGCAGGCGACGGGAATCGATCCGCGGACGAAGACGGTGGCGCTGTCCGACGGCACCTCTCTCGACTATGGCGCCCTGGTCCTCGCCACCGGCGCCGAGCCGATCCGGCTGCCGATCCCGGGCGCCGACTTGCCGCACGTCCGCCTCCTGAGGTCGCTGGCCGACAGCCGGGACCTGATCGAGGCGGCGAAGAAGGCCCGGCGCGCGGTGGTCGTGGGCGCGAGCTTCATCGGCCTGGAGGTCGCGGCCTCGCTGCGCGCCCGGGAGGTGGAAGTGACGGTCGTCGCGCCCGACGAACGGCCGCTGGCGAAGGTCCTCGGCCCCGAGCTCGGCGACTTCGTCCGCTCGCTCCACGAGGAGCACGGGGTCGTCTTCCGGCTCGGGACGAAGCCAAAGGCCATCCGGGACGCAGAGGTGGAGCTGGAGAGCGGCGAGACGGTCGCGGCCGACCTCGTCGTCCTCGGGGTCGGTGTGCGGCCCCGGGTGGCTTTGGCTGAGAAAGCCGGGCTGGAGGTAGACAACGGCGTGCTCGTGAACGAATTCCTGGAGACGAGCGCTCCCGGCATCTACGCGGCCGGAGACATCGCCCGCTGGCCCGACCCCCGCTCCGGGCAGCGCCTGCGCATCGAGCACTGGGTGGTGGCAGAGCGCCAGGGGCAGACCGTGGCACGCAATCTTCTAGGCCGGGGTGAGCGCTTCGCTGCGGTCCCCTTCTTCTGGAGCCAGCACTACGATGTAACCATCTCCTACGTCGGCCACGCCTCGAAGTGGGACTCGATCGAGGTCTCGGGGTCAATCCCCGATCGCAACGCCACGATCACCTACCGCGAGGGGAGCCGCATCGCGGCCGTGGCCACGATCTTCCGCGACCGGGATAGCCTGGAGGCCGAGCTTGCCATGGAGCGGGACGACGAGGTGGAGCTCGCCCGGATCGTGGCCTCATAGAGGTCCATCACCCACTTGGGAGGGTCCGGCTCCTCCCGCAGGCGCATGGGAAGGCCCAGGCTCACGCTCCAGCGGTGGAGCCAGGAGATCCCCCAGGCGCCCACGTACTCGTCCGCCGTGCCATAGGCCGGGTCCTTTAGCGCCTGGTCCAGCGTGACGAAACGATAGCCGCGCTCCTCCATGCGGGAGAGCATGGTTTCCAGGTGCTCGGCGTTGATGCCGTTGGCGTGGATGAGGAGGATCTGCGGGATCTCGCGGCTGAAGGTCTCGCGGGCGAGCTTCTCGAAGAAGCCGAGTTGGGTATCCAAGTGCTCGAGGTAGGCCTCGCCGATCCGCTTCTCCTGCCCCTTGTCGCCGGCCTGCCGGGCGGCGATCCAGATCTTGTCGAACGCGTAGTCGGCGTGCTCCACGGTGAAGGGGGCGACGCGGTAGCCCCGCGCTGTGAGGAAGGACTGGACAGCCTCCTTGACCTCCTTCGAGGGTCCGGTGCTGTTGAACGGATAGCGGAAGAAGAGCGGCGCCCCTCTCCTCTCCTCCATCAACAACCGGCTGACCACGTCGCCGCGGACGATGTCATCCTGGTAGCGCTCCAGGGGCGTGTCCTGGAGGCGGGGGTGCGAGAAAGTGTGGTTGCCGAGGATCATCCCGGCGTCGGCCCACTGCTTCAGAAGCGCGACCCGGGCATCCCGCTCGCCCGCGACCTGCAGCCGGCTCTCGTTGACGAAACCCACGGCCGAGGCCTTGTGCCAGGCCAGAGCGGCCAGTATCGCCTCGGTGATGCGGCGGGCGTCCCCGAGATTGCCCGCGTCCGCGGGTCCTCCGCCGCCGGCATAAGGAAGATCATCGATCGTGATGGCCAGGGTGCGAGAGACCACTGGGCTTTCGCAGCGGACCGCGACCGGGACGAGGAGGAGCAGGAGGAAGAGCGGGGCGAGGCGGCGCATGCGGGGAGCGTAGCATCGCGGGTGCTTGAGGCCGAGCTGAGGGGCGGGTATACTCTCAGCTCTTCAAGGAGGGCTCATGAAGAAGAAGCTGAAGAAGCTGGTACTGTCGAAGGAGACGCTCAGAATTCTTGCGAAGCAGGATCTCGCAGACTTTGTGCACGGCGGGACCTTTTCGACTGGTTGCCCGAGCCGAATCAATCATTGCTTCAATACACAGCAAGTCAGTTGCCACTGTTAACCTGCGCGGGCCGCCTCGTTGTGCTCGTTGTGGATACGGCGAGGCTCATCGACCGGATTGCAGGGGAGCGGACGGGGAGGGAGG
Source organism: Thermoanaerobaculia bacterium (assembly GCA_035556715.1). Lineage (GTDB taxonomy): Bacteria > Acidobacteriota > Thermoanaerobaculia > Multivoradales > UBA5704 > DATMER01. The sequence goes on from DATMER010000095.1 coordinate 42,109, forward strand.
GGGGAGCCCTCCCCAGCCTCAGGGCCTGTTCTTGGCTTCGTTCCGGCGCTTCGTCTGCGCGTCGCGCCTCGCGGCCCACTCGCTCTTGTGCGTCACGCCGGTGACCGTGCCGTCGCTGGCAAGGACCGACACGACGTCCAGACCCTTCTTGCCCTCGGTCCGGACCTCGAAGACGTAGGTCAGCTTGCCGGCCTCCCGGCTGAGCTCCTCCGAGGTCATCTCCCCGCCCGGCACCTTCTCGAGGGCGATGACGCGGGCCTCGTCCATGGTGATGTTGGCTTTCTTCGCCTCCGTTGCCGGGGCTTCCGGCTCGGCCGCGAAGAGGCCGCCCGTCATGACGAGGGAGGCAAGGCAGGCAAGGATTAGATGTCGGTTCAGTCTCATGGGTGATTCCTTTCATTCCGGACCCAAAGGACCTCGCCATGAGATCGTCTAAGAGAGGAATGACGCCACTATAGCACGAAAATTGAACAAATTGCTGCGCTGGACGCCCTTCCTCGACCTCGCATAGACTTTCGCACAAGTCCTTTTGGGCTCTATCGCTTGTTTTCTTGAATATGATCGCGGCATTCCACGCCTTCGCGGCACCCTGGTCAGGAACACGGCGGACAGTATCGACCGCGGCCTTGGCCGTGGGCCTGTGGATGGTGGCCGGAGCCAGCCTGGCGAGCACCCTCGACACCCTCCCGGGCGCTCCGGGCTACGTCCATGAGGTCTTCGGCGTGGACGACGGCCTGCCCATGGCGGGTATCGTCCAGACGCTGCAGACCCGCGACGGATTCCTGTGGCTCGCGACCTTCGACGGGCTGGTGCGCTTCGACGGCGACCGTTTCGAGGTGTTCGACAGCGAGCGGGTGCCGGCACTGGGAAGCAACCGCATCGAGGACCTGCTCGAGAGCCGCGACGGCACCCTGTTGATCCGCACCGAGCAGGGGCACGTCTCCCGCTATGCCGGTGGTGTGTTCAGCGCCTGCGAGGCGCCGCGGCCGGACGGGGTGACCTGCAATTCCCGCGAGGCCGGCGCCGCCTGGTACACCCTGCTCACCGAGGACGCCGCGGGTACGGTCTGGCTCGCCGGCTCGTCGGGCCTCTTCCGGTTCCTGGACGGCAGGCTGCGCCAGGTGCCGCATTCACAGACCGGAGTCGGCGCCCGGCGCCTGCTCTGGGACCGCGCCGGCAGGCTCTGGGTGGCCAACCCGAAGGGCGCCTGGGTCGCCGAGCCCGGCCGTCCCTTCCGGTCCGTGGTGTCCCAACCCTCCTCGCTGGCGAAGGACGCCGCGGGCGAGGTGTGGATTGCGACCGTGAACGGCACCGGCCGGGTCCGGAACGGTGTCTTCGAGCCCGAGATCCCGGGCTGGGGCGTCGTCGTCGAGGATGGGAGGGGCGGCGTCCTGCTCGCCGTGGGAGACCGGCTGCTGCGTGGTATTGCGGGCAAGGGGGGACGGGGTTTCGAGGCGGTGGCCCGGAACGGCGCCGGCTATCACAGCCACATCCAGCCCGGCCGCAGCGTCTGCACCGGTCCCGGAGGCGAGGAGTGGATCGCGTGGCGCAACACCCTGTACCGCAACGGCGTGCCCGTGCTGGGCCTGACCTCCCCCCCGGGGAACGTCGCCTCCGTGGCCCGCGACCGCGAGGGCACCCTCTGGGTCACGACCTCGCGCTCGGGCGAGCTTCACGCTCTCCACCCGGCGCGTCTCGCCACGTTCGCCGAGGGACTTCCGGACCCTCTGATCTACTCGGTCTACGAAGACCGCGACGGCACGGTGCTCGCCGGCGGCTTCGAGCACGCCTCCGCCCTCGCTCCGGGCGCCCGGCGCTTCCGCCCGCTGCCGCCCGTGCCCGCCTCCCAGCAGAGCGTGCTGTCGTTCCTGCGCGACCGGGCGGGCGACCTCTGGGTGGGCACCACGACGCGGGGGATCTTCCTCCAGGACCGCGGCGGCTTCGTGCCGGCCGGTCCCGAAGCCCTGAGGACGGCCGAGGTGCGCGCCATCCACGAGGACTCTCGCGGCGCACTCTGGGTGGGCACGAACATCGGCCTTTTCCGCCGCGGGCCCCGGCCGGAGGGCAGCCGGTGGTCCTGGATCCGCCCGGAGGACGGCCTGCCCTTCCCTTGGGTGCGCGTGATCAAGGAGAGCCAGGACGGCACCCTTTGGCTCGGCACCAACGGCGGCGGCGTGATCCGGCTCAAGGACGGCCGCTTCACCTCCATCGACCAAGGCCGGGGCCTGTCGAGCAACCTGGTGCGATCCATCTGGGTGGCGCCGGACGGCCGTCTGTGGATCGGCACCGAGAACCGCGGGCTCAACCGCCTGGACCCCGCCTCGATCGATAGCCCCGAGGGACCGCGGATCGCCGTCCTCGGGCAGCGCCAGGGCCTCTACTCCAACGGCATCCATCAGATCGTCGCCGACGGTCTTGGCAATCTCTGGATGAGCAGCAACCACGGCATCTTCCGCGCCAAGCTGCGCGACCTGGACGCCGTGGCCGACGGCGCAGCCTCCAGGGTCGAGACGGTTGCGTACACCGAGCGCGACGGCATGCGGGTGCGGGAGGCCAACGGCAGCGTGCAGGACGCCGGCTTCCGCGACCGCTCCGGCAGGATCTGGTTCCCCACCCAGGCCGGGGTGGTGCGCATCGATCCGCGCCAGGCCCTGCGCAGCGGTCCGCCGCCCCGGCCGCACGTGGTGCGCCTGCTGGCGGGCGGCGAGGAGGTCCCCGTGGCCGGGGGCGCGGCGCGCCTCTCCCCTGCCCAGCGCAGCTTCACCGTCGAGATCACCGCGCCTTCGTTCCAGGCTCCCGAGCGCCTGAAGCTCCGCTACCGGCTGACCCCCTACGACCGCGAGTGGATCGATGCCGGGGCGCGGCGCGAGGCCGCCTACACGAAGGTGCCGCCGGGGAGCTACGTCTTCGAGGTCGCCGCGGCCGCCCCGGGCGGGGACTGGAGCCAGCCCGCCGCCGCGCCCGCCTCAATACGGCTCAGCGTAGTCCCCCGCTTCTTCGAGACCAGTGCCTTCCTCGCCGCCTGCGCGCTGGCGGCCGGCGCGGCCCTCCTCGGCGGGGTCCGCCTGTGGGGTGCCCGCCAGAGGGTGCGCGCGCAGGCTCTCGAACGCCTGGTGGACGAGCGCACGGCGACCATCGCCGAACAGGCGGAGAAGCTGCGCGAGCTCGACCGGCTCAAGTCGCAGCTCTTCGCCAACGTCTCACACGAGCTGCGCACGCCGCTGACTCTCACCCTCGGACCTCTCCGGGACATCCTCGACGGCCGTTTCGGCCCTCTGGGGGAGGAGGCCGCCGGCCAGATCGAGGTGGCCCTGCGCAACGCTGGCCACCTGCTCGGGCTCGTCGACCAGCTCCTGGACGTGGCCCGCCTCGATGCCGGCCGCCTGCGGCTCCGGGTGTGGCGCGGCGACCTCGCGGCGCACGTGCGGGGCCGCGTGGAGAGATTCCTCCCTCTCGCCGAGCGGCGGAGGATCGATCTCTCCCTGGATTCGCCGGCGGAGCCGGTCGAGATCTGGTTCGACGGGGCGCAGCTCGAGAAGGTCTTCGACAACCTGCTGGCCAACGCGCTCAAGTTCACGCCCCGGGGCGGCAGGGTCCGGGTGGCAATGAAGGCTCCTCCGGGGGATGAGCGGGTCGAGGTCAGCGTCCAGGACGACGGCCCCGGCATTCCGGCCGATCAGTTGGAACGGATCTTCGAGCGCTTCTACCAGGCGGAGGGCACGGGCCGGCGCTGGCCGGGCGCGGGGATCGGGCTGGAGCTCGTCCGGCAACTGGTCGAGCTTCACGGCGGCTCGGTCTCCGTGGCGAGCGAGGAGGGACACGGCGCCTGCTTCACGGTCCGCCTGCTGCGCGGCCGGGATCATCTGCCCGCGGACCTGGTGGAGGTGGGAGAGCCCGAAGCCATCGCAGGCACGGGGCCCCTGCCCGAGATTCCCGAGCTGCCGGTTGCCGATACCGACGACGTCGGCGATACCAAGCCGGACGACGACCGGACAACCGTCCTGGTGGTGGACGACAACGCCGAGATCCGGGCTTACATCCGCCGCCATCTCGAGCCCGACTACCGCGTGGTGGAGGCGGCCGACGGCAGCGAGGGGCTCGAGCGCGCCCGGCAGCTCACGCCCGACCTCGTGGTCAGCGACGTCATGATGCCCGGGCTCGACGGCAACGCCCTGTTCCGGAGCCTGCGCGAGGATCCCGAGCTGGAGCTGGTGCCCGTGATCCTTCTCACTGCCAAGGCTTCGGCCGAGAGCCGCATCCAGGGGCTGCGCGAAGGGGTCGACGACTACCTGGTGAAGCCGTTCGATCCCAGGGAGCTACGGGCGCGGGTGGACAATCTCCTCGCCTCGCGCAAGCGCCTGCTGGAGCGGATCGGGACTCCAACCCCCCCGCGCCCCCCGCGGGTGCTGCGCGTGTCGGAGGTGAGCGTGACCCCGGCGGACGAGTCGCTCCTCGCGCGGGTCCAGGCGCTCGTGGAGGAGCGGCTCGGCGACCCCGAGCTGTCGGTCGGGGCGCTCGCCGGAGCCCTGGGCTGCGACCGCTCCTACCTCCTGCGCAAGCTGCGCGCCCTCACCGGCGAGTCACCCTCCGGCCTCATCCGCTCGCTGCGCCTCCAGCGCGCCGAGCAGCTCCTGCGGGACGGGGCCGGACCGGTGAGCGAGATCGCCTACGCCGTCGGCTTCAAGAGCGTGGCCCACTTCTCGAACGCCTTCCACGAGCAGTACGGCGAGCGCCCCTCGGTCTTCGCGGCCCGCCATCGCGGCCGATAACTGCAGCCATTGAGCGAGCCCTCTTGCGTCCATGCGGCAAGCCGTTGCTCCGGCGATGCCGGCCTCGTGAAAACAACGCTCAAGGTCCGCGATACCTGTCTATAATCCCCGCCGTCGTATCCAAGTGAAACCGGTTACACAGGTCGCCCCCCCGCGCTTGGGCCCATGAGGGATTTTCCAGGGCGGCCCTGAGGGAAACACCCTGGATCGCAGAGCCGTGGATCTATGTATTGTCACTTTCGCCACCTTTGATTAAGGGGAAAATTCATATGCTTCGTATCGCTTTCAGAGCGGCTATCTTCATCCTCGCGCTTGCCGCTGGCCCGGCGATCGCGCAACCATTGGCCAAGTCCGCCATCCAGGTCGACCCCGGAAACACGAAGCAGACCGGACAGACCTTCGGGTACCGCCTCACCTACAACTGCAGCAGCACGTCGGGCCCCTGCCTCGGGGCCCAGGTCGTGGACCTGCTGCCCGAGGAGGTGCAGTTCATCTCCACCGTGCCCGCCAGCCCCACGGGCGACGTGGCCGCGATCAACGTCACGCCGAACTTCGGGGGCAGCGGCCGGACCCGCGTCCAGTTCGTGCTGATCAGCCCGCTGCCCGCGGGCAACAGCGGCGACCTGTTGATCAACGTCCGCTTCCCCGCCGGCTCGACCGCGAACGGCACCGTCGCCGTGAACACCGCGGACGGGATCAACCTGGAGACCGCGCCCGGCACGTTCACCACGCCGCCAGTGAACGTCACCGCGGTCGCGACCGTCCAGGTCGGGCTCCAGAAGATCCTGACCACGGGTCCGGCCAACCTGGACATGCCGGAGACCTACCGGCTGCGCATCTCGGTCCCCAACAACCCGGGCGCCCTGAACCTCACCGCCATCGGCCCGGTGGTCGACACCCTGCACCCGGGTACGGTCTTCAACGGCGCCACTCCCGCGGCCGACTGCCAGCCCGGCTGCGTGGGCACCACCCCGGCGACCGTCACCTGGACGAGCCCCTGCACGGTACCGCTGACTCCGGGGGGCAACTGCGACATCTTCGTGAACGTCGTTTTCCCGAGCGGCACGTTCCCCAGCGGGACGGACATCACGAACGAGTTCACGGCCGACGCTACGCCCCTGGGCGAGCCGCCGCAGACCTTCGGCCCGGTCGGCGTCACACACCCGGTGACCACGTTCGTGCCGGCCCCGGGAGCCGGCTTCACGAAGAACATGGCGGGCGGCACGCCCAACCCCCCGACGCTCAACCAGACCTTCAGCTATGACCTGAACGTCACGAACAACGGCAACGTGCCGCTGGACAACCTGGTGGTCATCGACACGCTGCCGGTCGAGATGCAGGTGATCAGCGTCACCACCGGCGCCTACAACAACCTCAGCGACTTCGCAGCCGGCGAGGGCGTGCGGGTGAGCTATGAGAAGAACACGGCGCTCGGCGTCTTCACCCTCTGGGGCAGCTCGCCGAACACCACGACCAACACGACCCTGACCGCCCCGCCCCCGGGCCTGGGCGCCGGGGAGTACCTGACGCGCATCCGCTGGGAGTACGGCCAGGCGCAGGTCGGCATGGCTCCCACGGCCCGCCCCCTGATCACCGGCCGGATCATCAACCCGGACAACGCGGGCGGCCCGGTCGCCATCGGCGACAGCATCCAGAACTGCGCCGACCTGACGGCCGTGTACACGGCGGGTCCCACGAACGTCGTCCGCAACGACTGCGAGACCTTCAACGTGAGCGGTCCGTTCGTCCAGCTCAACCCGGCCAAGGACAACCTCTCCGGCGGCGGTCCGTTCAACCCCGGCCAGTCGGTCTCCTACCGCCTGCGGGTGCGCAGCGCGCCGCAGTCGAGCGATCCGGTCCCCCTGGAGGACCTGGTCGCCACCGACCTGCTGCCCGTGAACCTGCTCTTCAGCTCCTGGGTCTTCGACGACCAGGGCACGGGCCTGCCCGCGCCCCAGGTCTTCGACCAGATCCCAAACTTCGCGGGCACCGGACGCACCCTGCTGCGCTGGCGCTGGAACGCCGGCAGCGGCAACCTGGGTGTCAACCAGCAGGTGTTCATCAACATCACGGTCACGATCCGCAACGGCGCCCCGTTCGGGGCCCTCACCAATGACTTCACCCTGGAGCACGACAACCCGGGGCTGGCGCAGCGCTGCTCAACGCCCAGCCAGACCGACCCGCTGGACCTGGACGAGGACGGCAATACCGCCGAAACCCTCTGCCGGGAGAGCGAGACGATCAACGTGGCGGGCATCGCCCAGCTCATCTCCGGCAAGACCATCCAGGGGACCTGCGACGGCGGCTCCGTGTCCACCTCGGCGGGCACGCTGACCGGCGGCGCCCTGGAGTACCGGCTGCGGGTGCAGAACGTGGGCACCGTGGCCATGCAGAACTTCGTGCTGATCGACATCCTCCCGTTCGTAGGGGACACGGGCGTGCGCGACACCAACCCGCGCGGCTCGCTCTGGACGCCGCTCCTGGCCGCGCCCATCACGCCGCCGCCGGGCACGGTCATCTACTACTCCACCTCGGGCAACCCCTGCCGCGGCGAGGTGGGCGGCCCCACCACCTCCTGCGATCCGCCGAACTGGACCACGGTGCCGCCCGACCCCATTACCTCGGTGCGCTCCTTCAAGGTGGAGTTCGGCAGCCTGGTCGTCGATCCCTTCGACTTCATCGAGTTCTTCTTCTCCATGGTGACCCCGGGCGACGTCCCGCCGGGTGACCCGGCGTTCAACTCCTTCGCCTACCAGGCGGACCGCGCCGACGGCCTCGGCTCGCTGGCCGCCGAGCCGCAGAAGGTGGGCGTCACCCTGGGCGCCTGCGACGCCGCCCGCCTCGGCGACTTCGTCTGGGTGGATGTCAATTCCGACGGCGTCCAGAACGACGGCCCGACCGGCCTCAACGGCGTCTACACCCGGCTGTTCGCGCCGGGTCCCGACGGCCTGCCGGGGACCCTGGACGACGTGCCGCTCTCCTCCACCCTCACCAGCAACGGCCCGGACAGCGCGCCGGGCTGGTACAGCTTCCCGGGCCTGGCTCCGGGCAGCTACCTCGTCTGCTTCACGCCGCCCCCGACGTTCGTGGTGACCACCGCGAACCAGGGCGCGGACACCCTCGACTCGGACGTGAGCCCCGCCACGAGCTGCACGCCCGTTGTGACCCTGGCGGCCAATGAGGACAATCCGACCCTCGACCTGGGCCTGATTGCCACCGAGCTCGCCGCCCTGGGCAACTACGTCTGGTTCGACCGCAACAGCAACGGCATCCAGGACGAGTCGCCCTTCGACGGCGCCAACGGCGTGACCGTCCGCCTCTACGTGGACGACGGCGACGGCAACCCCGAGCCTGGCGCGGGCGACGTCCTGGCCGCGACCACGGTCACCGCGGACGACGTCTACGGCCAGCCCGGCTACTACCTCTTCGACGGCCTGATCCCGGGCCTGCGCTACTTCGTGCAGTTCGCTCTGCCGGCCTCGGCCACGGGCTTCACCGCCCAGAACGCGGGGGGCGACGACACCGTCGACTCCGACGCCGCGGCCAACGGCGTCACGCAGAACGTCATCCTCGCCCCGGGCGAGGTGAACCTGACTGTCGACGCCGGGCTCGTGACCGCCACGGGCACCCTCGCCTTGGGCGACCAAGTCTGGCTCGATACGGACAACGACGGCCTGTTCGAGCCGGAGAACGGCGAGACCGGGATCGACAACGTCCGCATGAACCTCTATCTCGACGACAACGGCGATGGCGAGCCGACCCTGGACGAGTACCTGGGCACCACCACCACCCTGACCCAGAGCGGCTTCGCCGGCCGCTACGGCTTCGGGAACCTGGCGCCGGGCACCTACATTGTGGTCGTGGCGCCGCAGAGCTTCGCGGGCGGCGGCGCCCTGTCCGGCCTGGTCACCAGCACCGGCAACGACCCGGCGCCCGACCCGGACGACGACGTCAACGGCGACGACAACGGCACGGACGTGGGCGCGCTCACCGCCAGCCTGCCCGTGACCCTCACCGACAACGGCGAGCCCACGTCCGAGGACGGCAACAACGACACCAACCTGACCGTGGACTTCGGGTTCATCTCCGGAGAAACGGCGGATACGCCGGACTACGACTACGGCGACGCGCCCGACGTGGTGTCCGGCACCGCTCCGGGCGACTACAACACCACGGCCCTCGACAACGGCGCCTACCACCAAGTGGACGTGGCCGGCTCCCCCTACCTGGGTGCCTGCGTGGATGCGGACGGCGGCTTCAACCAGGATGTCCTGGCGAGCCAGGACGACACCGGCTCCTTCGGCCCGGTCTTCGGCACCTGCGCCGGGGCGGACGACGAGGACGGCGTGACCTTCACCGGACCCTTCACCCCGGGGGCGGCCGCCAACTTCTCGGTGACCGCCAACGGCCCCGCGGCCTGCACCCTGAACGCCTGGGTGGACTGGGACCACAGCGGCGTCTTCGGCGACTCGGCCGGCGAGCAGATCGCGACGGATGCGAACGTGCCCGCCGGCCCGGCCACCGTGCTCTCCCCGGCCGTGCCGGCGGGAGCGATACCGGGCCTGACCTACGCCCGCTTCCGCTGCGCCACGGCGGGCGGCCTCTCCCCCATCGGTCCGGCTGCTGACGGCGAGGTCGAGGACTACCTCCTGGCTGTGATCGGCACCGACTTCGGCGACGCGCCCGACACCTATGACACCCAGGGCGCGGGCGCGGCGAGCCACACCATCGATCCGCTGGCTCCGCTCCTCCTCGGCGCCTGTGTGGACACCGAGGCCGACGGCCAGCCGGACGTTCCGGCCACGGGCGACGACACCTCGGCGGGAACGAGCCGGATCGGCAACTGCTTCGACGACGAGGACGGCGTGGCCTTCGGCTCCGGCCTCATCGCCTGCCAGTCCACTCCGGTGACCGTCACCGCCACAGCGGCAGGTCTCCTGGACGCCTGGATCGACTACAACGCCGACGGCGACTTCGGCGATCCCGGCGAGCAGGTCTTCTCCGACCAATCCCTCTCCGCCGGCGCCAACCCGCTGAGCATCGCGGTCCCCTGCACGGCGGTGGAGAGCCCGACCTACGCGCGCTTCCGCCTCTCCTCCACCGGGACCGCGGGCTCCGCGGGTCCGGCCGACGACGGCGAGGTCGAGGACTACGCCGTCAACGTCGGCGACGTGGACCTCGGCGACGCGCCGGACACCTACGGCACCCTCGTGGCCAGCAACGGTCCGAACCACGGCACCACCGCCGGCTTCTCCCTCGGCGCCACCGTGGACACCGAGACCGACGGCCAGCCGTCGGTCGGAGCCATCGGAGACGGCGCGGACGAGGACGGCGTCACCCTGCCGCCGGGCGGCTTCATCGCCTGCACCGCGGCGAACATATCCATCAACCTGACCAACACGGCCGCGATCGCCACGCCGCGCCTCGACGCCTGGGTCGACTTCGACGGCGACGGCGTCTTCAGTGATCCCCGGGACCGGATCGCCACCGGCCTTGCCCTGTCCGCGGGCGCCAACGTGGTGCCCGTGAACGTGCCCTGCGACGCCCGCTCCGTGTTCTCCTATTCCCGCTTCCGGCTCAGCTCGGCCGGCGTGGCGGGACCGGGCGGACCGGCCGCGGACGGCGAGGTCGAGGACTGGGCGGTGACCGTCACGGGCCTCGACTTCGGCGACGCGCCCGACCCCACCTATCCCACCCTCCTGGCCTCCAACGGCGCCCGCCACCTGGTGCTGCCCGCGGCCAACCCGACCCTCGGCACGGTGGACACCGAAGCGAACGGCCAGCCGAACGCCGGGCTCACGGGCGACGACACGGCCGGCTCGGACGACGAGGACGGCGTGGTCTTCCCGGCCATTCTCATCCCCGGGACCGACGGCTCGGTCCAGCTCACCACGGGCGCCACGGGCGGCACCGTGAGCTGCTGGATCGACTTCACCCGCGACGGCGACTGGGGCGACGCCGGCGAGCAGATCGTGACCAACCAGGCGATCGCCGCCAGCACCGTCACCTCCCGCACCTTCTTCGTCCCCGTGGGCTCGCCCCAGGGCAACGCCCCCGTCCGCTGCCGCATCAGCTCACAGACGGGGCTGGGCGTCACCGGCCAGGCGAACGACGGCGAAATCGAGGACCATCCGGCCGCGGTCGGCGTCGAAGATCCCGAGATCGGCGTGGCCAAGCGGGTGGTGAGCATCGTCCGCGAAGGCGGCACGCTCTACCAGGTCGTGTTCGAGATGCGGGTCGAGAACCTCGGCAACGTGCCGCTGTCCGGAGTCCAGGTGACAGAAGACCTCGACGTGACCTTCGCAGGCGCCCTGTCGTACACCGTGCTGTCGCTCACGAGCGGCGACTTCACCGTCAACCCCGACTTCGACGGGTCCGGAGACACCGCTCTGCTCGCGGCCGGCAACCCGCTGGCCGTCGGCGGGAGCGGGATCATCACCCTCACCCTGCGCGTCGACAGCGGCGCCTTCCAGGGTCCCTATACCAACCAGGTCCGGGCGAGCGGCACCAGCCCGGCGGGCCAGATCGTGACCGACGACTCGCAGGACGGCGGTGAGACCGATCCTGACGACGACGGCGATCCGACGGACAACGATGATCCGACCGTGTTCGAGCTGCTGATCAACATGATCGAGATCCCGACGCTCGGCGAGTGGGGCCTGATGATCATGGCGGCTCTGCTCGGGATCGCGGCCGTGATGAAGCTCAGGATGTGAGGCACGGTAGAGTTGGGCTCCAATGACGCATTGGAGCCCGCTCGACCTCCTCCCCGGGTTGTATGTCGCCGTCCTGGCGGCAGCGCTCGGGCTGGCGCTGCGGCGGTGGTTCGATCCCGTCCCGCGGCGCTGCTGGATCTCCTGGAGCATTGCGCTCCTCGTCCTCTTCGGCCCGGCCCTCTTCGGAGGCCGGGTCCTGCTGTCTCTGGGCTACCTCACGAAGATCCCGCCCTACCGGCTCCTCTGGCAGGGGCCGGAGCCCCCGCCGGGCAACCTGCTGCAGAGCGACACGATGCTCCAGATCACCCCGTGGACGATGCGGGTGAAGGAGGCGTACGCCGCGGGCGGTTGGCCGCTCTGGAACCACCTCTCCGGAGCCGGCGAGCCGCTGCTCGGCAACCCCCAGACCCAGGCATGGCAGCCGCTGATCTGGCCCTCCCTGGTGCTCCCGGTGCAGCAGGGGCTGGTGGTCACGGCCGCGGTGAGGGTCCTGACGGCCTTCGCCTGCCTCTACCTCCTCCTCCGCCGGCAGGGGATCTCGGAGAATCCGTCGCTGGCCGCGAGCCTCGCCTACGGATTGGGAGGCGGGCTGATCCTCTGGCTCAACTGGCCTATGGCCAACTCGGCCGCGCTGCTCCCGCTGCTCTTCTACGGCATCGTGATCGTGGACCAGCGGGGCGCCGGGCGGGACCGTGCGCTCCTGGCCCTGGCCGTGATGGCGTTCCTCTGCGCGGGGCACCCCGAGACCATCCTTCACGGTGGAATCCTGGCCACGGCGTTTGCCCTCTCCCGTCTGCGAAAGCAGGCGCTGCTGGCGTGGACCCTGTCCGCCGTGGTGGGCGCGGCCCTGGCGGCTCCCGCCCTGCTCACAGCGGCCGGCTATCTCCCTCAGAGCCTCCGGGTCTCCCTTCTCGCCTCGAGAGAGAGCCGGATCGCGGCACAGGACCCCTTCGCGGGGATGAGTGCGAGGGCCATCTCCCAGCGCCTAGTGCCCGTGGCCGCTCCGAACGCTTACGGCAACAGCCGCTTCGGGGAGTACTGGGGGGAGAGCAACAGCAACGAGGACGCCGCGGCCTTCATCGGCACCGCCGCCGTGCTGGCCGCCCTGCTCGCCTTCGGTCCGGCAAGCCGGCGCTTCCCGCAGGAGCGACTGATGATGGCCGCGTCGGTCGTGGCCCTGGTGGTGCTCGCCCGTCCGCCCGGCCTGGACCAGTTGCTGAACGCGCTGCCCGTGCTGCGCAGCTCCCTTACCTTCCATCACCGGGTGCTGCTGACGCTGGCCTTCTGTCTCGCCTACCTGGCCGCCTGCACCTGGGAGCGTCTGGTATCTCGAAAGAGACTGGTCGGGGCGGCGCTGGCCCTCGGAGCGCTAGTGGTGTGGGCGTACCTGGCGCATCCCGGTCCGGAGCTGGAAGGTCTGCGGAGGGCCTCGCTCGCGGTGCAGATCGGCGCGCTAGTCCTGTCCGTGGTTGTCCGGAAACCGTGGGTCCTGGCAGGGATCGTGGGCGCCGAGCTGCTCTTCTTCCACGTGCCAGTCAACCCGTCGGTCCCGGCGCGGCTCTTCTACCCGGAGACGCCGCCGGTGCGCTTCGTGCGGGAGCGGCTCGATCCCTGGCTGCGGATGTCCGGGCTCGGTCCTGCCATGCGGGCGAACATCCCCTCCGTCTACGGTCTCGCGGACCCGCGCTCCTCCAATCCAGCCAAGCCCGCGGCCTACATCGAGGCCACGTCGCGGATCAACCTCACCCCCGGCCGCGCCACCGACGGCTTCGGGGAGCCGCACGACCCGCTCTATCAGCTCCTGGGAGTGCGCTACCTGGTGACGCCGCCCGACTCCCCACTGCCGGGTCCCTGGAAGCTGGCCCTGAGCGACCCGAGCGGCTGGGTCTACGAGCGCCCGGCGCTGCCGCGCCTCTTTCTGCCGAACGCCACCCTCCCCTGCTCCGAAGGGACCCCGTGGTCCGGCTGCACCAGGCCGATCCGTAACTTCCGGCGAGAGGCCGCGGTCCGCGGTGAGGCCTGGTCCGCCGCCTCGCCGCGGGCTTCGGGATTGGAGCTGGGGACTCTGCGCCCCACCTGGCTGCGGGCGCGGGCGCGGATTGCCGAACCGCGCCTGCTCGCTTCGAGCCTCTACCAGGATGGGGGGTGGCACGTCCTGTGGGATGGGGAGCGGCAGCCGGCGACGCTCGCGAACGGTCCCTTCGTCGCCGCCTGGCTGCCGCAGGGGGATGCCACGCTGGACCTCCTCTACCGTCCCCGGGGCTTTCTTGGAGGGATGCTCCTCGCCGCCCTCGCCCTCACCGCGGCGGCGGTGCTGTGGCTCCGGGCACCGCGGCGCCCACAGTTGTGAGCTGTCCCCGGCGGGGACGCTCTGTACGCGCCGGGGACGGCTCACAACCCACGGGGAGAGCCCGCAATCGCCGGTTGCATCGCGTACGCGAAGGGTAGAGGGCCAAACCCTGCGGGTAGAAGCCGCTCCCCGCCGGGGACGAGGCGCACGGGCTGGGGACGGGGCCGTACCCGGTGGGTAGCTGCCATACCCTGCGGGTAGCTGCCCGTACCCGGCGGGTATGGAGCGCCCCCGGCGGGTAGGAGGCCGTACCCGGCGCGTACAAGCCGTCCCCGGCGGGTAGAGGGTCCTACCCTGCGCGTGGAGGCCGTACCCGGCGGGTACGAGGCGCCCCCGGCGGGGACAGAGCGTCCCCTGCCCGTACAGCTAGTACCTCGTCACGGCACGATTGATGGATGAGGATGTTGTAGGGGAGGGGCTTGCCCCCTCCCGGGCGGGGGAAGTCCCCGCCGAGAGATCGCATTCGGAGCTTCCGCCCACCCGGGAGGGGGCAAGCCCCTCCCCTACAGGAGAAGGCTACCCGTCAATCGGAGTGTGACGAGGTACTAGGGGCAACTGTCGTCGGGGTCGATGCAGACGTACTCGTCATCCCCCACCAGGCAGGCCTTCTTGTCGTCCGGACAGATCTTGCGGGGCTTGGGGCACTTCTCATCCAGGCCCACACAGGTCCATTCGTTCTGCCCGATCTGGCAGGTCTTCTTGTCGTCCGGGCAGATCCCCCGGCTCTTCTCCGCCCCCTCCGCGCCTGCAACCGTGAGCGCCAGCACCAGCAGCAGGCACACCTTTCCCAATGCTCTCATCGAGGTCTCCTTTCGGGCTTGTGAGCCTCTCCGGCTCGGATTCGGGCACTCTGTGCGGGAAGGTGGCGGGCTATTTCACCTTGCGACACGGAAAGAGAAGCGGGCGACCGGAACGGCGGCCTGCTCCACCCGGAGCCGGTAGTCGCCCGGCGCGAGCAGGGAGGAGTCCAGGCCGATGGCCAGGCCTCCCGAGGGGGACGGACGGAGACCCTCTCCCGTCCAGACGGCGCCTCCGCCCTGGCGCTCCAGGATGGCCCGGCAGGTTTCGGACACGGTGAGATCGAGATCGAGGGCAAGGACGATCCACTGTGGGGTGGGCGGGAGCGTGATGCGCTGGGACGGCTCGCCCGCGGCCGGGCCGGACCGGACGGGCACCAGCGTGACGAGCCAGGCGCCGGACGCCAGCGGACGCCGCGTCCGCCCGGCCTCTTCCTCCAGCCGGCCACGCGCCTCCCTCTCCTGTTTCAGGATGCCGGACAGGCGCGCCCTCTCCTCCTCCAGCCGGGCGCGCAGCGACTCGGCCACCGCCGCCTGTTGCACCTCCTCCGCGCCGGCCCGATCGAGCCGGGCCCGGGCCTCCTGCAGGTCGCGCTCCAGCCGGATCGAACGCACGGCGAGCAACGCGGAGGCGGCGAGCAGGACCGCGAAGGCCGAGCCCAGAACCAGGCCCCGGCGCGAGCGCAGGAACACGGCCAGCACTCCCATCAGTCCCGCCGCGTCCTCGGCGGCGACCTGCCGGAAGCCGCGCTGGAACTTCTCGGCCAGCTCCAGGCGCCGGAGGCACTCGGCGCAGGTCACGTAGTGATCCTCGAAGAGGTCCGCATCCGCCTCGGACAGCCGTCCCTGGACGTAGCGGTCCACCATCTGATGCTCCTGGATGTAGTCATGGTCCATCGGACCACCCCGCTCTTTCGCTCTTCGGCCCTTCCCGGCGCAGGGCGGCGAGCCGGCGGTCCTCCGCCTCCTCGACCAGCTTGCGGAAGCGCTCCCGCGCCCGGAACAGGACCAGGTTGAAGTTCAGGCTGCTGAGGCCGAGGTCGCGGCAGATCTCCTCTTTCTCCTCCTCGGCGATGTAGAAGCGGTACAGGAGCTGGCGGTCCCGCCGCGAGCGGAGCTCCCCGAGCACCCTTCGGACCAGGCCGGCCTCCTCGGTGCGGATCACCTGCGCGAGCTGGCTCTCCCCCGGGTCCGCGGGCTCGACGGTCCCGTCGTCCATGCTCTCCCACCGCCCTCCCCGGCGGTGCTCGGCCCGCGCCAGGTTCTTCGCGGTCGCGCGCAGGAAGCCGCCCAGCTTCTCGGGCTCGCGCAGCTCGCCAGCCCGGACCCTGCGCAGAGCCACGCGGAAGGTCTCCTGGAGGAGGTCCTCGCTCAGCACGGGATCGCCCGTGATCTTGCGCAGCAGGTAGGAGAGACCGTTGCCGTACCGGGCCACGAGCTCGGCCTCGGCTCCGGGGTCGCCCGCCCGGATCCTCTCCACCAGCGTGACCGGGTCGTCCACGGCCGGATTGTCCCCGGTCATCGGCCCTCTCCGATCAGGATGAACGAGGCCCAGTGATAGGGCTCGCTCCAGCCGCGGCGGGCGCGGACCGCAAGCTGGGCCTCGCGCAGCGCCGCGGCCGGCGCCGCCCCCCGCTCCAGGAAAGCGCGGTAGAACGCGGTCATCAGCTCCGCCGTGGCGCGGTCCGGGACCTGCCAGAGGCTGGCCACCACGTTGCGGGCGCCGGCATCCAGGAAGCCTCGGCTCAGGCCGACCAGCCCCTCGCCCCGGATCTCCCTTCCCAGAGCGGTCTGGCAGCCGCTCAGCACCACGAGGTCAGCGGCCAGGGAAAGGCCGTGGAGATCGGGAAGGCGCAGGAACCCATCCTCGGGACGGCCGGATTCGTCCAGCAGGGAGAGGACGATCCCGGACAGCTCCGGGTGCTCGCCGTGGAAGGTGCCGTGGGTCGCGAAGTGGAGGACGCGGAAGTCGGAGAGACGGCCCTGGGTGACCAGGGACCGGCGGGCCTGGAAGTCGAGCGCCAGGAGCGCACCTGGCGCCAGGGAGGCGATGGCTTCGGCCTCCCGCCGCGACGAGGTCAGGCGGTCGAAGAGAGGAAGACCCTCTCCTCCGCTTCGGGTCGCATCCGCCGAAGCAGGAGCCTTGCCGCCGCGCATCCGCGGGTCCCGGGGATCGAAGACGGGGTCGGCGAGCACGGCCACGCTCCTGGACGCCGGAGGACGGGAGGAGAGCGCCTTGCGCTGCGCCGCCAGGAAGGAGGCGGACGGCAGCGTCACCACCTCGTGGCGGACCAGGAGGGGCTCTCCCGAGAGAGGCAGCGCTCCAAACGGAAGGTAGTGCAGCGCGCCGTCCGGGACGATCACCAGGCGCTGCCCCGCCAGGCGGCCGGCCACCGGGCCGAGGAGAACGCGGCTCATCTCGGAGGCGCTGCCGTCCTCGGCAGCGCCCAGGATGCTCCACCGCCGGTAGACGCTCGTGGCCAGCTCCTCGATTTCCTCCCGGCCGGGCAGCTCGAAGAGCTCCACGGAGGAGGCCGAGACCGCCCACAGCGCGCTGCGCTTCTCGCCCAGGGCGTACTCCAGGAGGAGGGCGCCGCCGTCGAGCAGCTCCTGGACCTCGGGGGCGCTCCACGGCTCCGCACCCCGCCGGCCGATCTCCCCCTCGACGAGCTGCAGCTCCAGGAGGACGGCCTCCAGCTCCCTCTCGACATCGCGGCGCCGCTCCGCGGTGGCATCCGAGGCCAGGAGGGCGAGCCGGCGCATCTCCTTGGCACCGGCCCGTTCCCTCAAAAGCTGCCGGCGGCGCCCCAGATCCGGGTCGGTCCCGGGCGGCAGGTCGTCGCCGGTGGCGCCGAGCAGGTCGAGCAGGCTCCGCGCCCGGGAGCGCTCGCTCACCTCCAGGGCCGCCCGGTCGTGACCCGCCGCAGGATGGAGCCGGTGGAGGTCCAGGCGCACGTCGATGGCCAGCTCGTAGGCACCGCGCCGGGCCGCGAGGTACGAGGCGCGCAGCTCCGGCGAGCCGATGCGCGACCGCAGCTCCTCGATGCGCTCGAAGGCCGAGTCGAGGCGGGCGAGGGCCTCGGCCGGCCTGCCGAGAGCGCGCTCCGCCCGGGCCAGTGCCACCAGGGCGCGCGCCTCGCCGGACCGGTCGCCCGCGGCGCGCAGCAGGTCCAGGGCGACGGACAGCGACTCCGCGGCCGGGCCGGGCTGATCCAGCGAGATCCGGGCTTCGGCGGCCGAGACGAGAGCCCGGCCCCTGCCCGCCGGATCGCCCTCCTGCCCGCGGATCGCCAGGGCCTCCTCGAAGCGCGTCAGGGCCTCCGCCGGCTCGTTCCGTCCGGCGTGGACAGAGCCCATCTGCTCCAGGGTCGCGGCCCGTCCGAGCCGGTCGCCCAGCGACTCCCGCAGCAACAGCGCCTGGCGGAAGAGGTCCAGTGCCTCGGCCGGCTCACCGAGCCGGTCGCGGACGATCCCCAGGTTGTGCAGCGTGACGGACTCTCCTCTCCGGTCCCCGGCTTCACGGCGCCGGGCGAGAGCCTCCTCCAGCAGGCTCAGCGCCCGGCGGGGCTCTCCCATTCCCAGGTAGGCCGTGCCGAGGCCGTTGAGAGCTGTGCCCTCGCCGCGGCGATCTCCGGCCAGCCGAAAGAGATCCAGGGCCTGGCGGTACCCGGAGAGAGCCTCCTGCACCTCTCCCAGGTTGCGATGGACCACCGCCAGGTTGAAGAGAAGCCGGGGCTCCTGGCTTCTGGAGCCGGTCTGCCGCAACAGCTCCAGGGCTTCGCGGTAGCCCTCCAAGGCGCGGCGCGGCTCGCCCAGAAGGTCCCAGACGCCCGCCAGGTTGTTGCGGACGAGCGCCGCCTGGGCCAGATCGCCGCCGGCCTGAAACAGGCCGGCGGCAGGCTCGTAGTGCTCCAGGGCCTGGCGCAGCTCGCTCTGGCCGTGGTCCACGAGGCCAAGGTTGTTGAGCGCCTGGGCCTCACCATGACGGTCGCCGAGACCCTGCCAGCCGGTCAGGGCGCGACCGTACGCTTCGCGGGCCGGCTCCGGCCGGCCGGCTTCCGCATGGACATAGCCGATCTCGTTCCAGGCTTTGGCTACCCCCGCAGCGTCGCCCTCGGCCTCGAAGCGAGTCCGCGCCCGCTCCAAGGCCTCCAGCGCGGACCCGGGCTCATTCAGGAGACGGTGGAGGACTCCCAGGAGGAGAAGCGTCCTGCCAGGCTCCTCCCCGGTTTCGCGCCCGGTTTTGCGCCAATACGCGAGCGCCCGGCCAGCCTCCTCCGCGGCCGATCGCCACGCGTCGCGTCCCCCCTGGCGGAACAGGTCCGCGGCGCGGGTGGCCGCGAGCTCGGCCGCCGCCCGGCCGGCTCCCTCCGGCAGCTCGCTCACCTTGAGCCGGTAGCTGCCGGTGATCGTCCCGCGGCTCCGGGCGAGAACGACGAGGAGGTGATCGCCAGAGCTCTCCGGCCGGACCGCCAGCACCTCCTGTCCGCGGACGTCGTTCGGGCTGTCCACCCAGGCCAGCACCCGGCCGTCCGGAGCTTCGATCCGGACCTCCAAGTCGATCCCGCGCTGCTCCGCGACGGCGAGCAGCACGCGGCCGGCCGCAGCATCCAACCGGTATGCGTGCTCCTCCCCCGAGGCGAGCAGGCGCTCCACCGGCGAACCGGGAACGAGTGAAGGCAGAACGCCCCCTGTTCCCCCCGCGAGGGGAATCAGGACGGCGATGGCAGAAACGATTCGGCTCCGCAGCCTTCTTCACTCCCAGTCCGGAGGGTCTTTCGGCGGCTGCTCCTCGGCCACCCAGACGCCGGTACCTCCGGGATCGGCGCCGCCGGAAGGGTGCTCGTGAACCTGGCCGCAGAGAAGCCTCAGCGCCTTTTCATCCTTGCCAGGGCAGAGTGTCATGACGAGCAGGAACGGCCTTTCCTCGTCATCGAAATCGCCCCGGACCGAGGGCGTAGCGCCGGGGATCGTCACCTCGGGGAGCTCCCGGTCGAAGAGCTTTCTCGGCGGCTGACCATCCAGCTTCAGCACGAAGTCGAACCGGGAGCTCTGCTTGACCGGCTTGATCTCGAGGCGGGAGTGGACAGGGAAAATAGGGCTGCTGCTGGCGGCGATCTTCCACTGCACAGGGAAGACGGGCTTGGTCATGGCTCCTCCGAAAGGTTCTGTGGAATCCTACACCCACGCTCCTCTTCCTTCAGGCACTCTGTGCCGGGAGGAGGCCAGCTATTTCAGGTCGAGGAGGGATCTACGCGTTCAGCCGGTCCGGTCATAGCTACATCGAGATCGAGCCCTTGCGGAACTCGGTCTTCGCGAGGTGGACGTTGATCAGAACCGGAGTGCCGGCCCGGGCCGTACGCACGGCCTCTTCCAGGACCGCCGGGATGTCCTCCCCACGGCTCAGGAGCAGGCCCCGGCCACCGTAGCCTTCGGCCACCTTGTGATAGTCCGTGCGGGCCAGGACGGTGCCCACGTCGTCCTTGAGGATCTCGACCTGCTCGCGGGCGATCTGCGTCCATCCGGCGTCGTTGCCGACGACCGCGATGACCGGGATGCCGTGGCGGGCGAAGGTGTCGAACTCGGCGAGGCTGTAGGCGACCGAGCCGTCGCCGTAGAGGATCCAGACGTCCGCGTCCGGCCGGCAGAGCTTGGCGCCGAGGGCGAAGCCTCCGCCCACGCCCAGGGTTCCAAATACTCCGGGGTCGAGCCAGGAGAGCGGCCGGCGGGGGCTCAGTATGTAGGACGCGGTGGCCACGAAGTCGCCGCCGTCCACCACGAGCACGCTGTCATCCGCAAGGGTCCGCTCCAGCTCGCGGAAGAGCTGGATGGGATTGACGAGGCCGCCGTCGGACCCGCTGGTCTGCGCGTCGATCTCCTTCTCACGCTCCCGGTCCCGGGCGCGCAGCGACTCCAGCCAGTCGGTGGCGCGGCCTCCGCCGTCCATCGTGCCCGCGATCCCCTTGAGCAGGAGGCCGGGATCGCCGTGGACCGCGAGGTCGGGCTTGCGGTTCTGCCGCAGGTCCTCCTCGCTCCGGTTCACCGAGATCAGGAAGGCCTTGCGATTGACGTGGCGTCCGTAGTCCAGGCGGAAATCGTTCGGGATGCCGGCAAGGAGGACGACGTCCGCCTCCCGCAACGCCTCCTTCCGCTTGTGCCGGAGCTGCAGCGAGCTCCCGTGTCCGAGCAGGCCCCGGGCGCCGCCCGCGAGGTAGACCGGCACGCCAATGGAATCGATCGCCCGCGCCAGCTCGTCCACACCGGCCGTGTCGAGCGTGACCTGGCTGCCCAGCACGAGCACCGGGCGCTTCGCCTTGCGCAGCTTCGCCGCGGCCTTGCGGATCAAGCCGCGATCCACGGGAGGCGGGGAAAGCTGGGGCGCCGGCCGAGCATCCCGCGATGACCGGCTCCCCTCGCCGAAGACGCGGGTGAGGTGGCGGTTCAGGTACATCCGCAGAGCGGCGCCGGCGAGCCCGCCGCCCTTCCCGGCTGCCATGTACCAGCCGCGGACCAGCTCCTGGTCATAGAGGAGGTCCACCGGCAGCTCCACGAAAACCGGCCCGGGCACCCCCGTGCGGGCCTCCACGAAGGCGCGCTCCAGAGCGGGCACCACGTCCCGCACCCGCGCCACGGTGGAGGCCCACTTCACGTGCGGCGCGAACAGGGCCATCTGGTCGATGTCCTGGAGCGCCCCCTTGCCCTTGAGGAGCGTGGCCGCGGCGCCGCCTAGCACCACCACCGCCGACTGCGCGAGCTGCGCGTTCTTGACCGCGGTGATCGTGTTCGTGACGCCGGGGCCGGCCGTGACCGCGGCCACGCCCGGCACGCCGGTCAGGCGGAACACGGCATCCGCGGCGAAGACGGCGTCCACCTCGTGGCGGACGTCCACCACCCGGATGCCGAGCCGCTTGGACCCGACCAGGATGGGGGAGATGTGGCCCCCGCAGAGAGTGAAGAGGAACCGCACCCCCTGCGCCTGCAGCACCGCCGCGACCCGATCGCCTCCGTTCATGCTCCCTCCGCGCCAAAGACGTGATGGGCGAGCGTGACGCAGCGGAAGTCGCCCGTCATCACGGCCTCGCCATCCCGGAGCACCTCGACCCGCACCCGGCTCTTGCGGCCCTCGCTCTCGTCAATTCGCGCCTCGGCCACCAGCCGCTCCCCCACCGCCACCGGCTTCAGGAAGCGGACTTCCGCTCCCGCGAGCACCACGTGGGGATGGTTGACCGCGAGCATCGCCGCGTAGTCGGCGAGGCCGAACACGAATCCGCCATGGATGAGGCCGCGCTCGTCCGCAGCCATCTCGGGCAGGCCAGTGAAGGCCACGCGGGCGGTGCCTTCGCCCAGCTCGAGCGGCTCGCCGCAGAGCCGCCGGTTGATGGAGGGGTGGGTGTTGGGCTCCATGAGAGAGGGGATTATAGAGTGGAGAACCTCACCCCCTGTCCCCCTCTCCCATCTCCCACCCCCCGACCCCGGGAGAGGGGGAACGTGACTGAAGCAGTTTTGCCTCACGTTCGGGCACGGCAGCCCCAGATACGTCCCCCCTCTCCCGGCGGGGGATGGGTGGGAGATGGGAGAGGGGGACAGGGGGTGAGGTCTTGATACCCTTCCCTCCCATGTCCCTCGAAGCCGACCTCCGCCGCGCAGTCCGAGGAGAGGTCCGCTTCGACGCCGGCAGCCGCGCGCTCTACGCCACGGACGCCTCCAACTACCGGCAGGTGCCCATCGGGGTGGTTCTCCCCTGGGACTTGGACGACATCCTCGCTACGGTCGAGGTCTGCCGGCAACACGGAGCCCCCCTGCTCGGGCGCGGTGCCGGGACCAGTCTCGCCGGGCAGGCTTGCAACGTGGCCGTGGTGCTGGACTTCTCCCGCCACCTGAACCGCATCCTGGAGGTCGACCCCGAGCGGCGCATCGCCCGGGTCGAGCCGGGGGTCGTCCTCGATGATCTCCGGCGCGCGGCAGGAAAGCATGGCCTGACCTTCGGCCCGGACCCGGCCACCCACGCTTGGTGCACCCTCGGCGGGATGATCGGCAACAACTCCTGCGGCGCCCACTCCCTCACGACCGGACGGACCTCCGACAACGTCGAGGAGCTGGATGTCCTCACCTATGGCGGGCTGCGGCTCCGGGTCGGCGCGACTTCCGGGGAGGAGATCGACCGCATCGTCCGCGCAGGGGGCAGGCGGGGGGAGATCTACGGCGGATTGCGCTCTCTCCGGGACCGCTGCGCCGGTCTGATCCGCGAGCGCTTTCCTCCGATCCCGCGGCGCGTCTCCGGCTACAACCTCGACGAGTTGCTCCCCGAGAAAGGCTTCCACGTGGCGCGGACGCTCGCCGGGACCGAGGGGACCTGCGTCACGTTCCTGGAGGCCACGGTCCGCCTGGTGCCCGCGCCCCGGTCCCGCGTCCTCCTCGTCCTCGGCTATCCGGACATCTTCTCCGCCGCCGATCACGTGATGGAGATCCTGGAGGCCGGCCCCATCGGACTGGAGGGGATGGACCGCTTCCTCGTGGAGAACGACTTCACCCGCCACTCCTACCGCGAGGTCCTGGCGAGCCTCCCGTCCGGCGGCGCCTGGCTCCTGGTGGAGCTCGAGTCCGTGGAAACGGCCCGGCGCCTGGCCGCCCGACTGCCCGACGCGTTGGTGATTGAAGACCCGGCTGGACAGGCGGCGGTCTGGTCCGTGCGCGAGGCCGCGGTGGGGACGACCTCCCGCGATCCAAGGCTGGGCGATGCCTGGCCTGGGTGGGAGGATGCCGCCGTCCCTCCCTCCCGGCTCTCCGCCTACCTGCGCGAATTCAAGGCGCTGCTCGGCCGCTTTGGCTATGGCGCGGCACTCTACGGCCACTTCGGGGAGGGCTGCCTTCACGCCCGCATCAACTTCGACCTCGCCACGTCCGAGGGAGTGAAGAGATACCGCGCCTTCCTGGAGGAGGCCGCCGACCTCGTCGCGAGCCACGGCGGCTCGCTCTCCGGAGAGCACGGGGACGGCCAGGGCCGCGCAGAGCTCCTCCCCCGGATGTTCGGTGAGGAGCTTTGCCAGGCGTTCCGCGAGCTCAAGTCGCTCTGGGACCCGGACGGCCGGATGAACCCGGGCAAGGTCGTGGACCCGCTCCCCCTCGATTCCGATCTCCGCCTCCGGACACCGCTGCCGGACACCGCCTTCGCCCGCGACGTGCTCCGCTGCGTCGGGGTCGGCCGCTGCCGGAGGGAAGGGGGCGGGGTCATGTGCCCGAGCTGGCAGGTGACTCAGGAAGAGAAGCATTCGACCCGAGGACGCTCCCGGCTCCTTTTCGAGATGCTGAGCGGCGAGGTGATCGCGGACGGCTGGCAGAGCAAAGAGGTCCACGAGGCCCTCGACCTCTGCCTCTCCTGCAAGGGGTGCAAAAGCGACTGCCCTGCCGGAGTGGACATGGCGGCCTACAAAGCCGAGTTCCTCCATCACCATTACCAGGGAAGACGAAGGCCGGTCCAGGCGTACACCCTCGGGCTCGTCCACCGCTGGGTGCGGCTGGCTTCTCTGACGCCGGGGCTCGCCAACCTCCTCGGCAGGACCGTCACGGTCAAACGTCTCGCCGGGATCGATCCACGCCGCACCGTCCCCTCCTTTGCCCGCCGGACGTTCCGGTCCTGGTTTGCCAGACATCCGGGAAGGGAGGATGGTCCCCGGGTCCTCCTCTGGCCCGACACCTTCACGAACCATTTCCAGCCGGAGATCGGGGTCGCCGCGGTCCGGGTCCTGGAGCGTGCCGGGTTCCGCGTCGAGATCCCTCCTCCCGGCCTCTGCTGCGGCCGGCCTCTCTATGACTTCGGGATGCTCGACCTCGCCCGCCGGCAGCTCCGGGAGATCGTGGATGCCTTGCCTCGGGGAGTCCCGATGGTCGGGCTGGAGCCGAGCTGCGTGGCGGTGTTCCGCGACGAGATGCGGCAGATCTTTCCGGATGGGCCGGAGATGCTCACGCTGGCCGAACTGCTGGGAAAGACCCCTCCCCTGCCCTCCCCTGCTGCGCAGGAGAGGGAGCCCCCTCCCGTGCTGGTCCAGGCTCATTGCCATCACCATGCGGTCATGGGATTGGGTGCCGACCGGCGGCTGCTGGAGCAGCTCGGGATCGAGGCGCGCTTTCTCGAAGGTTGCTGCGGTATGGCGGGCGCGTTCGGATTCGAGCCGGGGCACTACGAGGTGTCCATGGCCTGCGCCGAGCGGGCTCTCCTTCCGGCGATCCGTTCGGCGGCCCCGAATACCATCGTGCTCGCCGACGGCTTCAGTTGCCGCGAGCAGATCGCCCAGGCCACGGGCCGACGAGCTCTCCACCTCGCCGAGCTGCTGTCGGAGGGCTGAAAATTTTTTGACGCGCCAAATTGGCGCCGAACACGTCTACAAAAAATTCAGCGCGCCGAATTTTTTGTAGACGCGTTGAAAATTTTTTCGGCGCGCTAGATTTTGGTTCGGCGTGCCAATTTGCCGTTCAGCCCGTCGAAATTAAATTCAACGCGCCAATTTGCCGGTAGACACGCTGAAAATTTTTTTGGCGCGTTGGATTTCCAGCAGGCGCGTCAAAATTCATTTCGACGCGTCCCCAAAAAATTTGGCGCGCCTGCGGAATTTTCGGCGCGTCCCCGGCGGGAGAGACCCTTCCTTCCCCGCGCAGGCGGGGAGAGGGCCTCCTCCTCTCACTTCTCGTCCATGAACGGATAGCGGAAGTCCGTCGGCGGGACGAAGGTCTCCTTCATCGCCCGCTGCGAGACCCAGCGCACCAGGTTCAGCATCGAGCCCGCCTTGTCGTTCGTGCCCGACGCCCGGGCGCCGCCGAAGGGCTGCTGGCCCACCACCGCGCCGGTCGGCTTGTCGTTGATGTAGAAGTTCCCGGCCGCGTTCCGCAGCCGCCGCGCGAGGTGCTCGATCGTGCCCCGCTCCTCGGCGAAGATGGCGCCGGTCAGAGCGTAGGGGCTCGTCGTGTCGACGAGGTCCAACGTCTCCTCCAGCTTCAGGTCGTCGTAAACGTAGACCGTCAGCACCGGTCCGAAGATCTCGTGCGTCATCAGCCGGGACCGCGGGTCCTTCGACAGCACCACCGTAGGCTCGATGAAGTAGCCCTCGGACTTGTCGCCGTTGCCGCCGGACAGGATCTCGAAGTCGCTGGAGCCCTTCGCGTGGTCGATGAAGCCCATGATCCGGTCGAAGGACGGCTCGTCGATCACCGCGGCCATGAAGTTGCGGAAATCCAGCGGCGAGCCCATCTTCACCTCTTTGAGCTGGTCCACGAGCATCTCCCGCACCCGCGGCCAGAGCGAGCTCGGGACGTAGGCCCGCGAGCCCGCGGAGCACTTCTGCCCCTGGTACTCGAAGGCGCCGCGCACCAGGGCGGTCACGTAGGACGGCACGTCCGCCGACGGATGGGCGAAGATGAAGTTCTTGCCGCCGGTCTCCCCCACGATCCGCGGGTAGGTCTTGTACTTGGGGATGCTCTCGCCGATCGTCTTCCACATCGACTGGAACACCGGGGTCGAGCCCGTGAAGTGAATGCCCGCGAAGTCCTCGTGCGCGAGGACCGGGTCGCCCACCTTGCTCGCCTTGCCGGGCAGGAAGTTGATCACGCCGTCCGGCAGCCCCGCGGCTTGGAGCAGCTTCATGATGTAGTAGTTGGAGAACACCGCGGTCGAGGCCGGCTTCCACAGCACCGTGTTGCCCATGAGGGCCGGGGCCGTGGGCAGGTTGCCGCCGATCGAGGTGAAGTTGAACGGCGACACCGCGAAGACGAACCCCTCCAGCGCCCGGTACTCCGCCCGGTTCCAGACGCCCGGGGGGGACCAGGGCTGGTCGACGTACAGGTGGCGCATGTAGTAGGGATTGAAACGCCAGAAGTCGACCATCTCGCAGGCGGAGTCGATCTCGGCCTGGAACACGGTCTTCGACTGGTTGAGCATGGTCGAGCCGTTGAGCGTGTCGCGCCACGGTCCCGCCAGCAGATCGGCGGCCCGGAGCAGGACTGCCGCGCGCGCCTCCCAGCTCGTCTCCGACCAATCGTGCCAAGCATCCTTCGCAGCCTGGGCCGCGGCTGCCACTTCGGCGGCGCCGGCCTGGTGATAGCGGGCCAGCACCTTCTTGTGGTCGTGCGGGCACACGGCGGTAGCCAGGTCGCCGGTGCGCACCTCGCGCCCGCCGATGATGACCGGGATCTCGATCTCTTCGGACAGCATCTCGTCCAGGCGCTTCTTCAGGGATTTCTTCTCGGCCGACCCCGGGCCATAGGAGCGGACGGGCTCGTTACTCGGGGGGGCGAGGGAAAAGATCGCATTCGACATGCGGCAAGACTCCTCAAGGATGCGTCTTCCGCGGCCGCGCGGCCGCGGAAGACGGTGGCGATGGTATCAGCGGAGGGCGGCCCAGGCGAAGAGGAGGAAGCCGACGATCATCAGCGTGCCGCCTATGGGGGTGATCGCCCCGAGAACCCGGGGTCCGCCCAGGGCCAGGGCCGCGACGGTCCCGCTGAAGATCACGCTCCCCAGGAGGAGGCACCACCCGGCGGCGTCCACCCGTCTTGCACCCGGCTGACCGTAGAGGCCGACCAGGATCAGGGCGAACGAGCCATACATGAGGTACCGCGCCGCCGTTTCCCAAAGCTCCAGGGCCCGGGGATCGAGCCGCGCGGCGAGCGCGTGAGCCCCAAACGCCCCCAGCACCACCGAAAGGGCGCTCCCGAGAGCGCCGAGGAAGATCCAGTTCATGGCTTCCCTCCCGGCCGCGGAGCCTATCACCGGGCATCCCCCGGTTTTGAGATAATCCCTGCCGAGGGAAAGCAGATGGAAGAGGAGATCCTCCGCAGGAAGGCAGCCGTCGAAGCGCAGCACGGTCCGTGGACGGCGCACAACGTCCGGCTGTGCGGCTCCGTGTGGACGGTGAAGGAAGGGGTAGTGAACTTCGACGAGAAGATGCGCCGGGCCATTCAGATCGCCCACGACTTCTTCGGGCCGGATCTCTCAGGCCTGAACGTCCTCGACCTCGGCGCCGGCGAGGGAGGCCTATCGCTGGAGTTTGCCCAACATGGGGCCAGGGTTGTGTGCGTCGAGGGCCGCGAGAGCAACATCGCAAAGACTCGGTTCGTCGCCGAGGTCCTCGGCATCCAGGGAATCAGCTTCGTTTGCGAGGATGTGCGGAAGCTGGAGTTCAAAGGCAAGTTCGACCTGGTGCTCTGTTACGGCTTGCTGTATCACCTCGACGCCGACGGGGCGTTCCAACTGGTCGAAAAGATCCACCAGCTCGCCTCCCGGGTTGCCGTGATCGATACGCACTACAGTCTGGAGAACGAACGGAACGCGGAATTCCGTGGCGAGCTGTATTCCGGCCGGGGCTTCCAGGAGTTTGCGGACGGCGTGAGCGCCGCCGCCATGCTCAACAGCGCGTGGTCTTCGATTGGAAACATCACGTCATTCTGGTTTACGAAGCCGTCGCTGCTGAACCTTTTGAACCGGGTGGGATTCTCCACGGTCTACGAGGTCGCGAGCCCGCTCGTGTATGACTACTATGACCGGGCGACGGACGCTCGCTTCAAGTACAACGACCGCAGCACTTTCGTAGCCGTTCGCGGAGCGGACGCCCAGGTCCTTGTCTCTCCTGAAGTGAACCGGATGCAGCCGCGGCGATGGCCGGAAGATCTGGGAGAGCAGTTGGTGAAGTCCCCGGGAGGGGGATGAGAGGGCACCCGCGCGGATGCCCTCCCGGGACTACATCTCTCCCAGCTTCCGGACCGACGCGATCTTGTCCTTGGGGATCAGCAGCGCGTCGTACTTCTTCCAGGTGCCGAACTGGGCCGCCCGCTTGACGTAGTCGTCCTTCGAGCGGCCCCCTTCCCCGTCCCGGTGCACGTCCGCGTCATGCAGGATGATCCCCTGGTCGGTCTCGTCGTCACAGCGGCCGATGAAGATCTCCTGGCCGGTGGTGTCAACCACCACGGTGATGCCGTGGAGGTCGCTCCTGCCCTGATGGAAGGTCCCCATCGGCTAGGTCGCAGGCACCGCGCAGTGCTCGTTGAAGAGCGCCACCATGTCGCCCGCCAGGGCGTCGGCAGACCGGCTCTCGATGCGATGACGCGGGATGAAGCCGACCAGCTCGCCGTCCTTCAGGAAGGCGATGGACGGGCTGGACGGCGGAATGTCCGGGAAGTAGGACCGGGCTCGCGCCGTGGCTTCCAGGTCCTGGCCGGCGAACACGGTCACGACGCGGTCCGGACGGCGGTCGTGCTGCAGCGCCAGGCGGACGCCCGGGCGCGCCATGCCCGCGGCACAGCCGCAGACCGAGTTGACCACCAGCATGGCCGTCCCGTTCTTGTCGGCCATGAACGCGTCGACGTCCTGCGCGGTCAGGAGCTCCTTGACGCCGGCGCTCGTCAGCTCTTCGCGCATCGGCTTTACCAGTAGTGGGCTGTAAGGCACGTTCACACCTCCTTGAACGGCCGCTCCATGGCGACCGCAGTCTCTATTCTACGCCAAGCGGCGGTGCGCCTCTGGCGGGGTTCTTGCTCTACAACCATCCATCCGGGGGTCCGCCTTCCCGGAGAGGAGATCGCCATGACCCGACGAATACCCCGACGAGCCGCGTCGTTGCTTGCTGTCGTGCTTCTTGCCCTTGCCGCCATCGCTGCCATCGCTGCCATCGCTGGATGCCGCGCCAGCGAGCGCACAGAGGAGCCCCAGGCTGCGGCCAGCCCCGCTCCCACTCCGGCGCCGGTCGCCGCTGCTCCGGCCCCCACCCCGGCCATCCCTGCGACGGGGCCGATGACGGGAGAAACCCAAGTGCCGGGCCAGACCGGACCCGCTCCCGACCTGCCGCAGGACCGGCCGCTCCGCGCAGGCTTCCTGGTCGTCAACGGGGTCTACAACACCGAGCTGGCCGCCCCGTACGACGTGTTCCACCACACGCAGTTCCATACCCGGCCCGGGGTGCAGGTCTTCACGGTCTCGCCCGACGGTCGCCCCGTGACCACGTTCGAAGGGCTGAAGCTGACCCCGGACTTCTCGTTCTCCAACGCGCCGCCCATGGACGTCCTGGTCATCCCGAGCGCCCGGGGGAGCATGGACGCCGACCTCCAGAACCCGGCGCTGATCAACTGGGTGCGGACCACGGGCGGCCAGGCCCGGCACGTGCTGTCGCTCTGCGACGGTGCCTTCCTGCTTGCCAAGGCCGGGCTGCTCCAGGGGATTCCGGCCACCACCTTCCCGGAGGACTACGGACGCTTCTCGCAGATGTTCCCGGGCCTGGACCTGCGCATCAATGTGAGCTTCGTGGATGCCGGCAAGGTGATCACTTCCCAGGGCGGAGCACGGAGCTACGAGGCCGCCATGCACCTGGTGGACCGCCTCTACGGCCGGCAGGTGGCGGAGGGCATCGGCAAGGGGCTCCTGGTGCCCTGGCCGCCGGACCCGGACACGATGACCGCGCGGATCATCGAGCCGAAGACCCCTCCGGCCGCGGCTCCAGCGCCCACGCCCGCGCCGCAGGGCGCTCCGGGGCCGGGCTAACCCCCCAGCCGCTCCACGTAGGGGTGCAGCTTCTCCACGACGTTCGGGAGGTCGAGGAGCTCGACCCCCATGCCGGCCAGGAGGTTGGGGCCGAAGGCGTCGCCGGCGGGCTCGAAGCGCTGGACGACGCGGGCCCGCACGAGCACGGCCCGGGCCTGGGGAAAGGGCGGATGGAGCTCGACGTTGACCGTCTCCTGCAGGCGGCCCGGGAAGCGGGTCGAGACGAAGAGGCCGCCGTTGACGATGTCGCGCCGATAGACCTCCAGGAACTCGGCCGTGCTGAGGAAGTGGACGGAGAAGGTGCCCGAGTCCTCGGGCGGGCGGGAGATCGGCGGCGGGATAGGAGGCGAAGGGCTGGGAGCTGCAGGTTGGGGAGCGGTGGAAACCGGCTCTCCGCCCGGCTCCGGCGACTCGGGCTCCGCGACTCCATACCCCGCGGGGATCAGCTCCCGCACCAGGTCCTCGACGGACAGGAACCGGACACCCATGCCGGGCAGGCTCACATGCATCAGCTCGCCGCGGACCTTGCGCGCGTGCACCACCACCCCCTCCGCCATGAAGCCGCGGTCGGATTCGAGCACCTCGATCCGCAGGCGCGTCCCCGGCGGGAACGGGCTCCGCGTGGCGACGAACATGCCGGTCAGCGAGATGTTGGTCGTGTAGCCCGGGTAGGTGTGCGGCTCTCCGCGCTTCCAGAACTGCACCTGCACCCGCCTGGGTTTGCGAGGGCTGATCCGGTCTCTATCCATCATGCTGATCTTATATCCCGCCCGATGCTCTTGCAGGACCCTTGCCTGAGATACTCCCTGCCACTACGATTCCGACCGCCATGAAGAGCCGCATGAGAGCAGCCGTCTGTATGGAAGGGGGTGCCGTGCTCGTCGAGAGCCTTCCGCGCCCCGAGCCCGGCCCGGGAGAGCTGCTCCTGCGCCTGCGTTGCGCCGGCCTCTGCGGCACCGACCTGTTCAAGCTCCAGCACGCCACGGCTCCCTCGGGGGCGGTCCTCGGTCACGAGGTCGTGGGCACGGTGTCCGCGATCGGCCCGGGGACGCTCGGCTTCGATCTTGGCGACCGGGTCGCGGTTCCCCATCACGTGGCCTGCGGCGCATGCGACCTCTGCCGCCGCGGCAGCGAGCCTCTCTGTCCCGCCTTCCGGGAGAACCTGCTCGTCCCGGGCGGCTTCAGCGAGTGGGTCCTGGTCCGGGAGCGGGCGGTCCGCCGGGCGGCGTTCGGAATCCCGGCCCATGTGTCCGCCGAGACGGCCGTGTTCCTGGAGCCTGCCGCCTGCGTGCTGCGTGGTGTCTGGCGGGCTTGGCAAGCCCGGATGGCGGAGACGTCTCCTTCCGCCGCAGCCATCGTGGGCGGAGGCAGCATGGGACTCCTCCACCTGCTCGTCCTCAAGGCGGTCTTCCCTTCCCTCAGAGTGGCTGTCTCCGACCTCCGGGAGGACCGCCTGCAGCGCGCACTGGAGCTGGGGGCCGATGCCGCGGTCCCGCCCGGGTACAGCCGGGAGGCGGTCGACGCGCTCTCCAATGGGCTCGGCGCGGACGTGGTCTTCGACACGGCCGGAGGGCCCGAGGCGCTCGAGGCGGCCCTCGGGGCCATCCGCCCCGGCGGGACCGTCGTGCTGTTCGCCCACGCCGGGGAGGGCGAGCGGGCCGGCTTCGACCTCAACGCCTTCTTCAAGACCGAGGGCAAGCTGATCGCGACCTACTCCAGCTCCCTGGCCGAGCAGCGGGAGATCCATCGCCTGATGGTCACCGGCCGCCTCGACCCGTCCCCGCTGGTGACCCACCGGCTCCCGCTCTCCCGCTTCGACGAGGCGGTGGGCCTCGCCCGCGAGCTCCAGGCGATCAAGGTGCTGCTGGTCCCGGATGAGGAAGCCTCTTGAACGCGCCCCGCCGCCAGCGGACGGTCTTCCTGCTCGGCCCGGAGCACGTGGAGCTGCGGACCGTGCCGGTCCCCGAGCCCGGGCCGGGCGAGCTGCTGCTGCGGATCGAGGCCGCAACCACCTGCGGCACGGACGTCAAGGTCCTGCGCCGCGGCGGCCATCCCCGGATGCTGCACGTCCCCGGACCGTTCGGCCACGAGATGGCGGGCACCGTTGCCGCTATCGGGCCGGGACAGACCCGCTGGAAGGCCGGGGACCGGGTCGTGGTCGCCAACTCCGCTCCCTGCGGCGCCTGCGAGTGGTGCCTGCGGGACCGGGAGAACCTCTGCGCCCACCTGGAGTACCTGAACGGCGCCTTCGCCGAGTACCTGCTGGTGCCGCGCCGCTTCGCCGAGGTCAGCACCTACGCCCTCCCCGAGGGGCTCCCCGCGGAAGTGGGGTCTCTGGCCGAGCCTCTCGCGTGTGTGCTGCACGGCCTGGAGATCTGCGCGCTCGACCGGCCCTCCGAGGTCGTGATCTACGGCGGCGGTCCCATCGGGCTGCTCTTCGTGGACGTGCTGTCGAGCCTGCGGGCAGGGCACCACGTGGTGCTGGCCGATCCCAACGCCTCACGTCTGGAAGTGGCGCGCCAGCTCGGAGCGAGCGAGGCCGTCCAGGTGAGCCGGGATGGCGGCGAGGCCGCGCGCCTGCGCCGCTACGCCCGGGGCGGAGACGGCTTCGACCTCGCCATCGAGGCGACGGGCTCGCCTGTGGCCTGGGAGGACGCCCTGGCCTCGGCCCGCCCCGGCGGCACCGTCCTCCTCTTCGGCGGCTGCCGGCCGGGCACGACCATTCCGCTCGACACGCACCGCATTCACTACGGCGAGCTGGCCATCAAGGGCGCCTACCACCACCGGCCCGCGACCTTCGAGCGTGCACTGGAGCTGCTGGCGAGCGGCACGCTCCACCCCGAAGCGCTTCTTTCCATGGAGCGCCCCCTCGACGACCTGGAGGGTGCCCTCCGCAGCATGATGCGAAAGGAGGCGCTCAAGGTCGTGATCCGGCCGTAAGAACATCTCAGATGTAAGCTATGTAAACTTTTTCGTCCCTCCCCGGCGACCCGCTGCTATCCTGGCAGCGTCATGACTTCCCGGGAGCGCGCCCGACTCCTGCCGTTTGCCATCTCCGGCCTCCTCCTGCTCCTGCTCGCCGCACTGGCCACCCTGCAGTACCAGTGGATCGGCCGGGTGAGCACGCTGGAGCGGCAGCGCATGCACGAGAGCCTCCTCTCGGCCGGCTCCCGCTTCACCGCGGACTTCGACCGCGAGCTGACCCGGGCCTTCCTCCTCTTCCACCCCGAGCCGGCGCAGCCCGTCGATCCCGCCGGTACAGGGTTGGAGCGGGTGGCGAAGCAGTACGAGCGCTGGCGGACGGAGGCCCCCTGGCCGGACCTGATCCGGGACGTCTTCGTGGCTGAGCGGAAGGGGGACGGCACGCTCGAGCTATCCCGCTTCCTCCCTGAAGCCCGCCGCTTCGAGCCCGCGCCCTGGTCGGCCGGCTTCGAGGGGGTCCGGGCGCGCCTCTCGACCCGCTCTTCAGGGCATGCCCGCTTCCCCTTCAGCGCCATCGAAGGCGAGCTCCCCGGCGTCTGGTTTCCCTTGTCCTTCGCGCCTCCCGCGAACGGCGGCGAGGCGCTCCTCGGCCTGCGCCTGGACGAAGCTTTCCTTGCCGAAGAGGTCCTCCCCGAGCTGACCCGCCGCCATTTCGGCAGCCCGGAGGAGACCGACTACGCCCTCGCCGTCCTCGACTCCCGCGGCAGGGCGGTCTTCCGCTCTGACCCGGACGTGCCCCTGGAGGCCTTCCGGAACGCCGACCTCCGCCTGGGGATGCTGGGGCTGCGGCCGTTCCACGAGATGAGGAGCCTCTGGCGCCGCCGCGAGCCCGGGAGACGGCAGCGGTCTCTCCCGCACCGAATCCACATCGCCGCCCCGAGCCCGTCCGCTCCCGGCGAAAAGCAGAGTGATCCGGAGGATCAGGACGAACGGAGCCAGGGAGCTTGGCGCCTCGCGATCCAGCACCGGACAGGCAGCCTCGAGGCCGCGGTGGCCGGCGTCCGGAGGCACAACCTCATGGTCAGCCTGGGCATCCTCACCCTGCTCGGAGTCACCTCGGGGCTGATGGTGGTGACCACGCAGCGCGCCCAGCGCCTGGCCCGCCAGCAGATCGAGTTCGTGGCCGGCGTCACCCACGAGCTGCACACGCCGCTGACCGCGATCCGCTCGGCTGGCCAGAACCTCGCCGATGGCGTCGTGGCCGACCCCCAGCAGGTGCGGCGCTACGGCTCGCTCATCGAGCGCGAGGGCCGCCGGCTCACCGACATGGTCGGGCAGGTGCTGGAGCTTGCCGGCATCCAGGCCGGCCGCAGGACGTTCCAGGTGCGGCCGGAGGAGGTCGAGGACCTCCTGGATGGCGCGCTGGAGGACTGCCGCGTCCTCCTCGAAGAGAAGAAGGTGCGGGTGGAGCGGGAGATCCCGCCGGACCTGCCGCCGGTGCTGGCGGACAGGACTGCCCTGAGGGGCGCTCTGCGGAACCTGATCGAGAACGCGGTGCGGCATGGAGGATCGGAAGGTTGGGTCGGCCTCCAGGCCCGGGGCGCGAAGGACGGCGTCGAGATCACGGTGGCGGACCGCGGGCCGGGCATCCGCAGCGAGGACCTCCCCCATCTCTTCAAGCCGTTCTTCCGCGGCCGGGACACGGCGACGAACGGAGTCCCGGGCAGCGGTCTCGGGCTGAGCGTCGTGCGCCACGTGGTCGAAGCCCTGGGAGGAAAGGTCAGCGTAGTGTCCGGCAGCAGCCAGGGGAGCGGCATCAGCCAGGGGAGCGCCTTCACCCTCCACCTGCCGGCCGCGCCTTCCGGGGAAGGGCCGGCTTGACGGCAGGGCGCCGCATCCTCCTCGTCGAGGACGAGCCGAGCCTCGTCCTCACCGTCTCGGACCGCCTGCTCAGCGAAGGCTATATGGTGGAAACTGCGGGAGACGGTGACACCGCGCTTTCGCGGGCTCTTGCGGAGCCCTTCGATCTGATCATCCTCGACGTCATGCTCCCGGGCAGGGACGGCTTCGAGGTCTGCCGCGAGCTGCGCTCCCGCGGCTCGCAGGTCCCCGTGCTCATGCTCACGGCCCGCAGCCAGGTGATCGACCGCGTCGTGGGCTTGAAGCTCGGGGCGGACGACTACCTGACAAAGCCTTTCGAGATGATCGAGCTGCTGGCGCGCGTCGAGGCCCTGCTGCGCCGTTCCCGCGCTCCCGCGGCCCCGGCGGGGACGTACACCTTCGGCGACGTCCTCGTCGACTTCCGCCGCGCCGAGGTCTTCCGCGAGAGCGCCCCCGTGCCGCTCTCGGCGCTGGAGTTCAAGCTCCTCGCCTACTTCATCGAGAACCGCGGCGCCCTGATCACCCGCGACGAGCTGCTCGACAAGGTCTGGGGATACGACGCCATGCCCGTGACCCGCACGGTGGACGTCCACGTCGGCTCCCTGCGGCAGAAGCTGGAGCCCAATCCCTCGCACCCGGAGTTCATCCTGACCGTGCACCGGCGAGGCTACCGCTTCGCCGGCTGACAAGCTTTACATCCCTTACAAAACTCTTGCGCCGTCTTGAAGTCTGGGGTCCGGCATTGCCCTAGATTGGTCTCGATGACAGCGGGCTCCGTTTGGAGCCTCCGAATGAGATCAACAAAGGAGATCGACGATGTTCAAGAAAGTCCTGTTCTCGATGCTCGCCGCGCTCGTGCTCGTCACAGGCATGGCCCTGGCCGGCGAGAGATTCCACCGCATGAAGGTGACAGAGGGCGGCGACGGACCGCACATCGCCTTCATGCACCACGGCGGCCACATCGCCGAGGAGCTCGGGCTCAACGCGGAGCAGAAGGAATCCGCCAAGGAGCTCCACGAGGAGCTCATGGCCAAGGCCGAGCCCGTGATGGAGCAGCACCACCAGCAGATGAAGGAGATCCACGAGCTGCTGGACGCCGGCAACACGAATGCCGCCGACATCGGCCAGAGGATGATCACCGCGCACGCTACCCGCAAGCAGCTCCATGCCCTGCACGAGGACGGCATGGAGCGCTTCAAGGCCCTCCTGACCGAGGAGCAGCAGGCCAAGCTCGAAAAGCTCGAGGTCGAGCGCCCGATGCGGCGCCGCATCCACATGCGACACTGAGCCAGCAGCGCGTATACCGTTTGATAGACTCGGAACCCGAGGCGCCGATGCCGGTCGCCTCGGGCTTCCTGGAGGCTCGTTGAGGCGAAACGCTCTGCTCCTGCTCCTCGTCCTGACCTTCGGCGCCTGCCGCGAAGCACCCACCGCGACCTCCCAGCATCCGCGCCTGTTCTTCCTCGGCATCGACGGAGCCACCTGGACCGTCCTCGGCCCGATGCTCGAGCGGGGGGAGCTGCCCGCGTTCCAGCGCCTGGTGAAGGAGGGAGCGTACCTGCCGCAGCTCGACACCCTGCAGATCACGGAGTCGCCGGTCATCTGGACCACCGTGGCCACGGGGCAGCGGCCGGTGTTCCACAACATCCGCGGCTTCACGGCCCGGCTGCCCAGCGGCCATCTGATCCCGGCCACCAGCAGCCAGCGCCGGGCGCGGGCGATCTGGGAGCTCGCGGACCGCCGCGGCCTGCGATCGGGCGTCATCGGCTGGTGGGCCACCTGGCCAGCCGAGAAGATCGACGGCTACGTGGTGAGCGACCACGCCAACCCGGCTTTCGGGGAAACGATGGCGGCCGAGCGCCGCTTCTGGACCGCGGACCGGGACGTCATTTCCGAGCTGCGCCGCAAGGTCCACCCGGAGGAGATCGCGCCCGTCCTCGTCCGCCACTGGATCACCCCGGAGACCTTCCCCTGGGACGATTTCCAGCGCCGCGGCGCCTTCACCGACGCGCAGATCCACGCCGCGCGCCAAGCCCCCTGGGACTCCCGCGACCTCTACTCCTGGCTCAAGACGTTCTACCGCCTCGACTACCCCCTGTCGCGCGTGGCCCTCGACCTCATGCGGGAGCACCCCACGGACCTCCAGATGCTCTACCTCCGCGGCCCGGACCCGGTGCAGCACTATGGCTGGGACCTCGTGGAGCCCGAGAAGTTCGCCCGCAAGCCGATCCACCTGGAGCGCGACCGGACCGTGGTGGAGGGGGTCTACCGCTACGTCGACACCATCCTCGCCGAGATCCTCGACGCGCTCCCTCCGGATGCCTGGCTCATCGTGGCCTCGGACCACGGTGCCGAGCCCTCGGAGAGCGCTCCGGACCCGAACCGGGCCGCCCGGCCTGGCGAGCACAGCATGGAGGCCAAGGGGGTCCTCTTCCTCCGCGGTCCGGGTGTGAAGCCGGGCTTCACCCTCTCTCAGGCCTCGGTCTACGACCTGATGCCCACCATGGCCTGGCTCCTCGAGCTGCCGATCTCCGAAGCGCTCCCCGGGCGGTACCTGGCCGAGGCTTTCGACGAGAGCTTCGCGCGCGCCAAGCCCCTGAGCAAGGTGCCCAGCTACCCCCCGCGTCCCAAGGAGCCGCTGCTCCCCTCCCCAGAGGACGAGGAGATGCTCCGGAGCCTCAAGAACCTGGGCTACATCCAGTGATCGAGGAATCACCGCGCCGCGGGAACGGTTCTTGAAAGACGGAGCAGAGAGGAGAGACCGCCATGAAATGCCATACCCCAGACTGCACCGGCGAGCACCACCATGACGGGACCATCACCCACTCGGTGATCTACCGCGAGAGGACGCTCGTCCTCCACGGCGTACCGGCGGGCATCTGCCCCGAGTGCGGCGACGCGGTCCTCCACGACGAGACCGTGATTGTCATCGAGGATCTGCTGAAGCGGAAGGCGCGCTCCAAGGCCACGGCCTTCCACTACGAGCCGTAAGAGCTCCTCTCGGCCTTCAGTCCGCCCAGACCGACCACGACCGCGGCGCAGGCGACGAACACCGTGGCGCGCAGCCAGTGCTCGCGGGCGGGATCGAACCCCTCTACGGAAGCCGGATCAGGGACCTCATCCACGGCCTCCCATGCCAAAGGTGCAACTTTCCCTCTCAGTTCATCACATCCCAGGCGGGAGGGTGTGATGATGAAGCTGTCCACTGCAGCCAGGCTCCTTCAGACTTCTTCCACGACGCTGACGGCGCGCGTGGATTTCGACGAGATCCTGCGCCGGGTCGAGGACGAGGACACGAGCTGCGTGCTGCTCAACGTGCTGCACCGGGCGGCGTTCGAGTCCGGTCGCATTCCGGGGTCCCTCAACCTGCCGCTCGCCGAGATGGCCGGGTACGCCAAGGAGGTCCTCCCCGCCCTGCACCAGGAGGTCATCGTCTACTGCGCCTCGTCCTCCTGCTCGCTCGCGGAGCAGGCGCTGGTGCTGCTGCGCGGTCTCGGCTACTCCCGGGTGCGGGAGTATCCCGGCGGTATGGAGGAGTGGGGTGAGCGCGGCGGCCGCATCGAACGCGACGCCCTCCCCGGCCGCGCCCCCGACCCGGGGCCGCCGGGGCGGATGGACCGGCTCTGGAAGGTGCTGGCGTCCTGCTCTCCCGCCGCCGTCTTCGCCTGGGCGAGCAACCAGTCGCTCCGCACCCTCTTCGGTATCTGGCTCGGGACCAGCGCCGTGTTCGGGCTCCTCTACTGGGGGGCGGCGCACGCGACGGTCTCCCTCGTCTCCGGAGGCGCGCCGGTCCCCGCGAACCTCGGCGGCCTGGGCACCGCCCTCGCCTTCAGCCTTGCCACGGCCCTGTCCTCGGGCTACGGCGACGTGGCGGGCACCGGCTGGATGCGCCTCGCGGTGCTCGTCGAGACCGCCGCGGGGCTCGTGCTCTTCAGCGCGCTGATCTCGAAGATTCTGGGAGCGCAGCAGGAGCGAGTCCTCAACGAGGTGCACCAGCTCACCTTCGAGAACCGCCTCGGCCGGGTGCGCACGAACCTCCATCTCGTACATTCGGAACTGGCGGAGATTTCCGGCGACTGCTCGGACCCCTCCGTGCCGCCGCGGCGGCTGCGGGCAAGGATCGAGGGCGTGGCCATGATCTTCGCGGGCGAGATGCAGGCCGTTCGCGATCTGGTCCAGAACCGCCTGGGGAGCGCGGACAGCACAGCCCTCGAAGCCCTCTTCGCCTCTCTGTTCGCCGGGCTCCAGGAGCTCTCCGACCTCCTTACCTGCCTGCCGAAAGGACAGTCGCGTTCCGGTCCCCTCCGGCGGAGCCTGCGGCGCATCGCGCAGCTCGGGTCCGAGTTCTGCGGCGCCTGCTCCCTCCAGATTCCGCCGATCATCCGCACCTGGATGGACCGCGTTCGCCACCTCTGCCATGGGCTCTGCGACGAGCCGCGCCTTGGAGACCTCGCTCCTCTCTTCTCGCTGCCTGGCTCCGACGGCCGGGTCCACCGGCTGGAGGATTTCGTGGGGCAGAAGCCAGTAGTCCTCGCCTGGTTCCCCAAAGCCTTCACCGGCGGCTGAGCGGCCCAGCTCAAGTCGCTCCGTGAGAGCGGCAACGCACTGAAGGAGATGGGGGTGGCCTGCTTCGCGGCCAGCCTCGACACGCCCGAGGTGAACCGCGCCTTCGCCGAGTGGACCGGCACGAGCGTGCCGATCCTCAGCGACCGGGACGGCGAGGTGGCCCGTGCCTACGGAGCCCTGGACGAAGACCAGGGCCTGCCGGCGCGCTGGACCTTCTTCATCGATCTCTACGGCCGCATCCTGGAGGTGGACCGCGAGGTCAGCCCCACCTCCCACGGCGCCGACCTCCTGGCCCGCGTCCGGACTCTTGGAATGGCTCGGGCGGCATGAAGTAATCCGTTGCAGTAAGTTGCCATTACGGGTAAATTGCTGCCATGGATTTCGGGGAGCTGCTGAAGGTCGTCGCCGACGAGCCGGTCTTCGAGACCGGGCTCCTCCTCGCAGGCGAAGTGGACCCCGCGGGCGTCCGCAGGCAGCTCTCCCGCTGGGTCCAAGCGGGCCGCTTGTACCAGCTCCGGCGCGGGCTCTATGGCCTCGCCCCACCCTTTCAGAGGGTGAAGCCCCATCCGTTCCTGGTGGCGAACCGGCTGATGCGCGGCTCTTATGTGAGCCTCCAGTCCGCCCTCGCGCACTACGGCCTGATCCCCGAGCACGTGCCGGTGACCACCAGCGTCACGACCGGCCGGCCGGGACAATGGCAGACGCCGTTGGGCACCTACGATTTCCGCCATGTCCAGAGCGAGATCCTGACCGGCTACCGCCGCATGGACCTGGGAGGAGGGCAGGAGGCCTTCGTCGCCACGCCCGAGAAAGCGCTTCTGGACCTGGTCCACCTGGAGCCCGGAGCCGACACGCCCGAGTACCTGCACGAGCTGCGGCTGCAGCACCTGGAGGTCCTCAGCCTCGACAATCTGCGCAGGATGGCGGAGGCTTCCGGCCGGCCCAAGCAGATCCGGGCCGCGGAGCAGATCGCCCGGTTGGCCGAGGCGGAAGCCCTGGAATACCAGCTCCTGTGAAGGAGGATCTGAAGGACCTCATCCGCGGCAGCTCAGACCCGGGCGAGGGCCGCAACCGGGTCCGCGAGATCCTCCAGGCCGGAGTCCTGGGATCGCTCCAGCGCGCCGGCGCCATGGTTCCCCTGGCCTTCCAGGGCGGCACTGCGCTGCGCTTCCTCTTCGCAATCCGCCGCTACTCGGAAGACCTCGACTTCGCGTTGGAGAATCCGGAGGGTGGCTACGACTTCAGGAAGCACCTGCGCGCCGTCCCGTCTGAACCTGTCAGTGCTCGTGCCGGTCCCGCCGAGCGCGATCGGCATGAGCATGGATACGATGTCATGGGGTAATGAGGAATAGAGCCATAATTCCCCAGGCTGCTCTCACGTAGAGGACCAATCCAATAAAAAGGCTGAGTCCGGCAAACCAGCCTGACACGAGACTAACTCGTCCCCAAAACCGCATGCTTCCCATCTTGCGGCGATAAGTGAATTCTTCCCCAAGCACACCTGTATCAACCCCAGAGTGATTGATTGCACGTTCCACACCAGTAACAAACCAAGCGTACGTAGAAAGAAGGCTCATGAACACAAACAAAAGTGAAACTCCGAAAACCGCAAAAGATACTTTCAGAAGTAGAAGATCGACAGCGGCAACTCGAGCCGTGAGGTTCGCTGAAAGCATTTCCTTTATGAGAAATGTAATGGTGAAGACAAGCGTTGTGATCGCTATGGTACCGATGTAGACTAGGATCTTATGATACGTCTCGTACCAAAGATGTAAATATCCTATGACGTCCTTAAGAGATTCAGTCGGGCGGCGCATAATGAGTAGGGCGCGACCTCCAGAGAGAAGTTCTAAGCCGCGTAACTATCACGACAAGAGCGGTCAGTATCACCCAGGATACCGCCATGTACAGTATGGGCCATGCCCAAGCGTCCGTGAATCCTTCAATTCGCCAAGGAAAGGGAAATAACGGCTTCACACTCCACTCCCCAGTGTGCGTGGGGATATCAAGAATGATGTGCGAGCAATAAGAAGCCAGAGCTATCTTGGGAAGCCTGAAGTAGATGACCAACGGAACCAAGATTAACGC
This sequence comes from Thermoanaerobaculia bacterium, assembly GCA_035556715.1. Lineage (GTDB taxonomy): Bacteria > Acidobacteriota > Thermoanaerobaculia > Multivoradales > UBA5704 > DATMER01. Next base: position 83,718 of record DATMER010000095.1, read on the forward strand.
GACGAACAGGAAACTATGTGGCACCTCCCACATTGCCGACCAGATAGGATGTGCCTCACGCACTCCGACCCAGTCAGAGTTATGAGGGATCCAGAAGGGTCGATTTTTCTCTCGGCCAAGGAGAAGATACACAAACAGAACCGGTAAATCAGGAATAGCCGCAGCGAACGTGATCATCGGACGATCGCGCAACCGCCCAGCCGCAGAAGCGGCTTGAAAAACCCTGCCTACAAGCGCGTGCGATATAGCATCCATACGGTGCAGGCTATTTAAACCCGAGCCTATCTCCAGTTGAGCCTTCAACGGCTATTGCCGTAGTGTAGGACCGTCCCGGTGGCCTGTCAACGTAGCCGCAGGCAATAGACTTAAACCCCTCTTAGGCATTGCGTTTTCAACCCGTGTCTTCCGCAACTGAGGATGGCGGACACTCCCGGCCTCTCTTGCCGCCAGGTGGACCGCGGCTTCGAGCCGCGCAACGTCCTGCCGGCCTGGGTGTTCTACTGCGGCCGGCGGGACACGCGCCTGCCCCGGGCCGTCAGAGACGCAGGATGACTCACGGATCTCCTCCCAGAGCCCTCCGGACGTTGCCCCTCGACAGGTATACGAGCAGAAAGAGGAAGAAGCTCAGGACGTAGACCTTGTTCGTGAGCCAGAGCAGGCCCCAGAAGGAGAGGTCGGGCTGCCGCACGTAGATCACGAGCTTGGCGATGACGATGAGGGACTCGGCCCCGGCGATGCCCAGGCCCGCCGGCAGGGAGAGGGGGTGGCGGTGCCAGAGGAGCCAGGCGAGCCCGAGGTGGGCCACCCACCAGAAGTCCCACATGACGGGCGGCTCCGCGATGGGACGGCCGGCGTACCGCTCGGAAAGGTAGAAGAGGACGGGCGCGAGGAACTTGACGACCACGGTCCAGGTCGCCATCACCACCAGTCCGAACACACAGAGGTCGAGCCCGCCGGCGCCCCGGTCCCCCCGGACCGGTTCCAGGCCTCGGCGGGCGATCAAACCGAGGCCTCCTCTTCCAGCTCTTCCGGTTCCTCGGGCTTGGCGATCCTCTCGGGCCTCTCGGGCCGGCTCCGCGTCAGCAGAGCCACGACTCCGAGGGCGAGCAGGGCCGACGCGGCCCGCGCCGCGTAGAAGGCTGCGCCGCTGGTGACGTAGTTGTAGGCCGGGAAGAAGAGGCTGGTCCAGTCGTGGACTACGAAGGCCTCCACGAAGTAGAGCGCTCCGCGGTAGAGGCCGGCCACGAGGAGGCCGCCGCCGCGGGTGAAGAGCAGCGCGAACGAGACCTCGCGGCAGAGGGCGGTCGCCAGGAAGGCGCCGACGAACGCCGGGTCGCGGACCTCGCCGCCCGGGAGGATGGAGGGCAGGGAGAGGGCCAGCCCCGCCAGCACCGAGACCGTGATGGCCCCGGACCGCGGCAGCCGCTGCCGCCACCCGGTATAGACCGAGCCGCGGAGGGCGCGCTCCCATCCCCAGATCCCCAGGGCGAGGCAGGCCGGCAGCGCCCAGAGCGCGGTGAGGATCAGCTCCCCTTCGCCGAGCTCCTGGGCGCCGAAGGTGAAGGTGGCCCATCCGGTCCAGTAGCTGACGCCCAGGAAGCTCTGGTCGGCCGCGAAGGCCAGGATGGCCACGGAGAGCAGAGCGAAGCGGCGCGCCAGGGAACCATGCAGATCGCCCTCGGGCCGGGCGAGCCGGGGATGGAACAGGAGCGAGAGGACCAGTGCAGCGGCCGGGATGCCCCAGAGCACGGCGCGCCGGTAGGTCTCGACGTCCCCGAGCAGGTCCGCGGCCTGTGGCAGCGCGAGGCCAACGCCGAGAGCGATCAGGAGCAGGGTAAGGAGAGCGGTTCGGACCAGCACGCGGCTCTACGCTACCATGGTGGAGATTCTGACCGGAGCTAGAGTTGTCCGCTCAGGAGAAAGCACACGCCGTCGAGCATCCGGTGCCAGACGGTCCGCTTGCGCCACTCCTCCCACTTGAATTCGATGCAGCTCTTCGCGTCCCGCGCGAAGGCCTCCTTGAGCTGCGCGGCGATCCCCGGGTCGATGATCCCCACGCCGGCCTCCTCGTTGATGTCGAAGGAGCGGTCGTCCAGGTTGGTCGAGCCGACGTGCGACCAGATCCCGTCGATGATCATGATCTTCTGGTGGATCATGGTCTTCTGGTGCTCGAAGATGCGGATGCCCCGCTTCAGCAGGTCGCCGAAGTGGTGGTGGCCGGCGTGCTTGACCAGGGCGCTGTCGGTGACCGGGCCGGGGATCATGACCTGGACGTCCACCCCGCGCTTGACCGCCTTCTCCAGGAGGAGGCAGGACTCCTCGTCCGGGATGAAGTAGGGGTTCTGGATCAGCAGCTCCTTCTGCGAGGCGGCGATCGCCATCTTGAACATCATCTCGAGGTCCGAGACGCCGCCCAGGGGGGCTCCGGCGAGCACGTGCATCCGGATCTCGCCCTCGTGCTCGAGATGGGGGAAGTACTGATCCCCCACCAGCACCTCCCCCGTCTCCTCCACCCAGTGCTGCACGAAGACCGACTGCACGGCGTTGACCACGGGGCCGCGCAGGCGCACCCCGGTGTCGCGCCAGTGGTCCTTGTTCTCCCCGTTCCCCGTCCATTCCTTGGCGATACCGTGCCCGCACACGAAAGCCAGGCGGCCGTCGAAAATGGCAAGCTTGCGGTGGGTGCGCTTGTTGAGCTGGCCGAGGTCGATGATCCGGATCGGGTGGTAGCGGGCCACGCAGACCCCGGCGTCCTTCATCAGCTTCAGGAGCTTCTTGTCCATCTTGAAGGAGCCGACCGCGTCGAGCATGAGCCGGACTTCGAGCCCGTCGCGGGCGCGGGCCGCGAGCGCCTCGGCCACCTGGCGGCAGATGTCCCCCTGCCACCAGACGTAGGTCTCGTAGTGGATGGTCTCCCTGGCCTCGGCGATGGCCTGGAAGAGCTGGGGGAAGAAACCGTCGCCGTTCTGGAAGAGCTCGGCGTGGTTGCCCTCCAGGATGATCGCGCGCGTCATGCCGGCGATCGAGGGGAGCGCCTCCTCGAAGTCGTCCACGTCCGGGACCTTGACCTTGAAGTTACGTTCACGCAGGTTGGTCCAGAGCATCAGGGCCAGCAGCACGATGGCCACACCCATGGCGATCAGCACCCAGATCGGGATCTCGATCATGATTTGATCCCTTCCCCCCTCTCCCCAGCCCTCTCCCCCGTGCCGGGGGAGAGGGAGCTTTGTTTTGCCAGCTTCATGGCTAGAGCTGCTCGTTGATCAGGTACGACCCGCGGTCGACGAACCGGTGCCAGGCGGAGCGCTGCCGCCAATCTTCCAGGGTGATCCGCCTGCAAGCCACGAGGTCTCTCTCGAACGCAGCCTCGAGCTGCGCGGCCACCCCGGTATCGATCACCCCGACGCTCGCCTCGTCGTTGATGTCCAGCGACCGGTCGTCGAAGTTCGTCGATCCCACGTGGGACCAGATGCCGTCCACGATCATGACCTTCTGGTGGGTGAGGGTCCGCTGGTGCTCATAGATCTCGATGCCGTGCGCCAGCAGCTCCTCGAAGCGGCGGTGGCCGGCGTGGCGGACCACGGAGCTGTCGGTGACCGGGCCGGGCAGCATGATCCGGATCCTCACCCCCCGGTCGGCCGCTTTCTCCAGGAGGCCGACCATCTCGCCATCGGGAATGAAGTAGGGGTTCTGGATGAGCAGCTCCTTCTGCGCGCTGCTGATGGCCAGCTTGAAGAGCACCTCCAGCCGGGAGACGCCTCCCTGGGGGGAGCTGGCGGTGACGTGGACGCGCACGCCGCCGGCCGCCGCCAATCGGGGGAAGTACTTCTCCCCGATCAGCACCTCGGCGGTCTGCTCCACCCAGTTCTCGGCGAACGTGGCCTGGATGGAATTGACCACCGGACCTTCGATGCGCACGGCGGTGTCGCGCCAGTGCGTCTCGTCCTGGCCGCGGCCGGTCCACTCCTCGGCCATGCCGTGGCCGAAGACGTAGCCGATGCGGCCGTCGAAGATGGCGAGCTTGCGGTGGGTCCGGTTGTTGATGAGGCCAATGTCCTGGAGGCGCACGGGGTGGAAGAAGGCGATGCGGACGCCGGCCTTCTCCATCATCTCGAACAGGTCCTTATCCCCTTTGTTGGAGCCGACCGCGTCCAGGGTCAGGCGGACCTCGATCCCTTGTCGGGCCCTCGCCGCCAAGGCGTTGGCCACCTGCTCGCAGATCTCGCCCTTCCACCAGACGTAGGTCTCCAGGTGGATGGTCTCCTTCGCCCCGTCGATATCCTTGAGGAGAGCGGGGAAGAAGCCCTCGCCGTCCTGGAGGACCTCAACCCGGTTGCCGGACTGGATGGGGGAGCCGGTCAGGCCGGCGATGGAGGGCAGGGCCTCCTCGAACCGGTCGATCACGGGGACCCGGACGTGGGACTCCCGCTCCCTGCGGGTGGACCAGAGGATGAGGACGAGAGCGATGATGATCGAGACGTAGACGATGACGCCCGTGCGGGAGATCACGATGTCCGGGCGGCGCTTCCCCTCTTCCCGCGGGCGGGGAGGGTCTTCGGCAGTCTCCTCCTGCTCTTCAGCGAGGGCCATGGCTTCCTCCGTCGGCTCAGCCGGTCCGGTGAAGCTCGACAAGGACGGGCCAGTGGTCCGAGGGCCCGGCCTGGACGACCCGTGACTCCGTGGTGGTCCAGCCCGGATCGGCCACCACCCAGTCGATCCGCTGGCGCAGGATGCGGTGGGTGCAGGCCATGTCCTTGCCGCACAGCCGGAAAATCTCGGCGGCCATAAGCGTCTTGAGCTCAGGCGCGTGGGGGGGCGCGTTGAAGTCCCCCACCAGCACGAAAGGTCCCCTGGACTGCTGGAGCCTCTGTAGGAGACTTTTGGCTTGCATGCTCCGTGCCGGTCGGCTGGAGCGGAAGCCGGCGGCGAGGTGGGTGACGTAGAAGTCAACCTCAGCGCCCTGAAAGCCGATGCGCGAGTGGAGCATGGTCCGTGGCTCCGCCCCCGGCGCCGGGAGGGGGATGACTTCGGAGGAGCGGATCTCGCCGCGGGTGAGCACGGCGTTGCCGAACTCCTCGCCGGGATGGCCGAAGCTGCGGCCGAAGTGGAAGCTCATGCCGGTGAGCTTCGCGAGCGTCTTCGCCTGGTCCTCGTAGCGCACGATCCAGCCGCCGCGGTGGACCTCCTGGAGCCCGACGATGTCAGGCTGGGCAGCCTCGATAACCCCGGCGATCCAGTGCAGGTAGCGCCGGCTGAAGAGATGGGCCCGGCCGTGGATGTTGTACGAGAGGACGCGCAGCTTCTCCACGCCGCGAGAGTCTAGCGAAACGTGTGCCGGGCCTCAGGGGCAGGCCGCCCGGGCGGCGGAAACCGGGATCAGGAGCGCGAGGACGGTTGGCAGGATCGAAAGGCGCCGGCTCATGGGAACGACCTCCTGGGCAGGATTGAAGCTTACCTGCTTTCAGTGATGATGGGGCGGCGGCGTCTCATTCCTTCCCCCCTCCTTCCCTCCCCCGCCCTCCCGCTCCCGGATCTGCCGCTTCTTCCTTTCGAGCAGCTCCCAGGCGTCGACCCCTTCGACGGCGCCGCGGCCTTCGACCCAGGCCTCGGTGCACTCGCCGCAGCAGGGACCTTCGTGGCGCACGGCCTCGCGGCAGTGGCACTCGCCGTATTTCAGGAGGCACTCGTTGCAGGCCGGGCGCACGCAGCAGGCGTACTTGCCCTGCCGCTCCAGGTTCTTCTTGCTCTCCTCCACCTCCCCGCGCACCCGGGCGAGCTGCTCGTCGTCGGACATCTCCACGAACTCGGCCGAGGGCGTCGCGTGATGTGCGTGGGGGTCGGCGGGCGCCAGCGGTCCCTTCTTCCCCTCTCCGGGGCTTCCGGCATGCTGGGCCTCGTAAGCGGCGCAGGCGGCAAGAAGAAGGGCTAGCAGGACGGCATACGTCTTGCGCTGCATGGAACCTCCGTCAGAAGTCGAAGTCGCGGATCAGGTTGAAGCCGAGGCGGACATCCCCGGCCTCGAAGCCGGCCGCCGAGTCTCCCCCCAGGTACTGGTTGACCGTGACCGCCCGCGAGTTGCCGAGGATCACCTCGAAGATGTGGCCGCCCAGGTCCTTGGACAGGGCCACGTGCCAGGCGGTCTCGCTCTCGTCGAGATCCCGGTTCTCGGGGACGACCTCCAGCTCCAGCAGGGTCTCCCGGGGGAGCATCAGGGTCAGGCCGACGGGGACGTTGAAGGCGTCCCTCAGGCGCGGGGTGTCGCGGACCCAGGAGGGGGACAGCAGGAGGTTGAACCCCCGGCCGAAGCGGCGGGCGAGCAGGAGCTGCGCGAACGGCCGCGTGGGGTCCTCGATCCCGTCCCGCTCCAGGCGGTCCACCCCGGCCCGGACGGCCAGGGTCAGGGGGATGCGCGGCGCCTGCTCCAGGAACAGGAACTTGCCGGCCAGCTCGAAGTCCTCCTGGAAGGAGGAGCGCAGCAGGGAGACGTCCAGGTGGGAGGTGATCCCCCAGGCGAGCCCGAGGCCGATGTCGGCCCCGCTGTCGAGCCCCCAGAGGTCCGCGGAGCTGCCGTCGTTGATCGGCAGGTGGAAGCGGTGGATGAAAACCACCTCCAGGGTCCGCGCCCGCACCGGGTAGGGGGTGGGGACGTTGATGAGCTGCGTGCCGAGCGGGTCCCGGCGCAAGGGCTCGTAGGGGCTTTCCTGGGCGGCCAGGCTGCCTGCGAGGAAAACCGCGAGAGCTGCGATCGGGACACGCATGCGGGCCTCCTCAGTTGTTTGGAGCGCCGGCCAGAACCCAGCCGACGATGCCGTCCATCTGCTCCTGCGTCAGGGATCCAGGGGCGTCCAGGGGCATCTGGTCGCCGGTGATGTCCGGGTCCCCCCGGAGCTTCTTGATCAGGTAGCTCCGCTCGGGGGCGCCCGGCTCGATGCGATCGAGCGAGCTGTTCCCGACGGCGGGGCGGTTCACGATCTCGCCATAAGCCCGCCCCGCCTCCAGGACCATCCCGCCGGACGCGGCCGAAGCCGCGTGGCAGCCGGCCTTGGCGCAGGTCGGGGTGAAGACCTGCGCCTGGATCTGCGCGAAGGTGAAGGCCGCGCCCTGCGCCCCCCCTGGAGACTCAGAGGGCTCGGTCGGACTCTTCACCGTGCCACAGCCGGCCAGCAGGGCGGTCAGGAGCGTCAGCGCCTCAAGGACAGGTCGCGAAGGCACTCGTATCCTGCACCGGCGGAGCCGGAGTGTTTTCCGGGTTGTGGTAGACCTTCACGAACCCGGTCTGGGTGTCGGTCACGGTCATGGTGAACTCCACGTTGGTGGTGGCCGCGTAGAAGACCCAGTATTTGTTGCCCAAGGCCGGGTTGCAGGCGTTGAGCAGCTTGACCAGCATCTCGATGTTGCTCGGGCTGGAGAAGTAGAAGAGGCCCGACTCGGGGGCAAACTCCAGCGAAATGGCCGTGGCCGGAGCCGCCTGGGCTCCGGGTGCCCGCCACTCCACATCGACCTGGAAGCGGCCGTTGTTCAGGCACAGGGTCGTGCCCGACTCGACGCAGGGCACGGGCGTGGCATTGGTCGCCAAGCCCACCTCGTTGGAGTAGCCGGAGAAGCCCGACGCGTTCTCGGCCCGGATGCGGAACGTGTAGAAGGTCGCCGGGGTCAGCCCGCCGACGATCGCGCTCGAAGAGTTGGCCGCCGCGGTCGCCACCTGCTGGAACGTGCCGCCCAGGGTCTTGCGCTCGATCCGGTAGCCGGTCTCGCCGTTGGAGTCGTTCCAGGTGAGCATGACCTCGGTCGTGGAATGGGCGTGGGCCTGGAGGTTCGTTGGCGCCGTGGGCACGGTGCCGGCCGCGTCGTCGTCCTGGATCGTGACCGTGGCCGTCTTGGCCGCGTCGAGGGTCGCGCCGCCCGTGGGATTGGCCAGGAACACCTTGACCGTCTCGTTGCCCTCGGCCGCGGCGTCCTCGTTGGTCTGGACGGTGATGGCCTTGGGATCGTCGTCGTTGTCGGCCCAGGAGAGGGTGCCGTTCTCCGGATCGAAGTCGGCGCCCTGCGCGGTCCCCGCCTCCACGGAGTAGCTCACCGAGACCGGGCCGTCGTCGCCGCCGATCCGCAGCACCTGCAGGGTGACCTGGTTGCCCTCGACGACGTTGGCCGCGGTGTTCGCCAGCTTCAGAGTGCCGCGCTGCTCGCCTCCGCCGCCGCCCGGGGTGACCTTGACGAGGCCGACCATGCCGGCGATCCCGTGCGGCTCGCAGTGATACCCGAACGTGCCGACCGAGTTGAAGGTGTGGGAGAAGCTCGAGACCGCTCCCGGCGCCCCGCTGCGGAAGCTGCCGTCGTTGGCGTTGACGTTGTGCCCCCCGCTCTCGATCGTCCAGTGCACCGTGTCCCCGACGTTGATGGTGACCTCGTCGGGAATGAACTGGAAGCTCACCACGGTCACCTCGTGAGTCGTGGCCCAGGCGACGGGGGCCAGGAGGAAGAGGACAGCGAGGATCAGGGCGAGGCGATAACCCATGGAATGATCTCCTTCACAAATGTTGTTCCAAACCGGCCGCATGAGCTTACATCGCACCGCTGGCCCATGTGTCCCCGCCAGGAGGGAAAAGGTTCTCCGTCAGCTCTCTCCCTGAGGCGTGAACCTTTTGCCGGCAGACTGGGACATACTGGACGGACATGTCCCGGACGGCTCCCACTCCCGAGGGCGAAGCGGCCCTGCTGCGGCGGATCGCGGCCAAGGACCGCAAGGCCTTCGAGGCGCTCTACCATGCCTACTACCGCCGGCTGTTCGCATACCTCTTGAAGACGACCCGGCGGATCGACATCGCCGAGGAGGTGCTCGATGACGTGATGCTGGCCGTCTGGACCGGCGCATCGGGCTTCGACGGGCGCTCGCGCCCCTCGACCTGGATCTTCGGCATCGCCTGGCACAAGGCCCTCAAGGCCATGGCGCGGCAGGAGCGGCACAGGCCGGAGTCCGAGGAGGTGGACGGAGAGGAGCCGGCGGACGACCCCGGACCCGAGAGGCTGCTCGCCCGCAGGGAGGTGGCGGACGCGCTGGAGCGGGCTCTCCGCTCCCTCTCGCCCGACCAGCGGGCCGTGGTCGAGCTGACCTACTACCATGGGTTCTCCTACCAGGAGATCGCGGAGATCATGAGCTGTCCGGTCAACACTGTGAAAACAAGGATGTTCCACGCCCGGCGGCGCCTCAAGGAGCTGCTGCCGACCCTGGGCGTGTTCGGGAGGGAGATGCGATGAGACAGGAAAACGAGCGTCTCCACCACCGGGTGTGGGAGCTGCTCCCCTGGTATGCGAACGGCACTCTCGAAGAAAGCGAGCGGCGGACGGTCGAGGAGCACACGGCGCACTGCCAGCGCTGCCGGGCCGAGCTGGAGAGCTGCCAGCGGCTCGGCGAGGCCCTGGCGCGCTCCGGGGAGACCGCGCCCACGCCCCACCCCGCCCGGCTTTCCCGCCTGATGGAGCGCCTGGACGAGGCCGAGGGCTCCTCGCTCCGGCAGCGCCTCGGCGGCCTGCTCACCGCCACGCCGAGGCCGGTGCGCTGGACCCTCGCCGCCCAGCTCGCCGCGGTCCTTCTCCTGGCCGCGGGCTGGATGTGGAGCGCGCCCCCGCCACCCGCCCCGCCTGCCGAATTCCGTACCCTTTCCGATCCGGCTCCAGCCCCGGCCATGGGAACCCGCGTCCGGGTGGTGTTCGCGGAAGATGCGACCGAGCTCCAGATCCGGGACGTGCTCCTGGCGGTCGGCGGCCGGCTCGCCGGAGGCCCCTCGCCCCTCGGCGCCTACACGGTCGAGCTGCCCGAGGGCCGGGACCCCCTGCCGGTCGTCCTCCAGCACCTGAGGAGCAGGCCGGAGATCCGCTTCGCGGAGCCGGTGGAGCCATAAATGCGGTCAGGGCTCGCGGTCCTGCTGATCCTCCTGGCCGCCTGCGCCGGCACGGGCGGCGCTCCCGCCCCCGAAGGCGTGGCCCCCGGCACCCGGCCCGGGGCTCCCCAGGTGATGGTCATGCTCGCTCCCGCGCCTCCGGCCATCTGGTCGAACACCACCGCCGAGCTGGCCCAGTCCTACCGGCTGCGCACGGTCTACTCCTGGACCATGGGCTCCCTGGGCGAGCACTGCATCGTGTACGAGGTCACCGGCGACCGGGAGGTGCAGGACGTGGTCCGGCGCGTCGCCTCCGACCCCCGGGTCGATTCGGTCCAGGCGATCGAGACCTTCGAAGCCCTTGCTGCAGAAAAAGCCGCAGAAAAAGAAGGGCGGCAGTGGAACGATCCCTACGCCCACCTCCAGCACAGCGCCGAGGCGCTCCAACTCGGACAGGCCCACCGCTGGGCCACGGGCAAGGGGGTGCGGGTCGCGGTCATCGACACCGGGGTCGACCTCGACCATCCCGACCTGCGGGGCCGGGTGGTCAAGGCGCAGAACTTCGTGGACCGGGGAGAGCGCAGCTTCACGACCGACATCCACGGCACGGCCATCGCGGGAGTGATCGCCGCCGCGGCCGACAACGAGGTCGGGATCGTGGGCGTGGCTCCGCAGGCGGAGATCTACGCGCTCAAGGCCTGCTGGCAGCAGTCCCCCGGCGCGCGGGAGGCGGTCTGCAACAGCTACACCCTGGCCAAGGCCGTGGACTTCGCCATCCTCGAGGGGGCGCAGGTGCTCAACTTCAGCCTCGCCGGACCGCCCGACCCGCTCCTGACGCGGCTCATCAAGGTCGCGCTGGAGCGCGGCATCGTGGTGGTGGCCGCGGTTCCGGACAAGGACTCGGTCCGCGGCTTCCCGGCCTCGCTCCAGGGGGTGATCGGGATCTCCGGCAGCGATCCCCCGAAGGGACGCACCTCGTTCCTCGCGGCCCCTGCCGTGGACATCCTGACCACGGTCCCGCGCGGGTCGTACGACTTCTTCTCCGGCAGCTCGCTCGCCGCGGCCCAGGCTTCGGGGGTCGTGGCCCTGCTCCTGGAGCGCAACCCGAAGCTCACACCCCCCCAGCTCGCGGCCCTCTTCCTCAAGACCGCCCGCGCCAACTCCCAGATCGACGCGTGCGCCGCCCTGGCGAGCGCCGCCGGCACCGGCTCCTGCACGTAAGTCCTCCGCTTCCGACATAATGTCCCTCTGGAGGGACGACATGGCGCGCAGGCGGCTGAAGGTCGGGAAGCGCTATCACAGGCCGGGGACCGCGCCGGGCACGCTCCGCGCCCCGGAGAAACGGGTCGATCAGGTGCGCGTGACGGTCATCGACTACGGTCCGGACCGTCTGGTCGAGAAGACCGTCACCCGCGTCGAGGACCTCTTCCCCTACCGGGACACTTCCACGGTGACCTGGATCAACGTTGAAGGGCTGCACGACGTCCCGTTCCTGGAGGCGCTCGGCAGGCACTTCGGCTTCCACCCCCTCGCCTTGGAGGATGTCCTCAACTGCGGCCAGAGGCCCAAGATCGAGGACTACGGCGAATACCACTTCATGATCCTGAAGTCGCTCCTCCCCAGCGAGACGCTGGAGACGGAGCAGATCAGCTTCTTCCTGGGCGGCAATTACGTGATCACCCTGCAGGAGGTGCCGGGCGACTCCTTCGAGGCGGTGAGGGAGCGGATCCGCCGCGGCAAGGGGCTGATCCGCAGGTCCGGGCCCGACTACCTGGCCTACGCCCTGATCGACGCCCTGGTCGACGAGTTCTTCCCGGTGCTGGAGAAGTACGGCGAACGGATCGAGACGCTGGAGACCGAGCTGCTGGAGAAGCCGAGCCCGGACACGATCCAGGAGATCCACCAGATCAAGCGCGAGCTGCTCATCCTGCGGCGCACAGCCTGGCCCGAGCGCGACGTGATCGCCGCCATGCAGCGCGAGGAGTCGGACGTCATCCACCCCGAGACCCAGGTCTTCCTGCGCGACTGCTACGACCACACGATCCAGGTCATCGACATGATCGAGACCTTCCGCGACCTGGCCTCGGGCATGCTCGACGTCTACCTGTCGAGCGTCAGCAACCGGATGAACGAGGTCATGAAGGTGCTGACGATCATCTCGACCATCTTCATCCCCCTGAACTTCATCGCCGGGGTCTACGGCATGAACTTCCACACCGACCGCAGCCCCATGAACATGCCGGAGCTGGACTGGTACTTCGGCTACCCCTTCGCCCTGGGGCTGATGCTCACGGTGGCGGTGCTGCTGGTCTTCTACTTTCGGAAGCGGCGCTGGTTCTAGCCTCCGGCCTGGGGAGCGGCGGCGGCACCTTCGGCGCCATCCGCGCCAGGGGAGGCGAGGCGCGCAGGGTCTCCGGCGGAAGGAGCAGCCGGGGGCCGGCAGGCTCGGCCGCGGCCACTCTTCCCGCGGGGTCGGGAGGGGGAGGGGCACCGCCCCTCCGCTTCGTGGAGAGCTCCCGGAACAGCGCCGCGGCGAAGCCCTCGAGGGCCTTCCCGTCCTCTTCGCCAGGGGCTTGGCTCCCCCGTCCCGCGAAGACGAGCCGCGACGGTTCCACCTCTCCGGACGAGCTCGACTGCTGGCTGGACTGGAACGGCTTCAGGGAGTCGAACCACTCGTACACGCGGCCGGCCGCGGCCGGCTGGAGCCGGCCCCGCACCTCGTCCCCGCCCCAGGCGCAGGCCTGCGCCCGCACCTCGCCGGTCAGGAACACGGACACACTCTCGCATCTCCCCACCGAGCCGCCCCGGTGCCAGGAGAGGGCGAGCCCGTAGGCGCCGCCGCTCCTCCCGCCCGCCAGCTCGGCGGCCACGCGCCGCGCCCACTCCACGATCACCCGCTGCTCCACCCCTCCCGGGCGGACCCGGCCCTGCCCATGAAAGACCAGCTCGCCATGGCCCAGCCGGACGCGGAACGGCGCGTAGGTGCGGGCGAAGTAGTGGGCGTCCTCAGCCCGCTCGGGACCCAGGAACAGGGTAGGCACGAGCGGCCCCCCGGCCGGGCCGGTCCCCACCCCCCCGATCCCGATGACGATCCTCGTAGGAGGGTTCTGCGACCGCGGCCAGTCCACCACCACCCGTCCGATCCCGGGGACCACCGGAGGGCCTTTCGGGTCCTTGGCTTCCTTGATGTCCTCCTGGTCCTTTGGGGAGGCGGCTGTGCGCTGCGGCTCTCCACCGCAGCCACAAAGGACCAGAAGGACCGAAAGGACGCCAAGTACTTTCACGGCCCGGTACGATATCCCAGGCTTGACAAGGGAGCCCGCTCAGTCGAGAATTTGAACGATGGTTCAAATTTCCCCCACTCCGCCCCCGCCAAGAGGCGACGAGAAGGTCGAGGGCAAGAAGCGGGAGATCCTCGCCGCCGCATCGCGGGTGTTCCGCGCCAAGGGGCTGCACGCGGCCGGCATGCGGGACATCGCGGCCGAGCTGGGGATGGCGGTCGGCAACCTCTACTACTACTTCAAGGACAAGGAGGCCCTGCTCGCCTTCGTCCAGGAGAGCGCGCTGTCGAGCCTCCTCGACATGGCCTGCCGGGTGCGGGTCATGGACCTGCCGGTCGACCGGAAGCTCCGTCTCCTCCTGGAAGAGCACGTGATCGGGCTGAATGATCCCGAGGAGGGCACGCCCGGATCGCTGGCCCACCTGGAGGTCGAAGCCCTCGGCGAGCTCCGGCGGTCAGCGGTCCTGGCCCAGCGCGACGAGTACGAGCAGATCGTCCGCCGGATGATCGAGGAGGGGATGAGCGCCGGGGTCTTCCGCCAGGTGGATTCCAAGGTGGCGGCCCTGGCTCTCCTCGGCAGCGTGAACTGGACCGTCAAGTGGTTCCGGCCCGAAGGCGGCAAGAGCGCGCGGGAGATCGGAAGGCAGATTGCAGGCATGATGGTGGAAGGACTGATAGCCCCGGAGGAGCGCGAGTCATGAGCGACGGCAGGATCACCCTGAGGCTGCGGGTCAACGGCGAGGACCGCTTCGCCGTGGCGCCGGTCCATCACACCCTGCTGGAGGTGCTGCGCGAGGAGCTGGCCCTGACCGGCACCAAGCACGGCTGCGAGCTCGGCGAGTGCGGCACCTGCGCCGTCCTGGTGGACGGCCGGCCGGTCCTCTCCTGCCTGGCCCTCGCCGCCGAGATGGAAGGCAAGGAGATCGAGACCGTCGAGGGCCTCCAGCTCGGCAACGAGCTCCACCCCCTCCAGGCCGCCTTCGCCGATCTCGGGGCCGCCCAGTGCGGCTACTGCACGCCGGGCATCCTGATGACGGCCAAGGCGCTGCTCGCGGACAACCCGAAGCCCTCCGGCAACGAAATCAGCGAGGCCCTGGCCGGCAATCTCTGCCGCTGCACCGGGTACCACAAGATCATCCAGGCCGTGGAATGGGGCGCCGCCAAGCTCCGGGGCAAGGACTGGACCCCGCCGGACGAGGTCTTCTACGGCACTGATCCCGACAAGCCCGACGATCCCGCCGGAACCCGGGCAGGACACGAGCTGCCCCGGCCCGCCGACATTCGCAACCGCGGCAGCGAGGAGGATCGCGGCCGCATTCCCGACGAGGTTCGCCCCATATGAAGCACAAGCTCGCATCCGCCCTCCTCATCGCGACGGTCGGCGTACCTTGCAGCGGAAGGGTCTACCACAGCGCGCCGGGCGTGAACCAGAACTTCATCGACACGAATTTTATAGGGCTCTGAGATGGCAGAACCGATCCGCAAGCCCGAGCCCGAGCCGGAACGCGACTTCAACATCGTCGGAAAACCTTTCCGTCGCGTGGATGGTCGCGCCAAGGTCACCGGCTCCACCAAGTTCGCGGACGATCTCTCGTTTCCGCGCATGGCCTTCCTGCGGCTGGTGCGCTCGACCGTCCCCCACGCTCTGATCAAGAACATCGACCTCTCCGAGGCGGAGAAGGTGCCGGGTGTGCTCGGCTTCCTCACCGGCAAGGACTTCCCCATCCCCTTCGGCATCCTGCCCGTGTCGCAGGACGAGCACGCTCTCTGCCCGGACCGGGTCCGCTTCGTGGGCGACCCGGTCGTGGCCGTGGCGGCGGTCACCGAGGATGCGGCCTGGGAGGCGGCCTACAAAGTAAAAGTCGAGTACGAGCCGCTGCCCACGATCTCCAGCGTCCAGGATGCTCTCGATACGCCCGAGCCACGCATCCATGAGTATGGAGATGAGGGCAACCTCCACAAGGTCGTCTCCATGGCTTTCGGCGACGTGGACGGCGGTTTCGCCGAGGCGGACGAGGTCTTCGAGGACACGGTCTTCTACGAGGGGAACACCCATCTCCCCATGGAGCAGCACGCCTCCGTGGCCGTGCCCGAGGACGACGACCGGATCACCCTCTACTCCTCTTCCCAGACCCCGCACTACGTGCACCGGGCGATCGCCAAGGTGCTCGAGCTGCCGGCCTCCCGCGTGCGGGTCATCGCCTGCTCCAACGGCGGCGGTTTCGGCGGCAAGAGCGATCCCTTCAACCACGAGATCGTGACGGCGAAGATGGCGCTCAAGCTCGGACGGCCGGTCAAGGTCACGCTCACTCGCGAGGAGGTCTTCTATTGCCACCGCGGCCGGCATCCCGTGATGATGCACGTGCGCACCGGCATGAAGAAGGACGGCGACTGTTGGCGTATCACCGCCCAGCACCTGAAGACCGCGCTGGACGGCGGAGCTTACGGCAGCTACGGCGTGGCTTCGACCTACTACACGGGCGCGCTCCAGACCGTGACCTACGAGCTGCCGGCCTACAAATTCGAGGGGGTGCGCGCCTTCACGAACAAGCCGCCTTGCGGACCCAAGCGGGGGCACGGCACGCCGCAGCCGCGCTTCGCCTTCGAGCTCCACCTGGACAAAATCGCTTCCAGGCTCGGGGTCAACCCGGCCGACCTGCGCCTGGGCATGCTGGCCCAGCCGGATACGGTCACCGCGAACTGGCTGCGGATCGGCTCCATGGGTCTCCGGCAGTGCATCGAGGCCGTGGTCGAGGGGAGCGGCTTCCGGGAGCGCTGGGGGAAGATGCCCGCGGGACGAGGGCTGGGTCTCGCCTGCGGCTCCTATCTCTGCGGCGCGGGCCTGCCGATCTACTGGAACCACATGCCCCAGTCCGGGGTGATGATCAAGCTCGACCGCTCGGGCGGCGTGGCCGTGTTCTGCGGCGAGGCAGAGATCGGACAGGGCTCGGACTCGATCCTGGCTGCCATGGTGGCCGAGGTGCTCGGCATCTCGCTCTCGGACATCCGGCTCTGTGTGGCGGACACGGACCTGACCCCGGTCGATCTCGGCAGCTACTCCTCGCGGGTGACGCTCATGATGGGCAATGCCGCGATCCAGGCCGCGGAGCGCGCCCGGGAGATGATCGCCAAGGCAGTCTCCGAGCAGATCGAGGTCCCCTCCTCCCGTCTGGTCTTCGCCGAGCGCCGGGTCTTCGACGCCGCGGACCCGGAAAAGGGGCTCACCTTCCAGGAGGCGGTGATCGCGGCCGAGGCGCGCTTCGGAACGCTGGGCACCACGGGCAGCTACATCCCGCCGCGTTCGCCCGGCAAGTACCGGGGCGCGGGCGTGGGTCCCTCCCCCGCCTACTCCTATTCAGCATCGGTGATCGAGGTCGAAGTCGATCCCGAGACCGGCCTCTGGAACCCGGTCCACGTCTGGATCGCCCACGACATCGGGAGAAGCCTGAATCCCGTGCTGGTCCTCGGCCAAGTGGAGGGGAGCGTCTACATG
This sequence comes from Thermoanaerobaculia bacterium, assembly GCA_035556715.1. Taxonomy (GTDB): domain Bacteria; phylum Acidobacteriota; class Thermoanaerobaculia; order Multivoradales; family UBA5704; genus DATMER01. The sequence goes on from DATMER010000095.1 coordinate 100,369, forward strand.
GGCCTGGGCGAGGTGATGATGGAGGAGCAGGACTTCCGCCGCCTCCCGCGGCATCTTTCGAATGCCCTGGTGCACAAGTTCCCCTCGCTCCTGGAGTACAAGAGCCCGACCTTCCTGGAGATGCCGCCAGTTACCACGTATCTGATCGAAGACCCGGACCCCACGGGGCCGTACGGCGCCAAGGAGGTGGGCCAGGGCCCGTTGCTGCCGATCATGCCCGCGGTGGTGAACGCGATCCATGATGCCGTCGGAGTGCGGATCGATCAGACGCCGGTGCACCCGCACATGATCCTCAAAGCCCTGCAATCGAAAGACAAGCGCTTCGGTCCCAAGGCGTTCCCCGAGGTGGACTTCGGAGAGACCCTGCTGGTGCCCACGCCACAGCAGGGCGGCGACGGCCGGGCGATCAACGACTACAAGGAGAAGCTGAGGTCCGGCATGCGCTCGGCCTCGGGCACGATGATGAGCCGCGAAGAGGCGCTGAAGCAGAAAAAGGTTTCGGTCCTGACCACGGGACCGGAGGGAGCGCGCTGATGCTCCGCCTGCCGCCGTTCCAGTTCCGGGTCCCGAAGACCCTGAACGAAGCTGCCGATATCCTGGTCGGAGAGGGCATCGCCGAGCACGAGGACAACGTCCGCCTCGTAGCCGGGGGGACCGACCTCTGGCCGAACATGAAGCGCCGCCACCAGAAGGCGAGGACCGTGGTCAGCCTGATGTCCGTGCCCGGCCTCAAGGGGATCGACGTCAACGGGGACATCCGGATCGGTGCCACCACGATCCTGGAGGACATTGTCCGGGACGCGGCCGTCCGCGAGCGCTATCCTGCCCTGGCGCGGGCCGTGGCCTCGATCTCTTCTCCTCCGCTCCGGCACATGGGCACGATCGGCGGCAACATCTGCGTGGACACCCGCTGCACCTACTACAACCAGACGGAGGACTGGCGGCGCTCGGTCTCCTACTGCATGAAAGAGGAAGGCCAGATCTGCTGGGTGGCCACGAGCTCGCCCCGCTGTCTCGCCCACTCCGCCTCGGACTCGGCGCCCATGCTCTGCGCCCTGGGAGCCGGGGTGAGGCTGGTCTCCACGGAAGGGGACCGGACGATCCCGATTGAAAACCTTTACCAGGACGACGGCATCACCTATCTCGCCAAGCGTCCCGAAGAGATCGTGGCGGGAGTCCTCCTCACCAGGGGCTCGGAAGCCACCCGCTGCCGCTCCGCCTTCTGGAAGCTCCGCCGCCGCGGCTCGATCGACTTCGCGGTGCTCTCCTCCGCCGTGGCGCTCTGGACCGACGGGTCCGGAGTCGTCGAGAAGGCGAGGATCTATCTTGGAGCGGTAGGCTCCTATCCTGTCCCCGCCCAGGAAGCCTCGGATTTTCTCGCCGGCAAGACACTTACTCCGGAGACGATCGCGGAAGCCGCCCGCCTCGCGAGAAAACCTTCCTATCCCGTGGACAACACCGACTTCGCGCCCCAGTGGCGCGGGGCCATGGTGGTCAAGTACACCGAGGCGGCGCTGCGCGAGGCGGCGGGGCTGCCGGTGGAGCGGCTCGGGCCGAAGCACGCGTGATGAAGACCGGGAGAGCGGTCCTGGTATTGCTCCTCATGGGCTCCGCGGCCCATGGTGCCGAGAAGTCCGTGCTGGTCACACCCAGTCGGTTCACCACGAGTCATCTGACCAACAGGCAGGCGGATTCGATTCTCGCGGGCTCCTGGAGAGTGCTGCGGGTGAACCACAAGCCGGGCGACCGGCCGTGCCCGGTCCGATTCATCCGCGCGGAGGGCGTCACGACCTTCAGCACAGGCGATGGGAGCATCGACAGTTTTGCGGAGCTCGATGCCGTCGAGGCGCTGCCCGGAGGCGTCAAGGTAGTCAACCAGCTCAACTGGTGCGGCCGCGTCTCGCCCAACTTCCTCGGCTGCGCGCGAATCCCGAGCAGTTCCTTCACGGTCGTCCGCATCAGCGTCATGGAGGACATCCTGTGGGCTCATGAGTACGGCCATACGCGCGGGCTGCACCACCGGAACGATCGCAACGCGGTCATGAACCCGTTTCTCACGCCGACCATGCGCAAGGTGACCTCGGCCGAGTGCGCGAAGTTCAGGAGCTCTTCCACCGGTCGCACCGAAGACCCCGCCACACCAGCGGCTCCCGTGGACATCCGGACCTTCGTCAGCCGGCTCTACATCCACGGAGTTCCCTACGAGGAGGCCTCCCGCTTCGATGCGGAGACCACCGTCCCGGTTCTCCTGGCTATGCTGGCCGATCCCGAGGAGGAGCAGCTCTGGCCCAACATCGTGGTCACCCTGGGCATGATCGGGGACGAGCGGGCAGTGGAGCCGCTCATCGAGTTCCTGCAGCAGGAGGTCGAGGGGACTCTCTCGCACAACCACTACATCGCCAAGTCGAGCGTGGTGATGTCGCTCGGCTATGTGATCAACAGGACGGGTAGCCGGAGAGCCCTGGACTTCCTGGTCGAGAGCGCGGACCCCGAGACCTGGAGCCACCGTTCCCTGTTCTGGGCCAGCCCGTACCACGGCACCGATGCCGAGCGCGACCGGCAGCTCGCCACCATGTCCATCCTGGGCCTGGGCCTCTCCGGCCATCCCGAGGCGGCCGAGGTCCTCCGAACACTGCCGGGGCCAGCCGACGTGATCGACACTGCCCTGGAGGCCCACCGCCACATCGAGAGAATGGGTCTGGGCGCCTACTACCGCGAGGAGCTCGGCAGGCCGGAACGGCAGAGAAACTGATGATCCGTGCCAGCCTCCCAGGTCTTCTCCAGGAACATGCTCCCCACCCCGCAACGGGGCTTGCGCCCCTCGCCCTTCTGTCGCCCCTTCGGGGCTCCGGGAGATCTTTCGCACCGGTTCCCGGGGCTTGCGCCCCGGGCTACATGCTGTCGCCCCTCCGGGGCTTGAGGCAGCAGCTCTCGTGAACTTCGGGAACGTCCTCGGTGTTGTAACCGGCTTCCTTGAGGAGAAAAGGCATCGCTACGCCCTGATCGGCGGCATTGCGCTGGCCTCGTATGGTCTCCCTCGAACGACCGTGGATGTGGACCTCTTGGTCGACTCCACCGCTCAGGACGACCTCATCCGGTTCCTGGAATCCCAGAGGTACGAGACCCTCAACCGGTCGCGCGGCTATTCGAACCATCTCCACGCCAATCCTGACAAGGGGAGCCTCGACTTCGTCTATGTCGGGGGGGAAACGGCCGACAAGCTCTTTGCGAACTGCCGCTGGATGCGAAGCCCCGGAGAGATCGAGGTGCCCGTCCCCAAGCCGGAGCACCTGGCTGCGCTCAAGGTCCTGGCAATGAAGAACGACCCGGCGAGGACCTTCCAGGAGATGGCGGACATCCGCTTCCTCCTGACGCTCCCCGGGGTTGACCGGAAGGAGATCCGGGATTACTTTGAACGCCAGGGGCTGACGGATCGCTACGATGAGCTCGAAAGAACCCTCTGACCTCCTGAACCTCGAACGGGACATCCCCACCACACCCGAGGACGTCCGCGCCCTGCGCGAGAACCGCCCCGGCCCCGGCCCCGACTGGCTGGACCAGCTCCAGAAGCTGGTCGATCAGGTGCCGAACGCCCACGAGATCCGGCGCCGCCGCCGGACCTTCGCGGGTTTCGAGCCGTTCGAGTTCTGAGTCCGTTCCGTCCAGACCACGCTCAGAGAGGTTCCGGCCGCGGTTGGAGTCATCCAGACCTGGATCAGCCTCATCCTGACCGCGACCAGAGCCATTCTGTCCGTGGGCAGACTCCTCCTGCCCTAGGTCAGGACCTTTCAGACCGCGAACCGGCTCAGCCGGATCGAGACCAGATTCATCCGGATCATGACCGGCTTCCACCTGACCCGGGCCAGACTCGGTCTGACCGTGACCAAATTCTTTTTGCTCGCGGTCAGACTCAACCGGATCGTGGCCAGACTACTTTGGATCGTGAACAGAATCTTCCTTAGCAGGATCAGACTCAATCTGGTCGTGGTCAGATTCATTCTGATGGGCATCGAAATCGTCCCGATCCAGGTCAGCGGTGTCCTGCTGCGGGAACTGGCCGGGAATCTCAACCCCGCCTGATAGACTTCCAGTCTCTTCGGAAAGACAATGCTTTCTCACCGGGTCCGAATCCTCCACCTCTCCGATCTCCACGAGCGAGGCTCGCGGGAAGCCGAAGCTTGGCGGCGCCGTCGCGTGCTTGGCAAAGAATGGTTCAACAATCTCAAGGCCATGCTGGAGGACGGCCCAATCGACCTCGTCTGCTTCACCGGTGACGCCGCTGACTGGGGAAAGCTCGAAGAGTTCGAAAGGACCACCGACTTCTTCGAGGCCATCCTGAAAGAGACGGCCCTCCCTTGGGACCGCTTCTTCGCGGTCCCGGGCAACCACGACATCGACCGGGAGGTAGACGAAAAGTTTTGGACACGGGCTCGCCCCCGGATCCTCGCTCAATCCCCTCTGGAGGCCGCCCGCTGGATGGCAGGGCTAGCCACGAGTTCTAGGGACCTGTCCAGCATCAACCCGGCCAAGCTGCTGGCGCGCCAGAGAAGCTATCGCGAGTGGCTGCGGACGATCGGCCGCGCCGATCTTCTGCCCGATCCTGCCCTCCATCCGAACCTCGGTTACCGGCAGACTCTCCGCCTCCGAGAGCTGCCGTTCGACTTCCATGTCATCGGGTTCGACTCGGCCTGGCTCTGCGGCAGTCGGAACGAGGCGGGCCAGATCCTCCTGACTCAGGACCAGATCGGCAGGTTATGCAGCAATCCACAGGGCGATTCCCTCCCCGGCTTTCGCCTCCTGCTGGTGCACCACCCGCTCGACGATCTCGCCGATGCCGCCGAAGCCCGCCGCCTTCTGGGAGATCGGGTCGATCTCCTGCTGCGCGGCCATCTTCACGAGCCGGAAATCTCCCAATGGGCGGATCCAGACAGCCGCCTCCGCCAGATGGCGGCGGGGTGCCTATATGAAGGGCATGAGGCCGACCAGTACCAGAACGCCTGCGCGGTCATCGAGATCTCCTTGGATAGCCAGGGGCGCCCACTGCGGTATGACATCCGCTTCCGCGGCTGGAACCCGAAGAAAGGCTTCTGGTTCGACGATGGCAGCCTCTGCCGCGGGAGCAACGGCGGCCGGGTGGTGTGGGAGATCCGGCCCGCCGTCGAGCCGCCGCCGATCGAGCCCCGGGTCCGCGAGGTCTTCGTCGGCCGCAAAGAGGAGCTACAGCAGCTTCGCAGCCTGCTCCTCCCCGAGTCGCCCGAGACGCGGCCGGTCGCGATCTGCGCTGTCCAGGGAATGCCGGGAGTGGGAAAGTCTTACCTGGCCGACCGCTTCGCCACCGAGAACGAGGCCGCGTTCCCGGGCGGCTACGTCCGGCTGGTGCTCGATCCCCAAAAACCTGCGGAAACGGACGCCCTGCGCCAAGAGCTGACGGACAAGCTGAAGTTGCGGGGAACAGGGCCGGAGGTGGTGCCTCTCCTACGCGAGCGGCTGCGGCACCCGCGAACCCTCCTTCATGTCGAGAACGTCGACTCCCCTGCCGCCGAGAGGGGAGTCGTCCGGCTCCTGCGGGATCTCCAAGGCTGTGCCGTGATCGTTACTGGGCGGGTTCACGATCTGGGCTGGGACGAGGGTTGGAACAAGATTCCCCTTGAACCCTTCCGTGAGGCGCTCGCGCTTGACCAGCTCTGGACCGAGTTGAAGAGAAGGCCCGCCACGTCGCGGGAAGATCGGGAGCACCGGGACTTGGTGGTCGCTCTCGGATACCTGCCCCTGGCCATCCATCTGGCAGCGGGCTACCTGCGCAACGAAGGCTCGGCTCCGGGATTCCTGAGAAAGCTCAAGGCGCAGGGGCTTCAGACCGGCACTTCCCACCGCGGCGCGGAGACCGCAGACGAGGCGAGGGCGATCATCTCGGCGAGCTTCCAGATCTCCTTGGAAATTCTGGTTCAGCAGCTCGGGGACTCCTCGGACCGTCTCCTAGCCGGATTCAAGGTGTTCGGGCACGCCCCTCAGACGGGGTTTGGGCGCAGCCTCGGTTCCGCGACCGCGGGCCTCGCCGAGGAGGATTTCGAGGATCTGACCGTTCAGGCCGTGAAACTCTCTCTCCTGCTCCCCATCTCTCGCGAAGAGCGCCCTGACGGCGCTTGGCGGGTCCATCCGCTGCTGGCGGAGCTCTTGCGGCAGGGCACCGATCCAGCGGAGCCACTTCAGCGCATGACCGACTGGTTCACCGCAAGGCTTTCCGGAGCCATTTCGCGAAGGCACGAGCCGGAGCAGATTCAGCGCTGGAGCGAGGTAGATGCCGAGTACCTCGCGCTGATCTATTGGCTTCCTCTGGTCTCAGGAAAGGAGGCGATTCGCGCCGGCAGCGCTGGCTTCAACTACGCGATGAGCCAAGGTCCCGTCCGTCTCTGGATTGACTTGTTCGAATCAGCACTTCACGAGAATCCTCCGGACGAGGAGAAATCCGAACTTCTCTGGGGGCTGTGCCAGTGCGCAATCCGAGCTGGGGAGTTCGATCGGGCTCTTGGAGCGGCTCAACAACAAGCGGAGGTCGACCATCGACGAGGCGCCGAGCGGGAGGCAACCCTTGCCCATGGTGTTGCCGCCGACATCCTACAAGTTCGAGGGGAACTCGGTGAGGCGCTTAGAATTCGAGAAGAACAGCTACTCGCCTACGAAAACATCGGTGACATCCGCGAACGGGCCGTCACCCGCGGAAAGATCGCCGACATACTACAAGATCGAGGCCAGCTCGATGAGGCGCTTAGAATCCGACAAGAAGAGCAGCTACCCGTCTACGAAAAGATCGGCGATGTCCGTGAACGGGCTATCACTCTCGGAAAAATCGCTGACATCCTACAGGAACGAGGCCAGCTCGACGAGGCGTTTAGAATGCACAAAGAAGACGAGCTACCCGTCTACGAAAGGATCGGTGATGTCCGCGAACGGGCCATCGCCCTTGGGAAAATCGCTGATATCCTACAAGATCGAGGCCAGCTCGATGAAGCGCTCCAAATCCGACAGCAAGAGGAAATACCCGTTTACGAGAGGATCGGCGACGTCCGCGAACGGGCTGTCACTCTTGGAAGAATTGCCGACATCCTCCAAGGTCGAGGCCAGTTTGATGAGGCACTCAGAATCCGACAAGAAGAGGAGATACCCGTTTACAAAAAGATCGGCGATATCCGCTCTCGAGCCGTCACGTTCGGAAAAATCGCCGACATCCTCCAAGATCGAGGCCAGCTCGATGAGGCACTCAGAATCCGAGAAGAAGAGGAGATACCCTTCTACAAAGAAGTCGGCGACATCCGCTCTCAAGCCGTTGCGCTCGGAAAGATCGCTGACATCCTCCATAATCGAGGACAACTCGACGAGGCGCTCAGAATCCGACGAGAAGAGGAGATACCCATCTACATAAGGATCACCGACATCCGCTCTCAAGCCGTTGCGCTCGGAAAAATCGCCGACATCCTCCATGATCGAGGGCAACTCGACGAGGCGCTCAGAATCCGACAAGAGGAGGAAATACCCCTCTACGAAAAGACCGGCGACTTCCGCTACCGGGCCATTGCGTTCGGAAAAATCGCTGTCATTCTCCAAGATAGAGGGCAACTCGACGAGGCGCTCAGAATCTGGGAAGAAGAGGAGCTACCTGTCTATCAGGAGATCGGAGAGATTCGTGAGCGTCTCGTGACCTGGATGTACATGGCTCGGGTCTATCTGAAACGAGCTCAAGTCGGCGACCGCGAGCGAGCCAACGAGCTCCTCTGCAAGGCGGCGGCAGACGCCGATCGACTCCAGATACCCGAGGCTGCCAAGATCCACAGTATCCTCGCGTGCAACGCCCTCACCTGTGGGTGAGCGCCCTTCAGTCCCCCACTCCAGAGGCCCCCAGGCCCGCTCTACCGGTCTGTACCAGCCAGGAAGCCCCTCCCAGTCTCTCCCCTGCTGCGCAGGAGAGGGCGCCATCGCCCTCCCTCGGCTTCGGGTAGCTCAAGCAAGTCTCCCCCTCTCCCGGGGAGGGTGTGCTCGGGGGACTAGCTAGGAGAGGGGGCCGGGGGTGAGGGCCTGCGCTACCCTCCACCGGTCGTCTCTGACCGAGGAGGATTGCATGCAGCCGCCGCCTGCGAAACGATTCGTCGTCGAGTTCACCCTGCGCGCTGCCCTTTTGCCGGGATTATCTTCGGCATCCTCTTCGGCGCCGCCAATGGAGCCATCGTTCCCTGTTCTGGACAAGCCCGTACCACGGCACCGACGCCGAGCGCGACCGGCAGCTCGCCACCATGTCCATCCTGGGCCTGGGCCTCTCCGGCCATCCCGAGGCGGCCGAGGTCCTGCGAACACTGCCGGGGCCGGCGGACGTGATCGACACTGCCCTGGAGGCCCACCGCCAGATCGAAGCGACGGGCATGGCCGGTTATTACCGCGAGGAGCCCGGCAGACCGCTACGATGAGCTCGAAAGAACCCTCTGACCTCCTCGATCTCGAACGGGACATCCCCACCACGCCCGAGGACGTCCGCGCCCTGCGCGAGAACCGCCCCCGCCCCGGCCCCAACTGGCTGGACCAGCTCCAGAAGCTGGTCGATCAGGTGCCGAACGCCCACGAGATCCGGCGCCGCCGCCGGACCTTCGCGGGGTTCGAGCCGTTCGAACTCTGAAGCCACTTGACGGCACCCCTCACGGGCGCCTATCTTGTACAAGATGGGTTGTACATCGGAGGCCCCCAATGAAAGCTCTCAACGTTTCCCAGGCCCGCCAACAACTGCCCACTCTCGTGGATGAGGTAGCCAAGTCCGGTGAGGAAGTCCTGATCACCCGCCGTGGTGAGCCCCTGGCCAAGCTGGTGCCCTTCCAACCGAAGGAGGCCGAGAAGGCTGCCCATCCACTCCGCGGGCTACCGATCGAAATCGCTGACGATTTCGACGCGCCTCTCCCCGAGCTCTGGGAAGCTCTCAGCGATTGATCATCCTCGACACTCACGTCTGGCTCTGGTGGCTCCATGCGCCAGAGAACCTTTCCCCTCGCGCTCAGGAAGCTCTACGCGAGAGCGAGGGCCTCCGCGCCCTGAGGGTCTCTGCCATCTCGGTCTGGGAGGTCGCGGTCAAGGTCGAGCTTGGCAAGCTCAAGCTCCCGATGGATATTCTGAGCTGGTACGAGTTGGCCAGCACTGACCGTCCGATCGTCATCGAGCCTCTGGTACCGGAGGATCTGATCGCCAGCACATTGCTCCCCGGGTCTCTCCACAGAGACCCGGCGGACAGGATCATCGTGGCAGTAGCACGCCGTTGTTCGGCGCGCCTTGTCACTCGCGACCGGAAGCTCCTGGACTATCCCCACGTCGAGACAATCTGGTAACCCTCTTTCGCTACCCGACCATTGGATCGGCCGGGTCGTCCCTCCGAACGCCGACCTCATCGTCGCGACAGCCGAGACGCAGCCCGTCGCAGGAGGCCGCAGGTCGCGTCATCCCTCTCCAAAGGCTCCACGGCCAGGAGGTTGAGACGCGAGCCGGACTGCCTGGTGCCGCGACGAAGGACCGGCACGCGAGCGCCGATCCCTTTCTGTCGCAACGACAGGCTCCGGCGATGCGACTTGGGCCTAAGTCGCGTCACCCAAGCCCATAGTCGCATCAGACAGATCTACAGTCGCGTCATAAAACTCCTAAGTCGCGTCAGCGAAGTTTATCGATAAGGAGGCCATAGGCTGAATCGCGTCAGTCAGACCTTTCGTCGCGTCAGAAAAGTCTTCAGTCGCGCCACCGAAATCTAGCGTCGCATCACAAAACCTACAGCAGCGTCAGCAAAGTCTAGCGCTGACGCGACTACAGGTTGCCTCACGTCAGTCAAGCCTATCGTTGCGTCACCGAAGTCTATAGTCGCGTCAGAAAAGGCTATCGGTGACGTGACAAGAGGTTGAGTCGCGTCACCGGAATTTATCGTCGCGACAGCAAGGCCTCGGTCGCGACAGGATGCCGCCGTCACGGAGGCCTGTGCTACCCTCCCCCGGTCGTCTCTGACCGAGGAGGGGATTGCATGCAGCCGCCGCCTGCCAGGAACGATTCGGTCGTCGAGTTCACCCTGCGCGCCGCCGTTGCCGGGATCATCTTCGGCATCCTCTTCGGCGCCGCCAACGCCTACCTCGGACTGCGGGTGGGCCTCACGGTCTCGACCTCGATCCCGATCGCCGTGCTCACGGTCGCGGCGTTCCGGCTGATGAGCCGCCGGGCCGGCGGCGTCATCCTCGAAGCGAACATGTCCCAGACCATCGGGTCGGCCAGCTCGTCCCTGGCTTCCGGGACCATCTTCACCATCCCCGCTCTCTTCCTCTGGGGGGTGACTCCGCCCTACTGGCAGGTGGCGATCCTCGCCTTCCTCGGGGCCATCCTCGGGATCACCGCCATGGTGCCGCTGCGGCGGCTGCTCATCGTCAAGAGCGCTGACGAGCTCCCCTATCCCGAGGGCACCGCCTGCGCCGAGGTGCTGCGCGCCACCGCCGTCGAAAGCTCGGGCGGACGCTGGATCTTCATCGGCCTCGCCGTGGGCGCCGCCGTCAAGCTCGCCCTCGGTGCCGCGGTCCTGATCCCCTCGGAGCTGGCGGCGCACCTCCCGGTCCTTCCCAAGGCGGAGATCGGCCTGGAGATCGCACCCGCCCTCCTGGCCGTGGGCTACATCCTCGGCTACCGGCAGTCCGCGATCATGGTCTCCGGCAGCCTGATCTCCGCCCTGGTGCTCACCCCGCTGATCGCCCTGGTCGGCGAGGGACTGACGGCTCCCCTCTTCCCCGAGGCGACCACAGCCATCCGCGACCTTTCCGCCGGGCAGATCTGGGGGCGCTACGTGCGCTACATCGGGGCGGGCGCGGTGGCCGCAGCGGGCATCGTCACGGTGTTCCGGGCGCTGCCGACCATGTACAACTCCCTGACCGCGGTCCTGCGCGGCGTGCGTACGGAGGGGGCTGGAGTCGAGACGGGCTCGGGCGTCCCCCGCACGGACCGCGATGTGCCCGGGTGGGTGGTCCTCGCCGGTCCCCTCTTTGTGATCCTGACGCTGGCGATGGTGCCGGGGCTCGTCAGCGGCAACCTGACTTTCCTGCAGCGTCTGGTCTGCGCCCTGGGCGTGGGGATCTTCGGCATCCTCTTCGTGGTGGTCTCGTCCCGGATCGTGGGCCTGATCGGCGTCTCCTCGAACCCGACCTCGGGCATGACGCTGGTGACCTTGCTGGGGATCTCCTCGCTCTTCGTGCTCTTCGGGTGGACAGACCCGACAGCCCGCTTCGCGATCCTCACGGTGGGCACTGTGGTCTGCATCGCCGCGTCCAAGGCGGGCGACATCTCCCAGGACCTCAAGACCGGCTATCTGGTTGGGGCGACGCCGGCCAGGCAGCAGGCTGGGCAGTTCCTGGGGGCTGCGTTCGCCTGCTGGGCCGTGGCCGGCGTGGTGCTCCTCCTGGGCAGCGCCTACACGTTCGGCTCGCCGGACCTCCCGGCTCCGCAGGCCACGCTCATGAGGACGGTCATCGACGGCGTGCTTTCCGGCTCACTGCCCTGGGGCCTGGTCGGAACGGGTGCCACGCTTTCTCTCTCCGCCATTCTGGCCGGGCTGCCGGGACTCTCCTTCGCGGTGGGCATCTACCTCCCCCTGGCGAGCCTGACGCCGATCTTCGTCGGCGGCCTGGTGCGGCGCATCGTGGAGGCCCGGCGCCAGGAAGGCCCCATGGAAGGGGACCCCGGCGTCCTCGGAGCCTCGGGGATGATCGCGGGCGAGGGGCTCGCGGGCGTGCTGATCGCGCTGATCGTCTTCGCGCAGGACCGGCGCTGGTTCACCCTCCCCGCCTCCTGGCACTTCGCCGAGGGCGACTTCGCCTGGATCTCCGGCGTCCCCGGTACGATTCTCGGCCTCGTCGTCGTGACTGCGATCGGCGGCCTGCTTTACCGCGCGGGCCTCAGCGCGACACCGCCGCCTCCCATTCCGGTGGAAGCTCAAGGACCCGAGGGGGGCGGATAGAGGAAGTCTTCGGTATCATGCATGGGTGGCTATAGCACTCCTCCCCGCCGCCGGCGCCTCGCGCCGCATGGGCCGGCCGAAGCTGCTGCTCCCCTTCCGGGGTGACACGATCCTGGGATCGCTCGTCCGCGCCCTGCGCGAGGGTGGGATTTCCGAGATCGTCCTGGTCACCGCGCCCGGCGACGAGACTTTGCAGGCGTGGGGCGCGGAAGCAGGGGTGCGCGTGGTGATCAATCCCGATCCGGAGCGGGGCATGCTGTCCACGATCCTCGAAGGGATCGCGGCCCTCGGCGGCGCAGAAGCCTTGGAGCGGAGGGGCGAGCCTCTTGTAGTCTGCCCTGCCGATCTTCCGGCGCTGCACCCTTCCACGATCAGGAAGGTGCTCGCGGAGCCATCCCGTCTCGTGGTCCCGTCCTACCAGGGCCAGCGGGGCCACCCCCTGGTGATCTCTCCGGATCTGATCCCCGAGATCGAGAGCCTCCACCTGGACATCGGCTTGCGGGAGCTGCTCGACCGGCATCCGGAGGACCTGCGTGTCCTGGAGGTGGACGACCCCGGCGCCGTGCGCGACGTGGACACTCCCGAGGAGTACAGGAGTCTGATCGAAGGCGGGCCATCATGAAAGAGGCGCGCCGGTGGAGCCCCTACCTGGGTCTGGCGCTATCGCTGCTGCTGACGGCGGTGGTCACCTGGTACGCGGCGGTCACCGCCGAGGCCGAGGACCGCCTGCGCTTCGAGAACCTGGTGCACAGGGACCAGGCCATCCTCCAGAACCGGATGGAGACGTACGTAGCCCTGCTGCGCGGCGCGAACGGCCTGTTCAGCACCAGCGACGACGTCAGCCGCGAGGAGCTCAGGACGTTCGTCCAGGGCCTCGACCTCGATCGCAACTACCGCGGCATCCAGGGACTCGGATTCGCCCTCCGCGTCGACGCCACCTGGAAGGAGGGTGTGACCGCGGAGGTCCGGCGCAACGGCGATCCGCGCTTCACGATCTGGCCCGAGTCGTCCTTCGACGACCTCTTCGCCATCCTCTACCTGGAGCCGATGGACCGGCGCAACCGGGCGGCCATCGGGTTCGATATGCTCACGGACCCCGAGCGCCGGGCAGCCATGGAGCGCGCCCGCGACACCGGCCAGCCCGCCGCCACCGGCCGGGTGAAGCTGGTCCAGGAGATCGATCCCAAGAAGCAGGCCGGGTTCCTGATCTATGTGCCCGTCTACCGCCGCGGCGCGCCGCTCGCCACGGTCGAGGACCGGCGCGCCGCGCTGGCGGGCTTCGTCTTCAGCCCTTTCCGGGCCGACGACCTGCTCCGGGGCATCCTGGGGGGCGGCAACCCGAACCTGGCGCTGGAGGTCTACGCCGGAGCGCCATCCCTGCTGAGCCTCCTGCACCGCTCTCACTCTCCGAAGGTCGTGGGCCCGGCTCCGCGGCTCACGGACACGGAGCGCTTCGAGGTGGCGGGCTCTCCCTGGACGGTCGTCTACTCCACCCTCCCGGTGTTCGAGGCGGGCTCGGCGCGCGACCAGGTCTGGGTCCTGCTCCTGCTCGGGCTGCTCACCAGCCTCACGCTCTTCGCCGTCACCCGGGGGCATATCGAGGCACGGGCACAGGCCGAAGCAGCGAGCCACATCAAGGACCGCTTCATGGCCACCCTGAGCCACGAGCTGCGCACGCCGCTGACCCCGGTGCTCGCCGTGCTCTCCCGCCTGGAGACGCGGCCCGAGCCTCTCCCTCCCGACGCGCGGGACGGCCTGGCCATGATCCGCCGCAACGTGGAGCTGGAGGCGCGGCTCATCGACGATCTTCTCGACGTGACCCGCATCTCCCAGGGGAAGCTGGAGCTGCGGCGCGGCCCCACCGACCTGCGCCAGGTGCTGAGCCAAGCTGTCGAAGCGTCCGCGAGGCCGGGGCCGGAGGTGACCATCACGGTCGAGGACGCCGAGCTCTGGACATGGGCGGACGCCCCCCGCATCACCCAGGTCTTCTGGAACCTGGTCAGCAACGCCCGCAAGTTCACGCCTCCCGGAGGGCGGGTCCTCGTCCGCGCCTGGCGCGACGGGGGCGAGGTGGTGGCCGAGGTCTCCGACACCGGCATCGGCATCGAGCCCGAGGTCCTGCCGCGGGTCTTCGACGCCTTCCACCAGGGGCAGCGCAGCATCACAAGAAGGTTCGGCGGCCTCGGGCTCGGACTGGCGATCAGCGAGAGGATCGTCGCGCTGCACGGCGGCAAGATCGGAGTGGCCAGCGAGGGGAAGGGCCGCGGGGCCACGTTCACGGTCCGTCTCCCGGCCGGAAAGCCTGCCGTTCCGCCGAGCTTCCCCTGGGAGGTCCGGCCGGCCCCCCCACCGACGCCGCCCGCCGCGGAACGGCCGCTGCATATCCTCCTCGTGGAGGACCATCCGGACACGGCCGAGGCCATGGCCGACCTGCTCCGCGCCACCGGCCGCCGGGTCACCGTGGCCTGCAGCGTGGCGGAAGGAAGGCTCGCGGCCGAGTCGGCGGCCGGGAACGGGAGCCGGATCGACCTCGTCCTCAGCGACATCGGCCTGCCCGACGGCACCGGGCACGACCTGATGGCCGAGCTGTCCCGCCGCTTCGGCCTCCGCGGCATCGCCCTGACCGGTTATGGCATGGAGGAGGACGTGGAGCGCAGCCGGGAGGCCGGCTTCGCCCGTCACCTGACCAAGCCGGTCAGCCTGGAGCAGCTCGAGTCGGCAATCAGACAGGTAGTTGATCCCGTCCCCTCTCTCCCCAGCCCTCTCCCCCGTGCCGGGGGAGAGGGAGCTTAAGACCTCACCCCCTGTCCCCCTCTCCCATCTCCCATCCACCCATCCCCGGGAGAGGGGGAACGCAACTCAGGCAATCTTGCCTCCGTTCAAGGCACGGCTGCCACATCAACGTTCCCCCTCTCCCGGCGGGGGACCGGGTGGGAGATGGGAGAGGGGGACAGGGGGTGAGGTTTCGCTATACTCTGCCCCCTCATGCGTCCGAACGCCCGGAGCCGCGGCATCCTGCTGGCGATGCTCGCCGTCTCCCTCACCCCCCTCTCCGCCCAGACCCTGGACGAGGCCCGGGCGCTCCACGCCGAGGGACGGCTGCCCGAGGCGGCCCGGGCCTACCGGGCCGTGGCGGAGGCGACCGCCGGGACGAATCCGTCCACCTCGGCCACCGCCCGCAACAACGCCTGCGCGGTGCTCAACGAGCTGGGGGACTTCCGGGCGGCGCTCCGGGAGTGCGAGGCCGCCCTCCGCCTGCGGCGGATGCAGAGGGACCCCGCCCGCCTTGGCCGGACCCTGAACAACGCGGGGCTGTCCCTGCACTACCTGGGCGAATACCGCGAAGCCGAGTCGCGCTTCCGCGAGGCCCTGGAGATCAACCGGCTCGGCGGAGACGCCGAAGGCGAGGTGATCAACCTCTCGAACCTCGGGCTCGTGGCCACCTCGCAGGGCCGCTACAACCGCGCGCTGGACCTCCACGGTCTGGCGGTGAGCCTCGCCGCCCGGCACGAGGGGGAGCCCTGGGCCGCAGCCCAGTCCCGCATCGGCCGGATCAACCAGGGAGTCATCCTGGAGAAGCTGGGCGCTTTCCGCGAGGCTCTCGACATCTACCGCGAGGTCCTCCAGGAGGAAGGCGAGCTCGACCCGCTCCGCCGTGCCATGCTGCGGGTCAACACCGGCGTGGTCTACCGCAACCTGGGGGACCCGGTGAGCGCTCAGGCCGACTTCCGGGAGGCCATGGCCATCTACGAGGCTGAGGGGGACCGGGCCGGGCTCTCCAACGCCTGGCTCAACCTGGGCCTGGTCCACCACCTGAACCTGCGCCAGCCCCGGGCCGCCGAGGCCGCGTACCGCAACGCCCTGCGCTTCGCCCGGGAGAGCGGCGACCGCTCCGAGGAGATCCAGGACCTCTTCTACCTGGGCCGGCTCCTCCTGGAGCAGGGACGGCTGGACGAGGCCGGGCAGGTCTTCACCCGGAGCCTGGAGGCCGCCCGGCAGAGCGACTCGGCCGAGGGGCGGTGGTCCGCCCTGGAGGGACTGGGCAGGGTCGCTGCTGCCCGTGGCCAGGATGCGCGCGGGGTGGAGCTCCTGGAGCTGGCCATGGGCGAGGTGGAGAGGGTCCGGTCCAGCCTGCGGCGGAGCACGCTGCGCTCCCACTTCTTCGGCGAGCGGCGGCCGGTCTACGCCGCCGCCGTGGAGCTGCTGGCCCGGATGGAGGCGCGGGAGCCGGAGGCCGGACACGCGGAGAGGGCCCTGGACATTGTCCAGCGCGCCAAGACCCGGGAGCTCCTGGACGCCCTCGGGGGTGGCACGGCCTCCCCCCTCCGGGCGGACCGTCTGCGCGAAGAGGTCGGCAACGGCGTCCTCCTCGAATACTTCCTCGGAGAGAAGGACCTCTTCCTCTGGGTCGTCCGGGCGGACGGGGTGCGGATGGCGAACCTGGGACCGTACGGCCCCATCCTGGCGGAAGCGGGAAAGGTCCACGAAGCCCTGTCCCGCCGCCAGCCTCCGGACCCGGCCGGGCTCGCCCGGCTGGCGAAGACCCTTCTCGGCCCGGTGGGAGAGATCCCCTCGGCGGAGCTCAGGATCGCGCCCGACGGCGCCCTGCGCTACCTCCCCTTCGAGCTGCTCGGGGAGCCCTCCTTGGTGGACGAGGCCGCGGTCAGCTACCTCCCCAGCGGCTCGGCCCTGGGCTGGATGCGCACCCTGCAGAGCGGCCCCCCGCCCGTCTTCACCCTGGTCGCCTTCGGAGCGCCGGAGATTCCGCAGTCCTCCGAGGCCGGGATCCTGGCCGCGCGATACGGCCTGCCGCCGCTCCCCGGAGCCGAGCGCGAGATCCGGGAGATTGCCCGCCTCCTGCCCGGCCGGCACGACCTGTTCAGCGGGCCTGAAGCCGGCGAGGAGAACCTTCGGCGCATCGCGGCCAACGGCACCCGGATCGTCCACCTGGCCGCGCACACCGTCATCGATGAGCGCCCGGGCCGCGGGGCCGCGATCCTGCTCGCCCCCGGCAACGGCGACGACGGCCTTCTCTATCCCGAGGAGATCGTCAACCTGACCTACAGAGCCGACCTGACCGTGCTCGCCGGCTGCCGCACGGCCCTGGCTCCCGGCGTTGAGGAGGGGGACGCGCTCTCGAGCCTCACCGGCGCCTTCCTGGCTTCCGGCTCCCCCGGCGTGCTGGCCACGCTCTGGGAGGTGGGCGACGAGGCCACCGCCGCCTTCATGCAGCAGCTCTACCACGAGCTCGGCAAGGGCCGGCGCCCCGCCGAGGCCCTGAGCCGGACGAAGCGGCGCTTCCGCCAGGACCCCCGCTGGAGCCGGCCGGACCTCTGGGCGGGATACGTGCTGATCGGCGAGGTCCCCCGGGTCGCCTACTCCGACTGGACGCGCTACGCCATCGGGGCGCTGGTCCTCGCCGCCCTCGCCCTCACCCCGTTCTTCCTGGACTGGAGGGTGGCACGGCGATTGAAGCGTCCCCAGGTACGAGAGGAGGGATGATGGATCTGGACATCCAGCACGAAGAGGGGAAGCGGTACTACATCCCGTTCGAGAAGCAGAAAGCCGAGCTGACCTACGTCGAGACCGGCAAGACGCGGGACTTCCGGCACACCTTCGTCCCGGAGGAGCTGCGCGGCCGGAAAATCGCCGAGAGGCTCGTGCGCCATGCCCTGGACGACTCGATGAAGAGCGGCTACAAGCTCGTCCCCACCTGTCCCTACGTCGAGAGCTTCGTCAAGAAGAACCCCGAGTACCAGGCCGCGGTGGACCAGGCCAAGGCCACGAAGGAGGGTTGGTAGCATGGATCTCGACATCCGGCACGACGAGCAGGCGAAGAGGTACACCGTGCTGAAGGACGGCCAGGAGGTGGGCCTGCTCACCTACCGGGTGGCCGGTGACGGCCTCCTCGACTTCACGCACACCTACGTCCCCCCGGAGCACCGCGGCAAGGGCATCGCCGAAAGGCTCGTGGAGCACGCCCTGGAGGAGACGGTGCAGCGCGGCTACCGCTTCCGGGCCTCCTGCTGGTACGTGGACGTCTATGCTCGACGGCATCCGAGGTTCCAGGAAGCCTTTGTGTGAGGATCGGGTTATCGTCTCCGATGAGACGATCTACGCCACTCCTCCCGCTGCTTCTCGTTTGGGCCGCCTGCGCCACCTCGTCGACGCCGGCTCCCGTCCCTGCAAAAGCCCCGGCCGCCCCGGTCTCCGAAAACCTGGAGGCCCTGCTCCCGGTCGATCCCGAGATCCGGGTCGGCAGGCTCCAGAACGGGCTGACCTACTACATCCGCAAGAACGCGGTCCCCGCCGGTCGCGCGGAGATCTGGCTCGTGGTCAACGCCGGATCGGTCCTGGAGGATGAGGACCAGCGCGGCCTCGCCCACCTGGTCGAGCACATGGCCTTCAACGGCTCCCAGGGCTTCGAGCACCAGGACCTGGTGCGCTACCTGGAGTCCATCGGCCTGCGCTTCGGCGCCGACGTCAACGCCTACACCGGCTTCGACGAGACCGTCTACACCCTGACGGTCCCCACCGACCGTCCGGAGTTCGTGGAGCAGTCCTTCCGCATCCTGGAGGACTGGGCCGACGGCATCACCTTCGATCCCGAGGAGGTCGCCAAGGAGAGAGGTGTCGTCATCGAGGAGTGGCGGCTCGGCCG
Organism: Thermoanaerobaculia bacterium; assembly: GCA_035556715.1. Classification (GTDB taxonomy): domain Bacteria; phylum Acidobacteriota; class Thermoanaerobaculia; order Multivoradales; family UBA5704; genus DATMER01. The sequence continues at coordinate 119,037 of DATMER010000095.1, forward strand.
CGGCGCCTCGGCGCGCATGGACGACCAGCAGTTCCCGATCCTCTTCCAGGGCTCCCGCTACGCCGAGCGGCTGCCCATCGGGCAGAAGGAGATCCTGGAGAAGGCCACACCCGAAGCCCTGCGCCGCTTCTATCGCGACTGGTACCGGCCCGACCTCATGGCCGTAGTGGCCGTGGGCGACTTCGACCCGAAAACCATCGAGGAGCAGATCCGCAGGCAGTTCCGCGGCCTGAAGAACCCGGACAAGCCCCGGCCGCGCGACACCTTCCCCGTGCCCGCGCACCAGGAGACCCTGTTCGCCCTCTCCACCGATCCGGAGGCCACGGATACCACGGTCGCCATCCACTGGAAGCAGCCCCGGCGGCGCGAGGACCGGATCGTCGACTACCGCCGGTCCATCGTCGAGGCGCTCTACCACGCCATGCTCAACTTCCGCATGGACGAGATCGCGCAGCGCCCGGACCCGCCGTTCCTCTGGGGCGGCTCGGACACCGGCAGGTTCGTCCGCTCGGCCGAGGTGACCTCCCTGGCGGCCGGGGTCGCGGATGGCGGCGTAGAGCACGGCCTCGAAGCGCTCCTCACCGAAGTCGAGCGCGTCCGGCGCCACGGCTTCACCCCCGGCGAGCTCGACCGGGCCAAGAAGGAGTGGCTCCTCGGCTACGAGCAGGCCGAGCGCGAGCGCGGCAAGATCGAGTCCACCACGTTTGCCGAGGAGTTCGTCCGCGCCTTCACCTTCGGCGAGTCGGTCCCCGGCATCCCGGCCGAGGTCGAGATGGTGCGCCGCTTCCTGCCCGGGATCACGCTGGAAGAGGTCGACCGCCTCGCGGACGAATGGCTGACCGACCACAGCCGCGTCGTGCAGGTAAACGCTCCCCAGAAGGAAGGGGCCACCCTGCCCGCCCTGCCGGCCAAAGACCGGCTCCTGGCCTTGTTCGCGGCCGTGGCGCAGCGCGAGGTCGAGCCCTACGTGGACCGGGCCGTCGAGGGTCCCCTCGTGGCCGAGACGCCGAAGCCGGGCACCGTCCTCCGCGAGAACCGCATCGGGGAGGTGGGCGTCACCGAGTGGGTCCTCTCCAACGGCGTGCGGGTGCTCCTCAAGCCCACGGACTTCAAGAACGACGAGATCCTCTTCACCTCCTACAGCCCCGGCGGCCACTCCCTGGTCTCCGACCAGGACTTCCCCTCCGCCCTGTTCGCCACCGCCCTGGTGGGTGAAGCCGGGTACGGGCGGTTCGACTCGGTCACCCTGGAGAAGGCGCTCGCCGGGAAGAACGTCCAGCTCGGACCCTACCTCGCCCAGCTCGAAGAGGGAGTCGAGGGGGGCTCGTCCGCGCGCGACCTCGAGACCCTGCTCCAGCTCGTCTACCTGAGCATCACGGCCCCGCGCCAGGACGAGGCGGCGTTCCGCTCCTTCCTGACCAAGATGCAGGCCTACGCCGAGAACCGCCTGGCCGATCCCGGGGAGGTCTTCGCCGATGCCATGATGCGCGCTCTGACTCAAGGCCACCCACGCTGGCAGCCCGTCTCGCCGGAGCTGATCGCCCAGGTCAATCCCGAAGCTGCCTGGCGGATCTACCGCGACCGCTTCGCAGATGCCGGTGACTTCACCTTTGTCCTGGTGGGCAGCTTCCAGCCCGAGGCGATCCGCCCCCTGGTGCTCACCTGGCTGGGAGGTCTCCCCACGCAGGGGCGCAAGGAGTCCTGGAAGGACATCGGCGTCCGGCCGCCGGACGGGGTCGTCGAGGTCAAGATCGAGCGCGGGCTGGAGCCCAAGAGCCAGGTGCAGATCGTCTTCACCGGCGACGCCGAGTTCAGCCGCGAGGCCCGGCACGGGATCTCCTCCCTGTCCGATGTCCTCGACGTCCGCCTGCGGGAGGTCCTGCGCGAGGACATGGGCGCGGTCTACGGCGTCAACGTCAACGCCGGGCTCGACCGCCGGCCGCGGGAGCGCTACACCTTCACGTTCACCTTCGGCTGCGCGCCCGAGCAGGTCCAGCCGCTGGTCCAGGCCGTGTTCAAGGAGATCGAGTCCATCCAGAAGAACGGCGTCGGGGAGAGCTACGTCCAGCAGGTGCGCGAGAAGCAGCGCCGTGAGCGGCAGACGAACCTGAAGACCAACGAGTTCTGGCTGGCTGCCATCGAGGCCTACGACACCGAAGGCCTCGACCTGCGCGACCTGCCGCGTTACGATGAGCTCATCGAAAAGGTCGACTCCGGGACGATCCAGGAGTCCGCCCGGAAGTACCTGAGCCGGGAGCGCTACGTTCTCGGCGTGCTCGACCCGGCACCCGCCGCGGCCCAGGCAGGGACCCGATGAGACGCCTTCTCTTCGTCCTGATTGCAGCCCTCGTCCTTGTTCCGGAGGCCCAGGCGCAGCAGCGCAGGGTCCCCGCCCAGTTCATCGCCAAGACCTACACCGAGGCCTTCGGGCGCACCCCCAATCCCGAGGAGTGGCTGAGTGCGGTGAGCTGGTTCCGGGCGAACGGCTGCCGCGCCGCCACGCTGGGCGCCTGGGGCCGCAAGGTCTATCTTTCCAATGACTACGTGTCGCTGGGCTACGACCCGGCGGCTGAGCTGCTCACCCTCTACCGCGGCGTGCTGAACCGCGAGCCGGACGCGCCCGGCTTCAGCGAGCGGCTGAGCGCCCGGCAGAGGGGCCAGAGATGGAGCGACACGGTCGACTCCTTCTTCTCTTCCAAGGAGCTGCGCCGGCTCTCCAAGAAGATCTGCGGCTCCGAGCCCGGCTACTCCTTCGGTGACCGGCCGGTGATCAACCTCCCCGTGAGCGGCCCCGGGTTCCAGGGCACGGGCACCCAGCTCCAGGCCGTGCTCGATGCCGCTCCCGCGAGATCGACGGTCTGGCTCGCCCAGAAGGCGGTCATCCGGCTGAACGCCCCTCTCACCATCCCGCCCGGAGTGACCCTTGCCACGACCGACACCCCGGGCCCGGGCCGGTATGCCCTGATGGCCCGACTCGTCCGCACGGCCCGGTTCAAGACCGCGGCGGTGAGCCTCCAGAGCGGAGCGCGGCTGCGGAACGTCTGGGTGGACGGCCAGCGCGGCGTGGTCGGCTTCACGGACGACGGCGTCAACGTCCGTCTGCTCGGCGGCGACGGGACCGGCATCACGGACAGCGTCATCACCAACGCCGCGGGCTGGTCCAGCGTGCAGGCGTTCGGAAGGACCGAGGGCTTTCCCTGCCAAGGCAACGTCATCTTCGGCAACCTGATCACGGCCTACTCCAGCCAGCACGTCCGGGGCAAGCTCCAGTACAACCCCTGGACCGATGGTCTGAGCATCTCGTGCGAGGACACCGTGGTCCAGGACAACCAGATCGTGGATGCCACCGATGTTGCGATCGTCCTCTTCCGCGCCCATCCCGCGGTCCAGAAATCGCAGATCCGCTACAACCGCATCCTCGCGGCCGGCAACTCCGCCTACGGAGCCATCACGATCGACGGGCTCCAGGGCAGGGGCACCAAGCCCGACTTCCAGGGCGCTGCGGTCCATGACAACACCTTCTGGACCGGTCCCTCCACGCACTTCGACATCGGGCTCGCAGTCGGCACCCGCGCCTGGTTCGGTCCACCGGCCGACACGGCCAGCGGCGTCTCCGTCACGAACAACACCACGGCAGGCATCCCCACCCGCGTGGACAGCGGCATCGCAATCAGCGGCATGCTCGACGCCTATGTGGCGGGAAATGAGCTCAACCTCGTGATGGTCGACGTCTCCCGCTGCCCCACCTCCACGGGACCGGACTCGCCCAAGACCGTCCGCATCGGCGCCTCGGTCGCGGCGGGCCACGCCTCCGGCGACCTCCAGCCCTACACCGACGCGCTCTACGACTGGTGCATCGGGCACTAATCTAAGGTCGCGTATAAAGATCGATCACCCGCTCGATGCCGCGCTGACAGACCTTGCAGAAGGGCACCTCGTTGCGCGTGAACATGATGCAGTCGGCCTGCGGGCGGAAATAGCCGCGGGCCTCGTAGTTCGCTCCTTCGAAGGCGCCCACCTTGCCGGCGTGGGGCTCGGCCCCAAGGAGAGCCGTCTCCGCCGCCCGCTGCTCCAGGAAGAGGGCGTCCATCTCCTCCTCGGGCCGGTTCTGCGCCCGGATCTCCCTCCTCCGCTTCTGGATCTCCGCCGCGTGCTTCTCGAACTCCGCCTTCGACCAGGGGGTAGGGATCGGCATGCCCGGCGCGACCAGGTCCTTCCACTTGAGGTTCTCGGGGTGTGCCGTGACATTGGGCTCCCAGGGCTCCACCCGCTCAGCCGCCGGCTCGTAGGCCACGTCGGAGGTGTAGTACTCGTCGGCCAGGGCCGCGAAGTGATGGCCGAACTCGTGGACGAAGATGTACGGAGCCCACAGGCTGTCGGCCGCCACCGTCGAGTAGAGGCCGAAGATGCCGCCGCCGCCGTAGGTGCGGGTGTTGGTGAGGATCTCCATGAACTCGTACGGGGCGAAGGCGGCGATGTCGCGCAGGGCCCGGTTCTCGAAGGTCAGCACGTAGCGCTCGGAGCCGAAGGCGTCGTAGGTGGCCCCCACGGGCGAGCGGCGGTGGATGCCGGTGGAAGGGCGCGAGATGCCGGATTCCGCGGCCGGGGGGCAGAGCCCCCAGACGTTGAAGTCGCGCCGCCGCTCCTTGAACGGTGAGACGGAGAACAGGATGTCCATCAGCCGCCGCGCGTCCTTCTCGAACTTGCCCCGCTCCGCCGCCGTGTAGCCGTCGCCCAGGATCAGGAAATCGACCTTCTCGGCGGAAGGGCCGTTCTGCTCCAGCTTGAAGAGCGGCCCCGGAGGAGGTGGCGCCGACGGGTCGACGTCCATGGATCCCGGATCGACGAGCAGGGACCAGACCTCGCGGAAGGCCTGGCGGGTATCCCGTTTCTTGAGCACCACCTGGACGGGCGCCGAGGGGGCGGGGAAGCGGAGGGATTCGTGGAACGTCCGCCAGGCCTCCTTCGCCTCTCCCGTGGTCTCCCATTCGCCGTACACGGAGGCGAAGCCCCGCGAGTAGAGGACGCGGTTGGTCTTCCGGTCTGAGACCTCGAACAGGTACTTGCCGAGGTTCGTGTCGTCGACCGGCCGGGCCGGATTGCCCGGCCAGGCCCCGGGCTCGACGACGATCCGGTCCAGGCTGAAGTGCTCCTGGGAAGCGTCCCCCGAGTGGTAATAGTCGACGCGCATCGTGCGGGGAGACGCCTCAGACGCCGGAGCGGCCGGGAGCAGCGAGAGGGCGAGCAGGAAGGTCAGCATGGCGCGGATGCTAACAGACGCTGTAGGATAGAGCCCGCCATGCCGGCCGACAATTCGAGATCTCCTTCGCAGGCCATGCGCCGCGTCCGCGGTGACTTGTTCGAGCTGCGCGAGCCGCCGTCCGATCCGCGCCTCTCCAACACCGACCTCGCCCCAACCCGGGTCGAGCAGCGGACGTGGAGCACCTACCACATCGCGTCGCTCTGGATCGGGCTGTCGGTCTGCATCCCGACCTACCTGCTGGCCGCGGGGCTGGTGCAGGGCGGGATGAGCTGGAAACAGGCGTTGCTCACGATCCTGCTCGGCAATGTGATCGTCGCCTTCCCCATGGTGCTCATCGCCCACGCCGGCACGCGCTTCGGCATCCCCTTCCCGGTGCTGGCGCGGTCCTCCTTCGGCACCGTGGGAGCGCACATCCCGGCGATCCTCCGCAGCCTGGTGGCCTGCGGCTGGTTCGGCATCCAGACCTGGATCGGCGGGCAGGCCATCCAGACCATGCTGGTGACCGCATTCCCAGCCTGGGAGCGGGTGCCCGGCGGCGTCTGGTTCGCCTTCTTCGCCTTCTGGCTCTGGAACATGTACATCGTGGTCAAGGGAAGCGAATCCATCAAGCGCCTCGAGGCCTGGGCCGCGCCCTTCCTGATCGTGGCGGGTCTCGCCCTCCTCGCCTGGGCCATGCTGCGGGCGGGCGGCCTCGGGCCGATCCTCTCGCAGCCCAGCCGCTTCCGGACCGCGGGTGAGTTCTTCGCCTTCTTCGCCCCCTCGCTCACGGCCATGGTGGGCTTCTGGGCCACGCTCGCACTGAACATCCCCGACCTCTCGCGCTACGCCCGGGACCAGCGCGCCCAGATCCGCGGCCAGTTCTTCGGGCTCCCCACGACGATGACCCTCTTCTCCTTCATTGGGATCGCCGTGACCTCGGCCTCGGTCCTGATCTTCGGCGAGGCCATCTGGGACCCGGTGGCGCTCCTCTCCCGGCTGGGGAGCCCGCTCGTCATCCTGCTCTCCCTCTTCGCGCTGCTGATCGCGACGCTCACCACCAACGTCGCCGCGAACGTCGTGGCCCCCGCGAACGGCTTCGCCAACCTCTGGCCGGCGCGCATCACCTTCGCGGTCGGCGGCCTGATCACCGGCGTGATCGGAGTGGCGATCATGCCCTGGCGTCTCCTCTCCGACTACGGCACCTACATCTTCGGCTGGCTGGTGGGCTACTCCGGGCTGCTAGGACCGATCGCGGGGATCTTCATCGCCGACTACTGGCTGATCCGCAAGACCAACCTGTCTCTCCCCGACCTTTACAAGGAAAACGGGATCTACGGCCGCTGGAACCCGAAGGCGCTGATCGCGCTGGTGGCAGGCGTCGCCGTCGCCCTGATCGGACTGGTAGTCCCCGGCCTGCGGGTCCTCTATGACTACGCCTGGTTCGTGGGCTTCGGCGTGGCCTTCGTCCTCTATTGGGCGCTGATGCGGGGGACGCCCCTGGTGGATCTGCGCAGCGTCCCGGAGTGAGTACTGCCCGGAAGTCACCGCGAACGTGACCCGTCGCGGGTCAGACGTTCGGGTTCTCGGGTCAAGGGTTTCCCGTCATGGGTCAGGCGCTTCCCTTCCCCCGAACCCAGCAATCCAGCCGTGACAGAGCACTATCAGGACGGCTTCGGCTTTCTTGGAAGGGTCAAGAGCACTTCGGAGTCGCTGACCCTGATCCCGATCTCGTGGCCGGTCGCTTCACGTACCAACCGGGCAATACGACGAATGCCTGTCCCGGCCCGGGTCACGAGCCCGGCATCCGAGAGGCGAGCATAGATCCAGGGGTTTCGAACGACGTGCGCGCCGGCCAGCATGGCATCAGCGTCCACGCTATTGGGCGGTCTGCCGGGCGTGTGGATCTCGATCCGGTCGTCGAAGATAAACAGCCGGATGGGGCCGCGAACGGTGTAGTCCCGATGAGCTACGGCGTTGATGATCGCCTCGCGTAGCGCCTCTTTCGGCAGCTCTGGCTTCGGCTCGGGCTCGAAGCCACGGATCTCGTGCGGGATTGGCAGGTGCAGATAGAGAAAGCGTTCGGCCTGATCGATGACCTCGAGCAACCGTCCAGTCAGATCCTTGCGGTCAAGGGGATCGAAGGAGGAGTCGGTACCAGGGAAACGGGCAGCGTTGATCTGCGCAAATGGCAGGTGCTGCTGAGGCTTGTTGCCAAAGAGAAGGACTCCTGCGACGGTAGGATGACCCCCGGCGACCAGAGACCAGTTCTCCAGCAGGCGTTCCTGATCATCGAGAAGATAGGCTTGCCCTGTCTCGTTCAGAAACCTTGCGAACGCCGACAGGTCGAGATCGCTCAACGACAGACGCAGCATGGGCGTTTCGTCATAATACAGGCTCTCGGTGGCTTGAAACAGGCGAAGCAGCTCCTCCCGGGATGCCTGACGGCGGCCTGAGCTGGTCCGGATGTAAAATACGCCGCGGTTCGTCCGGTAGGGCCGCATGTCCCCCTTGGGGATGTTGATCACGACGACCGTTCCGCCTCCTTGGGGCTGGAGGGTCTCCTGGATTACCGTGATCGGAGGCTCGCAGTTGTTCACGGCCACGTTATCCACGTCACGGACGACACGGTCCGGGTCCTGGACCCCCTTGATCTCGCGCCCCTCACTCACTCCCAGGATGAGCTGACCACCGTCCGTATTGGCGAACGCGACCAGGCTGGCCGCCAGGTCGTCGGGATGGATTGGCCACTCCTTGAACTCGGTGTGCAGGTTCTCCCAACGGGAGATCCTCTCTTCCAACTCCACCAGGTTCATCGTTTCAAGCTCCGCAGGCCCTTACCAGCAGAAGAATAACAACGGCCAGCGCAAGCAGCCCTCCTCCGATCACCCAGGGCCTCCGCTCAGGCGGCACCAGATCGCGCGCGACGTCGCGCGCGACTCGGGCGGCGAGCTCGGTCTGGGTGAGCTGGACGGGCGGCGGTAGCGGAGTCACGGGTGCCGTGGGAGCGGCGGCGGATTCGGACTCCCCCATCACCGCGATCTCCCTCGCAAGACCTTCCAGACCCTGGCGGGTAATCGATTTGGCGGAGCTTTCGAGGAGCCGCTGTCCCACGGCGGCCACGCGGCCTCCTACCTGGGAGTCGATGTCATAGGAGAGCATGGTGCCGTTGGGAGCATCGGTCAGACGCAGGTAACCTTCGCCGTTCATGAAGCCGGCCGGTCCCTTGCCGTCGAGCTTCATGTGATAGCTCTCCAGAGGCTGGACGTCCGTGAGACGGAGCGTCCCCTGGAACTGCCCCTTGACCGGCCCCACCTGGACGTTGAGCGCGCCTTGATAGTCGTTCTCCCCCACCCGCTCCAGCTTCTCGCAGCCGGGCAGCGTGCGGGCCAGGACGGCCGGGTCGAGCAGTGCCCTCCAGACCCGCTCGCGGGGAGCTTCGAAGGTATGGGTTCCCTGGATCTTCATCGTGATGCCTCCTGCGCCAGCTCCCAGAGCCGGCTTGGCTTGAGCGGGATCTCCAGAATCTCGAAGCCCGGGATCGCAAGCGCATCCTCCAGCGCCTGGGCGAAGAGCGCGCCCACCGGGATGGCTCCGGCCTCGCCCGCTCCCTTGGTGCCGAGCGGGTTGAGCGGCGAGACCGTCTCTTCGTGCCCGACTTCCACCCGCGGCACGTCGAGCGCGGTGGGGAGCAGGAAGTCCATGAAGCTGGCATTCAGGAGCTGGCCGTTCTCGTCGTACACGAGCTCCTCGAAAAATGCATTGCCGAGCCCCTGCGCCACGCCGCCGTGGACCTGCCCGTCGACCAGCAACGGGTTGAGCACCCGTCCGCAGTCGTGGACCACAACGTATTTCTGGACGTCCACCTGCATGGTCTCCCGGTCTACCTCCAGGATCATCGCATGGCAGCCGCTCGCCGTAGCGCCGCGGAAGGGGCCGAAGTAGCGCGTCGCTTCCAGGCCCGGCTCAGTGCCCGGCTTGACCGCGCCGCGCATGGGATTGGCCAGCTTCGCCAGCTCGCCGAGCGCGATCGCTTTGGAGGGATCGGACTTCACCCGCGCCTTCCCCTCCGCGAGCTCGACTTCCTCTTCGGCAACACCGAATCGCTCGGCCGCCAGCCGCACCGCCTTCTCGCGGACGTTCTTCGCGGCTTCGTTGACCGCGTTGCCGGCCACCACCGCGCCGCGGCTGGCGAAGGTGCCGGTCCCCCAGTGGAACTGGTCACTGTCGCCCGTGACCACGTCGATGTCCTCGACCTCCACTCCGAGCTGCTCGGCGGCGATCTGCGCCAGGACGGTGAAGTGCCCCTGCCCCTGCGTGCCGACGCCGGTGACGACGGTCACCTTGCCGCTCGTCTGGATCTGCACACGGGCGCCTTCGAACGGACCGATACCGGTGCCCTCGACGTAGGCGACGATGCCGATGCCCACGGCTTTTCCTTCAGCCCGCAGGCGCGGTTGCTCCTCGCGCAGGAAGCATTCGTAGCCAATCCGCTGCAGCGTCTGATTGAGCACCGGCTCGTAGTTGCCGCTGTCGTAGTAGAGCGGCGCGAAATCCTGATAGATGATCACGTGATCGTGCGGGAACTCTTCGGGCCGCAGGAAGTTGCGGCGCCGGATCTCGACGCGGTCGATCCCCAGCTCGCGCGCCGCGAAATCCATCAGCCTTTCGATCACGAAGACGCCGTGCTGACGGCCAGCTCCGCGGTACGGGGTGACGATCGTCTTGTTGGTGAAGACCGCCCGGAACTCGCTCGCGTAGGTCGGCACCCGGTAGGGACCCATGACCGTGCACTGGCTGTTGAGCGGCACGGTGAGACCGTAGGGATCGTAGGCGCCGGTGTCATGAAGGAAGGAGTCCTTGACGCCGAGGATGATGCCGTCCCGCGTGAGCGCAATCTCGGCATGGTGGAGCTGCCCCCGCTCCTGGGTGGTGGCGTAGAAGTTTTCCGCCCGGTCCTCGATCCACTTGACCGGCCGCTCCAGCCGTATGGCGAGCCAGGGGATGAGCACCTCTTCGGGATAGAACATCATGATCTTGGGGCCGAAGCCGCCGCCGATGAACGGAGCTACCAGGCGTACCTGGTGCTCGGAAAGTCCGAGCATGGCCGCGAGCCCGTTCCGCACCGGGATCGGCGCCTGGGTAGTGTCCCACACGCTCAGCTTCTGGATGCGCGAGTCCCACTCGGCGACCACGCCCCGGTTCTCGATCGCGGCTGCGGCGCCGCGGTCATACCAGAGCCGCTTCCGGATCACCACATCGGCCTGGGCGCGGGCGGCCTCGTAATCCCCCTTCTTCTGCACCACGTGCGCGGCCAGGTTGGAGCCCACGTCCTCATGGATCAGGGAAGCGCCCGGCTCCAGGGCCTTCTCCAAGTCCACCACGGCGGGCAACGGCTCATAGTCGACCAGGACCTCCTCGGCCGCGTCCTCGGCCACGTAGCGCGACACGGCCACTATCAGGACCACGGGCTCACCGAGGTGTCGAACCTTGTCCTTCGCCAGCGGCACCTGCGTGCGCTCGTTGAAGATCAAGCCCTCGACCGGAGGAGGCGGCACCAGCAGCGGCCCGGGCTTCCAATAATCGCCAAGGTCCGCGGCCGTGTAGACCGCCACCACTCCCTCCCGCTTCAGAGCCTGGGACGTGTCGATCCCGAGGATACGGGCATGAGCGTGGGGACTGCGGACAAAGGCCACGTGCACCATGCCCGGAAGGGTGATGTCGTCAACAAACAGAGCCCGCCCGGTCAACAGGCGGGGGTCCTCGTTGCGCTTGATCCGTGCACCGAGAGGGTGTGTCACTTACTTCTCCTCGACAAACGCCACGATGCGGGCGAAGGCCGCCTCTCCGCCCTTGAAGCGGAAGGGGAAGCAGCCGAGCCAGACTCTCTGGTCCAGAACCTCGTCGATCTGGCCGCCGACGTTCTCGGCGTGGAAGACTCCGTGCGGGAAGAGCTTGACGTGCATGCACTGGTAGTCCGCGGGCCAGGGGAATGCCTTTTCGAGAGACATTCCGATCACGGCTTCCACTTCGGGGATCAGGTCCGGCCGCGCCTTGCGCACGTTGGTGTTGAAGGGATGGTCCGCGGCGATGCAGTCCACCGCGAGCCAGCGGATGCCGCGGTCGAGAATCCAGTCGCAGAAGACGCTCTGGGGGCCGGGGTGCTTCAGGAACATTCTCGGCAGGTTCGGCTTCTCCTGGTTGTGGACCTTGTACCAATCCTCGTTGTAGTACTTGTGATAGCCGGTGTGAATGATCAGGATGTCGCCCCGCTCGATCTTGATGCCGGTCTTCCGCTCCCACTCCTCGAAGTGCTCCGGCCCATAGATCTCGTAATCCCCGACTCCCAGCTTCTCGAGATCCACGATGCAGGCCGGCCCCATGAGCTTGTCAAGCGGGATGCCCGCGATGTCCGGGCCCGGATCGTAGAAGTGATAAGGCGAGTCGAGGTGGGTCGCGATGTGGTTCGTGGTCGAGATGAACTGCGCGTTGACCCCTTCGAATGCCAGCCGCTTCACCCACTTGACGGTCGGACCTTCGTAGAACGCGAACGACGGGGAATCCATGCTGAAGTTCTGGGAAAGGTCGAGGACCTTCACCTTGCTCATGTCATAAGGAACGTACATCGCGCCTCCTTTAAGATCAAAACCCGTAGCGCTCCGCAAATGCGACCAGCGCTTCCTCGAAGACTTCCATCGGCGGCCTGACCAGGCCCGCTCCCACCTGGCCGACTCCGGCCTCTTTGTGAGCGATGCCGGTGTTGACGCGCGGGGTGATGCCCAGCTCCACCACTTTTCTCAAGTCGATCCCGACCGGAGAGCCCCGGAAGCCGAGAGGGGGAATGGTGAAGTGTGGATGCTCGGCCGCGGTGATCTCGTACATCTCCAGGGTGGCGTTGAGGGCATCCTGGGGCGAGCCGCCGATGAATGTGACGATAGCGGGCGCCGCGGCCATGGCAAAGGCGCCGATCCCGGCGGTCTCGGTGATGGTGCTGTCCCCGATGTCGGGGTTGGCGTCCGCGCTCGTGAAGCCCGGGAAGTAGAGGCCGTCCGGGACCATGGCCGGGGCTGTGAACCAGCGGTCGCCGAGGCCGCTCACCCGGATGCCGAAGTCCGTGCCGTTGCGCGCCATGGCCGAGACAATCGTGCTCCCCTCCACACCGTGCGCCGAGTCGGCCATGGCCTTGCAGGCTGCCATCACCGGGTTGAGGACCGAGAGCGCGTTGCCGCCCAGGAACCGGAGGACCTCGGGGTCCGCAACGTGCGGCGCGAGCAGCTTGAGGAACAGGAGCGAGCCGGCCTTGTTGCGGTTGTGCCCCTCGTCGCCCATGTGGAGCGCCTCGGCCAGGAGCGCGCGCAGGTCAATCCCCCCGGCAGCGGATACAGCCTCGGCCAGGACGGACGCCATGGTCCCGTTCATCCAGCGCAGCTTGGCGATCACCTCGTCGCTGAAGGCGCCGTAGCGCAAAACCTTGCCATAGCCCTCGTTGAGGTTGGAGAAGGAACGGACTCCATGGGTGGCGTCCTCCACCACGTAGACCATCATCGAGGGCGAGGTCACACCGGCCATGGGACCGACCGCCGAGTGATGATGGCAGGGCTCGAAGTCCACCTCTCCCCGCTCCACGAGCGACACGGCCTCCGCTTCGTCCTTCGCCAGCCCTTCGAAGATCAGCGCTCCGATCACCGCTCCGCGGAGCGGGCCGGACATCCGATCCCACTCGAGGGGCGGACCGGCGTGCAGCAGCAGGTTGTCCCGCATGCCGGGCAGGACGTCGCCAGCCCGACCGAGCCCGGTGAGGATCGGCCGGGCGGAGGTCATGCGCTCGACGGCCGTCCGGTTGGCCTGATCGATATCGACCGTCATCTTTTCATCCTCGCGAGGATACCGGCCAGCTTTTCGTTGCCTCCGGCCAGCGGGCGCCATTCCATTTGAATCGAAGAGGCGCCTTGCGCGAGCAGGCTGGCGTGGAACGATTCGAGTCCGACGTTGACGGCCGCCACGGGACCCTGGACCATCTCCAGCGGAACCGGCACCAGATCCTCCACCGCGCTCTTCCGGTGGAGGAAGATCCACTCCACCGCTTCGGTCACCGTGCGGAAGATCCGCGCGCCGGCCGCTTCGAGCGTATCGATCTGAACCGTGAGGCCCTGCGGGTCTTCGTCGGTTCCGATCACGATCGCGACGACCTCCAGGTTCCGAGCTGCGCGTACCTCGGCGATCACAGGCGCCAGCTCTCCAGCCGGATCGGCGTGCGCGCCCTCGCCGAGCACCACGTCCAGCAGGATCAATCCCACCTCAGGATCGGCCGCTTCCTGGCGCAGCTTCCGGAGCCGCAGATCCTGATCGATCATGGGGTGAAGACGGCCGACCGTGAATTCGTCCGCTCCCAGGTCGACGACCGTGCGCTCCTCCGGAGTGAGGAAGGCCGAGAGCCCTGATTCCGCTTCATAGGCCAGCGTCCCCCCGGAGAAGAGCCCGCAGACATGGCCGCCGATCCGGTCTCCGGTCTCTTTCCAATCTCCCTGCTGCTCCACCGCCAGCTCCGCCGCCTCGCTCAAGCTGGCGGCGAAAAAAATATTTCCAAGCCGCCGCCCTGGCAGCGGCGCGCCGAGGAAGTGAACCACCACCGGCTTGCCGGCCGAGCGGGCAAGGGAGAGAAGGCGCGTCGCGACCTCCGGGGCCGGGGGTTTGGCCACGAGGACGATCACACTCGTCTCCGGGTCGCGGCGCAGGAGGTCGAGCCCCTGGGCCGCGGTGATCCCGCCGACCTCCGCGCTCAGGTCGCGCCCGCCGGTGCCGATCGCCTGGGAGATGCCCCCGCCCAAAGCATGAACGTGGCTCATGATCGCCTGAAGACCCGTCCCCGAAGCGCCGACGAGGCCGATGGTCCCGCGGCGGACATGATTGGCGAAGCCGAATCCCACCCCTCCCAGGAAGGCGGTGCCGCAGTCCGGTCCCATGACAAGCAAACCTTTCTCATGGGCCTTCCGCTTGAGAGCCGCCTCCCGATCGATGGGCACGTTGTCGCTGTAGAGGAAAACGTTGCGATCGTGGTCGAGGGCCTCTTCGGCCACGGCCGCTGCGTACCGGCCGGGGACCGAAACCAGCACCCAGCGCGCTTCGGGGAGCTGCTTCAGGGCGGAGGCCAGGCTGCGGGGACGAAACTCGCTGGAGACCTCGCCTCCCCGCACTCGAAGGAGGGCATCAACTCGGGACAGCGCCTCGGCCGCCGCAGCATCGCTCTCAGCCTTGACCGAGACCAGCAGGTCGTCCGGACCGGCCTCCCCCACGTCCAGCCCTCCGGCCGCGAGCAGCTCGCGGTTGGCCGGCGTGGCCATGACCACTCCGGCGTCGATCACCCCCGGCAGCGTGGAAAGCGCCCGCTGGAGCTGCATCAGGACGACCGAGTCGTGATAGGACCCGGCGCGAACTGCGCAGCGGGTGACCGGATGGATCACGATTGCAGCGCCCTCTCGATCTCTGCTCCCCAGGTGAGCAGCTCCGCGTCCGCTCCGAAGCGGCCGGTGACCTGGATGCCCAGGGGCAGACCCTCGATGCTGAGGCCCGCCGGGATGCCGAGCGTGGGCATACCGGCGTAGGTCCAGGGAAGATTCATGATCGGATCGCCGGTGGTGGCGAGCCCGCGCGGGGCGGGGCCGAGAGCCGCGGGCGAAAGCCAGAGGTCGATCCCGTGCGCGTCCATCGACGCGCTCAGCTCGCCGCGGAGCTTCTCCCGGCCGGCGCGGTCCTCCTCCAGCTCGGCGGGGGAGACGGTCTGGCCCCGCTTGATCAGGTCCGCGGTCTGGGGCGCGTAGAGCCCCCGGAAGCGCCGGAACCACTCCTCGTGGACCCGCGCCGCCTCGGCCGCGACCAGGCGGCGATGCCGCGTTTCGATCTCCTCAAAGTCCGGCATGGTTGGCATCGACCAGATCTCGAAGCCCGCCCCGGTGAGCCGCTCGCAGGTGGCGTGGAAGTGGGCGCGCCCCTCCTCGGAGGGCCGGGACAGGAACGGGCCTTCGGGAACTCCCAGGATGGGCCGGCGGCGCACTGCCGCGGGACCCCAGTCCTGAATGAGCAGCCGCGCCGCCGCCGCCGCACCCTTCACGTCGGGAGTGAGGGTCCCGACGTGATCGAGGGAAGGAGCGAGCGGGATCACGCCTTCCGCGGAGACCCTCCCGTAGCTGGGCTTGAAGCCGACGACGCCACAGAAGGCGGCCGGGCGGATGATCGAGCCGATCGTCTGGGTGCCGAGCGCGAGCGGACAGAGACCGGCCGCCACCGCCGCCGCGGAGCCGCTGCTCGATCCGCCCGGAGTGCGCTCCGGATGGTGCGGGTTGCGGGTGGGACCGGGCGCGAAGTAGGCGAACTCGGTGGAGACGGTCTTGCCCAGGATGAGCGCGCCCGCCTCCTTGAGGAGTGCCACGCTGGCCGCCTCCGGCCCGCGCAGCTCTTCAGGGGACAGGCGGCTCCCGGCGCGCGTCTGGAAACCGTCCACGTGAAAGATGTCCTTGACGCCGATCGGAACCCCGAACAGCTCCGGGCGAACCTTCGGATCAGGATACCGGGCAAGGAGCGCGTCGGCATCCCGGTGCAGGCGCTCGAAGCGTCCCTCCTCGAGGACGAAGGCCTGGAGCGAGGGCTCGCGGTCACGGAATCGGTCCTCGAGCCAATCCAGGTGACGGTGGATGTCGCCGCCGGTCACTCCGCCACCCGCGGTCTCTTCGCCAAAGCCGTGTCCGCCGCCAGCAGCACCGCGTCGACGATGTGCTGGTATCCGGTGCAGCGGCAGAGATTGCCGGAGAGGGCCTGGCGGATCTCGGTCTCCGTCGGGCTGGGGTTCTCCTCCAGGAAGGGCACCAGGGTCATGAGGAAGCCCGGGGTGCAGAAGCCGCACTGCAGGCCGTGGCACTCCCAGAAGGCCTGCTGGAGAGGATGGAGCTCGCCTGGACCTGAAGCCAGCCCCTCGACCGTGGACAGCTCGTGGCCGTCTGCCTGGACCGCGAGCATCAGGCAGGAGCGGACTGGCTCGCCTTCGAGCAGGATCGTGCAGGCGCCGCACACCCCATGCTCGCAGCCGACGTGCGTCCCGGTCAGGCCCAGGTCGTGCCGGAGAAAGTCGGAGAGCAGGAGGCGCGGCTCGACCTCCCGCTGGTAGCTCTTGCCGTTGACGGCAACGGAAACCCGGTGCAAAGCGTTCATTGCGGTGGTGCCTCTCCTTTCGCCCGGGCGAAGGCCCGGCGCAGGGCACGGCCGGTGAGCACGCGCGCCAGATGTCGTTTGAAGTCCGCGGTGGCATGAATGTCGCCGAGGGGGTCCATCTCGTCCCGCGAGGCCTTGTCGGCCGCCGCGGCGATCGCTTCGCCGGAAAGGTCGGAGCCCTGGAGCATCCGGGCCGCCTCCCGTGCCTCGACCGGTCCGTCTCCGACGCTCAGGTAGACCATCCGGGCCTCCCGGCACCGACCGGCCTCATCAAGCGAGACCCGGGCGGCGATCCCCACCTGGGCGTAGTCGCCATGACGGCGGGCGACCTCCAGAAAAGCCCAGCCCGTGCGCGAAGAAGGCGGAGGCGGTGGCAGGGCCACCTCGACCAGCATCTCGTCGGGCTCGAGCACGGTGGTGAACAGGCCGCAGAAGAAGTCGCGGGCATCCACCCAGCGCTCGCCCCCCGACCGCCGGAGACGCAGCCGGGCATCCAGGGCCACGGCCACGACCGGCAGCTCGGCCGCGGGATCAGCGTGCGCCAGGCTGCCGCCGACCGTGCCCCGGTTGCGGATCTGCGGATGGGCGATGAAGGGCACGGCCTCGCGGAGCAGCGGCGCGAGCTCGGCGATGAGAGGGTCGCGTTCCAGCTTCCGCTGCCGGGTCATGGCGCCGATGCGGAGCCCTCCGTCCTCCCGGCGAACATAGTCCAGGTCCCGCAGGCGGTTCAGGTCCACCAGGAGCGCGGGCTGCGCCAGCCGGAAGTTCATCACCGGGATGAGGCTCTGCCCCCCGGCCAGAAGCTTGGCTTCGCCGCCGTTGCGGGCAAGGATGTCCAGCGTGGCGTCCAGAGAGTCGGGCGCCAGGTACTCAAACGGGGCCGGCTTCATGGATGCCTCCCTCGAAGTGCCGCCATTCTAATGCCGACCTCAATCTTCCCCGATGTCCTCGTTCCAGAGCTCGGGGTGGGCCGCGATGTAGTCCGCGAGCATGCGGACACACTCCTGGGATTGGAGGTCGATCACCTCGACCCCGTTCTCCCGCAGCCAGTCGACGCCCCCCTGGAAGTTGACCGACTCCCCCACGACCACCGTCCCGATCTTGAACTGGCGCACCAGCCCGCTGCAGTACCAGCACGGAGCCAGGGTGGTCACCATGATCGAGTTGCGGTAGCTGGCCTGGCGTCCGGCCTTGCGGAAGGCATCGGTCTCGCCGTGGACCGCGGGGTCGTTCTCCTGAACACGCCGGTTGTGCCCGCGCCCGAGCAGGTGCCCCTGGCCGTCGAACAGGGCCGCGCCGATCGGGATGCCGCCCTCCGCCAGTCCCTGCCGGGCCTCTTCGATGGCCACGTTCAGCATGGCCTGGTAGTCGAGATCGGTCATCGTTCCCCCTTGATCTTGCCGGGTCAGTATATGTTCTCTGGCACGGGCGTTGCTGCCCTTGCACCGAGGCATGATGAAGACCGAGATCGAGATCCAGGAATCCTTCCCCGTCGTGACCACCTCGTCGCGGCTCGACGAGGCGCACCGCATCCTCAAGCACGGCGAGAGCTTTGCCGTGTTCGACCGTGCCGGAGGGATCCACCCGGGAAGCGAGCAGGGGCTCTTCCACGAGGGCACCCGCTTCCTCAGCCGGCTGGAGCTGACGCTCGAAAGCCAGCGGCCCCTGGTGCTCGGCTCCACCGTGCGCCAGGACAATGCCCTCATCGTCGAGCTCACGAACCCCGTTCTCACGGCTCGGGGCGAGAAACCCGGGGACCGCACCGTGGTACCCCGGGACACGATCCACCTCTTCGCCACCTGCTTCCTCTGGAAGGAAGTCTGCTATCTGCGCTGGCGCCTCCACAACTTCGGCCCCGATCCGGTCGAGCTGCGGCTGGAGCTGCTCTTCGGCGCGGACTTCGCGGATATCTTCGAGGTGCGTGGTACGCCCCGGCCCGAGCGGGGCACCCTCCTCGATCCGGAAAAGGAGCACGCGGGCGTCACGCTCGGCTACCGGGGGCTGGACGGCGCCGTCCGCCGCACCCGGCTCGCCTTCTCGCCGGACCCCGAGGAGATGACCGGCGCCGCGGCCTCGTTCCTCGCCGACCTGGAGCCGCGGGGGGAGGCCACCTGGACCGTGACCGTGGCCTTCCGGACCGGGGACCGCGAGCCGCCCGTCCTCGCCTTCGAGGAGGCGCTGGAGCGCTCCGGCGCGCAGCTCCAGGCCCGGCGCCTGGGCTCGGCCGGGCTCCGCTCCTCCAACGAGCGCTTCGACGACTGGGCCGAAAGGTCGTTCTCCGACCTCCACATGATGATCACGGAGACGGCCCGGGGACCCTACCCCTACGCGGGCATCCCCTGGTTCAGCACGGTCTTCGGCCGCGACGGGATTCTCACCGCCCTGGAAATGCTCTGGCTCGATCCGGCGCCGGCCCGGGGGGTGCTGTCGTACCTCGCCGCCACCCAGGCCCACCGGGAAGACCCCGAAAACGACGCCGAGCCGGGCAAGATCCTCCACGAGGCGCGCCTCGGCGAGATGGCCGCGCTCGGCGAGGTCCCCTTCGGCCGCTACTACGGCAGCGTCGACGCCACCCCCCTGTTCATCATCCTCGCCGGCGCCTACCTGCAGCGCACCGCGGACCGCGCCTTCATCGAGTCGCTCTGGCCGCACGTGGAGAGGGCACTGGAGTGGATCGACGTCTACGGCGACCTCGACGGCGACGGCTTCGTGGAGTACAAGCGGCGCTCCCCGGCGGGGCTGGTGCACCAGGGATGGAAGGACTCGAAAAGCTCGGTCTTCCACGCGGACGGCAGGCTGGCCGAAGGGCCGATCGCGCTCTGCGAGGTCCAGGGCTACGTCTACGCCGCCTACCGGGCTGCCGCGAAGCTGGCCGTCGCGCTCGGGCTCAACGAGCGTGCCGAGCGGCTGGAGCGGCAGGCGCGCGACCTCCAGCAGGAGTTCGAGCAGGCCTTCTGGGTCGAGGAGATCGGCACCTACGCCCTGGCCCTGGATGGCGACAAGAAGCCCTGCGCCGTGCGCAGCTCGAACGCCGGCCACTGCCTGTTCGCGGGCATCGCCTCCCCGGCGCGGGCCCGGCAGGTGGCCGAGACCCTGATGTCCGACACCTCGTTCTCCCGCTGGGGCATCCGCACCCTGGACGCCCGGGAGGTGCGGTACAACCCGATGTCGTATCACTGCGGGTCGGTCTGGCCCCACGACAACGCCGTCATCGCCCAGGGATTGTCGCGCTACGGCTTCAAGGGGATGGCCGTGCAGGTCATGTCCGGCCTCTACGACGCGGTGCTCCACTTCGACCTGCAGCGGATGCCCGAGCTGTTCTGCGGCTTCCACCGCCGGCTCCACGAAGGGCCGACCCGCTATCCCGTGGCGTGCGCCCCCCAGGCCTGGTCGGCGGCATCAGTCTTCCTCCTCCTCCAGGCCTGCCTCGGTCTGGAGATCGACGCGCCCGGCGGCCGGATCGTCCTGCAACGGCCCGAGCTGCCGGACTTCGTGAAGACGGTGCGCGTCCGCAATCTGAGCGTAGGCGAGGCCTCGGTGGACCTGGTCTTCGAGCGCTACGCCCTGGACGTGGGGACCCATCTCGAGCGGCGGGACGGGGAGGTCGAGGTGGTAGTCCTCAAGTAGCCCCGCTGAGGTACGATCCTCGCCCATGCCAACCCGCTACCTCGACGACGAGACCCCGGTCGTCCAGTTCGATCCCCTGCTGGAGGTCTCGCCCTTCGTCCTCTTCCGCCGCATCAAAGAGAGCGAGGCTCCCCTGCTGATCGATGTGCGTCCCCCATCGGATCAACCGGGCCGGCTGACTCTCCAGGGAGCCATCCCCTACCCCGGCCCCGAGTGGTCCCCGCCTGCCGACCAGGACGTGGTGCTCTTCGACGACGACGGCTCGATCGCGATCGAGGGAGCCCGCCACATGCAGTCGGTGGGCTACCCCCGCGTCAAGGCCCTGTTCGGGGGACTGGAGCTCTACGAGTTTTCCCTCGACCCCGAAGTGATCGGGCAGGAAACGTTCCTGGTGCGCGCCAGGTAGTTCTATCGTGCGGGGGCACCGGGGAGCGTGAAGCTGAGCCTGCTGCCCTCGCCGAGCTTGCTCTCCGCCCAGATCTTTCCGCCATGTGCTTCGACGATACACCTGGAGATGTAGAGGCCGAGGCCCACGCCTCTCCGATCATCTTTCCCAACCTGCCAGAAGCGCTCGAAGATGGCCTCCAGCATGTTGCCGGGTATACCCGATCCGGTGTCGCTGATGGAGAAACGAAGCTCGTCTCCTGCAGATTCGCCACGAACCCGGACACTGCCGCCTTCAGAGGTGAACTTGATCGCATTCGCAATGACATTGGCGAGTACTTGAAGCATCCGATCGTGGTCGAATTCTGCCAGAAGAGGGCCCCCGGCAATCTCCGTCTGCAAGGAGATGCCCTTCGCTGACGCGGCTGCCTGGAACGTATCCACCGCCTCGGCGATCAGCGTAGCCGCATCGCCCGGGACCGGTGTTATGGCGAGCTTGCCGGCGTCAATGCTTGCGACGTCGATCAGATCTCCGATGAGCCGGTTCATGCGGGCGGCGTAGCGTTGAATGCGCGTCGTCGTCGCGAGGGTCTGTGCCCCCTCCTCGTTTTCGGGAGCTCTCGCGGAGAGCAGCTCCGCGCTCAAGACGATCCCGCCAAGCAGATTGCGCAGATCGTGGCTGACGAGGCCCAGGAAGTTGTCCCGGTTCGAGAGCGCGACATCGGACCGGGCGCGCTCCGTCAGCAGGAATCGGTCGGTCTTTTCTCTTTCCAGCGGCAGCAGTCTCGACAGGACACGGGCATTCTCCTCGCGTTCGCGGCGGAGGATCTCATCCGCGGAGGCCCGCTCATCCTGGAGGGCTTCGTCTTCCAGCACTCGTTCTTCGGCGAGGGAAGTCCCGGCGTGTGGCGAAGTCTCCAGCCGCTCATCCGCCTTGGCGCGCGCCTCGGTCAAGACGGCGTCCGCGCTCTCCCGCGCGCGGTTGACCACCAGGTCGGAATCCTCTTCGGCCGCCTGCCTTTCGGCCAGCGCGCAGTCGGTCTTTTCCCTTTCCACGCGCAGGCTCTCGTCCGTTTGTTCGCGCTCTGCGGACGATTCATTGGTAGGCATGGCTTCACCTTAACACTAGCCTGGGGGCGGGAACAGCTCGCGAAGTACCTGCGGTGATGCAGAGCGGTAGATGTTGTCGTGGCGCAGGTCCGGCCGGGGCTTGTACTGCCATCGCAGCCCGGCGGGTGCGTGCGTTCGAAGCGCTTCCGCCAGGCGCGCCGCGCTAGGGCCGATGTCGTCGGAGGCGGACGACAGGTACAAAGTCTTGCTCAGGTCCGGCCGTGCCCTGAGGCGCTCGCCGGCCTTGCGCACCAGTTTCTCGCCGTTCCACCACAGGCTCGGGCTGAGAGCGATGTAGGTGTCGAAAAGCTCCGGCTGCAGGAAGAACGTCTCGACGATGAAAAGACCGGCGAGGGATTCGCCGATGATCGCGGTCTCTTCAGTCACCCGATACCGGAGGCGCACCTGCGGCATCAGCTCGTCCTGGATGAAGCGGCGAAATGCCGCCGAGCCACCGACCCGCGGCGCGATCTTGCGGTCTTCCTCGACCTCGGTCGGACCGGTCACGTCGCGTCGCCGCTCGGTGTTCTCGATGCCGACCACAATCAGCGGCCGCATCTCACCGGCCCGGATCGCCGAATCGACCGTGGCGGTGACGTGCGGGAAATCCTCCTGCAGGCCACCGTCGGGCATGTACAGCACGGGATAACGCGCAGCTCCCGCACCGCCATAGCCGGGCGGCGTGTAGACATTGATGCGCCGGGTTTCATTGAGCGCCGCGGATTCGACCGTGAACGACTCGTAGGAAGGCAGCGGCCCGTCGGCACCCGCGCCCGGGCCGGCCCAGCCGGCGATGAGCACAGCGGCCAGCAATACAAGGCGAAGGCGTTGAAGAGAGCGTCTCATGGCATAAAGGTGAGTCACTCGCGGCGCCGGTTGGAGTTGTCCATGTCCGACATGATGAGCCAGCGCCCGTCCGAACCCTTGCGCAGGGTCAGCGTGAACTTCCCGATGTCCGGCTTCCCGGCCGTGTCGGTGTACCCGCCGAGGATGTATCCCACCCCGCCCTCGGCCGCGTAGGCAATGGCGCGCAGCGACAGTGGCCCCCCTTGACCGGTGTAGTGCTTCTGGATCGCCGCCCGGCCGCGCACCGGAGTCCTCCCGTTTGGCAGCACGAACCCGTCTTCGGCGAACAGCCCTGCCAGCGCCGCCGCGTCCCGCTTCGACCACGCAGCCTCGTAGTCCGTCAGCACTCGCGCAAGATCCGGGGGCAGGCTCACGGAAGGCTCGGCTGCCGGCGTCTCCTGTTGGCCGGCCACCGAGGTTGCCACCAGCAAAGTCATGATGAGGAGCGTTCTGACTGTTTTCCGCATTGTTCCTGATCTCCTGGCGTCCCAGATCAAAGAGCGCTGTCACTCCCTTGGTACCCACTATTCTACGGTAGTCATCTCGGCAAGGACCTGCGATCGTCGTATCCCTGGAGGCATGAAACCTGCATCTCCTCATGGACCGCGGGATCTCGCGACGATGTTCCCGCGAACAGGGAATTTCCCCGACAATACACGATAGCCGCAGGAGGCAATGTGAAATCTCATCACCTCAGGAGAGTCACATCAGTCGTACTCGCGGTCATGGCAATCCTGGCCCTGGGGTCCGGCCGCGCCATGGCCGATGCGCGCATCGGCCAGCAGTTGGCCAGCCGCCTGGCATCAGCCCTGCCCTTCCAACAGTTGGAAATCGTGGTCGTCTACAAGCAATCGGGTCCGGTCCACACCACCCAGGTGCAGGCGCTGCAGGCCCTGGGCATCCTCCGCGGGCTCTCGTTTCGGCAGCTCCCCGTCGTCGGTGCGCTTGCCACGCCCGGCGCGATCCGCCAGTTGGCCCGGCGGTCCGACGTATTGTCGATCCACGCCAACAGCACGCTGACGTATTACAACAACGACGCGCGACTGATCTCCGGTGTCGACGATCTGCAAGCCGATCCCGACTATGGCTTCACGGGTGCCGGAGTCGCCGTGGTGGTCAACGACTCGGGGATCGATGCGACACACGGCGACCTGGCGTTCGGCGACCGTGTCGTGGAAAACGTCCAGGCGCTGACCAACCTGAGCGCCGTGCTCACCTTCCTTCCCGTGACCTATCTGGAAGGCCAGCTCAATTCCGACATCTCCTCCGGGCATGGCACCCATTGCGCGGGCACGGTCGGCGGCAGCGGAGCGCAGTCCAGCGGCCTGCACCGTGGCGTGGCGACGGACGCCTCGATCATCGGTTATGGATCCGGCGCGGTGATCTCGATCCTCGATGCGGTCGGCGGGTTCGACTACGCCCTGGCCAACAAGAACAGCTTCGGCGCACCGATCAGGGTGATCAGCAACTCCTGGGGAACCACGGGTGCGTTCGATCCCACGGACCCTGTCAACATCGCCTCCTACGAGGCCTACAAGCAAGGCATCGTGTCGGTCTTCGCCGCGGGGAACGAGGGTCCGAACCCGAACACGGTCAACCCGTACTCGGTGGCACCGTGGGTGATCTCGGTGGGTGCCGCGAACAAGGACGGCTCGCTGGCGGACTTCTCATCACGCGGAAACCCGGGCGAGACCGGCAACTTCACCATGCCCGACGGCCAGCAGTGGACCTACGTCAGTCAGCCGACGCTCGCGGCAACCGGGGTCAGCATCGTGTCCACCCGCGCGCTGACCGGCGTCCTGCCGGTCCTGGCGATCGCTGACGATATCTCTCTGGATCCGGCCCACCTGCCGTTCTACACCCACATGAGCGGCACCTCGATGGCAACGCCGCACGTGGCCGGTATCGTCGCGTTGCTCTTCGAAGCCAATCCGTCCTTGACGCCGGCGCAGATCAAGCAGATTCTCGTGAACACCGCGGTTCCAATGCCGGGCCGTTCAGCGTTCGAGGTAGGGGCGGGCCACGTCGATGCTTACGCAGCGGGAGCGATGGCGGCAGACGACTGACACGGGAAGCAGGCTTCCGGCACGTCTCGCCTTTCATGGGGATGTGCCGGAGCGCCGCACTTAGTCCCTCCCTCCGGGCCGCCTATGCGTGCTTATCTTCGACCCTATTCGCTACTACATCGAATACGGCCTCGGGATGCTTCTCTACCACTTTCAGAAGAACCCGAGCGCTACCTTCCGGCTTTCGGCGACCCTGCTCCCAGTTGCGAAGAGTCCCTACGCTGATGCCCATCAAGGCAGCGAATCTCGACTGGCTCAGGCCGTGTTTCTCACGAAGACTGCGGACGTCGGGATCTTCAAAATGAAACGAGCGCGAAGGGGCTCGCTCACCACGCAGGATCTCTCCCCCCTCGCGAACACTATCGAGCAGCTCGTCAAACAGTTCCTTCTTCATGGGTACTCCTTTTCTACGACCAATCGGAGAGCCTTGCGTTGAGCCGGGGTCAAATTCCCTCGCTCGTTCTTGAGTAGGCGAACAGCATAAGGATCGTGTCGGAGGCAACGTGCCAGTAGTAGATCACCCGGGCGCCCCCTCGCTTGCCTCGGCCGAGGGCGCCCCAGCGCAGTTTCCGAATCCCCCCTGCGCCAGGAATAACCTTCCCCTTATCAGGCTGCTGTACGAGCTCCTGTTGGAGCGAGCGATATTCATCTGCGGTAAGGAGGTCATCGATCCTAGTGGTAAAGAACTTTGTCTCGACGATGACCACAGACCGAGAATACGCCAGTGGCGCATGCCTGTCAAGGCTGAGATCGTCCCCGCTCCAGACCTCTTAGGCTGCCTCCGCAGAGGCCCTGACCTGATCGAGTACCGCCAGCAGCTCATCCAACTGCGATGAGGTGAAGAGCCCGTCCGGGCCTGTGGGTGTAAGGTCGGTAAAGGGTGATTCGTAGAGCAGCGATGCGCCCATCACGCCGTGTTCCGTCAGGTGGTCCACGATCAGGTTCACGAACTCGATCTGGCTGGCGTTGAAGGTTTTTCCATTCAGGAATCCGGCGAACGCCTCCTTGGCCGCCTCGCGATCCAGTCCCACCAGCGAACGCACGAACAGTCCCAGGCCGTGACTCTCTTCCTTGGCCCTTTGAAGATCGTCGGCGCGGCCCACTCCGCTTGCCGCGAGCATCCTCTCGAGCTCGTCCAGGTCCATCGGTGTCAACGCCCTGTTCGTGCGCAGCTTGTGAATGGCGACGTGATTTTCGTGCTCCTTGAGAAAGGCCCGCGCCTTGGCGCGGAAACGCTCAAAGCTGTCCGGCGCACCGAAGCCCGGTAGGTCGATCTCTGACTCGCCGCCCATCTGGTCTTCGAAATCCGTGTAGATCGGTGCACGCCTCCTCCTGTCGATGAGCCTCACCAGACCGCGGAGCCTCTCGCGCACGCTCTCCAGCATTGGCAGTGTCACGTGCTGCCACCACTCGTCGGTCTGAATCTCCTGGATCAGCGCGAGCTCCCGCTGCACCATGGGAATGCTGGCCTGGTCTTCCATCAACCCGGCGATGGCCTTGACCTGGTCCCGCAGCCGCCGGAAGGCGGGCTCCGTTCGCAGGAGCGCGAGCTGCAGGCTCAGCAGCAACAGGTCGAAACGCTTCGCCTCTTCGTCCTCGGGATCGTGAGCTGAAGGCAGGCCGGCGACCTCGTGCGCCAGCTCGGCCAGGGCCTCTTCGTTCAGCTCACCCCAGGCTTCCGGCTTCGAATACCTTTCGACCAGTCTTCGCCTCGGACGTATTTCGAAGTTGTCCAGGTTCATGGCGGCCACTTGGCCGTGCAGCAGCGCCGCAACCGCGGTCCGTACCTGCGCTTCGGTCTCCGGTCCGCCATAGGCGACCGACGCCTCCCCGATTCCGCTCGCGCTCTCGGCGAGCCGCTCATCCAATTCACCGACCAGCGCCAGCCGCGACAGGAAGAGCCGCTTGCCGAGCGAGAGGCCGCGCGAGCCCTCGGTCGTGTCCGGGTTCTGGCCGAAGAACTCCACGTTCTGGCAGTAGTCGAAGATGTAGAAGAACTCCTTGTCCTTCCCCGGCCCGAAGAGATCCCTGCTGAGCCGCGTGCCGCGGCCGATCATCTGCCAGAACTTGGTCTTGGAACGCACCAGCTTGAAGAAGACCAGGTTCACCACTTCCGGCACGTCGATGCCCGTGTCGAGCATGTCCACCGAAATCGCGATGTGCGGCGGCTTGGACGGGTTCGAAAAGTCGTCGATCACCGTCTGGGCAAAGGCCAGGTCGCAGTGCACCGTCCGCGCGAACGCACCCTTGTAGTGCGGATAGTTGGCGTCGAACCTCCGCGAGATGAACTCGGCGTGCTGCTGGTTCTTGGCGAAAACGATCGTCTTGCCCAGACGGTCCCCGCCCGCCACCTTCTGCCCACGGGTCATCAGGTGCTCCAGGACCTTGTCCACCGTGTCCTCGTTGAACAGCCACCGGTTGACCGCTTCGGCTTCGACACGGTCGGGCGTATGGCCGTCCTCATCCCACTCCAGAGCGTCCCACTGCTCTTTCTCTTCTTCGGAAAGCTCCGCATAGGTGATGCCCTGGCGCTGGAACTTGAGCGGCACCGAGACTGCTTTGGGCGGCACGAGAAAGCCGTCGGCGACCGCGTCATCCAGGCCGTAGGCGTCCGTGGGCACGCCGCGTTCGAGATCGAAAAGGTGATAGGTGTTGATGTCGATCTCGTCCTTGGGCGTCGCGGTCAGGCCTACCAGCAGCGAGTCGAAATAGCTGAATATGGCGCGGTATTTCTGATAGACGGAGCGGTGTGCTTCGTCGATGATCACGAGATCGAAATGTCCCACGCCGAAGCGGCGCTGGCCGTCCTGCTGCTCGTCGATCATCTTCGTCATCGTCGGATAGGTGGAGACGTAGACCCGGCCCTCGGTGTCCTTCTCTGTGACCAGGTTCACGGGCGCGGCATCGGGAAGGTGCTTCTTGAACGCATTGACCGCCTGGATGACGAGCGCCCGCCGGTCGGCGAGGAAGAGCACGCGCTTGGCCCAGTTGCACCGCATGAGCAGGTCGCACAGCGCGATCACCGTCCGCGTCTTGCCGGCGCCGGTCGCCATCACGACGAGCGCTTTCCGGTCGCGGTCTTTTTCGAACGCCTCGCCGATGCGGCGGATGGCCCGGGTCTGGTAATACCGCTCGACGATCTCCGGATTGATCGGGGCCTCGGCCAGCGGCTTGCGGCTTGTCCGCCGCTGGATCATCAGCTCCAGCTCGCCCTTCTTGTAGAAACCCTGCACCGCGCGCGGCGGATCGTTGACGTCGTCCCACAACCAGTGCCCATAGCCGTTCGAATAGAAGATGACCGGCCGCTGCCCGAATTCGTTCTCCAGGCAGTCGGCGTAGAGCTTCGCCTGTTGCTGGCCGGTCTGCGCCGACTTCTTCGTGCGCTTGGCTTCGACCAGGGCCAGCGGCTTGCCGTCGTCTCCCCAGAGGACGTAGTCCACCCGACCTTCTCCTTGCTCGGTGGGCATGCCCTGGACCGGGTATTCGCGGTCCCGCGGCTTGTCGAGAGCCCAGCCGGCCTCTTTGAGAAGGAGGTCGATGAAATCGTCGCGGGTCTGAGCCTCGGAGTAGTCGTGCGTATCCGGCTGGGCCGCACTCGCCTTCTTGGCTTCGGTAACTTCGGCGCGCAGGCGCTTCAACTCGTCATCCAGGGCCGACTTGTCGGCCAGCAGGGCCGAAAGCTTTTCGTCTCTCTCCCGGAGATCGGCCTCCAGCTTGCGGAGGTGATCGATCGCCTGTTTGGGGACCGGTACGCCTCGCGGCAGGGAGTTTGGATCGAAAGCGAGCTCGGGCGCGGGTTTGGCGCCGCGCGAGTAGGTGCGGGCGAGCCAGTAGCCGACATGGAACAGCTCGCGTACGGCAGTCAGCGCTTCCGCCGGCTGGATGGGCTTGTGGCTATGGACGGCCTGGTTGCCCAGGGTGTTGATCAACCGGGCCTTGGTGAACACCGCCTCTCCCACCGCAGCCTTGAACGTGGGCTCATGGAGGAGCGCGCTCAGGTTGTCCTGATAGGGAAGCTTCAGCGAAGCGTCGGACTTGTAAGCCCACGCCACCGCCAGCTCGAGCGCCCGCCGGGCATAGAAGCACGCCGTCCGGGGATCGTTATGCGCCGCCGCCTCGGCCTTCCGCGCCGCCTCGTAGACGGCCGGCCATTCGGCCCGGAGGAAGGCGTAGTTGCTCACACGTCTTCCCCGTTGCCCATCTGCCGCTCTAACGATTGCCGCACGAGACCTATCACATAGGGCAGCTCATCGAGCGATTCCAGGCCAATCGATACATCGCCGTTGAGCCGCCGGTTGCTTATGTCCTTGCACAGCCCCTTGGGATCGTTGATGTCCTGGAAGGCTATGTTCAACGTCAGCCACAGCTGCGTGGCCCGTGGGTACACATCCACAAAGTTGGTCTCTGCCTTGTAGGCTACATAGCGCTTGAGAAACTCTTCCGCCACACAAGGATCCAGGGTCAGCACCTCTTTGCGGAAGGCCTCGAACACCTCACCCATCGTGCCCGCGAGGAGAGAGGGATGGTCGTCGATGGTGTAACCCACCGCAGTGAGAGGCTTGCGCCGGTAAGAGTCCAGCACCTCAGGCGTCAGCTTGGGACCGGGCCAGACTTCGAGCGCCAAGTTCGCCAGTCGGCCCGCCCGGGCCCTGATCGTCTCTTCGTTCCACTCGTCCAACTGTCCGAGACCGCCATTGAGCTTGAGCGGGCTCTCCTTGAATCCACCCTCCATGTCGCGCTTCTCGTGGAACGGCCGGTCGCTGTACTCTGAATTATAGCCTGTCAACGTCAGGTTCCCGAGGGTGTGCAGCCACTCCTTCTGCACCCGCTCCCACTCCGGACCTAGCGCCGTTTTCCAAGCCGCGGAAAGGTTCTCGTTCTGCGGCAGGATGTGCTCGATCGTAAATTCGTTCACCGGCACGCGTTCCTTGCGTCCATGGTTCTCCAACCGGCGCAGCCAGTAGCTGCGGCTGCGGAACTTATAGAGGTCTCGCGTTTGCAAGTCGCGCCAAAATTCATCGTCGCTAGGAAAGCGCCGGTAGGATGGCAGGGTCAGCATGTGCGCCTGTATGCTCTCGAGATAGCGGTCCTTCTTGAGGGCCTTCGTGAAGGTCGCGAAGGTCTTGTTCATAGAGTTGGTTGGGATGGCACAGATCGCCCGCCGGAACACGTAGGATTCGACCAGCCGTACAGCTCCCACGAAGTCCGCCTTCGGCAACAGGCCGCAGGCATAATCCTGGTAGAGCTCGAGCAGGAAGGGATAGGCTACGCCTACCTTCAGCTCGCGCAGCTCATGAAACGCGAGTCCGAGATCCGCGTCGGTCTCCGCTCCAAGCGCCATGGCACAGTAGTAACGGGCGAAATCGCGGATGTCCTTGACCAGCGCCTCGACCCCGCCTTGAGCGACCTCAGGTGAGCGGGCGTGCGCCTTGAATGCCTCGTAGACCCGATTCAGATTAGGGATAACGCTGGCCTTCACCGTCAGGTAGTCGCGCATGAATTCGTCGAACTGGCTCTCATAGGCTTCTTGGCCGAAATCCACCTCCATCGGCCTCCAGTACTGCTCATAGAGGCGGGTCTGAAGCCCAGGCTCCAGTCCCATCAGGATGAAGTTGCGGATTAGGTCTGCCTGGCTCAGCTCGCGGCCGGTAGAGTTCATGCTTTCGAAGATGAGCTGAGGATTGTCCTGGTCGCGGCTGAGGGCGATGTCCACGACCACCAGCTTCGCCAGCCCCTTGCACACGGCCGCGAAGTCGCCCTTGCACGCGGCGATCAGGGTCTCGAAGAGTTGGAAGTTCTGCATCACCCGCAGCGATTGTTCCTTCGGTTGTTCGGTGTCGCCGACGATCGCTGTGAGTGAAGCTTTGTCGGCCTGCGACAGCAGTAGCTTGTAGTGCCGCTCACCCGATTCCTCAGGGTTGAGCAGGTAGTAGTTTCGTAGTTTTCGCGGCGAGAAACCATCCACCGGCTCAGTCTCGCCCAGCGCCTTGGCCAGTGCGGCGATGAGTAGCGTTACCGTGGTCAGGCGTTGCTGGCCGTCAATGACGAGCAGCGGCGCCTGATGTGTCACCTGCGACAGCCCCGTTTCAATGTAGACGATAGAGCCGACGAAGTGTACCGAGATGGCATCGTTGCCGCCAGTGCGCACGATGTCCTCCCACAGCTGTAGGCATTCCTTCTCCGTCCAAGAGTATGTTCGCTGGTAAATAGGGATGACGAACTGAGACGATTTCTTGACGAAGTCCAGCAGTTTTGCCTCGGTAGCTTTCATGTCAAAGCTCTCCTCGGAAGGCCCGGTGCTGCAGGGTGGCAAAGAGCCCATCCAATTCGACTAGCGATGCACGGTGCCCGATTCTGAGTTTGTCCACAGCGGAAACGCGATGGCAGAACTCTTGTTGGAGCTCGGCGGGCGGAAGAACGACGGGGGTCTCGGAGAGCTGCTTTATGTTCAGCGTCGGCTGACTTACCGTACGAAGCTCCGTCGTGAAATAGTTCTGGACAAAATTGGTCGCCAGATATGCAGCCATGAATACGCGGCTAGCGGTGTCCATGAGTGGGATACGGGCGACTGCCCGCGCGATATTGAATCCCTTGACCGTTTCGTCGGCCAACGCCACGACACCGATTGACCCAACACAACTAACAAGGACCTCATGCCCACGCAACCGGGAACGCTTGTAGCTAGCTTCGATCATCGGTGCGATTCGCTTTAGTGACGAGTGATTGACTCGACCCTCAAGAAGATTTCCAACGCGGACCAGTGGAATGCCGTCCTCAACGTGATCACCCGGCTGAACAACGCCGTAGTTAATCGTGTCGTCACTGCGCACCAATGAAGCAAGCGGCTGCGTCCCCCACCCCTTCGGATTCGTGGTGGGATCTCCAAAGAGATCGAGGAAGATCGCTTGAGTGAGGATATCGAGTTGTGCAAGGGCGGCGCGCCGCTTGGCCCTCAACGCCTCCGCCCGGTCAAGTACCTCCGCAATCCGCCGTTGCTCCTTCAAAGGAGGCAGGGGCACATCCATGCCTTTGAAAATCGTAGTGTTCAGATTTACCTGCGTGACCCCTTGGGTATTTTTTGCTCTGATCTCATCGCGAATGGCGTTGAAAAAATGGTATAGATAGTGAATATCTACCTTGGGCGACAGCTCGGTAAGTGCCACAAATCCGTCGTGGATGCAGCCGGCGACTCCTAGAATCTTTGGAATGCAAATTGTCGCGCTGTTGGATACTATGAGAGTCCCCTCGCTTAGTAGTCTGCTGAGCTTGGCACCCGCGGCCGTTACGCCCTCTTTTGTGCGGGTAAGAAACTTACCTTCTTCACGGCTTAGGTCGGCGATTGAAATCCAGGGAATCGGGCCACCAAAATACCTGGGGTCGCCCTTTGGACGCGGCGATGCCCCGCGCACAAGGGTACACAGCTCATCGAGCTTCACACTACGCCACGGTTGAGGGAGTACGGGAGTCTCTGATATCACTTCAACAGTCCCTCCAACTCCCTCATCCCGCGCTGAATCTCCAGCTCCAGCTTCCCAAGCTCGGCAAGGATCTCCTGGGGCGCTCGGTGCTGCACCTCCTCATGCACCACTTCCTTGTACCGATTCAAGCTAAGGTCATACCCCTCCGCCACGATTTCGTCTTTCGGGACACAGAAGCTCTGCGCGGTGCGCGGACGCTTCCGTTCCTTTCCGTCGCGCTGCTGCCAGCGGGCGAGGATGTCGGGTAGGTTGTTCTTGCTATGATCCTCAGCCCTGAGTGCGGTCTCCGGCACGGGGCCGAGCTTGTCTTCGGGCAGGAGCGGGGTGCGCTTATCATCGAGCGACCAGCCGTCGGAATCGCAGTCATAGAACCAGACCTGATCGGTACCACCGGAGTTGGTCTTGGTGAAGAGGAGGATAGCGGTCGAGACGCCCGCGTAGGGCTTGAACACCCCGCCGGGCAGCGAGATCACCGCGTCGAGCTTCTGGTCCTCGACCAGCATCCGGCGCAGCTCCTTGTGCGCCTTGCTGGAGCCGAAGAGAACGCCGTCAGGCACGATCACGGCGGCGCGCCCGCCGGGCTTCAGAAGCCTCAGAAAGAGTGCAAGGAAGAGCAGCTCCGTCTTCTTGGTCTTGACGATCTGAAGCAGGTCCTTGGCCGTGTTCTCGAAGTCGAGCGACCCCGCGAAGGGCGGATTGGCCAGCACCAGCGAGTAGCTCTCCTCTTCTCCGGCATGGTCCTGCGCGAGCGAGTCTCGGTAGCGGATGACCGGGTCCTCCACGCCGTGCAGCAGCATGTTCATGGAGCCGATGCGGAGCATGGTGCTGTCGAAGTCGAAGCCGTGGAAGGCGTGCCGGTGGAAGTGCTCCTTGCTCTTCGCATCGCGGAAGATCTCCGGATGATGCTCTCGCAGGTATTCGCCTGCGGCGACGAGAAAGCCGGCGGTGCCACAGGCGGGATCGCAGATGACGTCTTTCGGACCGGGCGCGACCATCTCCACCATAAGCCGGATGATGTGGCGCGGCGTACGGAACTGGCCGTTCTGTCCGGCGGAGGCGATCTTGCCGAGCATGTACTCGTAGAGGTCGCCCTTGGTATCGCGGTCCGCCATCGGCACCTGGTCGAGCAGGTCCACCACCTTGGCAAGGAGAGCGGGCTTGGGGATGGTGAAGCGCGCGTCCTTCATGTGGTGCGCGTAGGTGGAGCCGTTGCCGCCGAGCGTGCGCAGGAAGGGGAAGACGTGCTGGTCCACCACCTCGAACATCTCGGCAGGCTTGAAGTTCTTGAAGCGCGACCAGCGCAGATCCTCGTAGCGTCGCTTCCTGGAATCCTTGCCTTCCGGGAAGACGCGCCGCTCCATGGGCTTCTTGAGCCGGGCGGACCTGTTCTCCTCCAGGGTGTGCAGGTCGTCGAGCCGGCGCAGGAACAGCAGGTAGGTGATCTGCTCGATGACTTCGAGCGGGTTCGAGATGCCGCCGGACCAGAAGGCATCCCAGATGCGGTCGATTTGGCTCTTGAGCTCGCCAGTGAGCATGGGTCTCCTTGGGTTCGAACAGTGGCGGACCACGGGAAACGGAACGCACGGCCGTAGCCGAGCCTGGAACCGGAACCGGATGGAGGCTTCCATCTCCTCCATAGAGAGCGGCGCACCTCGTTCGTTTGCCGCATTTTAGCGCAGGAAGCCTTGCACAAGGAGCCCAGGGCGAAAGCCAAGCTGGGTTCTACTGGGAGCGCTGGCGTCCCGCCGGCGAGCTTACTCCCCCGGAGCGCCGGCGGGACGCCGGCGCTCCCAGTGGCAATCCTCTACGTTCGCATGGCTCCCGTCGGCTTCGGAGACGTCCCCGCCGAGGTTTGGGACGCTAAAACCGGACGGGGAGACGCTGCGATCCCGGGGGGAGATGTTCCCGTTTCGACGGGGACGGTCCCCGTCTCGGGTTGCGACGCTCCCGTCCAGGGTTGAGACGCTACACCCGCGGGTTGGGACGCTCCCGTCCCGGGTTGCGACGCGAAACCCACGGGTTGCGACGCTAGAACCGCGGGTTGCGACGCTGGCATCCCGGGTTGAGACGCTACGATGCCGGGTTGCGACGCGCCCTTCCAGGGTTGCGACGCTCCCGTCGCGGGTTGGGACGCTCCCGTCCGGATCGCAGCGTCTCAACCCGCGGGTGCAGCGTCTCAACCCGAGGTCGCGGCGGTCCCCGTCTAGATCGCGACGCCTCCCTCCGCCTGCGCAGCGACTCCCGCTTGTCTTGACGCGGCAGCCTTCGACGCCGGCATGATTCCCGTCGCGCGGGGGGATGTCGCCCTCGTTTCGGCGACCGTCCCTAACCTATCGGCGACTCTCCAGAGTCTATCGGCGGCCTCCCGGAACCTATCGGCGGCTGGCCAGAGTCTATCGGCGTGACGCCGATAGGTTATGGGAGACGCCGATAGACTCGGGAGCGCCGCCCTTATATAAAGTCGTGCGGCCTTTATATAAGAACCTTCCGCCGATAGGCTCGGGGAGGCCGCCGTTATATAAGGTCGGGCCGGCTATATATAGAGGCGAACCCCCAAAGCTTGGCGGCGAAGCTCGTTGCGGCTAGATTACCCCCCTCAGACAGGTGTCTGCAGCCCAGAGGGCTGGGAAGGAGACGGCGTTGAATCTCTTCGAGGAGTACCAGTGGCGGGGGATCGTCTATGACGCGACCGAGGGGGTAGCCGAAGCCCTGGCCAATGAGAAGCTTACGGGCTATATCGGCTTCGATCCCACCGCGGCCAGCCTGCACGTGGGCTCCCTGCTGCAGGTCATGAACCTGGCGCGGCTGCAGCGCTTCGGCCACTCCCCCATCGCCCTCGTCGGCGGCGGCACGGGCCTCATCGGCGACCCCAGCGGCAAGACCCAGGAGCGGCAGCTCCTCACCAAGGAGAAGGTCGAGGAGAACCTCCAGGGGATCCGGTCGCAGCTCCTCCCCTTCCTCGACTTCGGGGCCCGGGGCAACCCCGCGCAGATCGTCAACAACGCCGACTGGCTGACCGCCGTCAGCCTCACGGACTTCCTGCGCGACATCGGCAAGTTCTTCACCGTCAACGGCATGCTGGCCAAGGAGTCGGTCCGGCGCAGGATGGAGGAGGGGATCTCCTTCACCGAGTTCAGCTACATGCTCCTCCAGGCCTACGACTACCTGATGCTCTACGATCGCTTCCGCTGCAGGCTCCAGATGGGCGGCAGCGACCAGTGGGGCAACATCACCGCCGGGATCGATCTCATCGGGCGCCTGCGGTCGGACGAGTCCTGGCAGCCGGCCAAGGAGGGCGAGAAGAAGCCGCCGATCGCCCATGGCATCGTCTGCCCCCTCGTGACGACGGCCTCGGGGACGAAGTTCGGCAAGACCGAGGCGGGCACCATCTGGCTCGATCCGAAGCTGACCTCGCCCTTCCGCTTCTACCAGTTCTGGCTGAACACCGACGACCGGGACGTGGACAAGTTCCTGCGGATCTTCACCTGGCTGACGCGGGAGGAGATCGAGGAGCTGGAGCGGTCGCGCCAGAGCGCTCCGGAGATGCGCGAGTCCCAGGTGCGGCTGGCGCGGGAGGTCACCCGGGCCGTGCACGGCGAGACCGCCCTCGCCGCGGCCGAGCGCGCCTCGGCCGTCCTCTTCGGCGAGGCGATCACCGGCCTGGAATCGAGGGAGGTGGAGGACATCTTCGCCGACGTGCCCTCGAGCGAGGTGCCCAAGGACCGGCTCGCGGAGGGCCTGCCCATCGTCGACCTCCTCATCCAGTCCGGCCTGGTCCCGTCCAAGGCCGAGGCACGGCGCGCCATCCAGGCCGGCGGCATCTACCTCAACAATCAACGCATGGCCGGCGAGAAGCGGCTGGTTACATTGGCCGAAACGATCGATGGCCGTTTCCTGGTGCTGCGCAAAGGCCGCAAGACCTACCATCTGGTGCGGGTGATCGGAGAGTGATGGACGAGAGCGGCTACCGGCGGTACCAGGAGTTCTTTCACAGCGAGCCGGACGAGGTCGTGACCTGGAAGGACGGCGAGACCGGCGCCGAGGGCTGGCTCGTGATGAACTCGCTGCGCGGCGGTGCCGCGGGCGGCGGGACTCGCATGCGGGCCGGCGCGACCCGCGAGGAGGCGGTCTTCCTCGCCAAGACCATGGAGATCAAGTTCGGGGTCTCCGGCCCCCTGATCGGCGGGGCCAAGTCGGTCCTCAACTTCGACCGGGCCGATCGGCGGAAGCCGGAGGTCCTGAAGCGGTGGTTCCGGCACATCGGCGACCATCTGAAGAACCGCTACGGCACCGGCGGGGACCAGAACGTCCACGAGGACGAGGTCATCGCCCTCACCCGCGAGGCGATCGGGCTGGAGCACCCCCAGGAGGGGGTCCTGCGCGCGCACTACGCCCCGGACAACGGCGGCTTCCAGCGGATCCTGAGGCAGCTCCAGGAAGGGGTCCAGCTCCCGGTCCGGCTGCCCGGGGTCCGGAAGACGTTCGCAATGTCCACGCTGGTCACCGGGTACGGCGTGGCCAAGGCCGTGGAGGCTTATTTCGATGCCGCGGGCGGCTCCGTGGCCGGGAAGCGCATCCTGGTGGAGGGCTTCGGCGACGTCGGCGGTCCTTCCGCCTACTATCTCCACAAAGCCGGAGCCAGGGTCGTGGGCATTATCAGCCGGCCCGCGGGACAGAAGGCTTTCCGCTGGAGCGTGGACCCCAAGGGTCTGGACCTCGATGACCTGCTGGCGCGGCGGGTGGACACCGACCTGCCCGGCGGCGTGGAGAGCGAGGACCCCGAGCCTTTCTGGCGGACCAAAGCGGACGTGTTCATCCCGGCGGCGAGCTCGTTTCTGATTACACTGGAGCGGCTCGACTGGCTCCGCGGGTCGGGCGTTAAATTGATCGGTTGCGGTGCGAACACCCCGTTCGACGACCGGGCGCTCGGCGAGGTGAGCGTCCAGAAGGAGGCCGACCGGAGCTTCGTCATCCTCCCCGACTTCATCGCCAACTGCGGGATGGCGCGCACGTTTGCCTACCTGATGGAAGAGGGCGCCGAGGTGAGCGAGGAGGCGATCCTGGCCGACGTGGAGCGCAGGATGCGGTCGGCGGTCGGGAAGCTGCTCGACGGCCACACCGGAGAGGTGGGGTTGCTCAACCGGGCGTTTTCGCTGTTCGTCCCGGCTTCCTAGCTCTCGGGCTCTTTGGCTGCGCTCATCTTCTCGTCGAGGGAACTCCCCATCTCCAGGGTGCGCCGAAAGGCCGCGTCGATGGCATCCGTAAGGATCGCGGAGAACCCTCCCTGGTGGAGGATGTGCAGGGCGCGGGAGGTGGTCCCTCCCGGGGAGGTCACGCTGTCGATCAGCTCGGCGGGGTGACGGTCGGAGGACAGGATCATCTCGGCCGTGCCGATGATCGTCTCGAGCACGGACTGCCTCGCCAGCGGGCGGGGCTCACCGATGAAGTTGGCCGCGTCTTCCAGCGACTTCACGAAGTGGGCGATGATCGCCGGGCCGGTGCCGTTGACGGCCGTGGCGCGGTCCACGTCCAGCTCGTCGGAAACGTAGATCTCCTTGCCCATGGTGAGCAGAATGCTTCGCACCTCTTCTCTCGCCTCGGGCCGGACTTCGCGCGTGGCGGTCCAGACGGTCATCCCCCGGTGGATGCGGCAGGGCAGATTCGGCATGCAGCGCACGATGGCCGGGTGACCGAGCGCGCTCCCCAGCACCTTCATGCGGGCGCCCGCGATGATGGACAGGACCAGGTGCCGCTCCCGGATGGCTTCACGGATCTCCGGCAGTACCTTGGGCAGGGTCTGGGGCTTGACCGAGAGGACGACGAGCTCCGCGTTCGACACCGCCTCCAGGTTGTCCGTGGTGCCGTGGACGCCGTAGGTCTCGCGGAGTTGGGCGGCCCGCTCCGCGCGCGGACCCGAGGCCCAGATCCGGCCGGGGTCCGCGCCTTCCTGGGTCAGCAGGCCGCTGATCATCACTTCCGCCATGACCCCGGAGCCCACGAAGGCGATCCGGGAGGTACGCAAGTCGCTCATAGGCTTACTCCGTTGCTCCGCAGCCGAGCTCGTCCACCTTGGACCACGAGCCGCTCTCGTCGCGCTCCTGCACCTTGAAGGAGATCCTCTGCCCCGGATCACAGGCTACCGGGAACGTCCAGGGACCCTTCGAGGCTCCTTCGGCAACCTTTTGCCATCCGTCGCCGTTCACTCCCCAGAAGGGCAGGTAGATGAGCCGGCCTCGGCGCGCCGAGGCCGTGCAGAGCCCGGTGCACTGGGGCGTTTCGTCCCGGGAGCACTCCCACTCGCAGTTCAGGATCTCCGCCACGGGCGCGCAGGAGATCTCGAAATGCCGGGTCGTGGTCGCCGGCTTCCTCAGGCAATGGAGCTGCCGGGTGCCGTCCTGGATCGAGGGAAAGACCTGGAGGCGCAACGTCCGGCGGCCGCATCTCCCCTCTTCGGGGTCAAACCGGGAGATCGTCCACGAGCCGGAGGCCCCGGTCCAGGTCTCGGCCCGCAGGCGGTCGCTGTTGACCCTGTACTCCAGCAGGACCCCGATGGCGCCGCCCCCGGCCTGCCAGGTACCCTTGGCGTCGACGGTGTCCTCCCCCGCCGTCACCTCGTCGATGGTGACCGAGGCCGTGGCCTCCTTGCAGAGGTCTCGCTCCGTGGCCGGCGCGGCCGGCACGGCCATCACTGCCGTCCCGGTGAACACCCAGGCGAGGAGGACCCAGAGCGCTGTCTTCATCCGCGGCTTCTTCATCGATTCCTTCATAGCGTCACGATCCGTCCGGTCTCGCGGATCATCCGCGAGAAGCTCTGCCATCCCAGGAGGGCGTCCACCGACGCCTGGACCCGGGCGAGATCGAGCCCGAGCAGGTGGGCGGTGGCGCTGCACGCGTAGACCCGGATGAGCCCGTCCTCGCGCCCGGACGCCAGCATCTCGGAGAGCGGCGGCATGTCCAGCGACTCCAGCCGCTCGGCCGAGAGCGGAGGCTGCGGGTCGAGCTCGTCCCACCGTCCATTCGTCCATGCCTCCAGAGCCCCGAAGAACAGGGCCACATCGACCCGGTCCCCCCCCGCCGCCGCGCTGGCCGCGAGGGAGGAGATCTGGAACCGCAGGTCCCACGAGCCCCCGTGGGCGAGGATCAGGAGGTCGGCCACGGGTGCATGGTATCAGGAGGCCGGCGTCTCCTTCTTATAGCCTATTTACAAACTGCCTCTTTGAGGATATGCTCCTGATGTCTTCTCCAGGAGAGCTCTTATGAGAACCGTGCAGAGGTTGGTCTGGCCCCGTCTCGCAGTCGCGCGCTCACTGCAACTAATCTGCGCGGAGCCCGTACCAATCTCAGTTTGACCCTGAGACTTACCCGGAGGAGCGCATGCCATGCGTGATGTCTTGATCCGTGTGTCGATTCGCCTGCAGGTCGGAATGATCCTGGCGGTGCTGGGTCTGTGCATGACCCCGGCTGCCGAGGCTCAGAGCAACTGCGGGACCACCGCCTTCGGCGACTATTACTGGAGCGCCTCGGGCCAGATCACGAAAGCCAACAACTGCTTTGGGTTCTCCGGGTTCCGCTGCCACCC
>DATMER010000096.1:0-183012 GCA_035556715.1 Thermoanaerobaculia bacterium
CATGCTGCGAGCATGGAGGTCGATTCCGCAGTAGTGACGGTGCTGTTGGGTGTAGAATCTCATCGAGGCCTCCTTTCTTGTTCCTCATCGCCACGAGCCTACCGCAGGCTCGGAGAGAGGGGGCCTCAACTAGTATCCCGGCGATGCAGCGGACACCTGAGCTGGCGCTCAGATGCCGCTGATCGCCCGCAGCGTTGGGCGTCGCATTGAGAAGACCTAGAAGTTATGGCTATCTCTGCTGCTGTGATCGGAATTCTGTTGGGAGTAAGCGATACCTCGGTGCCGCAGGCGGCTGCAGTCCTTTTTGTAGTTGTCTTTGCGCACGCAATCTGGGCAATAGCGGTTCGGAAGCGCTTCACTAGCGGTACTCCATCGCAGTATGCCCTGTATCTAGAAAGATTACAAAACTCTGGTCATCAAACGGTGGGTGCGTGGCGAACCTTTCTGCTGCTGTCGCTGCTTACCGATGGAGGAGTCGGCGCTGTTTCCTTCGCCATTACTCGCATCCTTACTACATAGGCCATGACTAGGCTTGATGAACTCCTCAACCAGACCTACGAGATTGTCCACTGGACTGAGAACTGTGGGCAAGTTTGGTGGCTCTACGAGGGAGAGGATACCCTACCTCAAGTACGTTCTATCTTAGAACGGTATTCATATGCTCTATCTGTTTCCAAGTACGCGTTCGCTAGCGCGACCATCACGGGAATCGGGAAGCTATACGATAAACAATGGAATGGACAAAAGGACTCGTTGTCCTTGAGGCGACTAGTAACCGAGGCTAAGCGTGATCCACGGATCTCCGCTGAATGCGCGGATTCGCTTGAATCGGCTCTTGCGGAGGCAGAGGAGTTGGCAAAGCCGGCACTCACAATACGCCATAAGCGGGTGGCCCATCACGGAATCACAGATGATATTCAAGCTATACTTAAGGAAGCCAAGCTCAGTCACGGAGATATTCAGACGCTTCTGGAGCAGTCGCGTTCCATCGTTGAGAAGATTGCACGGGCACTGGGGGTGAATTACTCTATGGGAAATCCAGCAAAGAGATACGCAGAGATGTGGCTGCGCCTTGCCGAACTGACCATTTCGCCCAACCAAGGGCATGCAGTGGACGGCTACCGCCGCCCCTGATGCCCAAGCACGTTCGCCGTCAAAGTAGCTAGTTCGAGGTGCCATGTATACTGCTAGGGTATTTAACGTGATGCTTGCCTCGCCGAGCGATGTAGCGTCAGAGAGACGCATAGCGAGAGACGTGATCCATGAGTGGAACTATGTAAACTCCGATAGCCGCAGAGTCATTCTAATGCCCATAGGGTGGGAGACACATTCCTCACCGGTTCTAGGTGACAGGCCCCAGGCAATAATAAACGAGCAGGTTCTCAAGCGCAGTGACCTACTTGTCGCCATCTTCTGGACACGACTGGGTACATCTACTGGCGTGGCTGTGAGTGGCACTGCTGAGGAGATTGAGAAGCACGTGATGGCCGGGAAGCCAGCAATGCTTTACTTCTCCTCAGCGCCTGTGGTCCCGAGTAGCGTTGACCTTGAGCAGTTCTCGGCCCTGCAGGCCTTTAGAGATGCGATAAAACATCGTGGTCTAATTGAATCCTTTGAGTCTCTCGCGGAATTCAAGGAGAAGTTCTCGCGCCAACTGGCGCATCTCCTGAACACGCACAACTACTTTGGAGATAGGGAGAACAACCCAGCCACAGAGCAGGTTAATGGTAAAACCCCTAAGGCAGGCTATCCGATCGAGAGCGGCGTGTCACCAGACTTAGTGGGCAGTCAAACATTCAGCGCATTGATCGAGCGCAAAGCAAGTCTCGCCGATCGCGTCAGTTCGGACGCTGCGAGTCTTCTTCGCGAGGCGGTGAAGGACGAGGAGGGCACAATTATCCGACTAGAAGGTTTCGGTGGACTTGAGATCTCCACCAACGGCCGAAACTTCGTGGAGACCTCGGAGGCAAGGGAAGAAGCACGCTGGGAGGCCGCACTTGGAGAACTCTTTGAACACGGTTTGATCAATGACAAGGGAGGTCATGGAGAGATTTTTGGCATTACAAAACGTGGCTATCAGGTGGCTGATGCACTAGGGAACTGATAACTGGTGATTTTCAACGGCGAACACCAACTTCCACCGGACAGCTAAAGTCTCCGTCTGCCGGTGAATCGTCACCAGTTCGGCGGCACAAGGAACCCCTCCTACACAATGAACGCGCCAATGTCTCGTAAGATACTTCTGGCGGTGGAACTAGCGCTCCTAGCGCTCTCCCTCGTTTTCGCTGCGTTCTGGATCGGCCACCCCACTGGCAATTATGAACCTTATACGCTTACGTTTGCCGTACTGCTGGGCTTCCTCGAAGTTGGCCGCCGGCGTTTGGATGAGAGGAGCCATCCTACGGCGATCCTTAGTTCTATTCTGGCGCGCCTTGGAACACATCGCTGCCTCTATGATGATTGGTGTCGTCAGATGCCCGCGGAAGTTGCTGACTCCATTGCGGAATTGCGGAAGGCCACCAGGGAGGACCTGGCAAGAATGACCTCAGAGGGTGCTTCCAAATTCGCTAGGAGTCACACTCATAAGCTCGTCGAAGATCTAGGTTCATACCTCACCTCTTGGGAGAAGATTAAGAAGAATGAGGCTCAACCAAACCACAACTCGATAGTCCCTGAGCTGATGCGTCTTCGCGTTGCTGTAGCGAGCTACATACGGGAGGTCTCTGCCAAAGTCGGCATGGAACCGGGGCGCGGGGCGGCCCGTATCCTGGATGCTTCCGAGGAAGCCGAGGCATGGCTACGATCGGCCTCCCAAAGCGTGGGATAGGGAAATGGCCGCCCGACCTCTTGGGCAACGCCGCCGAACCCTGGCGGTTGAGCGGACGGAAACCGCAAGAAGCGCGGTTCCCGCCGCTCACCGCCCACAGCGTCGGGCGCGGCAGATAAAGGTAGGCATATGGGAGATAACGCGGGAGCAGAAATCGACACCCCGGAACTTCAGGCATTCCAATCGGCTGGAGTGCCTCAAGTTGGAGATTGATCTAGTAGATAGAGCCATGGCCCGATTGGAGACCATTACGCAATCAGCAAAGAACTTTGCTCTAATCACCCGGGCAGGGAGTGTGGTGATTTTTCTTCCGAGGAGACACCCATGATGACGTGCAGGTTTCTGCTGACGGTTCTCGTCGTGTGCTGTCTCGTGTCCGGGCCCGTCGATGCGGCCGACGAGGTGTTCGACTCGAACGGCGTGAAGATCCGGTATGTCACGGAAGGGACGGGCGAGCCCGTCGTCCTCATCCACGGCTGGATGGCCGATTCCAGCATGTGGGGCCAGGATCGGTCCGGCAACACAAAGCTCACCGGTGCGGACGGGTTCCAGTTGATTGCCCTGGATTGCCGGGGGCATGGCAAGAGCGACAAGCCGCACGAGCCGGAGAAGTACGGCCCCGAAATGGCGGCCGACGTGGTGCGCCTGCTCGACCACCTCAAGATCGAGAAGGCACATCTGATCGGCTACTCGAGCGGGGCGTTCATCGCCGGCAAGGTGGCCGCGACCCACCCCGAGCGCGTCCTCAGCGTCGTCTACGCCGGGCAGGCGCCCGTCATCACGGAGGCGATGAAGCCGTCCGATTTCTCCGAGGTCGACGTCTTTGCCAAGGCGGTCGACGAGGGCAAGGGCCTGGGTGCATACATCATCGAGGTGATACCGGACGGCAATCCGAAACCGACCGAGGACTTTGCGAACGCGATTGCCAACTCTCTGTATGGCGACAAGGATGTCAAGGCTTTTGCGGCGGCCGGCCGCGGCTTCAAGAACCTGGACGTGACCGTGGAGCAACTGGCGAAGTGCACGGCTCCGACCCTGTTCATCCACGGTGGGAACGAATCCGATCATGTGAAGAACAGGGTTGCGACGGTGCGAGGGCTGCTCGGCCGTGGCGAGGTCAGGATCGTAGAGGGCGGGGACCACATGACCACTCTCGCCAAACCGGAGTTCTCGTCCGCGATCCTCGAGTTCCTGCGCTCCAGCAGAACGGCTACGCCACGTGCGGCATCACCAGTCAAGCATGGGAAGGAAGAACATGACGATTAAACGAATGGATAACGTCCTCATCGTCGTCGACGACCTCGAAGCCGCGAAAGCCTTCTTTCTCGAGCTCGGACTCGAGTTGGAGGGCGAGACAACCGTCGAGGGCCCCTCGGTAGATCGTCTTGTCGGCCTTCAGAACGTCCGTGCTACCCTCGCGCTGATGCGCACTCCGGACGGACACGGACGGATCGAGCTGGACAAGTTCCACACGCCGGAGGCGATCAGAACTGGGCCCGAGGACGCTCCGGTGAACGCACTCGGGATCCGTCGCATCATGTTCACCGTCGATGACATCGACGACGTCGTCGCGCGCCTGCTCGCCCACGGCGCCGAACTGGTCGGCGAAGTGGTGCAATACGAGGACACGTATCGGCTCGCCTACGTCCGCGGCCCCGAGGGCATCATCATCGCACTTGCCGAACAGCTCGGGTAAGATGCTTCCGCATGGGCGCAGGTAGAACTGGACTGGCTTGGTGGCAAGCGAGACTCGAGTTTGGCAAACAACCGTTCATTGGCGTATAACCCTCGCTCGAGCCGAGGCGCTACGGCAAGCAGGCCTGCCCGCGAAGCGTCCTTGGTCAGGCTACGCCTCGCAGGCTCATCGGGAGGACTCTTACGTAATGCGACCCCTTCGGTATTCCATCAACGTCACATTGGACGGGTGCTGCGATCATCGTGCAATAGTCCCGGACGAAGACTTGCAAGACTTGCATCGTCACGCGGTCGAGAACCTCGCCCAGGCCGATGCCCTCCTCTTTGGCCGGGTGACTTACGAGTTGATGGAGGCAGGATGGCGG
Organism: Thermoanaerobaculia bacterium; assembly: GCA_035556715.1. Classification (GTDB taxonomy): domain Bacteria; phylum Acidobacteriota; class Thermoanaerobaculia; order Multivoradales; family UBA5704; genus DATMER01. The sequence goes on from DATMER010000096.1 coordinate 4,888, forward strand.
ACCCCGTCGCCGGCGGGAGCGAGGCCGGTTTGGACGGAGCCCTTCGCGCGGACGATCGACGCGGCAAAGAAGTACGTGGTGTCGAGCACCCTGGAGCGGGTCGATTGGAATGCAGAGCTCCTGCGCGGGGATCTGGGGGAGGCCGTTCAGCAGCTCAAGCGGCAGCCGGGTAAGGGACTGTTCGTGGGAGGCGTGAAGCTCCCGCAGGCGTTGACGGAGCTGGGATTGATCGATGAGTACGAGTTCGTGGTGCAGCCCAGGCTGGCGGGCCATGGGCCGACGTTGTTCGCGGGGCTATCGAAGCCTGTCGACTTGAAGCTCGTCAGCCGGCTGGAGCTCGGGTCGGGGGCGGTGGCGATGCGGTATGAGCCGAGAAGGTAGCCCTCGCGGAAATGTAGGGGCGGGGCTTGCCCCCGCCCGGGAGGGGACGAGCCCCTCCCCTACATTAGAAATACCCCTCTACCGCGTCCTGCTCGGATAGCCCTCCAGGATCTGGTGGGTCTTGATGACCCCTTCCAAGACGGAGACGAGGGCATCTCGCAGCTCCTCGGGGAGGCTTTCGAGCTGCGGCAGGAGATTCCTGAGGCGCGGGTCGGATGGCGGCTCCGGGGGAGCGGGCTTCCTCTTCCTCTCCTTCATCGCTGGCCTCCTCGAGGCTCGTCCTCGGGGCAAGGCTTGTCCCGGGAGGCCGGAGAGGCGGATGCTCCGGTCTACGGGGACACACCTTCCACGGGCAATCCCGCTCGTGCGGTCACCTGTCCCGGAAGGGAGAAGCCTTGCTTCGTCTCATCCTGCTTCTGCTCGATCTGGCTGCGCCGACGTCGGACAGTGCCCAGAACCTGGACCCCGACGGTTGACCCCGGCCGCGCGGGGGGCGCTCCAAACGCCCCCCGGTTTTCCTTTCCACGCGAACTGTACAGAGGCAGCTACTTCAAGGTAGGCTTAATCATCCTGGGAAGGCGTAACCTTAAGGAGAGCCTTGAATGTCCCACCTGGGGCCGGAAGCCATGCGCAGGATTCTGGGCGGAGAGGGCGGCCCCCAGGAGGTCGAGACGGCCGCGGAGCACCTCGTCTCCTGCGATCCGTGCCGGGCCCTGGCCGGCACCGTCGCCGACGAGCTGCGCCCGGAGAATCCGGAGCTGGCGGGAGAGGGTCCACTGCGGCTGGTGCTCGAGCTGATCGACCGGGAGCGCCAGTGGGCGGTGGATTACCTGGCCGCGGTCGCGGAATGGGCCGAGCTGCGGCGCCTGCAGAACCGCCGCACCCAGAGGGATCGGGTGCGGATGACGAAGGTCGGCCCGGAGGTGCTGAGCGACCTCCGGCGGTATCTGAACGTCCACTGGAAGCACCCCGCGGCCGCGGTCCCGGCGGTCGGTTTCCGGTCGGGAATAACATGAGGCTTTGCGGGCAAGGAGAAAAACCATGAGAAAGCTCATCGTCGCCGAGTTCATCACACTGGACGGCGTGATCCAGGCGCCAGGTGGCGCGGATGAAGACACTGAAGGCGGCTTCACGCATGGCGGCTGGACGATGCCGTACTGGCACGATGACATCGGCGCGCGCTTCTTCGAGGCGATGTCCCAGGCCGATGCATTCCTGCTGGGCCGCAAGACATGGCAGATCCATGGCGGCGCGTTCGAGCCGATGGCAGGCGATCCGTTCGCCGATGCCCTGAACAACGTCCCCAAGTACGTGGTATCCACCACCTTGGAATCCGCCTCGGCCTGGCGGAACTCCACCCTGATTCGCGACAACGTCGTCGAAGCCGTGCGCCAGCTCAAGCAACAGCCCGGCAAGAACATCCTTCTCGACGGGAGCAGCGTGTTGGCTCAGACGCTGGCGCAGAATGATCTGATCGATGAGTACAGCCTGCACGTCTATCCCCTCGTGCTCGGGAGCGGCAAGCGATTGTTTCCGGAAGGAAAGCGGCTCGACCTGACGTTGGTGGAGGCGTCACCCCTCCCGACAGGCGTCGTATTCATGCGCTATCGGATGGCGTAGTCGGATGGCGAGTGCTGGACGAGCACTTCAAGGCAGCCGAACCAGGTGAGCGACATCCACAAACGAATCGCGGATAGCTTCAGCGCGCAGGGCCTGATGGCGACCCTCGGTGCAACGCTTGCCTCGGTGGCAGATGGCGAGGTGCACATCGCGCTGCCGTTCTCCGAGCACCTTTGCCAGCAGCACGGCTATGTTCATGCCGGCGCGATCACAAGCATCCTCGACAGTGCCTGTGGGTACGCAGCGTTGACAAAGGCGCCGCCTGACTGTGAGGTTGTCTCCGCCGAGTTCAAGATCAACCTCCTGCGGCCCGCGCTCGGGGACCGCTTCCTGGCGATTGGAAAGGTACAGAGCTCGGGAAAGCTTCTCACCGTCTGCACGGGCGAGGTCCGAGCGTTCTCTGGATCTGCCCACAAGGTAGTCGCCCTCATGCAGGCCACGATCGTCAACGTTCGTCAATGAGGATGCAATCCCTGGAGACGACCCAAGACAGCCGTGTCTAAAGCGCTTCAACCGCACACTGGTACCATAGTCCTGCTTACCAGAAAGGAGCCTTCATGCGGTTCGCGCCCCGTGTCTCTCGTCTCCTGCTGGCCTTTTCCTTCTTCATCCTTTCTCTGCCTGTCCATGCCGAGTCCCCGGCCCGGGAGATGCTCCGCTTCGTGGATGGGGCATCGGCCGGGGAGCAGCCGGTGAGGATCGATCTCGCGGCCCTCGCTTCCCGCCGCGTCCTGATTCCGCTCCTGGACGGGCAGACCGTGGTCGCCGACCGGTCGGACCTGGAGGTGCGGGGGCAGGGGGATTTCGCCTGGCGGGGCAGGATCGCCGGCCTCCTGGGAGAGGCGGCGGGCGACGTTACCCTGACGGTGCAGGACGGCCGGGTGCTGGGGCGGATCGTGGTGCCGGGCGCGGCCTGGCGGATCGTGCCGGTGCCCGAGGGCGGGCATCGGATGGAGGAGCTCGAGGAGGTGCCTCTCGACGAGCCCGAGATGCTCGACCTGGTCCCCCTGTCGGAGATCCTCCAGGATGAGGAGGGAGATCAGCAGGAGGAAGAAGGGGACGTGCCCCGGCTTCTCGCAGCGGAGGCCGCGCCGGCCCGCAAGGGGGGACCGATCTCGCGCTTCAAGGTGATCGCCTTCTACACCCCCGAGGCGCGCATCGCCATCGGCGGCGAAGCCATGATGCGCCAGTCCCTCCAGCACGAGGTCGACCTGGCGAACACCGCCTACGCCAACAGCCAGATCCAGGTTCGGCTCGAGATGCCCTACATGGAGGAGGTCCTCCGCCCGAACCGCGACAACGGCAACGGGTACTGGGTGAGGCTCGATCCGCATGTGGTCGAGCTGCAGCGCCAGCATGGAGCCGCGTTCACCGCGCTGGTGGTCGAGGAGGGCTTCAACGGCTGCGCCTTTGCCACGAGCATCATGCGCAAGGACGTGTTCCGCGACCTCAAGAACACGGTCCAGGGGGGCACGGTGATCAACCGGCGTTGCCTGGGCACCGAATGGGTGCTGCTCGCGCACGAGCTGGGCCACGTCCAGGGGTGCGAGCACGACCCGGCCGCCGGATCTCCCCTGGGGAGCGCCCTCTTCCCCTATGCCTACGGCCACTACGTCGACGGCAGCTTCCGCACGGTGATGTCGTACGCGAACGGGTGCAAGCAGGGCTGTCCCGCGGTGCCGTATTTCTCCAATCCCGCGATCTCCTTCAACGGCAAGAAGACCGGCGTCCCGCGCAAGAAGGACAACCATCGCGTGATCAACGCGACGCGGACGCGCATCGCCCCGCCGCCGGCGCGCGGGTCGTCCTGCCGGTCGGGGCTCTCGACGCTCTGCACCGGGAGCGGGCGCTTCAAGATCCAGGTGGATTGGTACAACCAGTTCAGCCAGCAGGATGGCGTGGGACGGCCGATCCAGGGCTCGGACGGCGCGGGCTTTTTTACCTTCGAAGATCCCACGAACGTGGAGCTGATGGTCAAGGTGCAGGAGTCCGGCAACTCGGTGAGGGTGTCCTACGGGCAGCTCACGAGCGTGTTCTTCACTCTGTTCGTGATCGATACGCAGACGGGGCGTTACAAGGTCTACCACAACACGCCGGGCGAGTGCGGCGGCGCCGATCAGAACGCCTTCCCGGCCACGGCCGCGGCTTCAAAAACCACGGCTGCCGCCGCCAAGTGTACTTCCGGCTCGGGCAGGCTTTGCCTCCAGAAGGGGCGCTTCGAGGTGACGGCCGAGTGGCGCGACCCGGCCAGCGGGCAGGGGGGCCAGGCCGGCGCCACGCCGCTCTCCCAGGTCTCCGGCGCCTTTCACTTCGGCAATGGCAATCCGGAGCTGGTGACCAAGATCATCAACCAGGGCGGCCGGATCGACGTCTACTACGGCTCGCTGTCGAACCTGGAGTACACGATCAAGGTGACGGACACGAAGACGGGCGCGGTGAAGACCTACAGGAACACCGCGGGGCGCCATTGCGGAGGGACGGAGATCGACGCCTTCTGATCTCTGGAGAGGAAACTCTGGCTTCCGGCGATCTTTTTTCGCCGTGAGAAGAAGCGCATGGACGGAATGTCGGTAACGGGCTATCATCACGCCCGTTCCGGCATTCCGCTCTATGTTTTTCTACGCCGACCTCCACATCCACTCCAAGTACTCCCGGGCGACGAGCCGGGACGCGGACCTTGAGCATCTCGCGCTCTGGGCCAAGCGCAAAGGCATCACGGTCGTCGGCACCGGCGACTTCACGCATCCCGCATGGTTCGAGGAGATCCGCTCGAAGCTGGTGCCGGCCGAGCCGGGGCTGTTCCGGCTGAAGCCGGAGATCGAGCGCGAGGTGGAACGCAAGCTCCCGCCCTCCTGCCACGGGCCGGTCCGGTTCCTCCTCGAGGTGGAGATCTCCACGATCTACAAGAAGGGGGACCGCACCCGGAAGGTCCACCACCTGCTCTACGCCTCGAACCTGGATACCGCGGGGCGCATCCGCGAGCGGCTCGGGGCCATCGGCAACATCGCCGCGGACGGTCGGCCCATCCTCGGGCTCGACTCCCGGCATCTCCTGGAGATCACCCTGTCGAGCGGCGAGGACGCCTATCTCATCCCCGCCCACGTCTGGACCCCCTGGTTCGCGGTCCTGGGCTCGAAGTCCGGGTTCGACTCGGTGGAGGAGTGCTACGGCGATCTCGCTCCGCACATCTTCGCGGTCGAGACGGGGCTGTCGTCCGATCCGCCCATGAACTGGCGCGTCTCGAGGCTCGACCGCTTCACCCTGATCAGCAACTCGGACGCTCACTCGCCCCCCATGCTCGGCCGCGAGGCCTGCGCCTTCGAGACCGAGCTCGACTACTTCGCGATCCGGAGCGCCCTCGAGACCGGCGAAGGTTACCGGGGAACGGTGGAGTTCTTCCCCGAGGAGGGCAAGTACCACCTGGACGGGCACCGAGCCTGCGGCGTGCGCTTCGAGCCCGAGGAGACCCGCCGCGTCCAGGGTCTGTGTCCCACCTGCGGCAAGCCGCTGACCGTGGGCGTCATGCACCGGGTGGAAGAGCTGGCGGACCAACCTGAGGATGCCGACCGTGGGAGGAAAGATCCCTTCCGCAGCCTCGTTCCCTTGCCGGAGGTGCTGTCGGAGATCCACGGAGTCGGTCCGAAGTCCCTTTCGGTGGAAAAGGCTGCTTCCCATCTTGTGGGAAGACTGGGACCGGAGATCGGGATCCTGGAGCGTGTTCCCCTGGAAGACGTGGCCCGGGCGGGAGAGCCGCTCCTGGCCGAGGCGCTGTCCCGGCTGCGGGCAGGGAAGGTCCGGCGGGAGTCGGGGTATGACGGGGAGTACGGGGTGATCCGGCTGTTCGAGCCAGACGAGATCCGCGGGCGGGCGGTGGTGGCGCCGTTGTTCGGGTTTGATCCCATCCCCTCTCTCCCCGACCCTCTCCCCCGCCTGCGCGGGGAAGAGGGCGCCCCCGCCCGCCCTGGGCTAAGAGGGGGTGACGAGAGAAACACGAAGGATGGGAATGAGGTTGAGGAGACCCTCCTCCCCCTCTCCCGGGGGTCCGGGTGTGCGGCCGGGAGAGGGGTTAGGGGTGAGGGCTTTCTCGACGCCCTCGACCCCGAGCAACGCTCCGCCGCCGAAACCCTCGAAGGCCCCCTGCTCATCGTCGCCGGACCCGGGACTGGAAAGACCCGCACGCTCACGCACCGGATCGCTCACCTGATCTCCGAGCAAGGCATTCCCGCGGAGCAATGCCTCGCGTTGACGTTCAGCCGCCGGGCAGCCGCGGAGATGGAGGAGCGGCTTGCCGGTCTTCTCTCCGGACCGCGGCCGACGGTCGCCACCTTTCACAAGCTGGGCTTGATGCTGCTCCAGGAGCAGGGACTGGCTCCGGACTTCCGCATCGCCTCCCCTCGGGAGCGGATGGCGATCCTCGAAGGGCTCTTCGGTCTTACTCCCACGAAGGCCGAGCGCCTTCTGGAGAAGATCGGGCGTTTCCGCCGTGGGGAGGAGACCGGCGGCGAAGGGCAGGAGCGGGCCGCGGCGTATGAAGAGGCCCTGGTCCTCAGCAGCTTCCTCGACTTCGACGACCTCCTCCTGAAGCCCCTGGCCCTTCTGCGCGAAAGGTCGGACCTTGTGGACTTCTATCGCGAGCGCTTTCCCTGGATCTCCATCGACGAGTACCAGGATGTCGACCCCCTTCAATACGCGCTGGTCCGTCTCCTGGCACCTCCCGATGCCAACCTCTGTGCCATCGGCGACCCGGACCAGTCGATCTACGGGTTCCGCGGAGCGGATGTGGGCTTCTTCCTCCGCTTCCGGGAGGACTGGCCGAAGGCCCGCGTCGTTCATCTGACCCGCAACTACCGCTCTACCCGGACCGTGGTGGAGGCTGCCTGCCAGGCGATCCGTCCCGCCAGCCTCGTCCCGGACCGGCGCCTCGTGGCTGTCCGGGATGAAGATGCGGAGAGGATCGTCATCCAGCAGGCAGCGAGCGAGCGCGCCGAGGCCGAGCTGGTGGTCGAGACCCTGGAGCGTCTCCTGGGCGGGATCTCTTCCTTCTCCTTCGATAGCGGCCGGGTGGGGTATGGGGATACCCCGGCCCTCTCGTTCAACGACGTGGCGATCCTCTACCGGACCGAGGCGCAGACTCCCCCCTTGATGGAGGCGCTCGGCCGGTCCGGCATCCCCTTCCAGAAGAGGTCCCACCGTCCTCTTCTGGATCAGCCCGGAGTGCAGGCCCTGTTCCTCGCGCTCCGGAAGCGGGAGAAGGAGGTCGCCGTCCATGGCGTCGAAAAGTTTCTCCACGACATCGCCTATGGATTGCCGCTGACGTCCGCCTCGATCGAGGACATGGCGGTCCTCCGCTCCGCGGTCGAGATGGTGCGGCCTCTCGCTCTCCGGGCGGGGAACGACCTGGAGAAGCTCCTCTCGGACATGGCCCTCGGCGGCGAGGTGGACACGTGGGACCCCCGGGCCGAGGGGGTCTCCCTCCTCACCCTTCACGCGTCCAAGGGGCTGGAGTTTCCGGTGGTGTTCCTGGTGGGATGCGAGGACGGCCTCCTGCCCCTGAATTGGCCGGACACCGATCTTGCGGAGGAGCGGAGGCTCTTCTTCGTGGGAATCACCCGTGCCCGCTCGCGCCTCTTCCTCTTCCATAGCCGCAAGAGGACGCTTCGGGGGCAGACGGCCGAAGCCCACCCCTCGCCGTTCCTCGCTGACTTGGAAGAGGTGCTGCTGGAGCGGCGGGCGGGGGTGGTCAGGCCTCGAAAGCCGGAGCAGATGAACCTTCTTTGACTGGGAGCGCCGGCGTCCCGCCGGCGTTTTTTGAGTTGGTCGCCGGCGGGACGCCGGCGCTCCCAGTAACTAACGCGAGTGCTTGTAAACCATCTCGATCAGCTCGTTCACCATCGCGTCCGACTGCTCGCCCCCCTCCCGCATCGCCTGGGTGGCGCAGTGCTTCAGGTGGTTTCGCATCAGCTCGCGGCCGACCGAGCGCAGGGCCTCCTGGACCGAGGAGACCTGCACGAGGATGTCGGGGCAGTAGCGATCCTCCTCGACCATCTTCTGGAGGCCGCGGATCTGCCCCTCGATCCGGCGGAGGCGCTTCAGGTTGCTGTCCTTGATCTCGGGGTCGACCCCAATTGCCTTGCGCTCGCCCACCGCGCAACCGCACTCGACGTGAAGCTCAGGTTCCATGACTGTTCTCCTGTCCCTCACGCGAACCGCGCCCGGCGGAGGCGGAGGCTGTTGGTCACGACGCTCACCGAGCTGAACGCCATGGCGGCGCTCGCCAGGATCGGGCTCAGCAGCAGGCCGAAGACGGGGTAGAGCGCTCCGGCCGCGATCGGGATGCCCACCACGTTGTAGATGAACGCCCAGAAGAGGTTCTGCTTCATGGTCTTCATCGTCCGGCGAGACAGGGCAATGGCATCGGCCACGCCTCGGAGATCGCCCCGCATCAGGGTCACGTCGCTCGCCTCGATGGCAATGTCCGTGCCGCTGCCGATGGCGATACCCACGTCCGCCAGGGCCAGGGCCGGGGCATCGTTGATACCGTCGCCCACCATGGCCACCACGGCGCCCTCCTGTTGGAGACGGCGGACCTCCTCGACCTTGCCCTCGGGCAGCACCCCCGCCACCACACGGTCGATCCCGGCCTGCTGCGCGATGGCTTCCGCGGTGCGACGGTTGTCGCCGGTCAGGAGCACGACCTGAAGACCCATCCTCTTCAGACGGGCTACAGCCTCCCGCGAAGTCGGCTTGATCGGATCGGCCACCGCGAGCAACCCGGCGAGCTTGCCGTCGACCGCCACATAGACCGGCGTCTTCCCCTGTCCCGTCAAACGCTCTGCGTCACTCTGCAGAGGCTCCACCCGCACCGCATAGTCGTCCATCAGCCTCTCGTTGCCCGCGGCCAGGGCCGCTCCGTCGACGATTCCGGTTGCACCCCGTCCAGTCACCGACTGGAACTGCTCGGCCTGAACCAGGGACAGCCCAAGATCCCGGGCGTGACGCACGATGGCATCGGCCAGGGGATGCTCGGACGAGGCTTCCAAAGAGGCCACGAGCCGCAACAGCTCCTCGGAGGGTATTTCGCCGGAGGTCACGATGTCGGTCACCGTGGGACGGCCCTCGGTGACGGTGCCGGTCTTGTCCAGCACTACGTGGGTGATATCTCCGGCGCGCTGGAGGGCCTCGCCCCCCTTGATCAGCACACCCATCTCCGCGCCCCGGCCCGTGGCCACCATCACGGCGGTGGGCACGGCCAGGCCCATGGCGCAGGGGCAGGCGATGATGAGGACCGCGACCGCCGCCGCGAAGGCGCGCACGGCCGGAGCGGAGTCCGCGGCCACGAACCAGATCACGAAGGTGGCGATGGCGATCTGGAGCACGACCGGCACGAACACCGCGCTGATCCGGTCGGCCAGCCGCTGGATTGGGGCGCGGGAGCCCTGGGCCTCCCTCAGGAGCTTGACGATCCGGGCAAGCGTGCTTTCCGCCCCCAGGGTCGTGGCCCGGTAGCGGAACGCGCCCGTTCGGTTGATGGTGCCGCCGATGACCCGGTCGCCCGCGCTCTTCTCGACGGGCATGGACTCGCCGGTGAGCATGGACTCGTCCACGGCGCTGGCCCCGGAGAGGACCTCGCCATCCACCGGGATCCGTTCCCCCGGCCGGACCACGACCGTATCGCTGGGATGGACCTCATCGACCGGGACGTCGATCTCCTCGGTACCCCGGAGAACCCGGGCGGTCTTCGGCTGGAGCGCGATCAGGCCGCGCAGGGCCGTGGAGGTCCGGCTCTTGGCGCGGGCTTCGAGAGCGTTGCCGGCGAGGATCAGCGCGATGACGATGACCACGGCCTCGTAGTAGACGTCCGGCTGGAGCCCCCGGCTGACGAAGAAGCCGGGGGCCACCGTGGCGAGCACGGAGTAGAGGAAGGCCGCGCCCGTGCCCACCGCGATCAGCGTGTTCATGTCCGCCGAGTGGTGCCGGAAGCTGCTCCAGGCGCGGGTATAGAAATGCCGCCCTGCCCAGGCCATGATCCCGACGGTCAGGACCAGCAGCCCATAGGAGAGGACACGGGTGTCGATCTGATAAAGCCAGGGGAGCACCCGCTCCAGAGCCGGGCTCAGGGAATTCATGGCCCAGCGCATGAACGGGTCGGCCACCGGACCCCCGTGGGGCTCGTGGAGATGACCACCCGCGGGTGCCATCAGCGGCATGGAGACGATCATGGCGACCGCGCCCGCCAAGCCGCTGAGGATAGCCTTCAGGCGGAGCTCCCGGAGCTCCTCGGCCTGGGCCTTGTCCCGGGCCTCCTGCTCCTCGAAGGCGGTGCGCTCGGCGGAGGGGATCTCCGCGCCGTAGCCGATATCCCGGATCGCCCCGACCAGCGTCTCGGGCCGGGTCACCGCCGGGTCGTAGGTCACGGCGGCGTTGCCCATCATCAGGTTGACGCTGGCGTCCTTCACTCCCGGCTGGCGCTGCAGGGTCTTCTGCACACCGGCCTGGCAGGCGGCGCAGGTCATCCCGCTGACGGGGATCGTGATCTTGGTGGAAGCGGCCGGATCGGTCGCCGGCTTGGTGAATACCGTGGCCATGATGGCCTCCTCAGCTCTCCACGACGAGCTTGCCGCGGAGCATGCTCATCCCACAGGTGAAGTCGAAGCTCCCCGTCTTCTCCGGCCTCAGCTCGACGGTCGTCTTCTGGAAGGCGGGGAGGAACTTGCGGATGCCGAATTCGGGGATCACGACCTCCTCGGAGCAGCCCGAGGTCTCCTGGCGGTCGAACACCAGGCGTGCCGGGACCCCCATCTTCAAATGGACCTCGGCGGGGTCGTAACCTCCCTGGACCGTGATGGTGACCTCCTGGGTCCCGCCTCCGGGGGTCTCGGCCACGACAGCGGACGCCGTGCCCCTCCGGGCCAGGAAGAAGTACCAGTTGACCCAGGCGATCGCCGCGGTGCCGCCCAGGACGGCGAGCCATTCCAGGGGAGTCATACGCTTGCTCCTGCGACGTGCGGCTCAAAGCCGACTCCGTCGACGGCCTCCAGGATGCGGTCGGGCGAGACGCGGGACGGGTCGTAGCTCATCTCCGCCGAGCCCACCTCGACATTGCGGACGTCCACCCCGTCCAGCTTGGACAGGGCCTGCTTCACGCGGGCCACGCAGTGTTCGCAGCTCATGCCATCGATCTGGAGTGTCAGGTTTTCCATGGTGTCCCTCCTTCGTCCTGAAGAACAGTATACCCCCCTCCCCTATTCCGCTGCAGGGAGGACGTGCGACAATGCCGGGGTCCTCAGGATCGCGAATGACACTCGAAGACCTCGGTTGGAACGAACACTTCGCCGCCTCCTTCGCCCCCTACGCGGCGGAGGGGCTGGTCCCTGGCCGGGTCGTGGCACAGCGCGGGCTCAACCGGGTGTCGACCGGCGAGGCCGAGCACTACGCCGATCTCGCCGGCCGCTTCCGGCACGAGCTGGAAGGACCGGGCGCCGCCGTTGGCTACCCCGCGGTGGGGGACTGGGTCGTTTTCCGGCCGCCGACCGGGGAGGGCAGAGGGCTGATCCACGCGGTCCTGCCGCGCCGCTCCAAGTTCTCGCGCAAAGTCGCGGGCGATCGCACCGAGGAGCAGGTGGTGGCCGCCAATGTCGATACTCTCTTCCTGGTCTCGGGTCTCGACGGCGACTTCAACCCCCGGCGCATCGAGCGCTACCTGACCTCAGCCTGGGACAGTGGCGCCCGGCCGGTGGTCATCCTCAACAAGCTCGACCGCTGTGAGGAACCCGACCGCTGCCTGCTGGAGGCACAGGCGGTCTCGATGGGCGTCCCGGTGCACCGGGTGAGCGCCAAGACCGGCGAGGGGTGCGACGCCCTCCGCGAGTACCTGAGGCCGGGAGAGACCGTGAGCCTCCTCGGCTCCTCGGGCGTGGGCAAGTCCACCCTGATCAACCGGCTCCTCGGCCGGGAGGCCCAGCGCACCGGCGACGTCCGCGAAGACGACGACCGGGGCCGTCACACCACGACCCACCGCGAGCTCCTGGCTCTCCCGGGGGGCGGGCTCATCATCGACACCCCGGGCCTGCGCGAGATCCAGCTCTGGGAGGGGGAGCAGGGGGGGATCGAGTCCACCTTCGCGGACGTCGAGGAGCTGGCGGAGGGCTGCCGCTTCGGGGACTGCCGCCACCAGGGGGAGCCCGGCTGCGCCGTCGAGGAGGCGGTGAGCCGCGGAGACCTCGCGCCCGAGCGCTTAGAGAGTTACCATAAGCTTCAACGCGAGTTGCACCAGCTTCATCTGAAACAGGACGAGCTGGCCCGGCTTCGGGAGAAGCAGAAGAGCAAGGCTGTCCAGAAAGCCCTGCGGGAGCACTACCGCCTCAAGCCCCGCGGGGACTGAGCGGCAAGCCACACCTCCTGCGTATTTTCCGTCGCGTTAACATGCGCCCTTCTTGGGCAAATCCGGGACAAGCTTGTGGTAATGTATGGCGCATCACGAAGCAGGTGATATCCCGGAGCGGGTGATCCCACTATAGAAGCATGTGTCGGGTCACCGCCCTGTTGGATCGAGGGTCACGGTGTGTCACAGATGATCGCCACGCCTTCCACCCAGACATCTGGGTCCCTTCGTCGTGTGTTCTTTCGCCCGGAGTTTCTCTTCGAGTTCTCTTCGGCGGCGAAACGGGCACACGGGGACGAGTAGGAGATGAGTATGCAACTTTTCGGTTATCGTGAAGTCCGTATTGCCTTCCTCGTCCTCGCCCTTGTGGCGGTCCTGGCTCCGGCTGCCGCCATGGCTGATATCGGTGCCGCCGATTTCTACACGCTGCCGCTGCCGAACATGCCGCCCTGCCGGCTGTACGACAGCCGGCAGCCGGCGCCTCCGGCAGCTCCCGCTCCTGCCGGCGTCCTCCCATCCCAGGGTTTGCGGACGGTCACCGTCACCGACTTCTGCGGCGTGCCTGAAGATGCGGTCGCTGTGGCGCTGAATGTGACAGTGACGGAAGCAACGGCTTCCGGAGACCTGAGGCTGTACCCGACTGGCGCCCCTGTCGTCGACCCGGAAGAGCCTGAAGAAGATTTTGCGGTCGCCTCCCTCTCTTTCAAGAGCGGCGTCAACCAGGGAATGATCCTCGTGGTCGAGCTCGGCGCGAACGGGGATCTCGAGGCCCGGAACAACTCGCTCGGCGCGCTGCATTTCATCGTCGACGTCAGCGGGTACTTCATGGCCGCCAAGGCCAAGCCGGACACGGCGACCGTGACCGAGGACGAGAACGAGCCTCCGGCGACAATCGACGTCCTGGCCAATGATCTCAACCCCAACGGCGACACTCTCACCATCACCTCGGCCAGCGATCCGGTCAACGGTACCGTGGTAATTGCCGGCGACGGTTTGAGTCTGACCTACGAGCCGGATCCTGACTATTGCAACGATCCCCCGGGGACGACGCTTGACACCTTCACCTACACGATCGCGCCAAGTGGCTCCACGGCGACCGTTTCGGTGACCGTGACCTGCGTGGACGACGACCCGAATGCTTTCGACGATACGGCGACCGTGACGGAGGATGCCCCGGCCACGACGATCGACGTCCTGGCCAACGACGTGGACGCCGAGAACGATCCGTTCACCATCGCCTCGGCGAGCGATCCCGCGAACGGTACGGTCGTGATCGCCGGCGACAATCTGAGCCTGAGTTATCAGCCAGACGCCGACTACTGCGGTGCGGACAGTTTCACCTACACGCTGTCTCCCGGCGGCGACACCGCCACGGTTGCGGTGACCGTCACCTGCGTTGAGGGCAGTCCGGTCGCGACCGATGACGCGGCTACCGTGGGGGAGGACGCGGCGGCGACGGCGATCGACGTCCTGCTCAACGACACGGACGAAGAGGGCGATCCCTTCTTCATCGCCTCGGCGAGCGATCCGGCGAACGGCACGGTGGTGCTGACGGGCGGCACGCCTGGCGCGCACACGGGCCTGACCTATCAGCCGGACGCGAACTACTGCGGTCCGGACAGCTTCACCTACACCCTGACTCCTGGCGGCGACACCGCCACGGTTTCAGTGACGGTCACCTGTGTGGACGACGTCCCGAATGCAGCGGACGATGCGGCCACCATTGCGGAGGACGCGGCGGCGGCGGCGGTCAACGTCCTGGCCAACGACTCGGACCCGGAGGGCGATCCCTTCTTCATCGCCTCGGCGAGCGATCCGGCGAACGGCACGGTGGTGCTGACGGGCGGCACGCCCGGCGCGCACACGGGCCTGACCTATCAGCCGGACGCGAACTACTGCGGTCCGGACAGCTTCACTTACACCCTGACTCCTGGCGGCGACACGGCCACGGTTTCGGTGGCTGTGACCTGCGTGGATGGGGCACCGGTCGCGGGCGACGACGTGGCGACCGTGGCGGAGGACGTGGCGGCGACGGCGGTCAACGTACTGCTCAACGACACGGACGAAGAGGGTGATCCCTTCTTCATCGCCTCGGCGAGCGATCCGGCGAGCGGCACGGTGGTGCTGACGGGCGGCACGCCCGGCGCGCACACCGGCCTGACCTACCAGCCGGACGCGAACTACTGCGGTCCGGACAGCTTTACCTATTCGCTGACGCCGGGCGGCGACACGGCGTCGGTGTCGGTCACCGTGACCTGCGTGAACGATGCGCCGACGATCGACCTCGACGCCAATGACGACAAGGGAACGGGGGGGAGCGACTTCGCCGTCACCTTCACCGAGGGTGAGGCGGCGAAACTGATCGAGGATCCCGTCGACGCGATTGTGACGGACATCGACACCGCGACCCTGGCCTCCCTGACGGTAACGCTGACCAACCTGCTCGACGCGGGCGACGAGATCCTCGACGCGGATCTCACCGGCTTCCCTGGCATCACCAAGAACTACGACACGACGACCGATCCGCTCAAGGGAGTGCTGGTTCTGACCGGTCCGGACACCCTGGCGAACTTCCAGGCGGTCCTGCGCAAGGTGACCTACCGCAACACCGACACGGATCCAGACACCACACCGAGGGTCATCGAGTTCGTGGCGAACGACGGCTCGACAGACGGCCCGGCGGCCACCTCGACGGTGACCGTGGCGGCTGTGGACAGCCCTCCGGTTGCGGTCGACGACGCGGCCACGGTGGCGGAGGACGCCTCGGCGACGGCGATCGACGTCCTCGCCAACGATACGGACGCAGAGAACGATCCGATTCTCATCGCCTCGGCGAGCGATCCGGCGAACGGCACGGTTGTGTTGACGGGCGGGACGCCCGGCGCGCACACGGGTCTGACCTACCAGCCGGACGCCAACTACTGCGGCCCGGACAGCTTCACCTACACGCTAACGCCAGGTGGCGACACGGCGACGGTCTCGATGACGGTGACCTGCGTCAACGACAACCCGGTTGCTGCCGACGACGCGGCGACCGTTCTCGAGGACGCTGCGGCAACGCCGATCAACGTCTTGGCCAACGATACGGATGCCGAGAACGACGCGTTCACCATCGCCTCGGCGAGTGATCCGGCGAACGGCGCGGTGGTGCTGACGCCCGCGGGTCCGGGTCCCTACACGGGCCTGACCTACCAGCCGGACGCCAACTACTGCGGTCCTGACAGCTTCACCTACACCCTGACTCCGGGCGGCGACACGGCGACAGTGTCGGTGACGGTGACCTGCGTCAACGACGATCCGGTTGCTGCCGATGACGCGGCGACCGTCTTGGAGGATGCGGCAGCGACGGCAATCAACGTCCTGGCCAACGACTCGGACCAGGAGAGCGATGCGTTCTTCATCGCGTCGGCGAGCGATCCGGTGAACGGCGCGGTGGTGCTGACGGGCGGCACGCCCGGCGCGCACACGGGGCTGACTTATCAGCCGGACGCGAACTACTGTGGTCCGGATAGCTTCACCTACACACTGACTCCGGGCGGCGACTCGGCGACCGTGGTAGTTACCATGACCTGCGTGGATGATCCCCCGGTGGCGGTGGCTGATGCGGCCGCGGTCAACGAGGACGATCCTGCAACGTCCATCAATGTTCTGACCAATGATACGGATATCGACGCCGGCCCCAAGGTCATCGCCTCGGCGGGCACCGCGGCTCACGGAACCGTGGTACTGACGGGTGGCAGCCCCGGGGCGCACACGGGCCTCACCTACGAGCCGGCTGACAATTACTGCGGTCCGGATTCGTTCATCTACACGTTGAACGGCGGTTCGTCGACGACGGTGTCGGTGACGGTCAACTGTGTCAACGATCCGCCTGTGGCGGACAATGACGCGTTCGACTTCATCGGCAACACCGAACTGGTCGTGGACCTCGCCGCGCTCTCGACGCCCCACGCTCGCGAGACGACCGGCACGACGTTCGGCGTGATCGACGGTGACAGCGACCCGGTTGAGAACAACGCGATCACCGTGACCGCGATCACCGTCGGCGCGTGCGTCGACTTGTCACTGCCCCTGGATTGTTCCGACCCCGCCGTCGGCCGGGTGCAGATGGAGAGCAACGGCCGCTTCCGCTTCACTCCCGCCCCGGGCGACACCGGCGCGACGGAGACGTTCCAGTACACGCTCACTGACAACGGCACACCGTTACCGGCGAGCACCACGGCGACCGTGACACTCACGCGCTTCGAGCGCGTGTGGTACGTGAAGAACGACGCCGCCGCCGGCGGCAACGGCACCTCGGCATCGCCTTTCAACTCGATCACGGCCGCCAACCTGTCCGACAACGACAGCGACGGCGATCTCACGGATGACCTCGATTTGGCGAACGATTACATCTTCGTCTACTTCGGCAATGGCTCGAGCGGCAACCAGGCCGGAGGGCTGGTGCTGGAGGGCGGTCAGCACCTGATCGGCCAGCACGCCGGCCTGAGCCTTAACGTGAGCCTCAACGGCAACGGCGCGCCGACCAACCTCGTCGCGGCGGCCGTCGGCAACCGGCCGCTGCTCGACGACAACGTCGTCGACGCCTTCGAGGGCGTGTCCGCCCGCAACGTCATACCGGCCGAGATCGTCGGCATGAACCTGGCGGGCAACGTCAACGGGATCGATTGGACCACCACCACGGCGTTCGCCGGGACCGGAACGTTCAGCATCCGCGACAACGTGATCCGATCGGCTGGGGGCGAGGGCGTCGATATCAATCTTGCCGGCACCAGTGGCGTGAATCTCGCCTTCCACGATAACAACCTGACCTCGACCGGCACCGCCCTGGATATCCAGGAGACCGGCACTGGCACCATAACCATCACTGCCTTCGACGACAACGAGGTCTCCAGCAACACCGGCGGTTCCGGCATCATCATCAGCAACGCCGTCTTCGACTCCGTGCCGGGTGGGGGGCTCAACACGGTCGACGGCGGCACGACGGTGATCGGGGTCTCCGGCAACGGCGTCGGCGGCGCAGGCATGGCCCTCGGCAACGTCCAGGGTGACCTCCACTTCACCGGCAACCTCAATGTTTTTGCCGACGGTGGCGGTGGCGTGACGGTGTCCGGAACGGGTGCCGGCATGCAGCTCCGCGTAAACTCGGGTGGCGCCTCCACCGGAATGATCGAGGCGACCGGCGGGCCGGCCGTCGATGCCAGTTCCGTCGCACTGGATCTGCGGCTCAGCATTCTCAAGAGCACCAACAGCGCCTCGGCGGGAGTAGTGCTGAGCAACGTCACCGGCACCTTCTCGGCGGAGTCCGGAAGCTCGATCACCAACGCCACCGGCACCGACTTCGCCATCACCAGCACCTCAGCTGCGGTGACCTACGGCGGACTGATTACGGACGACGTGGGGCAACTCGTGTCGGTTTCGGGTTCGGGCGGTTCGCTCAAGAGCTTCACGGGTGCCATTACCGACGGAGACGATGGAGACGGCAGCGGCATTTCGCTGACCGGCAACAGTTCGACGATCCGTTTCTCGGGCGGTGTCGTGCTGTCGACCGGTGGTAATCCAGCGTTCACCGCCACTGGCGGCGGAACGGTTGAGGTTTGCGACGAGAACCCCTGCAACCCTGGCGCGACGGGCCTAGCGGTCAACAAGGTCACGACCACGACGGGCACGGCGCTAAACGTGGCGAACACCACGATCGGCGCGAACAACCTGGAGTTCCGGAGCATTTCGGCCGGCACTGCGGCGAGCGGTCCGACAAACGGCATTCTGCTGAACACCACCGGCTCGGCGGGTGGCCTGAAGGTGAAGGGCACAGGTTCCGCGGGCTCTGGCGGTACGATCCAGCGGACCACCGGAACGGGCGTCTCCCTCACCGACACAGCCAAGGTCGGTCTTGCCTACATGATCGTCCAGAACAGCGGCGACGACGGCATCTTTGGACTCCGCGTCGCGGACTTCGCCCTCGATAACACGAGTGTTCTCACCAATGGCAACAGTGCCCTCGACGAGGGACTCGAATTCGGCAATCCGAGCGGCAATGAAGTCGGCGTATCCGGCACCGTCTCGATTACCAATTGCACCTTCAGCGCGAACGCGCACAATAACTTCAAGCTCCGCAACGGGGCCGGCAATCTCGTTTCCTTCACAGTCTCCAACAGCAGCTTCAACAACATGGCGGCGCTTCCGAACGGCGCCAACTCGTTCCTCTTCGAGACGACGAACACGGCAACCGTCACGACCGCCACCGTCAGCGGCTCCACCTTCGCCAACAACGGGAACGGCGCTGCGGCTGGTTCCGACTATCGCGCCTTCCAGGTCACTGCTCACGGGGATACGGGGACCGGGAACAGCTCGACGATTTCTAACTTTACGGTGTCGGGGAATACGTTCACTAACAATGGGCTCCATGCTGCGTTCGAGGTCGACACCGCGGCCAACCTTCAGTTCAGGATGATCAACAACCTGAACATGACCGGTGCATCTCCCAGTCATGCCATTCACGTTGGGGTCTCTTCTCAGACCACGGGGGGCCTCCTCCAGGGACGGATCCAAGGAAACACCATCGGGAATGCCGGGGTGGCCGGCTCAGGCTCCACAGCAGGGACCGGCATCAATGTACTGGTTCAGGGCAGGACGCAAGCGATCATGCTCATCGACGGCAACGTCATCCGCCAGACGCATCAGGCGCACGGGATCAACGTCGAGTCCCGCGGGCCCACCATTGCAGGCCAGCCACTCTCACAAAGCGACGTAACGGTTACCAACAACGATGTCGTGCCAGGCGACATCACCGGCTTTCCTGCCGCGGCCATCTACGTCGTGGCCGATAGTCAGGGTGGCTCGCCGGTCCGGGTGCGGGCAGACATCCGGAGCAACACCGTGCCTGCCGGAGCGGCGGTCGACCTCCATCCGTCGTACCTCATCTTCGACGAAGTGGCCGCGGCCGCAGAGGCCCAGCTTGTCGACACCGCACCAGCCAGCGCCACTTGCGACGCGCAGCTCGACAGCGCGAACACCGGCAGCGCTACCGCCGGCGCGGGTTGCGCTTTGATCGCGGGGCCGATCAGTACGCCTCCGTAATCAAGTGAAAAGCATTAAGGGATCCGATAGCCGGGGCAAGGGGCCCCGGCCTAAAATGGGGAAGGAGGAGAGCGATGGCGGAACCGTTCCTGAGCGAAGTCAGGATCATGAGCTTTGTGTTCGCCCCAAAGGGATGGGCGCTGTGCAATGGACAACTGCTGCCCATCAATCAGAATCAGGCGCTGTTCTCGCTGCTGGGCACAACGTTCGGTGGTGACGGTCGGGTGAACTTCGCTCTTCCTGATCTGCGCGGGCGTACTCCGATTCACGTAGGGAGCGGGCATACTCTGGGAGAGAGGGGAGGCGAGCAGGCGCATACGCTGAGCATCGCCGAGCTTCCGACCCATACCCACGTCCTCAACGCCTCGTCAAACGACGGTTCGCAAGTGGTTCCGGCAGGGGGCTATCTGGCCAAGGCGGCGCCGGCGAACCCGTACCTCGCGCCGGCGAACCTGGCAGCCATGAATACGGCGTCGGTCGCCAACGTCGGTGGCAGCCAAGCGCACCTCAACATGCAGCCATTCCTGGCCCTCAGTTTCTGTATTGCACTGCAGGGTATCTTCCCCAGCCCGAACTAGGAGAAGCTAGATGGCACAACCTTACGTCGGTGAGATCCGGATGTTCGCCGGGAACTTCGCTCCCGCCGGTTGGATGTTCTGCGAAGGGCAGCTCCTCCCAATCTCTGAAAACGAGACGCTATTTCAGCTGATCGGGACCACTTACGGCGGAGACGGAGAGTCAACGTTCGCGCTGCCTGACCTGCGTGGGCGTATCCCGATCCATCAGGGGAACGGATTTATCCTGGCGGAGACGGGGGGCGCGGAGGAAATCACGTTGACCGTGTCGCAGATCGCGGCCCACAGCCACCCATTGCTTTGCGCGAATGCCATCGGCAGCGATCCCGCTCCGCAGAACAATCTGCTGGCGGAAACGACCGTAATATCGATGTACCAGTCCGCAGCGGCAAATTCGCCGATGGCCTCCGGATCGATCTCTCCCACCGGTGGAAGCCAACCACACACGAACTTCCAACCTTATCTGTGCGTAGACTTCATCATTTCATTGTTCGGGATTTTCCCGTCGCCGACCTAGGAGGAAGACATGGCCGATCCGTTCGTAGCCGAGATTCGTATCTTCCCCTTCAACTTCGCGCCGAAAGGCTGGGCATGGTGTGACGGACAGCTCCTGCCGCTGAGCCAGAACACCGCGCTTTTTTCCCTGCTCGGTACTACCTATGGCGGAAACGGTAAAAGTAACTTCGCTCTCCCGGATCTCCAGGGTCGTGCCCCGATGCATCCTGGCCAAGGGCCTGGTCTCTCCCTGCATGATCTGGGAGAGACGGGTGGCAGCGAGACCGTGACCCTTCTGGAATCTGAGATTCCGGCTCACAGCCACGCGCTGACGTCTCAAGGAGCAGCCGGCAACCGGACGAATCCGGTTGGCAACTCGATCGCGCGGGTTGCAGGCGCGACGCCTTACCTGCCGGCTTCACCCACGCCGCCACTGGTGAGTATGTCTGACCAGGCCCTCGCCCCCGCCGGCGGCGACCAGCCGCACAACAACCTCCAGCCTTACCTGACCTTCTACTTCTGTATCGCCCTGCAGGGCGTCTTCCCTCCCCGGGGCTAGCTGTAAAAAGCGCAAGGTGGTGGCGGGCTTGGCCCGCCACTATTTATTAGAGCCTTATGAATATGCCAAGGAGGGTTGGTGATGAACAGCTCTAGCGAAGGCTCCGGCCTTCACAGACGGGAGTTCCTTGCTCTTGGCTCTGCTGGTCTTGCAACTCTCTGTTTTGGAGGAGCTGCGCAGGCTCAGTCCCTCGTTACGGCGGAGGCAACTCCCCGCCTCATGCCGGTGGGGTATCTCGAAGGAAGTGAACAGGTTCCTAATCTGCGGCGGCTCTCCGCTCGCATCCGGCGACCCCGGATGGCGGCGGAGGTGCGCTCGAATGAGCCCGACTATCGCGTCGTTCCCGCGGACTTCGTACCGCTGGGGGACACCAACCTCATCGGCCGGCCGCTGCGTGTGACGATCCACGGTCTCTATCCGCCCGGAGGGATCGCCCCGAAGCGGCGGGCTGAGCTTCCGCTGGCGATCGACCTCGACGTCCTCTTCCCCTCGCCGGACCCGATGTCCCCGGACCCGATCCGGTTCTTTGCCTGGAGCTTCCGCCAGCGGCCGGGCTGGAATCCGAGCCCGCCGGTCAGCTTCGTCTATCCTCTCGATTGGGAAGCGATGCCTGAACTGGAGATGCGGGTCGTTTCTCCGAAGGGCAGATCGGCCATGACGTTCCGGACTCGCTTCACCTTCGACGACGAGACAGGTTTCCCCCGGCTGCTGAGGGGGGCCTATGTGCTCGGGACGTCCCCGAATGCCTGGCGGAACGAAGTTGCCCTGAGCGATCTCGGGCCTGACACCCCGGCCTGGCTGGCTTCAGTCCTTCTGTCCATGGACATGGAGCCCGAAGAGGCGTAATCGTGGAAGCTGTCTCCCTGCGTCCGATCCGGGAGGAGGACATGGACTTCCTCCTCCGACTTTACGCCACCACCCGGGCAGACGAGATGGCCATGGTCACGGACTGGTCCGACGAACAGAAGGAGTGGTTCGTCCGGATGCAGTTCCAGGCTCAGCACGCCTGGTATCAGGAGCATTACGGCGACGCGCAGTTCGACGTTATCCTCCTGGAGGGCGTCCCGGCCGGGCGGCTCTACGTACACCGCCGCGCGGCCGAGATCCGTCTCATCGACATTTCGCTGATGCCGGAGCTCCGGGGAAGGGGGATCGGTTCCATCCTCCTTCGCGAGCTGATGGGTGAGGCGGAAGCGGCCGGCAAGCCGTTGACGATCCACGTCGAGAAGTACAATCCCGCCATGCGCCTCTATTTGCGGCTCGGCTTCAAGCCGATCGAGGACCGGGGTCCCTACGACCTCATGGAGTGGAGACCGGAGTTTCGGAGCCGTTCTGAGGAAATCAGGACCGGTCCGGAGAATCTCTGAGCCGTCCGGAGCCGCTTGGAACCGCTCCGAGCGCTTCGGAACGGTCCTGAACGTTTCCGATCCATTCCCAGCCGCTCGGAACGGCGCCCAAGCGTTTCGGATTCAATCCCTTGGATTCGGATCGGCTCGTGACCGTTTCGGATTCGTTCCAAGCCGCCTGGACCGCTCTGAAGCCTTTCCGATCCTCTCCAGGGATTTCGGATCAGCCCCAAGAGTTTTCGAGCCGATCCAAGCGGCTCCGGACGGCTCCCAAACTTTCAGATCGAGTCCGACTTCTTCAGAACGGCTCCCGAATCAGTTGAACGCGGCTTCGTAGCGCATCCCGGTCCGCTTGCCGCGGCGGTCGGGACCGATCGGGACCAGAAAGACTTCGAACCGTCCGAATGCCGGGTGCTCCAGGGGATAGATGGCCTGGGGCAGGACGGGGCTGACAGGGCCTGAGAAGAGCAGGGAGAAGGGCTCCTTCCTGGCCGCGAAGTCCGGGTTCTCCTCGTAACGGGCTACCTCGAAAAGCTCCAGCTCCAGGGGCTCCTGCCCCTCGATCTGAAGGCGGAAGCGGCTGCCGACGTGCTCCGCGAAGGAGGCGGGGGTCAAGGTCTCCAGCATGGCGTTCCTCCGGGTAAGTCTCGACTCTATCAGAGGTTTTTTTCCAGAGACTGAGGGGCATGGAAATTGCTGTGGCCCCTCACGCAAGGTATGGAGATGACCTACGCCACGCCATTTCCGCGATACTCGGCTTTCGCACTGGTGGATGCCCATGTCCACATCCACCCCTGTTTCCCGCTGGAGTCGTTTCTGGAGGGGGCTCTGGAGAACTTCCGCAGAGCGGCCTCCCGGCTCAGCCTGTTCGGTTCCGCCACGGGTTGCCTGCTGCTCGCCGAGATGGCGGGGGCGCGGTGGCTCCGCCGGGCCCGGGACGGGGAGGAGACTGCGGAGGGCTGGACCCTTGTGCGAACGGAGGAGGAGAGCTCCCTCGTGGCCCGACGGATAACCGGGGAAAGCGCCGGGGACAGCATCGGGGAGAGCCTGATCCTCGTGGCTGGCCGGCAGATCGCGGCGCGCGAGCGGCTCGAGGTGCTGGCGCTCGGCCGGGACGTCGACATCCCGGACGGGCTTCCCCTGGACGAGACGTTGCTCCGGGTCCGTTTGAGCGGCGCCCTGCCCGTCCTCCCCTGGGGGTTCGGCAAGTGGTGGGGGCACCGCGGCGGGCTCGTGGCCGAGGCGCTCGCCCGTCAGGACGGTGAGCTGTACCTGGGGGACAACTCCGGCCGTCTCCGTCTTGCCGGCGAGCCGCGGCTCCTGCGCGAGGCGCGGGAGAGGGGGCTCCTCATCCTGCCTGGGACCGATCCGCTGCCGTTCCCGGATCACAGCGGACGGGCCGGATCGTTCGGTTTTGTGCTGGAGGGACCGCTCGACGAGCGCCAGCCGGCGGAAGACCTGCTGCGCCGCATCCGCAGCCTGCGCGAGCAGCCGCGCACCTACGGCCGAGGCGAGACCCTTCCCCGGTTCCTGCGGGACCAGGCTACGCTGCAACTGCGGCAGGTGTGCGCATGACCGTCTCGATGGCTCGCGACCCGCATGGCGCCTCCTCGTCCTCCTACGACTTGCTCGTGGTCGGCGGCGGGTTCTATGGCGCGATGCTGACGCTGGAGGCGTCGCGCCGGGGGCTCTCGGTCCTGCTCCTGGAGCGCGACGACTTCGGCGGGGCCACGTCGTGGAACAGCCTGCGGATCGTCCATGGAGGGCTGAGATATCTGCAGGGGCTGGATCTGCGTCGTTACCGAGAGTCGGTCGCGGAGCGCCGCTGGTTCCTCCGGCATTTTCCCGACCTGGTCGAGCCGCTCCCCTGCCTGATGCCCCTTTACGACCCTCCGCGAGGCGGCCGGCTCCGGCGGCCATCCGTGCTCAACGTGGCGTTGACCGTCAACGAGGCGCTCTCGCGCCATCGCAACGAGGGCCTCCAGCCGGACAGAGAGGTCCCCGCGGGGCGGCTCTTCAACCCCGTGGAGACGGCCAGGCTCTTCCCGGCCGTGGACCGGAAGGGGCTCCTCGGGGGCGCGCTCTGGTATGACGCGGTCATGCCCGACTCCCAGCGGGTCCTCGTTGAGGCGCTGCGCTGGGCGCACCGGTGCGGGGCGCGGACGCTCAACTACACCGAGGCCGTCGAGCTCCGAATGGACGGGGAGGAGGTGACCGGACTCCGGGCGATGGACCGGGAGACCGGGCGGAGCCTGGAGCTGCGCGGCCGGGCCGTGGTCAATTGCGCCGGCCCCTGGAGCCGTCAGCTCGCGGGACGGTTCGACCGGGACCTGCCGGAGCTGTTCCGGCCGCTGCTCGCCTTCAACGTCCTTCTGGACCGTAAGCCCCTGGCGTCCGAAGCGCTGGCCGTGGCCGCGCGAGGCAAGAGGGCGCAGACCTGGTTCCTGCTCCCCTGGAAGGGGAGGGTGCTGGCCGGCACGTCCTACGTCGCCTCGCCGGGGGGCTCCGGCCCGGGCGCGGTCCCGGACGAGGCGTGTGTCGAGGAGCTCCTCGCCTCACTGAACGCCGCCGTCCCCGGCTGGAACGTGCGCTCCTCCGAGGTCCTGCGGGTCTGCCATGGCTGGCTGCCGGCGAAGGCCGACGGCTCGGCCGAGCCGGCAGGGCATCCCGTTATCCATGATCATGGAAAGGCGGGCGGGCCGCGAGGGCTCTTCAGCGTGTCGGGAGTGAAGCTGACCACGGCGCGGGCAGTGGCCGAGAGGACCCTCGCCAGACTGTTCGAGCGCCGGGGTGAGCGTCTGCCCGCGCCGGGCTGGATTGGCCGTCCGGATGCGGACCCACCTCTGTCGCTGGACGGCTTCCTGACCCTGGCCGCTCGCGACCGGGAGGCTGCCCGGACTCACGTGCGGGGGATCGTCGAGCGGCAATCCGTGATCCATCTGGAGGACCTGTTGCTCCGGCGCGCGGACTGGGGGGTGCATCCCGAAGGGGCGGCGGCCGCCCGGCTCTGCACGGCGCTGGGATGGTCGGAGGGTCGGGCGCAGGCTGGTCTCCGCGCGGCAGGGAGAGGGAATCGGTGACGCCGGTGGCCTCCGGAGCCGTCGCGGACCTTCCGGACCGCGAAACGCCTGACGTCGAGACCTCCTCCGAAGGGTATGCGCGGCGCTTCGGCGGCGAGGTGGGACGTTACCTGCTGGAAGTCCAGAACGCGATCGTCCTCGACCTGCTCGCTCCCTGGCCTGGAGCGCGGGTGCTGGACGTCGGCGGCGGGCATGCCCAACTCGCGCCGCTCCTCGTCGAGCGCGGCTTCCAGGTCACGGTGGTGGGCAGCGACGAGGTCTGCCGCGAGCGGCTCGACCGCGCGCTGCCGCGAGGCTCGTTCGAGTTCCGCGCCTGCGACCTGCTGGCCCTGCCGTTCCCGGACCGCGCTTTCGACGTGGTGGTCTCGCTGCGGCTGGTAGCCCACGTCGAGCGCTGGCGCGACCTGATCGGAGAGCTCTGCCGGGTGGCGGACCATGCTGTGATCCTGGACTACTCGGACTCCCGCAGCTTCAACCGGCTCTACGGGCCGCTGTTCTCCTGGAAGAAGGCCATCGAGGGGAACACGCGCACGTTCCAGATCTTCAAGCCTGGATGGATCGCCGCAGAGGCGGCCCGCCATGGCTTCGGGCGGCCGGTCGAGCGCCGCCAATTCTTCTTGCCGATGGTCGTGCACCGGGTCATGAAGAGCGCCCGGTTCTCGCGCCTGAGCGAGCGGGTAAGCTCGGCGGCCGGCCTGACGCGCTGGCTGGGCTCGCCCGTGGTGCTCCGCGTGGAGCGCGGGAATGGGGGGACGAGATGAAGGTACTGGTCACGGGCGGCACCGGGTTCACCGGCAAGGCCCTGGTATGCCGCCTGCTCGAGCTGGGGCATCAGGTCGTGGCCCTGGACTACAAGGAAGGGCTGAAGACCCAGGAGATCCGCGACTGGGGCGCCGAGGTCGTCCTGGGCAGCGTCACCGACATGGAGGTCGTGCGCCGCGCGGTCAAGGACGCGGAGGTGGTCCATCACGTGGCCGCCGCGTTCCGCGAGATGGATGTCCCGGAGAGCTACTACCATGAGGTCAACGTCGGAGGCACGCGCAACGTCCTCCAGGCGGCGCTCGACGAGGGCGTGCGCAAGGTCATCTACTGCAGCACCTGCGGCGTGCACGGCAACGTCGACCATCCGCCGGCCGGCGAGGACGCCCCGATCCAGCCCGCCGACTACTACCAGCGCACCAAGTGGGAGGCGGAGCCCATGGCCCGCGAGTTCTTCGAGCGCGGCCTCAAGACCACGATTCTCCGTCCCGCCGCCATCTACGGGCCGGGGGACCCCGAGCGCTTCTACCTGATCTTCAAGCGCGTCGCCAGGGGCACGTTCCCCATGTTCGGCAACGGCAGGACCCTCTACCATCCCCTCTATATCGACAACCTCGTCGATGCCTTCATCCTCGCGATGGAGGACGGCAATGGCGACGGCGAGGCCTACCTCATCGCCGACGAGCAGTACATCGAGATCGAAGACCTGGTGCGCCGCGTCGGCAGGGCGATCGGGGTCGACGTCAAGGTCCCGCACTACCCGGTGTGGCCGGTGGTCGTGGCCGGTCACATCGTCGAGAAGGCCTGCAAGCCGTTCGGCATCAATCCGCCCATCTTCCCGCGCCGGGTCGACTGGTACCGCCAGAACCGGGCGTTCCGGATCGATAAGGCCAAAAGGGATCTCGGCTATCAGCCCCGCGTCGGCATCGACGAAGGGCTGCGCAGGACCGCCGAGTGGTACCGGCGGGAAGGTTTGTTGTAAAAGCTTCCGGAATAACAGTCGGCTTCCCCTGTTGTCACATTGGACGCAAGAGAAGATATCCGGCTTGTAAGATTTTCCTTGCGCAGGCCCCTGGATGTCTGTGGTGGGCCGCCTTGGATGTAAGCGGGAGTGCTTGCTTCGGGGTTTTATCTTCAACCCGCGCACCAGCGCTATCGCAGAGGATCACGACGCATGGCCAAGAGAGTTCTTTCGACGGTCTTCCTGCTGGGGGTGCTCGCCCTCGCGAGCGCGGCTCACGCCATCCCCTGCTACGGCACCGCCGAGGTCGCTCTGACCTCCGCCGCCTCCTACAACGCGAGCTCCGGCTCCCCGAACCCCTTCGACTTCAACTTCAGCGCGGCAGTCACCGCCCCCTCCGGACGGAGGTACACGGTCCCCGGCTTCTTCGACGGCAACGGAGCAGGCGGCGCCATCGGCAACGTCTGGAAGGTCCGCATCTACACGGACGAGGTCGGCACCTGGCGCTGGACAACCAGCAGCAACGTGCCCGGCCTGAACGGTCTCTCGGGCACGGTCGCGGTCTCCGGCAAGATCGCCGGAGTCTTCGGACGCGGCCCGGTGGTGGAGAACCCCGGCCGTCCCCGCACCTTCATGTACCAGGAGGGGGTGCCCGTGTTCCTCACGGGCAAGTTCCTCGATTCGCCGGCTCCGAACCCGCTCAAGTACTCCCACACTATGCTCTCGGAGAAGCTGACGGATTCCAACCGGCAGGCGATGCTCACCCGGCATCTCGGGATGAAGCTCAACAAGATCAACGTCTACTATGCCAACAAGGGTGATTACGCCAGCGTCTCCACCACCCCCTGGGTCGGCACGGCGGCCTCCAACGACAAGACCCGCTTCGATCTGGCGCGCTGGCGGACGTACGACCAGTGGATCGTGAAGCTGCGGGACGCGGGCGTGGTCGCCCACATGTGGTTCTTCGCGGACGACTCCAAATTCGGAGACCTGCCGGATGCCGATCGCCAGCGGCTGATCAAGTACGCCATGGCCCGGCACTCGGCCTATGTGAACACCATGTATGTCGTCATGCTGGAGTGGCAGGAGGGGTGGACCACCACCGAGGTGGCCAATCACGCGAATTTCCTGCACGCAAACAACCCGTGGGCGCGCCTCGTGACCGTGCACGGCACACCGGGGAACTTCTCCTTCCCGGCCGCCTCCTGGGCCGATTACATGGACATCCAGGCGGGCAACTCGGCCAGCTACGCGAACGTCCACAAGAGCTCCCTCTATCACCACTCTGCCGCGCCGAAGCCGTTCATCCAGGAGGAGCACGGGCTGGGGCAGGAGGACACCGTCCACCGCCAGCGCGCCTGGGCGGCGTTCACCGGCGGCGCGGCCGGCGTGGGCACCGGCTCCTTCCTCAAGCACCTCGTGACCTTCACGCAGCAGGTGCCCTGGCAGAACATGGACCCCGCTGATTCTCTGGTCAAGTCGGGTGCCGCCTACGGGCTCGCCCAGAAGGGGAGCGCCTACGTCTTCTACCTCTACAACGGCGGGACGGCCAGCGTCGACCTGACCCAGGCCACCGGCACCCTGACGGTGCAGTGGTACGACCCGCGCACCGGCAGCTTCCGGGCGGCCCCCGCGGTCGCCGGCGGCGCAACGCGCAGCTTCAAGGCACCCGCCAGTGGCGACTGGGTGCTCTACATCCGCAAGTAACCCTCGCAAGTAGTCCTCGCAAGTAATCCTGCGATCCTGGCTTCGCATTCAATGGCCGCCGGTCTCCCCGGCGGCTGTTTCGTTTTTGCGTGAGGCATGATTCTTGCCCACTAAAATCATTGGAGGGATTGAATCATGCGTCACCTGGCTTGCCTCTTGATGCTGGGATGGGGGGCAGGAACGTGCGCTTTGTACGGAACGCCCCTCTCTCCAGCCTACGATCTGGAAGGACCCGGACTCGCGATCGCTCAGGCAGGTATTGGATTGCAGGGCTGGAAGAAGGAGGTCCGCAAGATCACGCTGGACATCCGCGCGCCGGTCGAGCTCGCCCTGCTCTACTGGACCGGGCGCGACCACCCCTGCTCACCGGACCCGGAGACGGGGGTCTGCGGGATACCCGAGGAGCCCTACCGCGACCAGTTGCTGCAGCTCGACGGCGCTCTCATCACCGGTACCATCGCCGGGACGGAGCTCCAGCCGGACTCGAGCCGCGGACCGGTGCTCAACATCGGGTACGTGGCCGACGTGACCGACGCGGTACGCGCCCGGGGGACGGGCAGGCAGTCCTTCCCGATCTCCGACGGGGATCCGCGCAGCAACCTGACCGACCTGGACGGTGCCGGGTTGCTCGTGGTCACCAGCGATCCTGGGCGCCCCCCGGCCCGGGTCCTCGTGTTTCAGGGCCTCGACTTCGCCTATGGCGAGGACCGCACGCCCGGCCCCTCGCAGATCACCGAGGCGATCACCTTCAACCATGGCGCGGCGCGTTCCGGCCGCACGGGCGCCCTGGCGCTCTTCGTGGGCGATGACGGCAAAGGCCCCGACCGGATCGACATCAGTCACAACCCCGACCTCGTGGACAGGATCGACGGCTCGGCCGGAGCGAGGTGGGACGCCGACCGGTACCCTGTGCAGGTGCCGGGAGGCACCCTGGCCACCACGGTCCGGCTTGCCTCCGAGCCCTGGGGGCAGAACCCCGACTCGCTGCTCTGGGTGATGGCAGCCCTGTGGCTTCCATCGCCGGTCCCGACCGGCTGCGCGACCTCTTACTGGCATGCGGACCAGGAGCAGTGGAAGTTCTCCGGGGTGCCTCCGACGCAGAAGATCAGGTTCATCTTCCCGGCTGGGACCCTCTATGGCGACGTCGGGGAGGCGACCCTGCGCACCGCCCTTCGGTTCCAGGACCAGCCAGGGCTGCTCGGCGCGGCCAAGACGCTGGTCAAGCAGGGAGGAGCGGCGCTGCTCAACAGCGCGCACCTGAAGATCGAGTACCCGCTGACGAGGACGCTGGTGCTCACCCGCGTCAACGAAACCCTGCGGAACCGCGACGAGGCGGCCATCCGCGCCCTGGCCGGGGAGCTGAAGGAGGCCAATGAGGCCGGTTGCCCGCTGAAGTAAGGGTCGTCTACCTATCTCTTACCAGCTCAGGTCCTTCTCGTACCCGAGCCGGACCAGCATGTCGCCCGCGGCATCCTTGAAGACCTGCTTGTCCTCGTCGCTGAAGTGGTTCTTCCAGTCGCCGGCGACCCCTTTGCGGTAGAAGCGCTTGCGGTCCTCCTGCCCTGGCTCCCGGCCGGCGTAGAAGCGGAAGGACGAGCGCTCCAGCAGGTCGTGGATCAGGCGGTCGTCGTGGGGGAGGTCCAGGAACTGGAACAGCTCCCGCGCCACCGCGGCACCGTCTCCGAGCAGCTTCTCGTAGGAGCAGGCGAAGACCGGGTGCCGTTCCACGTGCTTCAGGTGGGCTTCCATATCGCTGCGCCAGTCGCGGGTCGCCTCCGCGAAGTCGAAGGCCCGACCGCCGTAGTCGCGCGTGAAGAACTTGTCCGAGGTCACCACGTCGCGGCCATCGCGGTAGATCACGATCAGCTTGGACTTGGGGAAGATCTCCCGGATCGTTTCCACTCTGTTGACGTTGCGCGGCGACTTCTCCAGCAGGTAGCGCCGCGGCCGCAGCCGGTCCTTCTGAAAGTGGAAGAAGCGATGGACATACTCCTCGGGCGGCGGCGTGCGGCGCAGCTCGCGGCGCAGGGCGGCCTGGTCGAACAGGCCGAGGTCCGGAAGAGTCGCGGGCCGCTCCTCCTTCTTCAGGGAGAGCGCCGGCTTCGAGCGCTTCAGGACCGGTGCCGCCAGGTTCATGAGATGGTGCTTGAGGAGGTTCTTCGTCCCCCCCTCGCTCCAGGGGGTCTGGGAGAAGAGCCGGTCGGTCCTCCGCACCGGGTCGGGCTCGGCCCAGCCGAGATGGAACAGGTGGGTCTCCATCAGCCCCCGGATGTCGGGGTGGAGGCTCATCAGGTTCAGGAGCCAGGTGCTGCCGCTCTTGCGATGCCCGATGATGAAGGCGAAGCCGTCGCCGTTTGTATTCATTTCGTCTCCCTCAGTTCGTAGATCCAGATTACCGGCCCCTTGCCTCCCCATTCCGCGGGGTCGAACGTGCGCACCAGCCGCTCGCCTTCGAGACCGCGGTAGAAGCGGAGGAAGGAGGGGAAGCTCTCCCCATGCTCCGCCCTCTCCCCGAAGTACTTGCTCTGCGCTTCGCTGTTGGTGACCACGAAACGGATCCCCTCGGCCCGGTACTCGTCCACCGACTTTGGCTGGCGGGTTACCAGGGGATTGCCCATGTCGAGGTCCACCGGGTTGCTCCGCAGCTCGGCGTCGGACTTCTCGGCCGGCAGCCACCAGGGGTGGCCGAGCTCGAGAATGTCGCGGCCTTCCTCGGGGGGGTAGCGCCGGAGGAGCTGGAGGCGCTGGCCCTGGTGCCGGGTGAACGGACTCCTGGGAATCGTCTTCAGCAGCTCCTGCTGCCGCGCCACGGCCCGCGCGTCCGGCTGGAGGGGCGGCCCGTAGTCGTCCAGCAGGATGCGGCTGTCCTTTGGCAGGTTCTCGACGAGCCAGCGGTAGGAGACCAGCCGGCTGTCCTGGCGGTTGAGCTTCAGGTTCCTTTGGGAGGCCTCGATCGTGGTCGGGATGCAGGCCAGGGCGACGAGGGCCATGGCCAGGGCGCTCCGGCGAGCGGCCGGAGCGAGCCGCGCCAGGAGCAGCGCCCCCGGCCAGGTCAGGGTCGCGAGGAGCGGGAAGATCGCGTTCAGGTGCCGCGACTGCACGTGGTAGGCCGCCACCGTGACCGCCGCCGCGAAGTAGGCCAGGATCGGGAGCCCGACGAGCACGGCGTACCAGCGGGTCTCCCGCCGCGCCAGAGAGGCTGCGAGGCCGAGCAGGGCAAGCGCCGTGAGCGGCAGGCTCAGCCCCCTCTGCGCGGAGAGCACGGACAGGAAGTCGAGGCTGGCCCCGCCCAGGGCTTCCGCGGTGCCGGGCTTGAACTCCACCTTGCTGTCGGGCTCGAAGAGGACCTGCTCCGGCTCGGGGAAGAAGGTCTTCTCGACCTGCGTGTAGCTCTGCCGCAGCCAGGTGGGGTCAAGGAAGTTGTACGGCGAGGTGACGAAGAACCCGGCGACGAACAGGGCCGGGACCAGGGCGCCGCGCAGGAGGACCTTCCGCCACGGCAGGCGGCGGCCATCCCGGCGGAGACCGTTCCAGAGCTCCATGGCCAGGTAGGTCGGGACCAGCACGATGGCGTAGTAGTGCGCGCCCATGGCCACGCCCGCGAGGAGCGAGGCGAGGACCAGGGGGCGCCAGCCCAGGTCGTCCCGCGTCCGGAAGTAGGCGAGGATCGACAGCGCCATCAGGAAGCCGCCTGGAACGTCGGTCTTCATGTGCTGCGAGGAGGCGACCATGGGCGCCAGCAGAGCCGCCACCAGGGCCGCGGCCAGCCCCGCCCGCTCGCTGCCGAAGGCCCTCCGGCCGATCCGGTAGACCACCCAGACCGTGGCCACGCCGCAGGCCAGGACCACCAGGCGTCCGAGGAGCAGGAACGGCCCCGGCGAGGTCAGGAAGTGGGCGCCGAGCTCCGCCGTGGACTCGAACCGCCCCACCGCCATCCCGGCCAGGAAGTAGAGGCCGTAGACGAACAGCCAGACGTACATGAACAGCGCGGGCTTGTGGAACCAGTGCGGGTTCAGGTCCCCCGTTCCCAGGGCCATCGACCGCTTCATGAAGTGGAGCTCGTCGCCGTAGTAGGAGAAGGGCAGGTCGTGGAACAGGCCCCAGAGGCGGATGCCCGCGGCGAGCAGGAGGATGCCCGCCAGGGCGAGGACCACGGCGCGGGAGCGGACCGTCCCCTCGGGGGTCATGCTGCGGGTGCTCCATGGATGCTGAACACGGCGTTGAGCCCCGCCGGCTCGAGGTCGATCTCCTTCAGGCGGGCGGGGTGCTCCAGGTCGTAGAGGGTGATGCGGGTGGGCAGGCGCGGCATCTCGCGGAAGCCGTGGCGGACCCAGCTCAGGTTCTGGCGCAGCTTCGTCCGGCGCAGGCGGCTGAAGCCCACCCAGGCCAGACGGGCCTCGCCGTCCGTCAGCACGCCGCGGCACCAGCCCAGGGTCCAGTCGCCGTCGCGTCCCAATCCGTTGAGATCGAGGTCGCGCCTCTCCCAGGTCCGTATATCGAAGGTGACCACATGGCCGTCGACGGAGGTGAAGACGAGCCGGTCCCTCACGACATGACCGTCGTGGATGCCCTGGGTTCCCACGGCAAAGGGACCCCGGCGGCCGTTCCGGGACGGATCGACGGCAGCGGCGTCGCGCTGCTCGAAGCGGGTCACCCAGGGCTGGCCGTCGAGGAAGAACACGTAGTTCGGGTGCGAGCGGTGGGGCTTGGTCGTGGGGACCTTGCGGTAGTCCGCACTGCGGTCGAAGCGGTCCCAGACATCGCCCCCCAGCACGTCCGTGAGCCGCAGCAGCTCGCCTTCGCGGGTGATCTCGGCCACGGCGTCGAGACCGGTCACCGCGACGAAGAGCGTGCCGTCCGGCCCCGGGGTCACGTGATGCAGGTCGTTGAAGCAGGGGAGCGAGAGGACGCGGCGGATCTCGAAGCCCGGGAAGCCGCACTCCAGCACCTCGGTCTGGGTGCAGAGCCAGATCGCGTCCTTTTCGATCGTGGCCGCCTTGAACACGTGCGACGGCCGGTCGTCGGGGCAGTGCTCGGGCGGCGACTGGTACTCCAGGACCCGTTCCAGCCGCCCGCTCTCCGGATCGACCCGCACCACTACGGCGGCGCGGAACTTGTTCCACTCGTTCGGGTCCAGGAAGGTGGGCTTCTGCTCGCCCCCCACCACCCAGAGAGGTTCGTTCATCGCGCCCTCTCCGCCCGGCCGAGCAGCATCCGGAAGACTTCCGCCCATTTGCGCGGCTGGAGGTAGACGAACGTGCGCACGCCCACGAGCTCCCGCGCCGAGCGCACCATGGCGACGTTGAGGGCGATCAGGGTCACGGCCGTGGCCAGGGCGATGCCATGGGCGCCCCAGAGCCGGCCGAGGGCCACGCTGAGGGGCAGCTTGAAGGCGGCGGCCCCGAGGGTCAGCCAGAGGAGGCGCATGTGCCGGCCGCTCATCTGGAGCACGTAGCCGGCCGAGCCCGAGGCGGTGTCCCAGAGGGTGCCCACGGCGAGGATGAGCAGGATGGTCCAGCCGCCCGCGTAGGCGTCTCCGAAGGCCACGTCGAGCAGCGGCCGGCCCAGCACGGCCAGGCCGGCGAAGGCCGCGACCGACATCAGGGCGACGGCGGTCGAGGCGGTGCGCGCCAGGCGCTCCATCTCCCCGGTCCGGCCATCCGCGTGCAGCACCGCGAACTCCTGCGGGATGAGGAAGTTGGCAATCCCGGGGAGCGAGGCCATGATCTGCATGACGCGGGCGGCGATGCCGTAGACCGCCACGGCGACCTTGTCCTCCGGCCGTGCCCAGGAGAGGAGCCAGAGGTCGGAGGAGAGGAACAGGACCGCGATGGCCGCCCGCATCCCCATGGCCGTGGTGGTGCCCAGGATTGTCCGCACGCCGGGCGGCAGGTGGGCCTCCCGCGGCTCGGAGCTCTCCATCGGGGTGGTCCATCGCAGCGCGAGCGCGTACCCGAGGGCCACGGCGAGCTGCGAGCCGAGATAGATGCAGATCAGCAGCTCCCAGGGGAGATCGTGCCGGCCGCTCATCCAGAGCGCCACGAAGCCGCCGAAGATCAGGGCGCGCGGCGCGAAATGGCCCAGCGGCGCCGCCACCGAGTAGAGCCGGAAGGAGCGCACGTAGGCGTCCATGAGCTGCCCGAGAGAGGCGAGGACGGCGCTGGTGATCAGGAAGGGCGCGGCCGTGGCCAGGTCCGGGGCGTGCAGCGCCCGGGCGATGGACGGCCAGAACAGGACGAGGGGCGGCACGATCAGCGCCCAGATCCCGAACTGGATGCTGAACAGGCGCCGGCGCAGGAGGCCGGTGGCCTGTTCGCCCCCCTGCCCGCGGCTGACCGGGGCGAAGCGCAGGGTGGCCGGGCCGAGGCCGAGCTGGAGCACGAGCCCCAGGGCCGTGGCCGCCTGCAGGAGCATCAGGTAGGAGGCCACCTGCTCCGGCCGCGCCACCCTCACGAGCATCATGCTCCCGGCGAAGCCGAGGGCCATGCCCAGGAAGTGGCTCCCCGCGAACAGGGCGCCGCCGCGCCGGAGCCGGCTGTGGCTGACCCGGCCGTCCGGCTTGTCCACGGGGCGAGGGGGGCGAGGCAGAGGGGCCGCCTGGCTAAGCGCGGGCGTATCCATACCGCTCCAGGGCCTCGCCCGCGATCCGCTCGACCGCGCGGATGCTCTCGGGAGGCATCTCGGTCCGCCAGCGCTCGTCCAGCCGGACCTCGGAGGTGTGGGAGAGACGCATCCGGTTGCCGATGATGTGATGGTCGGCGGAGCGGAAGTCGGGGACCCGGCCCTCCGGGGCGACACCCATGAACTGCAGCACGCGGTCGAGGTTGCTCTCGGGCTCCCGGCAGAGGTCCTCGTGGCGCAGGGTGAGCCAGCGCTCGGCGGGGAAGAGCCTCCGGACGCGCTCGGCATCATGCGTCGAGGCGGCCCACGAGCGGGCGCCCTCCTCGGCGGAGCGTCCCAGGTTCCGCATGAACGACCTGGCCACGGCGCGGCCGTCGCGCACCAGGTGGATCACCCGGATGTCCAAGCTGGAGATGCGCCGCAGGTGGAGGAGGCGGCCGGGCCGTTTGGAGGCATCGACGAAGGCGCGGGCGCCGCGCATTTCCAGGATGACCTCGGCAAGGGCTTCGTTGATGCGCAGTCGGCGGTCGAGCTCGCGCTTCGCCCCGGGGATCAGGGCGAGGGCGGCGCCGCGGGCCGCCTCCATCACCGCTCCCCGCGGCTCGGCCGCGAGGAGGAGATGGGAGACCCGGCCGATGCCGTTGGCGCTGAAGGAGGCCTCGTTGCGCCGCACGTCGTAGGGGATGCCGCGCGCGGCCATCTCCAGCGAGACCCGCCGCCAGAGGGGGCACTCCGCGATCCGCTCGCCGCACGAGCAGAGGTAGGTCTCCGGATCGATCCCCTGGGCGATGAACATCTCGCCGACCGTGGCGATCTCGGGATGGGCGCCGAGCAGGAACGAGAGCAGCGTAGAGCCCGAGAAGGAGTGGGCCATCACGAAGGTGAAGTTCGTCATCGTCTCCGCGCGACGGTGCAAGAAGTCTGCCCAGGGGTTGATCCCATCCCCCCTCTCCCCAGCCCCATAGGCGCTAACTTTGTGCTGCCGGAGGGAGGCGCACGCGCCGGGTAGAGCACCATACCCGACGGCCGTGCCCTGTACGCGACGTTTCTACGCTGTACGGAGCGCGCGGGAAACGTACGCGGCGGGTACGACCCCATACCCTGCCGTTCTGCGGCGTACGCGCTCCTCGCGAGGCGTACGCGGAGGGTAGCGGCCCGTACCCGCAGGGTATCGGCCGTACGCGGAGGGTAGGACCTCGTACCCGGCGGGTAGTACCCGTACCCTGCGGGTAGCACCTCGTACCCACAGGGTATCCGTCGCCCCCTGCGGGTAGGACCTCGTACCCTGCGGGTACGGGCCGCCCCCGCTGCGTACGAGGCGCGAGCACAGGGTACGGCCCCGTACCCGCCGGGTACGAGGTCCTACCCGCAGGGTATGGCCACACGCCCGGGACCCTCTCCTCGGTCCTCCCCCGTTCCGGGGGAGAGGGAGCCGGATCGTCAGCGTTCGGGGCGGGTGGGGGCGCCCTCTCCCGCGGAGCGGGGGAGGGAAGGGGAGGGGGCTCCGTTCGCCAGCCGGGCCACGGCGGCATGGAGGCGGGTGAGGTACTGGCCCTGGAGCTTGCCCAGGGGGGCGCGGTCGCTCGACGCCTCGGCCAGGACGAACTCCACCATCTCCCGTCCGGCTTCGAGCAGCTCCCGGTCCCCGGTCTGCTGGCCGGCGCGCACGAGCAGCGCGGCCATGCCGGCCTTCTCGGGACCGTAGAGGTTCCTCCCCTTCGGCTCCGCCTTGCGGAGCCTCCCTCCGACGCGGGCGCCGTCCCAGGCCAGGGTCAGGGCCTGCGGCCATTCGCCGCGGGGCGATCCCGTCGCCTTCACGCGGGATTCCACGTCGACCACGGAACGCGCCAGGGCGGCCAGCACCTGGCTCGGGCGCACGGGCGGATCGCCGATGGGCGTGTCCCCGGTGTCGCGCATCAGCCGGTAGAGCCCCTCGCCGTCGTAGAAGCCGACCTGCCAGATCGGGCCGGCCTCGTAGAGCCCTCCACCTACTCCCTCGTCGACCGTCTTCTTGCCGAGGAAGCCGTAGCGCTTGCCGTCCCGCTCCACTTCCATGTACTGGTGGGTGACCGCGCGCGCCAGGCCGGTCCGCCAATCGTCGAGGAAGCTCGCGTCGCCGCTCGCCAGCCCCAGGAAGCGGAACGCGGCCAGCCACTGGCCCGCGACGCGGCCGGTGAAGGTCGCCTTGCCGGGCGGATCGGCCGCCACGCAGGGCGGAGCCCCGCACATCCGCCGGCGCATGCTCTCGCCCCCCCGGCGCAGGGTCTCGACCACGGTGGAATCCCCGGTGAGCCAGTAGTAGAGGAAGAGGTTGTCGAAGTAGGCGTGGGAGCTGTTGAAGTCGGCCCGGTAGCCGCCGTAGCCGGCCGGCGCCTGGCCGCAGTAGAACCAGGAGTCGCCGGGCGCGCACTGCATGACCTGGGTGTGGAGCGTGCGGAGCGCGCCGGGGACGGCGATCTCGTCCAGCCACTCCACCTCGCCGCTCCGCATGGCCCAGAGCGGGACCGTGGCGATCGTGTCGTGATAGTCGGTCCACCGGCCGCACCAGAAGACCTCGTCCCAGGCCTCCTGCGGCGTCGGATCGTTCTTGCAGCGCAGGTCGCCTTCGGCCTTGCCTCCCCAGTAGCGGGGGAAGACGCCGAAGGTCATGAGGCCGGCGATCCCCTGGGCATCCACCTCTTCGACCGTGCGCTCCAGCACGCCCCGCACGAGCTTGTCGTAGGCCGCGAGCCCCTTGGGCAGCGCCCCCACCGGCAGCTCGCCCACCACGTCGGAGCCCGCGAACCAGGCCGCGTCCGGCCAGGCGCGGAGGGGACGGTTGAGCGGCGCCCAGACCAGGCGGTCGAGGTCGGCGCGGCCCGGCCGGGCCGACCGGGAAGACAGCGCGGCGACCGCGAAGGTGGCGAACATCCCCTGATGATGAGCGAGCCAGGCGGGGCCGTCCGCGAGATCCACGGCGAGGCGGCCATCCTCCAGGAGGCGGAGCGCCTGCGGCTCGTAGCGGTGGAGGTGGTTCAAGGCCACCGCCACGGAGCCCTCCGGCCCGAAGACCGCGATCATCCCGCCGTCGGCCTTGTCCCCCTGGGCCTTCTTCGCGCCCGCGGCGGCCTCGAAGCGGAGGCGGGCGTGCCGGTCGGGACGCTGGACCTGCCGGACCCAGGCCGGGCCGCTCCCCTCGAGAGCGGCGGCTTCGAAGTCGCCGACGACCGTGGCGGTCTTTTCAGCTCCGAGATTGAGCGCAAGGGTGTCGCGCACCCGCTCGATCCGCACGCCGTTGGGCGTGCCGTCCTTCGCGGCCAGGCAGCCGTTGCAGCCGAGGTTCCCCTCCCAGGCGACTGCCTGCCGGACGATGGCGGTGGGAGAGCCGGCGGTGAAGACGTAACGCCTCAGCGAGCCGAACCCCCCCTTGCCCACGGGAGGGAGGTCGTAGGCGCCCTCGATGATGACAACCGCCGAGAGGGGGCCGTCCTGCTCGATCCGGATCTTGCGGAGAGTGGGGTGCCCCGCGGTCTTTTTTGGAGTGGACAGCGACAGCTCGCTCCCCGTGACGAGGCGGGCCTCCCCGGTCCGGATCTCGGTGAACAGAGTCTCGCCGTCGAGCGAAAACACCGCGGCGCCGGTGTCCACGACGATCCGGTCACCCTCGCGGCTGAGGGTGAGGGGCCTGGGAGGCGGAGGATTGGCGACGGACCCGTCCACCACGAGCGAGTAGACGGCGCTCTGTTTCGCGCCCACGGTGGCCGGGAAGCTGACCAGGGCCCACTGGATCGGGGCCTCGCTATCTTCCAGTCCGGCGTTCCAGCGGGCGAGGACGCGGAAGTCGGCGGGGACCGGCCGGCCCGCGGCATCGGTTACCGCGAACCAGCGCGTGTCCCGCGCGCCGAGAGAGCGGGGAAGGGGGACGCCCGTACTCAGGACCTCGCCGCTCCTGGCCACGCCCGCGGTCTCGCGGACGGTCAGGGGAATGCGCGGCGCGGCGGCGGGACGGGTTTCCTCCGCCGGCGCGGCGGTGGAGAAAGACAGGCCCTCGGGAGGCGAGCAGGCGAGCAGGACGAGGGCTCCGAAGCAGGCGAGCCGCGAGGGCAGGATACGGCTGGGAACCATGATGTTTTAATGTCTTCGCCGGCTGAAGCAAAAAAGCCGGCGGGGTAATCCCCCAGCCGGCTCCTCGATGAGGACAGGACCTCCGCGGGCCCTTCGGGCCTCCCGACTACCAGTTGTCTTCGTGCCGCGGACGCTGGCCGCCCCGGTCGCCCCCGCGGCCCGCGCTCCGGAAACCGCCGCCACCGCCGCCGTCCTCGCGCGGACGGGCCTCGTTGACGTTCAGCCGGCGGCCCTGGATGTCCCGGCCGTTCAGGCCGGTGATCGCCGCCTCGGCCTCCTCGCGGGAAGGCATCTCCAGGAAGCCGAAGCCCTTCGACTGGCCCGTGGCCTTGTCCATGATGATGGTGCAGGAGGCGACCTGGCCGTACTGCTCGAACTCCTGCCGCAGCGCGTCTTCGGTCATCCGATAGGGGAGGTTACCTACGTACAAGTTCATCGTCTCTCTCCTTGTCCTTGGTCATGCGCCTCTTTATGTTTGCAACATGGATGCCTGACTGTGCATCCGCGTGCCGCGCTTGATGTGTCCGTTCTCTTCGGTGTGGCTTTCTCCGGCCACCAGCCGCCGCAGCTCCTCCAGGTCCACCGGCTTGACCAGGTGGTGGTTGAAGCCGGCCCGGGAGGTGCGCTGGCGGTCGGACTCCTGGCCGTAGCCGGTGAGGGCGACGATCAGCACGCCCTGGAAGCCGGGGAGCCGGCGCAGCGCGGCCGCCACCTGGTAGCCGTCCATCCTGGGCAGGCCGATGTCGAGGAGGACCACGTCGGGCCTGCGCGCCTGGGCGGACTGCACGGCCTCGGCGCCGTCGTGGGCCACCTCGACCTCGTGCCCCCACAGCTTCAGGATCTCCGCCATGGCTTCGGCGGCATCCACGTTGTCCTCGACCAGCAGCACGCGGGCCGCACACTCGCCCGCCGCCTCTTCGCCGGGGCTGTCCAGGGGGACCTGCGCGGCCGGCTCCGCCAGGCGCGGCAGGCGCACCACGAACTCGCTCCCGCGGCCGGGGCCGGGGCTGTGCGCCTCCACCGTGCCGCCGTGCCGCTCCACCAGGCTGCGCACCAGGGTCAGCCCGATCCCCAGGCCGCCATGCGTCCGGGCGAGCGACCGGTCCTCCTGGACGAAGAGATCGAAGATCCGCGGCAGGAGGCCGGGCTCGATACCCTGGCCGTTGTCCCGCACCCGCAGCACGACCTGGCCGCCTTCGACCCCCGCTGTGAGATCGATCCGGCCGCCCGGGTCAGTGAACTTGGCGGCGTTGTGGAGGAGGTTGGCCAGCACCTGCTCGATGCGGGTGGCGTCGGCCTCCAGCCGGACCGGCTCGTCGGGGAGGGAGACGGTGATCCGGTGCTCCCGCTGCTCCAGGACGGGGCGCGTGGTCTCGACCGCGCCCTCGACGATCGGCCGCAGCTCCACCACGCACCTGCGCAGCTCGATCTTGCCGCGGGTGAAGCGCGACACGTCCAGGAGGTCGTCCACCAGGCGCGAGAGGTGGCGGATCTGGCGGCCGATGACGGCGACGAGCTCGCGGGCGCGGGGGTCGGCCGAGGGGCTCTGGTCGAGGACGTAGCCGGCGTTGGAGATCGCGCCGAGGGGATTGCGCAGCTCGTGGGCGAGCATGGCGAGGAACTCGTCCTTGCGCCGGTCCTCGGCGGCGAGGTCCTCGACCCGGCGGCGCAGCTCCTCGTCCAGCCGGCGCCGCTCGGTGACGTCGGTCAGCATGGCCAGGACGCCGCCGAGCTCGCCGTTCTCATCGAGAACCGGGCTCACGGAGGCGCTCGCCCAGACCCGGCGGCCGTCCGGCAGCAGGAAGCAGAGCTCCTGGTGGCCGCGCAGGCCGCGCCGGCAGCGCTCCCAGATCTCGTCGACCAGGGGCAGGCTCTCGGGCGCGAAGAAGGTGTCACACGGATGCCCGACGATCTCGTGGATGGGCCGCTCCAGCATCTCGGCCGTGCGCCGGTTGACGTAGGTGGTCCGGCGGTCGGCGTCGATGATCCAGACCCCTTCGGCCGCGGTGTCCACCAGGTCGCGCAGCCGGGCGTCGCTCTTGCGCAGGGCGTTTTCGATCTGCTTGCGGGCGGTGATGTCGGCCACGAGGGAGAGGATCTGCGGCCGGCCCAGGCGGTCCGGCACGGTGCTGCTCCAGAGGCTGACGTGGACCGGCTCTCCCCCCTTGCGCTGGCGGACGGCCTCGACCCCCTGCGGCATGGCGCCGCAGAGGATCGCCTGCAGGTTGCGCAGGAACTCCTCCCGGCGGTCGGCGGGCACGGCCGGCAGGGGAAGGCCCAGGACCTCGTCCTCCCGCCAGCCGAAGATGCGCTCGGCCGCGGGATTCCAGAGGCGGACGGCGCCGTCCTCGGGCTCCAGGAGCGTGACCGCCAGGGGGCAGGCCTGGACCAGGGCCTGGAGGGTCTGGTTCAGGCCGCGGAGCGCTTCCACGCTCTCGTCGCGGCGGCGCAGCGCCTCCTGGGCCTCGTGGTAGAGCCGCGCATTGTCCAGGGCCAGGGCCGCCCGCTGGCCGATCTCCTCGGCGAGCGCCAGGTCTGCCGGGCCATACCGGCGGCCATCGCAGACAGCCAGGCAGATGGCGCCGAGCACTCGTCCCCGGGAGAGCATGGGAACAAGGATGGAGGAGCACGGCCGCAGCCCGAGCAGGATGCGCAGATGCTCCTCGTCGCGCGCCCCGGCGCGGATCTCCTCCTCGGCGATCTCGACGGCGAGGACCGGCTGGCCGGTGCGCAGGACGCGGCCCATGCCGATCGAGGCTCCGAGATCGGGCGGATGACGCCGCTGGAGCTCGTCCATGACCTCCTGGCGGGCGGGGTCTCTGTGCACGGCCGCGGCGCGCCGGATTTCTCCGTGCGTGTCGAAGACGTCGAGGATGCAGTAGTCGGCGAGCGCCGGCACCAGCCGCCGCGCCAGGGCCGCAAGCGTCTCCTGCTCGTCGAGGGAGGCGGACAGAGCGCGGCTGACTTCGGCGACGATGCGGCTCTGCGCCTCCGAAAACCCGTTCCCGAGCGTGATGAGCTGTTCCTGTTCCAAATGCCGGTGCTGACGAACTATCTGTTTTCCGTTGGGCTCGCGATGCGACAGATATCTGCAAAATCCGCGCCCCCGGCGGAAAAAAGGACCACAAGGACACCAGGGACCTCAAGGACACGAGGTGAGCCGAAGCCTTCCCCGTCCTTGAGGTCCCTGGTGTCCTTGTGGTCCTTGTAATCCGGTGCGAGGCGAGAGAAGGAAAGGGCCCGTCCTTACACGGACGGGCCCTTCCGGAGCGGCGGTCAGCCGGCGGCGGGGTAGAGCTGGCGGTAGCTGTCCGCCAGCACCAGGATGCGCTTGACGTAGTCGCGGGACTCGTCGAGGTCCATGTTCTCGACGAAGTCGTCGAGCTCGGTGCCGGCCTCGTTCCACATCCGGCGGATCCGGTTCGGCCCGCCGTTGTAGCCCGCCAGGGCGAGCTCGACGTTGCCGTCGAACATCTTGAGGAGCCGTGCGAAGTAGGCCGTGCCGAGCTGGATGCTGAGCTCCGGGTCGTACAGGCCGTCCTCCGGGTAGCTGGCGTCGAGGCGGGAGATCATCTCCTTGGCCGTGCCGGGCATGAGCTGCATCAGGCCGCGCGCTCCAACCGGGCTCGTGGCCCGGGGATCGAAAGCGCTCTCCTGGCGGATGATCCCCGCCACGAGGTGAGCCGGCAGACCGTTGGCGGCCGCGGCGGCGCGGATCGTCTCCTCGTAGTCCAGGGGGTAGTAGGCGCGGAGGATCTCCTCCGGCACCGTGGACTGCTGCGGGCCGCCCAGGGCCGGGAAGGCCTCGCGGAGCAGCGCGATGCTCCCCCGGCGCTTGCCCTGGCGGCCGAGGACGATGGCGCGCAGGGCGAGCAGGTCGCGGTGATTGGCCGTCTTCTCGACGAGCTCCATCTCGCGCTGGGCGAGCCCGTCCAGGCCGAGGTCGGTGAGCAGCTTGGCCCGCTCGAGCGCGGGATCGGACGGCCAGACCACCGAGGAGGCCTTGGCGAGCTGGATCTCCGCGGAGACCGGCGGCACGCCCAGGCGGGCCATGGCGCGGCGGTTGTAGAAATCGCTCGTATCGTTGGAGGCGACCATCGCGCCGTAGATCTCGCGGGCCTCGTCCGGCCGGCCGAGCTGCTCCAGGGCGCGGGCCTGCCAGTAGCGGCCGCGCTGGGCGTCGCCGTGCTCGGGGTAGACCTCGGAGAGATCGGCCCACAGGGTCACGGCGCCGGCGAAGTCGCCCCTGCCGTAGCGGGTCCAGCCGCGCTCCCAGAGGTCGCGCGCGCCGGTGGCGTCGCCCGGATCGACCTGGCGCAGCACCTTGAGGGCGTCCACGGCCTGCGGCACCAGCCCGGCGTCGAGGAAGTCCTCGTAGAGGTCGCGCAGGGCATCCTTCGAGAGGTCGGTGGCGCCCAGGCGGACGGCGTTGGCCAGGTGGCGGTGGGCTGTCTCCAGCAGGGCGTTGCTGTCCTCCTTGCGGGCGAGCCGGGCCGTGGCCATGGCGCGCTCCCACTCCACCCCGGCGCGGTCCTCCTGGGTCTGGGCCGGCACAGAGTCGAGCACGGCCAGTGCCTCCCGGGCATCGCCCGACTCGGTAAGGGCGCGGGCGCGGAGCACGTGCCACTCGACGTCACGCTCCGCCTGGGGCACGTTGTCGAGGGTGTCGAGGGCCGCGGAGAGGCGATCGACGGCGAGGAAGGAGCGGGCGCGCTGCTTGACCTCGCCGGCGGAGAGGATGCTGGCCCAGTCCAGGTTGCCATCCATGGCGCGGAAGGTGTCGGCCACGCCCAGGGCCCCGGCGGTCAGGGGGGCCCGGGTCAGCAGGCGGCGTCCGGCCTCGCGGCTCACGTCGTCGTCGTCGATCTCGCGGCCGATCTCCCAGGCCAGGTTCTCCAGCTCGACCGCGGCCTCGCCAATGAAGCCCTCGCGGCGGGCGCCCTCGATCAGCGAGAGGGTGCGGCGCTCGTCCCCTTGCTCATGGGCGAGCCGGGCAGCCTGGACATAGGCCTGCGGCCGGAGCGGCGAATCCGGGCAGCCGGCGAGCAGCCGGTCGAGCGCGGCCATCGCAGCCATGGCGGCCTCGGGACCGTCGTTCTCCAGGGCGCTCTCGGCGAGGAGGAAGAGCCGCCAGTCCTCCAGGACCCGGTCCGGGGCGGGAGCGTCGGCGAGCAGCTCCTCGGCGAGCCCGGCGTCGCCGGCCTCGGAGGCGTAGAGAGCCTCCAGGAGCCGGGCGCGCTTGGCTTCCTTCGGGTTGCCCTCGGCCACGGCCTCGAGATGCTGGCGCGCCTCTTGCAAATTAGACTGGCGCAGGGCTCGGGCGGCTTG
The DNA here is from genome assembly GCA_035556715.1 of Thermoanaerobaculia bacterium. Taxonomy (GTDB): domain Bacteria; phylum Acidobacteriota; class Thermoanaerobaculia; order Multivoradales; family UBA5704; genus DATMER01. The sequence goes on from DATMER010000096.1 coordinate 49,885, forward strand.
GGCGTAAAGGCCGGTGGGGACGGACGGACGGGAGGCTCGGGCGGGTGTGGGGTTGGAGAGAGCGGCCTGCGCTCCTTTTGGAACGCTGAGCGCGACGTGCACCAGTGCGGCGACGCAGATCAATAGGACGGCAAGGACAAGACGAAAGCGAGAGTGCTTCACCACACCTCCAGGGCGAGCCAGCGTTGTAAATTCTTCGACGGAAGCTCCCTCTCCGTTGCGAGCGGGATCGTCCATCGGGTGTGCGCTTTCCACTGCCTTGAACAAACGTCCACCAGCCCCCCATTCCCGTTTCGTTTCTCCTCGCAAGAATGTAAGTTTTGCCCTGATCCCAGGCTTGGGTAGGATCGGGATAGGATCAGCGGCCGGGAGGAGGTCCGTGTCATGTCCATCCTGAAGCGGCTGTTCGGGACCCTGGCCGGTGACGGCGAGGGGCGGCCGGAGAGCGAAGTCGAGGCGATCCGCCGCATCGCCGGAGAGCTGGAGGCGCTGGAGCCCGAACGGGCGCGCTACGTGGCGGCGTTCGCCTACCTCCTGTCCCGGGTGGCCAACGCCGACCTGAGCGTCAGCGAGGAGGAGACCTTCAAGATGGAGCGCATCCTCCATGCGCTGGGGCACCTGCCCGCGGACCAGGCCGCGCTGGCCGTGCAGATCGCCAAGGCGCAGAACCGGCTCTTCGGGGGGACGGAGAACTTCCTGGTGACGCGGGAGTTCAAGGAGCTGGCCACGCGGGAGCAGTGCGTGGAGCTGATGGATTGCCTGTTCGCCGTCTCGGCCGCGGACGAGTCGATCACCGGCGCCGAGGAGACCCAGATCCGCCAGATCGCGAGCGAGCTGGGGTTCAGCCACGCCGAGTACGTGCAGGCGCGCTCGGCCTACAACGACAAGCGCGAGATCCTGAAGGGGCTGCCCGGCCGCCCGCAGACCAGCAACCCAGATTTGCAGTGAAAGGGAGTCGATGGTTCGACGTGACCGTGACAAAGCCGCTGCCGGCTGTTTTCTGCGCATCCTGATGATCCTGGCCCTCCTGGTGGTCGCGGCCGTGGCCGCGGCGACTTTCTACACGGGGGCCGAGCCCAAGGTGACAGTGGAGCCCGGCCTGCCGGGCATCGGCCGGCGGACGCCGATCAAAGTTCGCGTCGAAGACCCGCAGCGGGTCACGAAAGTCCGGGTCGAGGTGGTCCAGGGATCGGACGTCAAGCCGGTCCAGGAGAAGACCTTCGAGCCGAAGCCCGCGTGGACCCTGGGCACGCCTCCGCCGATCGAGATGACGGTCGACGTGGGGCGCGACACGGTCAAGGGGTTGCGCTCGGGCGACGCCATCATTCGTGTGAGCGCCGAGCGCGAGGGCACCTGGCTGCGGCGGCCGGTTCCTGCGGTAGCCGAGGTGAAGCTGCCGGTCCGGCTGGCGCCGCCCTCGCTGGCGATCCTCTCGAACTTCCACTACACGGCCCAGGGGGGCTCCGAGCTGGTGGTCTACCAGGTCGGCGAGGGCGCGGTGCGCGACGGCGTGCAGTCCGGGGCCTGGTGGTTCCCGGGCTTCCCCATGCCCGGAGGCGGCAAGCAGCAGCGCTTCGCGCTCTTCGCCCTCCCCTACGACAACTCGGACCCGTCCAAGATCCGCCTGGTAGCCATTGATGAAGTGGGCAACCGGGCGGAGGCGGCCTTCATCGACAAGTTCACCCCCCGGCCCATGGGCAAGGACACGATCCAGGTCTCAGACCCCTTCATGAACAAGGTCGTGCCGGAGATCCTGTCGCAGTCGCCCGAGATCGACGACAAGGGGGGGCTGCTGCAGAACTACCTGGCGATCAACCGCGACCTGCGCAAGATCAACGCGCAGCATCTCAAGGATCTGGGGGAGAAGTCGGAGCGGCGGTTCCTCTGGAACCAGCCCTTCCTGCCCATGATCAACGCCGCGATCACGGCCGCTTTCGCGGACCGCCGGACCTATATCTACAACGACAAGCCGATCGACCAGCAGGACCACCTGGGGTTCGACATGGCCTCGGTGGAGCGCGACGCCATCCGGGCGTCGAACCGCGGCAAGGTGGTGCTGGCGAGGTATTTCGGGATCTACGGCAACGCGGTGGTGATCGACCACGGCTACGGTCTGCAGAGCCTCTACGGGCACCTCTCGTCCATCGCGGTCCAGGAGGGGCAGATGGTGGAGCGCGGCCATGAGCTCGGCCGCTCGGGCCAGACCGGCCTGGCCGGCGGCGACCACCTCCACTTCACCATGCTCCTCCAGGGGCTCGCCGTGACCCCGGTGGAGTGGTGGGACCCGCACTGGATCCAGGACCGGATCGCAAGGAAGCTGGGACCGGCGCTGCCTTTCAAGCCCTAGGGCCCCTTCAAGCCGTAGGGCGGAGGTCTTACCGCCGCTTCAGCCGCCGCTGGGCTTCGCGCCGTGCCCGGAGCAGCTCGGGCAGATGCTCCTGGATCCAGGCGTTGGCGCGGCCGAGGTTGCGGAACTGGCGCTCCCTCTGGCGGAACTCGGGCGTGTGGAAGAAGCGGCGCCCGTTGCGGACCTCGGGGGGCATGTCCGCGTGGAGCAGCTCATGGTGGACCACGGCCTCGACCACGTAGCGGGGGACGTCGGGGTTGTCGAGCACGCGGTGCACCCGGATCAGGTTGTCCTCGTAGGAGTAGCTCCCGAGCTGGAGGCTCGCCGTGCGGCCGCGCCGGCAGACGCGGCCCGCGGCCCCCGTGGCCCGTCCCCAGGTGACCTCCGCGGACAGGCGGCCCTCAAAGTAGCGGCGGTTGAGGTCGTCGACAATCTCCCTGAGGTCGAGGACGCATCCCGCGGACCGGAGCACCGGCCGCCGGACCCGGCCCGCGGCGCCCTTGTGGCGGGAGAAGTGCTCGCGGATCAGGTTGAGCGCCTGGCGGGCGCGCTCGCTCCCCTTCTTGCTGTCGACGAAGTCGGCGACGGCGCGCAGGACGTCCTCGGGCGCCTCCAGGAAGGAGTGGTGGATGCGCAGCTCCAGCCGGGTGCGGTCGGCCGCCGGTGCCGGGCGGACGCTCAGGATGGTCCGGCGGTTGTCGGTCAGGGTGAGGGAGCGGAGGCGGCCGGAGGAGAGGCGGTTCAGGCGCCGGAGAAGCTCGAGCCGGTAGGCGTCGGGGTTGGGGACGAGCCGCGGCCGGGAGGTCTCCGGCAGGGAGGGCGTGGCCTCGCCGAAGAGCGGGAGCTGGACGGGCCGGCTCGGGGCCGGCGCCGGCCGACGCCGCGGCTGCTCCCGCGAAGGGCGGGATGGCCGCGACGGCAGTGGCTGGGCGGAAGATCTCATCAAACGTCGGACCCTTCGTCCAAGGCTGTTTCCCCCTTAGGTCCGGCGGGCTTTCCCTCCGGGGCGGCTCAACTCTAGCACGGGTCTCAGAGCCGCCAGCGCTCTCCCACGGCCAGGACGTGGACCCCTTCCGCCCCGCTTGCGGCCTGCTGGAGCACGCGAGGGGGGAGATCCGGGGGCTCGTCGGTGAGGTCGAAGGTCCCCCAATGCATGGGGATCATGTGTCTTGCGCCCAGGTCATGAAACGCCTGCAGGGCCTCGGCGGGGTCCATGTGCTGGGGCCGCATGAACCAGCGCGGCTCGTAGGCACCGATGGGGAGGAAGGCCACGTCGATGGGTCCGAACCGGCGGCCGATCTCGGCAAAGCCCGGAAACCAGCCCGAGTCGCCCGCGAAGTAGTAGCGGCGGGCGCCGTTGTCCAGGAGCCAGGAGCACCAGAGGGTGGAGCTCCGGGCCATGCCGATCCGGTTGGACCAGTGCTGGGCAGGCAGGCAGGTGACCGTCCACCGCCCGTGCCGGGCGCTCTGCCACCAGTCGAGCTCAGTGACCTGGGAAGGCTGGGAAGGGCCGTGCTCCCGCACCCATCGTCCGAGCCCCAGGGGGACGAACCAGGGGATGGACCGGGGGAGCCGCCGGACCGTCCAGGTGTCCAGGTGGTCGTAGTGGTTGTGGGAGAGGACCGCGAAGGCATCCTCCGGTACCGAGGACAGCGGGATGCCCGGCGGGCTGAGCCGCGGCGGCACCAGGGCCCGCGCTCCCCAGTGAGGATCGGTGAGGAAGACATCCCCTTCATCCTGGACCGCGAACGTGGAGTGCCCCACCCAGGTCACCGAGACTGGCTGGCCCTTGTCCCTGATATAGGCACCGTCGTTTTGTACCACCGGGATCTGCAGGGGAGCCTTGCGGTCATAGGCCGACTTGCCCGAGAGCTTCCACTTCAAGAGGTCGGTGAAGCGGTTGGGCGCCTGTCCCCAGGGGCAGAAGAAGCGGCCGTTCCGCAAGTGCGGAGCGTAGAGGAGAGGGGTGAGATCCGCAGCTCCGGACGTCAATTCCTCTCCAGGTAGAGCCGCCGGATCTCCTCCATCCTGCGGCGGTTCACCCCCCAGTCAAAGGAGCCGGTCCGGGCCGCCGAGCGGAAGTGGATCTGCCTCGCCTCGTCGTCGAAGCGGAAGTCCACGTCGTCCACGAAATGGAAGAGCGCGGACCGGCACTCCACCGTGACCGCCCCGGGCTCGTCGCGGGTGATCCGCGCGCGGGGCCAGTTCCGTAGGATGGCCAGGAGCCGCTCGCGGGCCTGTTCCGGCGTGCCGGAGTAGGGGATCGGGTCCATCTTTTTCTTCGGGTTCGACGTCTGGGTCGAGACGCAGTTCGGAGTCTTCGGACAGCGGGGCAGGGGAGGGGGAGAGGTCGTCGTCGCCACGGGCGCGATCGTACTCTATGATGTACCCCCTTCCGGGAGACCCTGATGTCCTTGGACCGCGTACCCACCCCCGCGCTTCTCCTCGACCTCGACGTCCTGGAGCGCAACCTGAGCCGGATGGCCGAGAGGTGCTCCCGTCTGGGAGTCGCCATGCGGCCCCATGTGAAGACCCACAAGTGCGTCGAGGTGGCCGAGCGGCAGCGCGCCCTGGGGATCACCGGGATCACGGTCTCGACCCTGCACGAGGCCCGGGTGTTCGCCGGCCACGGGTTCGACGACGTCACCTGGGCCTTCCCGGTCCAGCTCTCCCGGCTGGACGAGGTGCGCGAGCTGGCGCAGAGGATCACCCTCCGCCTGCTGGTGGACACGATGGAGGCGGTCCGGGCGCTGGAGTCTCTGGATGATCTCCGGGGGCCGCTCCACGTCTGGATCAAGGTCGACTGCGGCTATCACCGCGCCGGGGTCGACCCGGAGTCTCCCCAGGCCCTGGAGCTGGCTCGCGCCGTGGCGGGATCGTCCCGCCTGACGCTCGACGGCATCCTCACCCACTCGGGCCACGCCTATCACGCGAAGAGCCCGGAGGAGGTCGCGGCCGTGGCGGAGGAGGAGCGCAGCGTCATGGCCGGTTTCGCGGACCGGCTGCGGGGCGAGGGGATCGAGGTGCCGGGGGTGAGCGTGGGCTCCACGCCGGCGATGTGGACGGTCCGCGGGCTCGACGGAGTCACCGAGGCGCGGCCCGGCAACTACGCCTTCAACGACTTCGAGCAGGTGAGCCTGGGCGGGTGCGAGGCCCGGGACTGCGCGGTCACGGTGCTCGCGAGCGTGGTCTCGGCGCAGCCGGGACGGTCCTGGTGCATCACGGATGCGGGCGCGCTCGCCCTGTCCAAGGATCCCGGCTTCGGGACCTCGATGGGCGAGGTCTTCGCGGACTACGAGGCGGGCGCGCTGAGCGCGGAGGCGCGGCTCACGGCCCTGTCCCAGGAGCACGGCATCCTGAGCGCGCCGCGGCCGGTAGGCTCGCAGGTGAGGGTCCTGCCCAACCACTCGTGCCTGACGGCGGCCTGCTTCGACGAGTACGTGGTGGTCCGCGGTGTTCGCAGCCAGCGCAGCCAGCGCGGCCAGGAAGTCGTGGACCGCTGGAAGATCTGGCGCGGACGTTGATGAAGGAGACAAGGATGTTGACGCTTTCGGCCGAAACCCGCGGCGAGCTCTGGCAGCGCATGGTCGAGGCCATCGAGAGATACACCACGGAGGTCGGCCATGCCGGCAATGCCCCGGTGGCTCCGACCTTGGACGTCGAGGCCCTGCGCGGCCGGCTCTCTCCGTTCGATTTCGGGCAGCCGGCCGATCCCCTGGCGGCCCTCGACTTCGCGGTCCAGAATTTGTGGCACGGGCAGGTGCACACGCCCCACCCGCGCTACTTCGGGCTGTTCAACCCGGCCCCGGCCACCATGGGCATCGCCGCCGACGCCCTGGTGGCGGCCTTCAACCCGCAGCTCGCGGCCTGGAGCCACAGCCCGTTCGCGGCCGAGGTCGAGCAGCACCTGGTGCGCGCCTTCGCGGAGCGCTTCGGATATGACTCGGCGCGGGCCGAGGGGACCTTCACCTCGGGCGGCGCGGAGGCCAACCACACGGCGCTGCTCCTGGCCCTGACCCGGGCCTTTCCCGAGGTGGGCCGGCGCGGCATGCTGGCCCTGCGCAGCCAGCCGACCGTGTACGTCACGGGGGAGACTCACCATTCGGTGCTCAAGGCGGCGCGGCTCTCCGGGATCGGCACCGAGGCCGTGCGGGAGGTGCGGCTCGACTCGTCCCTGCGCATGCGCCCCGGCGACCTCGCGGCCCGCATCCGGGCGGACCGGGAGGAGGGGGCCACTCCGATCCTGGTGGTGGCCACGGCCGGCACGACCGGCTCGGGAGCGGTGGACCCCCTCGCCGAGATCGCGGAGATCGCCGACGAGGAGCGGCTCTGGCTCCACGTCGACGCGGCCTGGGGCGGTGCCGCGGCCCTGGTGCCAGAGCTGCGGCACGTGGTCGAAGGGATCGGCCGCGCCAGCTCCATCACCTTCGACGCTCACAAGTGGCTGTCGGTGCCCATGGGCGCCGGCCTCTTCCTGACCCGCCAGCCCGGCCTGCTGGAACGGACCTTCCGGGTGGCGACCGGCTACATGCCCAGGAACGTCTCCGGTCCGGACCCCTACGCCCACTCCATGCAGTGGTCGCGGCGCTTCATCGGCCTCAAGGTGTTCCTGTCGCTCGCCGTGGCCGGCTGGGAGGGCTACGAGCAGTCGATCCGGCACCAGACCGCCATGGGGGACCTCCTGCGCCGGCGCCTGGGCGAGGAGGGCTGGGCGGTGGTGAACGACACGCCGCTGCCGCTGGTCAACTTCGTGGATGGGGACAGGGATCGTGGAGCATCCTTCCTGGAGGCGGTGGCCGCGGACGTGGTGGGCTCGGGGGAGGCCTGGATCAGCGTGGCCAACCTGGGGGAGCTCGGGCCGGCGCTGCGCGCCTGCATCACCCACTTTGGGACCGGTCCGGAGGATCTGGAGGTGCTGGTAAGGGCCTTGGGCAGGGCCCGGGCGCGGCACATCCTGGCTGAAGGAGCGAGCGCCTGATAAGCTCGACGAGATTGGGTGTCACGCCCTGGCCGGTGGTGACACTTCTATAGAAGAACGCTTCCGCCATCCCGGGATACCCTCGGAGCGGCGATGAACTTTCCGAAGGAGAATCACATGAGCTGGGAAGAGCGCGAGGACAACACGATCTACAAGGTAGTTGTGAACCACGAAGAGCAGTACTCCATCTGGCCCGCCCACCGCGAGAACCCGCTGGGCTGGAACGACGTCGGCAAGAGCGGCCCGAAGCAGGAGTGCCTGGACTACATCAAGGAGGTCTGGACCGACATGCGGCCGCTCTCCCTCCGCAAGAAGATGGAGGAGATGGAGCGCGAGCGGCAGGCTCAGGGCTCCAACTGATTCCCCCGTGAGGCCTGCACCCCAACCGACGGAGCGGTGGCTCGCCTACCGCGACGTGAATCCGCGCGCCCGCGCGCGGATGTTCTGCTTCCCATATGCCGGAGGCGGAGCCTCCGCCTATCGCGGCTGGGCGGGATCGCCGGGAGCGCTGCCGGACGTCGAAGTCTGCCCGGTGCAGCTCCCGGGCCGCGAGGGCCGGCTGCGCGAGGCCCCGTTCGAGCGTCCGGAGCTCCTGGTCCAGGCGCTCGCCGACGCTCTTCAGCCCTACTTCCGGGACCTGCCGTTCGTCTTCTTCGGCCACAGCATGGGGGCGATGCTCAGCTTCGAGCTCGCCCGGGAGCTTCGTCGCCGGGGCCAGGCGCTGCCGCTGCACCTGTTCGTCTCGGGCCGGCGCGCGCCGCAGGAGCCGGATCACGACGAGCCGATCCATGAGCTGCCGGAGCCGGAGTTCATCGAGAAGATCCGGGAGCTCAACGGCACGCCCGAAGAGGTCCTGCAGCACGCCGAGCTGATGAAGCTGCTAATCCCGGTCCTGCGCGCCGATTTCTCGGTCAACGAGACCTACGTCTACAAGGAGGAGGAGCCCTTCGAGATCGGGATCTCCAGCTTCGGCGGGCTCGGCGACAAGGAGGTCTCCCGCGAACAGGCCGCGGCCTGGAAGGATCACACCCGCGGCCGCTTCCGGCTGCGCATGCTGCCGGGAGACCACTTCTTCATTCACGCCAACAGGGACATGGTCCTGGAGGCGGTGGCGCGCGACCTGGCCGAGGTCCTGAGCCAGGCGCCCCAACGCGCGTGAGCGGATTCCCTCCTCGTTCTCCCTCCGGCCTGCAGCTCGCGCCAGGGGAGATCCACGTCTGGTCCCTGCGCCTCGATCCGCCCGCCGAGCGGGTCGAGGCCCTCGGCCGCTTCCTCTCTGAGGACGAATGGGCGCGGGCGAAGCGTTTCCGATTCGACCGCCACCGCAGGCAGTACATCGTGGGGCGGGGCGCGCTCCGCTCCCTCCTCGCCGCCTACCAGGGAACGCGGCCGGAGCTGGTCCACTTCACCTACGGTCCGAGGGGCAAGCCGTTCCTCCAGGACGCGGGGGATCTGTACTTCAACCTGTCCAATTCAGACGAGATGGCGCTGATCGGCTTCGTGCTGGGACGGGAGATCGGCGTGGACATCGAGTACATGAAGCCGATGCCCGACTGCGAGCAGATCGCGGAGCGGTTCTTCTCCGAGAGCGAGAGGGTGGTGCTGCGCGGGATTCCGGCGGAGGACAAGAAGGAGACCTTCTTCAACTGCTGGACCCGCAAGGAGGCCTACCTCAAGGCCGTGGGGGAAGGGCTGGGCGCGCCGCTGGACTCGTTCGACGTCACCCTCGCCCCGGGCGAGCCTCCGCGGATGCTCACCCTCCGTGGCGACGCCGAGGCCGCCTCGCGCTGGCTCTTCGAGCACCTGCGTCCCGCCCCGGACTACATCGGAGCGATCGCCCTCGAGCGCGAGCGGGAAGGGGAGGAGTGGGCGGTGCGGACGTGGAGCTTTGCTTGATTACCGGCGCGACTCTTCCATCGCCGCCTCCGCTTCCGCCGCTGCCGCCCTGGGCTCCGATCCGCGGAGCCAGGCCTCCAGGCGCGAGCGCTGCTCCTCGGTGGCTGCCGGGTCGGGCTCCAGCTTCCAGCGCAGGCGCGGCTTCTCTCCGAAGACCAGGGGCAGGCGCATGAGGAGCTCCCTCCGGGCGATCAGCAGCGACTCCTTCTGCCCCGGGCGGTACGCCTTGAGCCGGTCCGTCCAGCCTTCGGGCGGCACGCGGTAGTCCCCCAGGGCGATCAGCTCGTCACCTACGTTGATCCCGGCCTCGTACGCGGGCGTGTCCCTCGTCACCTGGGTCACCAGCATGCGCCCGGCCTGGATCTCCGTCTCGATCCCCATCCACCCCGGCGGCTCCTCGTCCTTCTTGTCCTTCTTACTGTCCTTGCCGTCGCCGTCCTCCTCGTCGCTCTCCACGAACCGCAGGCCGTACCACTCCAGCATCTCCGAGTAGTCCAGCTCTTCGGTGGTCGTGAGCGCGCGCTCCATCCACGGGATCGGCTCCGCGCCCGCGACCTCCTGGACCAGGGCGCGCAGGTCCTCGGGCCGGAAGCCCCGGTCGCCCGAGTACCGCCGCCAGGCCAGGCGCAGCACGTCGTCGAGGCTGCGCAGCCCGCCCGTGGCGCGCCGGATGCGGGCGTCGAGCAGGAAGGCGACCACGTCGCCCTTGGTGTAGTAGCTGATGCCGGTGTTGACCGAGTTCTCATCCTTCCGGTAGTACTTGATCCAGGCGTCGAAGGAGGAGCCCTCCAGCGGCTGGACCAGGCGGCCGGGCGTGGTCTGCAAGGTCTCGATCTGCTTGCTCAGCTCCTTCAGGTACTCGTCCCGGCTGGACAGCCCGGCGCGGTGGACGAGCAGCTCGTCGTAATAGGAGGTCACCCCCTCGGCGAACCAGAGGCTGCGCGTGTAGACCTCCGACTCGTAGTCGAAGGGGCCGAGCTCCGCCGGGCGCAGGCGCTTCACGTTCCAGGCGTGAAAGAGCTCGTGGCTCACCAGGGCCAGCCAGTCGCCGTAACCTTCGCGGGTGCGCGACTTCCAGCGGCTGGTCATCAGGACGGTGGAGTCCCGGTGCTCCAGCCCGCCTCCCGCCTCGGTGATCAGGTTGAAGAAGACGTAGCGCTCATAGGGGATCACGCCCCAGAAGGCCGCCTGCTCGCGGGCGATCCGCTCCGCGTCGGCGGCCGAGCGGGGGCCGTCCCAGACCCCGCCCTCGCCCTCGTTGACGAGGAGATGGGGACGGCCTCCGACCTCGAAGCGGTAGACCGGCGCGTTGCCGGCGTAGATCGGCGAGTCCACCAGGGTGTCGAAGTCCGGCGCGCGGTAGACGCCCCCCTGTTCGGGAAGAGATTGGGGAAGAGGGCTGACCACGGTCCGCCACTGGGGCGGCAGGACCACCCGGACCTCGTGGGGCCGCTTCTCGCCCCCCACCAGGGTCAGGAACGTGGGCGCGCCGTTCAGGATGGCGAAGCCCTCGTCCACGTAGTTGGTGCGCACGGACATCTCGCGGGCGTAGACGCGGTAGCGCACCGTGATCCGCAGCAGCCCCCGGGTCTCCACCCGCCAGCGGTTCTTGCTCGTCTTCGCGACCGGGAGCGGCTCGCCCGCCCCGTCCGCGGCCGTCACCGTCTCCAGGTTGCGCGCGTACTCCCGCACCATGTACGACCCCGGCGTCCAGACCGGCATCATCAGCTCGACCGCGGACCGACCGTCCGTGGGGACGGCCGCCTCCACTTCGACGTAATGGGTCTGGGGAGCCGGGAAGCGCAAGGTATACGAGATCGGCTCGGGCATAGGGGCTCCATGCAGGCCTGCGGCGAGAGGAATCAGACTCATGACGGTGTAGATCAGCGTGGACTTCCGGAGCGCATTTGTCAACCTGCAAAAGTTCTTCATCAAAGCGGTCAGACCCCGTTTCAACCCTTATACTCCTGCCGATGAGCGGCTTCGACGATGCCCTCCGTCTGAACGCGGCGCTGGAGCGCGAAGCTCCGGCGCTCTTCCGCGCCCTTTCAACCCTGGGCCGCCGCGCCTTCTTCCAGCCTGGCTCTCTCGGGACGACTGGCGCGGTCCGCCTGCCCTCCAAGGTCCTGGACGCGTTCCGGCTCCCCGAGGGGGACCTGGAGGCGCTGTCCGTCTCGCCCGTGGAAGGCCGGGTCGAGGGAAATACCGAGCTGCGGCGCCTCTGGCGCGTCTGGCAGCGGCGAGGCGTCGATCCCGCGCTCCCGTCGAGCCTGCCGCTGGTCACCGTGGGGATCAGCCACGGACTCTCCCTGGCCGCCGACCTCTTCGGCGGCGAGGGCAAGGCGGTGGCGGTCCCGCAGCCCTACTGGGGCAACTACCGGCAGGCGTTCGCGGTCCGCACCGGCTCCAGGGTCCTGACGGCTCCCGGGTACGTGGACGGATATTACAACGTCCGCGCAATCTCCGAGGCGCTCTCCGGACTTCCGGACGGCGAGCCGGCGGTGGCCCTCCTGAACCTGCCCTCGAACCCGGGCGGCTACTCGCTGACCTCGGAGGAGCGCGCGGCGGTCCGCGCCTGCCTCGTGGAGGTGGCGGAGCGCCGGCCGCTCGTCGTGGTCTGCGACGATGCCTATGCCGGGTTCGTATACGAGCCGGATGTCCCCCGGGCCTCCCTCTTCTGGGACCTGATCGGGTCTCATTCTAATCTGGTGCCCGTCAAGGTCGATGGCGCGACAAAGGAGCTCTCTTTTTTTGGCGGCCGGGTCGGTTTCCTCACTTTCGGCCTGGAGCCGGAGTCGGACGCGGCCCGCGCGATGGAGAGCAAGGTGAAGATGCTGGTGCGCTCCGGGGTGGGCTCGCCGTTGGCCCCGAGCCAGGTGGTGCTGCTCCAGGCGCTGCGCAACGAGAGGATCGGAGACGAGGTCGAGCGGGTGCGGCTGCTCCTGGAAGGGCGCTACCGGGCGCTCAAGGATGCCCTGGCCGAAGCGGACCCCGGGCTGCTCACGGTCCTCCCCTTCAACTCCGGCTGCTTCGCCCTGGTCGAGCTGCCCGAGGCGCTCGGCCTGACCTCGGAGCAGATCCGGCTCCACCTGCTGGAGCATCACGAAACCGGGTTGATCTCGCTGGAGCCCCGGTATCTCCGGATCGCCCACTGCTCGGTGGATGCCGGCGCTCTTCCCGAGCTGGCCCGGCGGGTGGAGCTTGGGGTCCGGGAGCTTACAGCAGGCTCTTGACGTAGCCTCCGTCCACCGCGATCGCCTGGCCGGTGACGTAGGAGGCCTCGGGCGAGCAGAGGAAGCTCACCATGGCTCCGATCTCGTCCGGCTCGGCCACGCGGCCCATGGGGATGTCGGCGATCCGGCCGGCGGCGATCTCCTCCACGCTCTTGCCCGTCCGGGCTGCGGCGGCCGCGGTCAGCTCTTCCTGCCGCTCGGTCCGGGTATAGCCCGGCAGGACGGCGTTGACCGTCACTCCGTCCGGCGCCACCTCCTGCGCCAGAGTCTTCAGGTACCCGACCACGGCCGGACGCAGGCTGTTCGAGAGGGCGAGGGCGGGGATCGGCTGCCGGGTGGAAACGGAGTTGATGGCCACGACCCGTCCCCAGCGGCGCTCCCTCATGCCCGGGAGGACCAGCCGGCAGAGCCGCGGCACGAAGAGGAGCACGAGAGGGATCGCGACCTGCCAGTCCTCCTCGGTGGTGTCCACCGCCGGCTTGGCGGGCGGGCCGCCGCCATTGGCGACCAGGACGTCCACGGGTCCGAGGCGGCGCTCCACCTCGTGGACCAGGTTGGCGAGGGCATCGGCGTCGCGGATGTCCGCGGGCACGGCGATCACCTCGGATCCCTCAGACGCCAGCCGCTCCCTCGCTTTGTCCAGCTTCTCCCCTCCCCGGCTGGCGATGGCCACCCGCGCTCCGCGTCGGGCCAGGGCCTTGGCTGAAGCGAAACCGAGGCCGCTGCTGCCCCCGGTGACGAGCGCGATCCGGCCTTTCAGGTCGCTCATCGGACTCTCTCTCCCTGCTCGTTGTAGTCGTAGACGCCCCGTCCGACCTTGCGCCCGAGGCGGCCGGCGCGCACGTGCTGGACCAGGAGCGTGCTCGGCCGGTAGGCCTCGCCCAGGGTGCGGTGGAGGAACTCCAGGATCGACAGGCGCACGTCCAGCCCCACGAGGTCCACCATCTCGAACGGACCCATGGGATGGTTCAATCCGAGCTTGAGCGCCTTGTCGATGTCCCCGGCGCTCGCCACCCCCTCCTGGAGCATGCGGAACGCCTCGTTGCCGATCAGGGCGTTGATGCGCGAGGTGACGAACCCGGGCGACTCGTTGACCGTGACCATCTCCTTGCCCATGCGCACGCCCACCTCGCGCAGGGTGTCGAGGGTCTCCTGCGAGGTCTCGAGGCCGCGGACCAGCTCGATCAGCTTCATCACGTGCACCGGGTTGAAGAAGTGCATGCCCGCGAAGCGGCCGGCCCGGCCGGTCGAGGCGGCCATCTCCGTGATGGAAAGCGCCGAGGTGTTCGATGCCAGGAACGCGTGCTCCGGACAGTTGCGGACGACTTCCTGAAAAGTCCGGATCTTGAGACCCATGTCCTCGGGCACGGCCTCGATGACCAGGTCCGCCTCGCGCACGGCGCCTCCTAGGTCCTCGTGGAGGCTCAGGAGTCCGCGGGTGCGCTCGGCGAGGTCCGCGGCGACCTTGCCCAGCTCCACCCCCTTGGCGAGGTTGCGGTGGATCGTGGACTCGGCTTTCTTCAAGGCCTCGGGGAACGGGTCGTACAGATGGGTCGTATAACCGGCGAGGGCGGCCACGTGGGCGATGCCGCGCCCCATCGTGCCCGCGCCGAGGACGGCGACGGTCGAGATCTCTGCCATCTGGGTTCCTCAGGAGACGGGGATGTTGTGGACGCCGGTTGTCCTGGCGGCCAGGTTGCGGAGCTCGTCGGCGATGGCCAGGGTGTTGCGCACGGCCGCGGCAGCCAGCTCCTGGAGCTCGGGAGTGGAGGCGTACTTCTCCAGGACCTGGCGGCCCAGCTCGTGGTGGTGCAGCTCCTCGGGCTGGATGACCTCGTCGTACAGGCGGGCCGTGCCCTCGTCTCCGACGGAGCGGCAAAACCGGACGAACTGGGCGTTGCGCACGGTGGCGATGGCCTCGCTGGTGAACGGGCCGGCGGCGATGCGCTCCACGGTGGTGCGCAGGCCGCGCAGGTACTGGTAGAGAGGGCTGTGGCCGTCGGCCAGCGGGTCGAAGGCCGAGAGGTCCTCGCCCAGCTCGGTCAGGCGCTGGCTGATCATGCCGTAGTGCTTCATCTCGTCCCCGCACTGCAGGGCGAGGCACATCTTGGCGTCCACCTCGGGGGTGGTCGGCATCCAGAAGCCGGCGAGCTCCGAGGCCTCCAGCTCGCTCTTGAGCGCGAGCTGGAGCAGGGTGACCACGTCGACCTGGCCCTCCGACTCCGCCTCCAGCGTGTCGGTCTCGCCCAGGCGGGCGAAGAGCTGGTTCATCTCCTCCATCAGTCCCGCGACGAACTCCTTGCCGTTCACCAGTACCTCCTTGGAAGAGATTCTATCGGGATTCGAGAGTGCGCAACACGGCGCGCACCGGGGAAGCGTCGAGCCCGGCCATGCGGAGCGGCAGGGCGATCAGCTCGTAGACCCCCTCGGGTACGCCGTCGAGCACCAGCCCTTCCAGGATGCCGACGCCTCCCCGCCAGAGAGTATGGTGGGCATCCAGCGTCTTGCTGTCGAAGGGATCGACGGATGGAGTATCGAGCCCCACGACCAGCACCTTGCGCTCGCCCAGGAGGGCGGCCAGCTCCGGCGAAATGGCGGAGAAGCGTTCGGGGAACGTCCGCCGGTCGCGCACGCTCTCGGTCTTGAGCAGCAGGCGGGGGGGATTGGAGAGATCGATCCCCTCCAGGTGCCGCGGCTCGATGAGCGGCTGCGGCGGGACCCTGGCCACCCGGCAGGGACCCAGATAGCGCTCCAGGGGCATGTCCGCAATCCCCTCGCCCCGCGGCTCGGTGTGGAACGGGGCGTCGGCGTGGGAGCCCAGGTGCGGAGTCGTGGTGATCGCCGACAGGTTGACGCTCCCCCCCTCCGCGAGGGACCAGGTCAGGCGCGACTGGAACGGGGTGTCGCCCGGCCAGACCGGGATCTCGGGGTGGATGATGGGGGAGAGGTCGTAGAGCATCGGGGGCCTCCTGGACCCCCGATCATAGCCTATCGCCCCAAGCCTACCGTCCCACTCCGGCCGGCTCGGAGATCTTCTCCAGGACCTTGCCCAGGTCCTTGGTGCCGACGGCCTTGCGCTCGCGGGCGAGGTCGGCCTGGGCGACCATGCCCAGGATGCGGTTGCCCTCGTCCACGATCGGGATGCGCCGCACCTGGTTGCTGGCCATGGCGTTCTCGACCTCGTCCAGGCTGTCCTCGGGACGGCAGGAGTGGACGTTGCTCGACATGACCTCGCGGACGGCGACGTCCACCGACTCGCCGCGGCCGAGGACGCGCAACGCCAAGTCGCGGTCCGTGACCACGCCGACCAGCCGGCGGTTGCTCTCGCTTTCGACGACCGGCAGGCTGCCGACGTCATGGTCCTCCATCAGCCGGGCCGCCTGGCGGGCGGTTGTCTCGGGGGTGATGCAAGCGGGGTTCTCGGTCATGATATCGCGTGCTTTCATCAGAGATCCTCCTATCGGGGATACGGTCCTTGGCAGGGCCGGAACAGGCCCTCTATCAGGGATTGCAAGAGGCGGGCCGGTCTGGCGTAGGATAGCCAGCGATGAGCGACCCTGAGGTGATCGTCCCCGCGCATGTCCCGCCTGCCGCCCTGGCCGACCTGAGCGAGGCCCAGCAGCGCAGGGTGGAGGTCGTGGCCCATCACGTGCGGGGCATCCTGACCGCGCTCGGGCTCGACCTGACCGACCCCAACCTCGCCGAGACCGACCTCCGCGTGGCCAAGATGTACATGGAGATGTTCCACGGGCTGGAGGAGGGGGCCGAGCCCAAGGTCACCACCTTCCCCAATGACGAGTGCTACAGCCACATGGTGATGGAGAAGGACATCCCCTTCTACTCCATGTGCGCCCACCACCTCGTCCCCTTCTACGGCCACGCGCACATCGCCTACATCCCCAACGAGCGCATCCTGGGGCTGTCCAAGTTCGCCCGCATCCTGGAGTTCTACGCCAAGCGGCCGCAGCTCCAGGAGCGCCTGACCGAGCAGGTGGTCACCTTCCTCCAGGAGAAGCTCCAGCCGCAGGGGGCCATGGTGGTCATCGAGGCCCGTCACCTCTGCGTCGAGATGCGCGGCGTCAAGAAGCCGGGCGCGCTCACCGTCACCTCGGCCATCCGCGGCATCTTCCACCAGAAACCCGTGCGGGAGGAGTTCCTTGACCTGCTCCGCCGTCGCTAAGGCCACCAAGACCGCCCTTCTGCTGCTCCTGGTGGGCTGCGCCAGCTCTCCCCCGCGCGACCGCGCCGACCTGACCAACCCGTTCCTGGGACCCGAGTACACGGGCTGGCTGATCGGACCCGTCTCCCGCCTCGCCACGCCGGAAGAGATCCAGGCCTTCCAGGCGATCACCACCGACGAGCAGGCGGGGCAGTTCGTCGAGGCCTTCTGGGCGAAGCGCGACCCGAACGGCGACGCGCCCGGCAACCCCGTGCGCCAGGCCTTCGAGCAGCGCGCCGACCATGCCGACCGCGCCTTCACCGAGGCCGGCTACCGTGGCCGGCGCACCGACCGCGGCGCGGTGTTCATCCTCTACGGCCCGCCGAAGAAGTTGGACTACGAGGTGTCGCCCTCGCCGGGCGAGCCGCCGCTCGAGGTCTGGATCTACGACGAGACCTCCCCGTCGGGGCTCGACGGCAGGCGGCCCGCGAACCTCTACCGTTTCATCAAACGGGGCGACCTGACCGTGACCTATTCTCCCGGCCGTACCGACCCCCGGCTCAGGCACCGCCCGGACCAGTCGCCGGACCCGTTCCCGTAAGGAGAGCAGATGACCCAGGCTCGCGCCGTCCTGGCAGGGACCGGAATCGCCGTCCCGCCGCTCGAAGTCGACAACCACATGCTGGCCCGGATCATCGAGACCAGCGACGAGTGGATCCGCGAGCGCAGCGGCGTCCAGACCCGCTACTACGTCGAGCCCGGAGTGGGCTCGTCCGACCTCGGCGCCGAGGCGGCCCGGGCCGCCTTGGCCGACGCCGGCATGGAGGCGAGCGAGATCGACTACATGGTCTGCGCCACCATGACCCCGGACCACTACTTCCCCGGCTCCGGCACCCTGATCCAGCAGAAGCTCGGCATGCGGCCGCTCCCGGCCCTGGACATCCGCCAGCAGTGCGCGGGCTACGCCTATGGCCTGCAACTCGTGGATGCCCTGATCCGCAGCGGAGTGGCCCGCAACGTCCTCCTCGTGGGGACCGACGTCCACACCTCCCTGATGCCATTCTCGGCGCGCACCTTCGAGGTGCTCCACGGCCGCGACCCCGGCCCGCTTTCGGACGAGGACTTCCAGTGGAACTCCCAGTTCCGCCACCTCCTCGTGCTCTTCGGGGACGGGGCCGGCGCCATGGTCTTCCGGGCGCAGGAAGCAGACGGTCGGGGGATTCTGGACTCCGCCCTCTACGGTGACGGCAACCACAAGGAGATCCTCTACGTGCCGGGCGGCGGATCGTCGCGGCGGCCGTGGGTGACCCCCGAGATGATCCGGACCGCCGACACCGTGCCGGTCATGGACGGCCGGCAGGTCTTCAAGCTCGCCGTGACCCGCATGCCAGAGGCCACGCGCGAGGTGCTCTCGCGCCAGGGCTACGGGCTCGAGGATCTGGACCTCCTCATCATGCACCAGGCCAACCTGCGCATCAACGAGAAGGCGCAGCAGATGCTCAAGCTGCCCGACGGCAAGGTCTTCAACAACATCCAGAAGTACGGGAACACCACCTCCGCCACCCTGCCGCTGGCCTTTCACGAGGCGCGCAAGGCAGGCCTGGCGCCCGAGGGCGCGCTGGTCGCCTTCGCCGCGCTCGGCGCCGGCCTGCACTGGGGCGCCGTGCTCATGCGGGTGTGATGACGGGTGTAATGACGGACACGATTCTGGGACCCGTGGAGATCGCGGAGGCGCTGTCGCGCCGAGTCCTCGGCCAGGACGGCGCCATCCGCGAGATGGCGGTGGCCCTCTCCAAGCACCTGGCCGGCCTGCGCACCGGCAACATCCTGATGATCGGCTCCTCCGGGACCGGCAAGACCACGCTCATGCGGGCGGTGGAGTCCTACCTCGCCTCCGATCCGGCGCTGGCCTCGCGCTCGACCGTGGTGCGCATCCACGCCAACGTGCTGGGGGAGGAGGCGGAGCGCGGGCGTCCGGGCGAGGCCGTGCTCGGCCGGCTCCTCCAGAGGGCGCGCGAGCAGCTCGGTCCGCACGCCGGTCTGGACGAGCTGCTCCGCCGGGCCTCCACCGGGCTGGTCTTCGTGGACGAGGTCGACAAGATCCGCTCCCACGTCGGGGGTCTGACGAACGTGGCGGGCATCCGTGCCCAGGAAGCCCTGCTCACCCTGATCGAGAACGAGGCGGTCACCTTCGACCTGCCGGACTGGTCCGGCGGCGGCACGGTGACGATCGATTCGAGCGGTCTCCTCTTTGTCTGCGCGGGCGCGTTCGAGGGGCTCTACGACTCGGTCTTCGACCGGGTGACGATCGGGAAGGACCGCGGCGCGCTCCAGCCGGTGACCATGGTCGAGGGGGGCAGGGTGCAGGAGGTGCTGGTCTTCCACCTGCGGGACTGGCTGCGCAACGAAGACCTCTTCGAGTACGGGATGAGCCCGCAGTTCCTCTCCCGCTTCGACGCGGTCGTGCTCCTCCAGGACCTGGGGCCGGACGAGCTGGTCCACATCTTCCTGGAGAGCCCGGACTCCTCCTACCACCAGAGCCGCGCCTACTTCGAGACGCGCGGCGTCCACCTGGCGCTCTCGCCCGCCGCGGTCCGCCGCATCGCCGCCGCCGCCGCCCGCCAGCCCCGCCTCGGAGCCCGCGCCCTGCGCGAGGTCTTCCGCCGGGTCATCCGCGATTACGAGTTCAATCCCACCGCCTCCACGGTGGGGGGAGCGCTGCTCATCGACCTGCCCGAGGTCGAGGCGGCGCTGGGATAGCCTGGGATACCTCGCCGCGCCGTCCCACTTCCGGACCGGAGCCATGAACCGCTCCCCTGGAAGGAGGACGATATGCGGAGCATCAGGTGTCTTGCCCTTGCCATTCTTCTGTGCGCCAGTCTGCAACAGCGGGCCGAGGCCCAGGAGGCGCCGGCCCAGGCCGCGCTGCCGAAGCCGGCGACGGCCGCCACGAAGGAGAGGAACGCGGCGGTCCTCAAGGAGCTGCCGTTTCAGAACCGCGAGGACTTCGCGGAGGCGCAGCGCGGATTGATCGCCAAGATCGACCTGCCCGTCATCCGCGGCGACTCCCCCCTGCCGATCTGGGACCTGACCGCCTACACGCGGTTCGTCAACCTCGATACGCCCGCCCCCGACACGGTCAACCCCAGCCTCTGGCGGCAGCTCCAGCTCCTCACGATCGCCGGGCTCTTCCAGGTCACCGACCGCGTCTACCAGGTCCGGGGCTACGACCTCTCGAACGTCAGCATCATCGAGGGGGACACCGGCCTTCTGATCATCGATCCCCTGATCAGCGAGGAGACCGCGCGCGCCTCCCTCGACCTCTATTACAGGCACCGGCCGCGCAAACCCGTCGTGGCCGTGATCTTCACCCACAGCCACGTGGACCACTACGCCGGGGTCGCCGGGATCGTGACCCCCGAGGACCTGGCGGCGGGCAGGGTGAAGATCATCGCTCCCGACAACTTCCTCGAAGAGGCGGTGAGCGAGAACGTCATCGCCGGCAACGCGATGGGCCGGCGCGCCACCTACATGTACGGCGCGTTCCTGCCCAAGGGACCGAAAGGCCAGACGAGCGCCGGCCTCGGGCTCACCAACTCGCTCGGCACCAAGTCCCTGCTCGACCCGACCGACTCGATCACTCAGACCGGCCAGGAGATGACGGTGGACGGCGTGCGCATCCGCTTCCAGCTCACGCCCAACACCGAAGCGCCTGCCGAGATGAACTTCTACTTCCCCGATCTCAAGGCTCTGTGCATGGCCGAGAACATGGCCGCCACCTTCCACAACGTGCTCACGCTGCGCGGCGCCAAGGTGCGCGATCCGCTGCAATGGAGCAAGTACCTGCAGCAGGCGATCGATCTCTTCGCGGGCGAGGCCGAGGTGGTCTTCACCAGCCATCACTGGCCCAAGTGGGGCCAGGCCCAGATCCTCAACTACATGTCCAAGCAGCGCGACCTCTACAAGTACATCAACGACCAGGCGTCACGGCTGTTCAACCAGGGCTACACGATCCTCGAGCTCGCGGAGATGATCAAGCTGCCCGAGAGCCTCGCCCAAGAGTGGTTCAACCGCGGCTACTACGGCACCGTCAACCACAATGCCAAGGCGGTCTACCAGCGCTACCTCGGCTGGTTCGACGGCAACCCGGCGCACCTGCACACCTATCCGCCGGCCGAGGGAGGCAAGCGCTACGTCGAGGCCATGGGCGGCGCCGACGCCGTGCTCGCCAAGGCGGCGGAGGCCTTCAAGCAAGGCGACTACCGCTGGGTCGCGGAGCTGGTGAGCCACGTCGTCTTCGCCGATCCGGACAACCGGCAGGCCCGTCTGCTAGAAGCCGACGCCCTGGAGCAGCTCGGCTACCAGGCCGAGAGCGGCCCCTGGCGCAATTTCTTCCTGATGGGAGCGCAGGAGCTCCGGGTCGGGGTCTTCAAGCCCGGAGGCGAGAGCGGCGGCGTGAGCACCGAGGTGGTCGAATCGATGGATGTCGATCTGCTGCTCGACTACGTCGCCATTCACCTGAACGGCCCGCGCGCCGCCGGCAAGATCGGGCGCTACGACTTCGTCTTCACGGACGTCGAGCAGACCTGGCGCGTGAACCTGGAAAACGCGGTCCTCCAGTATTCTCCGGCCCGACCGGGAGCCGCCGCGGAAGCGACCCTCACCCTTACCCGCGCCACCCTGAACGACGTGATCGGCGGAAAGGTCACCTACGACCAGGCGGTGAAGTCCGGAGCGATCCAGGTGAGCGGCAATCAGGCCGCGGCGGCCGAGCTGTTCTCGCTCCTGGATCTCTTCGATCCCTGGTTCAACATCGTGACGCCGTGAAGAGGAAGGCGGTACACTGGGCTCTCCGACCACGGAGGCGAGATGGAGCAACTTCCCGCTTGGGGATCCGTCCGGCGAGCCCTGTTCCGGTTCCTGTTCTGCTACCTCGCCCTCTACAACTTCCCCTTCCCCCTGGACGTCATTCCCGCCTACGGCGAGGTCCTGAAGCAGTTGTACAGGGAGATCTGGAACGCGGTCCTGCCTTGGGTGGGGGAGCACGTATTCGGGGTCGAGGTCCGTTTGCGCGCCTCGGGCGGCGGGGACACGACCTACGGCTACGTGCAGCTCTTCTGCTATCTGATCCTCGCGCTGGCGGCCATGGCCATCTGGACGCTCCTGGACAGCCGGCGCGTCAGCTACGCGCGGCTCCACGAATGGCTGCGGGTCTACGTCCGCTTCGCGCTGGCGGCCGCGATGATCCTGTATGGGGCGTACAAGGTAATTCCGGAGCAGTTCGGCCCCCCGTTTCCGAGCGATCTCCTGCAGCCGATCGGCGAGAGCTCTCCCATGAAGCTCCTATGGACGTTCATGGGGGCGTCCATTTCCTACGTCATCTTCACCGGCGCGGCCGAGGTGCTCGGCGGCCTGCTGCTTGTCGCCCGCCGCACCACGCTGCTCGGCGCGCTCCTGTGCATCGGGGTCCTGAGCAACGTGGTCATGCTCAACCTCAGCTACGACGTGCCGGTCAAGCAGTACTCATCCCACTTGCTCCTGATGGCTGTCTTTCTGGTTGTTCCCGACCTGAGGCGGCTCGCGAGCCTGTTCGTCCGGAACCGCCGGGTGCCGCCCGCCGAGCCGCCCCCGCTTTTCGCCAGCCGCAAAGGCAACCGCGCCGCGCTGGTCTTCCGCTCGGTGTTCATCCTGTACGTCACCGTCGCTGCGCTCCACCGGTCCTACAAGGACAGGCTGCAATTTGCGGACTTGGCGGCCCGACATCCGTTGTACGGAGTCTGGGAGGTCGAGGAGCTCGCAGTCGACGGGGCCGTCCGGCCGCTGCTGGTCACGGACGAAACCCTGTGGCGACGGCTGGTCTTCGATTGGCCGGGGGCGATCGGCATCCAGTATCCCCACGAGGCTGCGATCCACGAGTATGAGCTTAGGCTGGACCCCGGGCCGCACAGGTACACGCTCTGTTGCGACCCGGAGTGGAAGGCCGCCATCTCCTACAAGCGGGTCGAGCCGGACGTGCTCGCCCTGGAGGGGACGGTGGACGGCAGGCAGATCCGCGGCCGGTTCCGCCGGCTGGACGATTCCCGGTTCCCGCTCCTCAGCCGCGGCTTCCACTGGATCAACGAGTGGCCTCTCAACCGCTGAGACAGGACAGAATTACGGAGCTATCGGACCAGAGTGCGAACTTGTCGGACCAATATCAAAATTTATCGGACACAGCCTTGAGTTTATCGGACCTGATCGCCGCATCACCGGGCAGACGATCGAATGAATCGGACATACATGGTTAGTCGCCGGACAGGACAGCGAAGTTACCGGACCAGTTCCAGTAAAATTTGGACCGCGACCGGATGAAATCGGTCTTCAGCGCGCGAAAATCGGACCTTCAGGCGGAGGAAAGAGACCGAGCGGAGGTGTTTTCGGACAGGATCACCGCTTGCCACGCGGCGATTTCCCATCCATCTCCTCCCGCACGGCAGCGCGGATCGAATCCTTCAACTCCCCGCCTAGCGCCTCCTTCAGCGCGTCGCGCACCAGCGCGGCGACGTCGCCGGAGGCACCATTCGCCGGCTTCCCGGCGTTGGGAGGAGCGATCTCCCGGGGCATGATCCAGTCGTGGAGGCGGTACTTCGCTTCCTGCTGGGGAAAGCCGAGCTCCAGGAAGTCCTGAGCCGGAACGTTCAAGAGGCGGGCGAGCCCCACGATGTGGCGCACCCGGAGCTCATTTCTGCCGTCGAGGATCCGATCGAGATTGCCGTGGCCGAGACTCATCGCCGTCTCGATGCGGCGGATGGACAGACCGGAGGCACTGATCGCCTGCCGCATGACGGCGCGCAACTGCCGGAGGTCTTCGCTCATGAAGGTGGGACAACTCTACGGCAGGTCCGCCGGGACTTCAAGACCGCGCGCTAACTCGCGCGCTCAATTCAAACCCAGTTGCCTTCGAATCAGCTCGCAGAGGCTGTTCTTGATCTCGCGGCGTCCATCATCAACTTATAGGCGTCCCGGATGTTTTCCTCCAACTCGGGCAGGGACTCGCCCTGGCTGAAAACGCTTGGAACCTCTTTCAGCCGCCCGATGTACCAGTCTTCGTCGATCCAGTACTCCAGGGTGAACGATTTACGCATGTAAGTCTCCTCAAAGCTTCGCTTTGCGTCGCAGGCGGTCCAGCTCCTCGGCGAGAGCCCAAGCCCGTTCCTCGGCTGCTGCGGCGCGGTCCTCAGCGGTTTGGCGAGCAGCGATCTCCGACCGGAGCGCCGCCTCGAGCTCGTCGTTCCACAGGAGCTTCTCTCCGCTTGCTGTGTCCACCAACCGCAGCCGCTCGTCTTCGGGCCGTACCGTTACGCCGGCAGTCCGAACGTCCAGCGAGCCGTCACTGTTCACCGGAATCGACCGATAGCGGCCCCGTTCGAGACGATAACCCTGAAGCCGCGGCTCCAGGTAATCCCCGTAGGGATCGAAGAGCACCAACTCCTCCACGCCGAGTCGCTCGTAGAGGACCTTCTTGGAGCCCATGTCCTCGCGCCGGGTCCACCGCGAGGTGATCTCGAAGACCAGGGCGGGAACCTTCTCTTCCCAGAGGAGATAGGTGTCCCGGCTCCTCTTGGCGACACCCCGGGCGAACAGGACGTCGGGAGCCACGGACTTGTTGCGGTCTCCCTTTTGGTAGTAGAGGAGGAGGTTGCCGCCCACCCACACGTCCGCCGTGCCGGCGAAGCGCCGTTCCAGTCCTTCGATGACATCGGACATCACCACGCGGTGGAGCGTCGTCTCGGCCATGGGCTGGCCGTCGGAGGTGGGGTACTCGATCTCCTGCTCGAGCGGCAGTGCGCACATACGTGCCTTTCCTCTTGAAACGGTCCCGACGGTCGCGCCATCAGATCACCAGGAGGCGTCCTGACGCAACCCCCTTTTATGGTACCACGCCCCGCCGCCCCTGCCGCCGGGCCAGCAGCTCGCGGTATCTCTCTCTCCTCTTGCGCGCCTGCCAGAAGCGGGGGAGGAAGGTGACCAGAAAGAAGAGCGCCATGGCGATCCCGAGCTGGACGAAAACTCCCGAGCGGGCTCCCGTGGCCGCCCGGGAGAGGGCGTGGGCGAAGTAGGTGAAGAAGGGGACGGTCAGCGCGAGCCCCACGAAGGTCGAGGAGAGGAACAGGCCGGGCCGGATGCCCACGAAGGCGGCGCAGTAGTTGACCAGGGCGAAGGGGAGGGGCAGGAAACGGACTCCCGCCAGGCTCCAGAAGCCGCCTCGCCTCGCCACCATCCGCTCCACCCGGCGCAGCTTCCGGCCGAAAAGGTGGAGGACGAAGTCCCTCCCCAGCACCCGGCCCAGCCAGTAGGTGGTGGCCGCTCCCAGGAAGGTGCCGAGCACGTTGTAGACCGACCCCCAGAGCACGCCCCAGACCATGCCGCCGGCAACCAGCATCGGCGTCGCGGGCACGCCCAGGGTACAGAGGACCACGAAGGAGAGGACCAGCAGCACCGGCGCCCACCAGGTGCCGCGCAGGCGCTCGAACAGGGCCAGGATCGCATCCTTGTTCAGATACTCGGCCAGCGGCGACCATTGGAAGACCGCGAAGCCGGTGCCTACGATCAGCACCAGGGCCAGGAAGCGGAGGAGGAGGCGCGGCGGGATGCGCGGCGCGGCCTGGAGGCGCGGCGGCGCGGCCGCGGCCCGGTCCACCGTCGGCGGGAGCTCCTTGCGCAGCCTCGCCACGTTCACACCCAGCACCGCATCCGGCAGCCCGGCCAGCACGTTTCTCGCCGAGTCGTAGAGGTGGGTCGCCGAGTCCCACCGGCGATCCCATTGGTGGTGGAGCGCGCCGGCCAGGCGGATCAGGGCCAGGCAGAGCTCGCGGTCGTCCCCGGTCAGAGCCTTCCAGGGCTCTTCCCAGGCGATGAGCGCCTGGACGTACTCCCCCCTCAGGTAGGCCTCGTAGCCGGGGAGGAGCAGAGGGTTGATAGGCACGAGTCGTTTGTCACAGTAGGGGCGGCCCTTGTGGCCGCCCTCCGGCCCGGGCGCCCACGAGGGACGCCCCTACGAGGGACCGGGGCCGAGCTGGACAGTCCCCGTCCCTCCGCCCTCGCCCGGGAACAGGAACTCCCGCATGTGGAGGTTGAGGGTCTGCTGCGAGCCGGCGTCCATGAAGTTGAGGCGGAGCTCGTTGATGATGATGACCTCGGCCTTCTGCCACTCCGCCCAGCAGTCGGCGCAGACCTTCTCCTGGATCTCGGCGCCGAGCGGGCCGGGCATGGTTCGCCGGGTCAGGGCCGGAGCGTCCGTCCGTCCGCAGCGCGCGCAGTGGACCGTTGTTTCAGGCATCAGCGGACCTCCCCTGGCAGGACGATGAGGCTGTCCTGGCGTTGCAGGATCTCCCTGGGCACACGGACGACCAGCACGAGGTCGGTGTCGTCGGGATTCCCCCGGAGCCCCTTCACGATCTCGTCCGGGACGTTCAGCTTCACGTAGGCCGGACGCTTCTCGT
Organism: Thermoanaerobaculia bacterium; assembly: GCA_035556715.1. Lineage (GTDB taxonomy): Bacteria > Acidobacteriota > Thermoanaerobaculia > Multivoradales > UBA5704 > DATMER01. Next base: position 75,980 of record DATMER010000096.1, read on the forward strand.
TCTGGCGGGCGCTCTCGGCGACCAGGTCGCGGAGCGGGATCAGCTCGACCCGCTCCGGGTACTTCTCCAGAGCGTAGGTCAGGCTCCGTATCGGGTTCTTCGGGGGGTTTTGCATGGAAGGAATCTTATACCGTCCGCTCGATCCCGGAAGGCTCCAACCGCCCCTCCTTGGTCAGGGCACGGCGGAAGTACTCGACGGTGCTTTTGAGGCCCTCGGCCAGCGGCACCTTCGGCTCCCAGCCCAGGTGCGTCCGGGCCAGGGTGATGTCCGGCTGCCGGGTCTGCGGGTCGTCGACCGGCAGCGGCTTGAAGACGATCTCGCTGTCGCTCTGCACCGCGTCGCGGATGGTCTCGGCGAATTCCAGGATGGTCATCTCATGCGGGTTGCCGATGTTGCACGGCTGGGCGAGGTCGCTGTTGAGCAGCCGCCAGATCCCCTCGACGAGGTCGTCCACGTAGCAGAAGGAGCGGGTCTGCCGGCCTTCTCCGAAGACGGTCATGGGCTCGCCGGTGAGGGCCTGCTGCAGGAACGCGGGCACCACCCGGCCGTCCCTCAGGCGCATGCGCGGGCCGTAGGTGTTGAAGATCCGCACGATGCGGACCTCCAGGCCGTGGGTGCGGTGGTAGGCCATGGCCATGGCCTCGGCGAAGCGCTTGGCCTCGTCGTAGACCCCACGGGGACCCACCGGGTTCACGTTGCCCCAGTAGGTCTCTTTCTGCGGATGCTCCTTGGGGTCGCCGTAGACCTCCGAGGTGGAGGCGAGCAGGAAGCGCGCCCCCTTGGCCTTGGCGAGGCCGAGGGAGTTGTGGGTACCGAGCGAGCCGACCTTCAGGGTCTGGATCGGCAGCTCCAGGTAGTCCACGGGGCTTGCCGGCGACGCGAAGTGGAGCACGCGGTCGACCCGGCCCTCCAACTGGAACGGGTTCGACACGTCGTGCTGGATGAACTCGAAGTCGTCCCGCTCCATCAGGTGCTGGATGTTGTCGGTCCGCCCGGTGACCAGGTTGTCCACGCAGACCACCCGGTGGCCTTCGGCGAGCAGGCGCTCGCAGAGGTGCGATCCCAGGAACCCTGCCCCGCCGGTGACGACCGTCCGCGGGGTCACGATCTTGAGCCTCCCACGGCGCGCAGGTGGGCTGTCTCGGGTTGGGTTTGGGGCCGGGCTTCGGGCCGGCCGATGGACACGTAATGAAAGCCGGCGGCGGCCATCTTCCTGGGCTCATAAAGGTTGCGCAGGTCGACGATCAGCGGCCTCTTGAGGAGCTTCTGCATGCGGTCGAGCTCCAGCTTGCGGAACTGGTTCCACTCGGTGACGATGACCAGGGCGTCGGCCTCCTTGGCGGCATCGTAGGCGTCCTTGCAGAAGCCGAGCCTGGGATCCTTCACCATCTTCTCGAACTCGTCCATCGCCTTGGGATCGTAGGCGCGGACGCTCGCCCCGCCGCTCAGGAGCCCGCGCACGATGACCAGCGCCGGAGAGTCGCGGACGTCGTCCGTGTCCGGCTTGAAGGAGAGCCCGAGGAGGGCGACCGTCTTGCCGGAGACGCCGTCCAGCGCCGCCTCGATCTTGTCGATCATGCGCGCTTGGACCTCCTCGTTGACCTTGACCACGGCCTCGATGATGTGGAACCGGCGGTCGGCCCGCCTGGCGATGGTGGCCAGGGCGCTGGTGTCCTTGGGGAAGCAGGAGCCGCCGAAGCCCGGGCCGGCGCTCAGGAACTTCGGCCCGATGCGGTTGTCCATGCCCATGCCCTTGGCCACGACCTCGACGTCCGCGTTCCACTCCTCGCAGATCCGCGCCACCTCGTTGATGAACGAGATCTTCGTCGCCAGGAAGCCGTTGGAGGCGTACTTGATCAGCTCGGCGCTCTCCACGTCCGTGATGATGAAAGGCACGTCGGCGGCGGCCAGCGGCGAGTAGACGTCCTTCATCAGCTCGGCGGCCCTGGGATCGCGGGTGCCGATGACCACCCGGTCGGGGTGCATGAAGTCCTCGATCGCCGAGCCCTCGCGCAGGAACTCGGGGTTGCTGACCACGGCGAAGTCGTGCTTGCCGGCCTTCTTGCTGACGATCTTCTCGATCTCCTTGCCCGTTCCGATCGGGACCGTGCTCTTGGTGACGATGATCTTGTAGCCGTTGAGGTGCTCGCCGATCGATTCCGCCACCTCGTGGATGAAGCGCAGGTCGGCGGAGCCGTCCTTCTTGGGCGGGGTGCCCACGGCGATGAAGACAGCCTGCGCCTCCTCGATGGCCGGTCCGAGGTCGGTGGAGAAGCGCAGCCGCCCCTCCTCCACGTTCTTCTGGACCAGGTCGCCGAGCCCCGGCTCATAGATCGGGATCTCTCCGTTGGAGAGGCGGTCGATCTTGCCTGCGTCCTTGTCGACGCCGACGACCTTCATGCCGAAGTCGGCGAGGCAGGCTCCCGTGACCAGACCGACGTAGCCGGTTCCTACGACGCAGATGTTCATGGTGTTTGTTCTCGCTTTTCATTCAGATACCAGGCCACGAAGCGACGCAGCCCTTCACGGATCGGGACCTTGGGCGAGTATCCCAGGAGCCGCTCCGCCTTCGAAACGTCGGCATACGTGATCGGCACGTCCCCGGGTTGTGCGGGAAGATATTCGATGCGCGGCTCCACGGCAAGCTCTTCCGCGATCCAGTGGACCAGGTCCTTGAGCGACGTGGTGTACGCCCCGCCCAGGTTCAGGATCTCGAAGCCGGGTGCCAGGTCGAGCGACGCCACGATGCCGTCCACGATGTCGTCCACATATGTGTAGTCGCGGCGGCTCTCGCCGTCGCCGTACATCGGAATGGTCTTGCCGCGGGCGAGCAGGTCGGTGAACTTGTGGATGGCCATCTCCGGTCGCTGCCGAGGGCCGTAGACCGTGAAGAAGCGCAGGCAGGCGGTCCGGAAGCCGTAAAGGTGGTGGTAGTTGTAGCAGAGCAGCTCGCCCGCTCGCTTGGTCGTGGCATAGGGGCTGATCGGCTGGTTGACCTCGTCGGCCTCGGAGAACGGCACCTTCTCGTTGATCCCGTAGACCGACGAGGAGGAGCCGAAGATGAAGACCTTCGGGCCGTGATGGCGGGCAGCTTCCAGAAGCCGGAGGGTGCCGATGCAGTTGACGTCCTCGTAGAGGATCGGTTCCTTGAGGCTCGGCCGGACTCCGGCACGAGCCGCGAGGTGGACGACGCCGTCGAACTTCCCCTCGGCGAAGAGCCGGTTCACGAGCACCTCGTCGCGGATGTCCCCTTCGACGATCCGGTAATCGCCGGGGTCCGGTCTGTCCAGGAGAGGGGCGACGTTGGCGCGCTTGCGCGCCGGGTCGTAGAAGTCGTTGAAATCGTCGAGCACCGTCACCCGGTCTCCCCGGGCGAGCAGCCGCCGAGTCAGGTGCGAGCCGATGAAGCCCGCGCCGCCGGTCACCAGGATGTGCTTGCTCATGGCGGGGGTGTTCCCTCGGGCGGTGGCATCTCCTCGACGGGCGGCGTCTCTTCCGCGTCCTCCTCCTCGATCACATCCGGCCCCCTGTCGAGCGGAGGAGCGGCCTCGCCCTCCGCTTCCAATGCCTTGCGCTCGTCCTCGTATCTGCTCTCGAGCCCCTTCTTCTGCCGGTTGCGGATCAGCCAGCGCAGGATCCGCGACTCGTTGACGCCGATGAGGATGTCGTTGACGGCCTCGTAGACCTGGGGGTCGTTCAGCAGCTTCGCCGCCGTGCCCTGACCCTGTGTGAGCTTCACCGAAGCTTCGCTGATCCGGTCCACGATCGCCTGGACCTCGCCGGTGACCTTACGGCCGTACTCCTCGTCGTTGAGCAGGCGAGGGAGCAGAGCTTCGCTCGTCTCCAGATCGTTGGTCATGCCCTGCAGGTCCCGCGCCACCTGGTTGAGCTGGGCCAGGGTGTCCTGGACGCTCGCCTTCATGGCCGGGTCGTTGATCAGGGCCGGGGCCAGGCCGGGGCCGCTCTGGACCTGGGAGAGGAGGGTCTCGAAGCGGTCGAGCGAGCTCGCCAGCTTATCGGCCATGGAGCGGTCGTTGAGCAGGCGGCCGAGGGAACCCTCGCCGGCCTCGATCTTGTTGGCGATCCGCTCCATCGACTCGGTGGTGCCGACGATCGAGGAGCGCAGGCGCCGGCCCGACTCGGAGTCGGTGGTCAGCTCGCCGAGCAGCCCCTCGCCGCGCTCCATGCGGCCGAGGATGGTGGAGAGCGAGGCCGAGATCTCCACCACGTTGCTCATCACGTCCTCGCCCGAGGCGAGCAGCGCGTCCACGTTGGTGGGCTGGGCCGCCGGGATCTCCCCCTCGTTGGGGATGACCGGCAGGGCGGGAGCGCCCGTGGAGAGCTCGATGAACTTGTCGCCCAGGAGGCCCAGGGTCTTGATGCGCGCCTGGGAGGAGCCGGGCGCCAGGCTGCCCGCCGCCAGGGGATCGACCGGGCCGCGGATGCGCTCGGCGTACTGGGAGTCGACGCTGATCCAGACCTGGATGTGCTCTTCGGTCGGGTTCTGGGGGAGGACGACCTGCTCCACGGTGCCCACGTCCACGCCGTTGAGCTGCACGGGGTTGCCCGGCTTGAGGCCGCCCACGGTGTTGAACTCGATGTAGTACCGGTTCTTGCGGCTGAACAAGTTGTTCTTGTCGCCGATCAGGAAGATGCCGACGGCCAGGACGGCGAAGGCCACCAGGATCACCAGACCGACGCGGATGGCTCTCCCGCTGTTACGCGGCATCCTCGTCCTCCTCGCGCCCCGCCAGGAAGCTGGACAGCTCCGGGTGGTCGGCGCCGTCGGCCTCCTCCCAGGTGCCCACGAAGGCGAACTTCTTGTCCGCCAGGTAGGCGAGCCGGTCGCCCACCCTGCGGGCCAGGGCGATGTCATGGGTCACGACCACGGAGGTCACACCCAGCTCCTTCTGGATCGAGTTGATCAGCTTGCCGATCGTGGCCGAGGTCGTGGGGTCGAGCCCGGTGGTGGGCTCGTCGAAGAGCACGACCTCGGGGTCGAGCGACAGCGACCGGGCCAGCGCCACCCGCTTCCGCATGCCGCCGGAGAGGTCCGAGGGGAACTTCTTCTCCACGTCCTTGAGGTTCACCTTGGCGAGCTTCTGGCGCACGGTGTCGGCGATCTCGGCCTCGGAGAGCTGCGTGTGCTCGCGCAGCGGGAAGGCCACGTTGTCCATCACGTTCATGGAGTCGAACAGGGCGCCGCTCTGGAACAGCATGGCGATGCGGCGGCGCAGGGGGAAGAGCTCGCGCTCCTCCAGGGCCGAGAGCTCGATGCCGTCGAACGTCACCGTGCCCCCGTCCGGCTTCTCCAGCCCGTTGAGCTGGCGCAGGGTCACGCTCTTGCCGCTGCCGGACTTGCCCAGGATGACCAGGCACTCGCCCCGCAGCACGTCGAAGTCCACGCCGTCCAGCACCACCCGGGTGCCGTACTTCCTGACCAGGCCGCGGACTTGATAGAGAGGTTCAGACACAAGTTGTCTCCCGTTGTCCCTTCACGTAAGGATGTAGAAGAGCTTGGTGAGGAAGAAGTCGGAGATCAGGACCAGGATGGCAGCGAGCACGACCGTATTCGTGGTGGCCCGTCCGACGCCGTCGGCGCCGCCCCGCGTATTGAGGCCATTGTAGCATCCGACGATCGCGATAAAATACGCGAAGAAAAAGGACTTGGCGATGCCGCTGGACACGTCCCCGAAGGTCAGGGCCTCGAAGACGTCGTTGAAGTAGAGCCCCGCCGGCAGGTCCAGAGTCGTGACGGCGATGATCAGTCCGCCGAGGATGCCAAGGCCGTCGCCGATGATGGTCAGCGCCGGCAGCATGACCAGGGTCGCGGCCAGCTTGGGCACGACCAGCTTCTTGACCGGGTCGGCGGCCATGGAGCGCAGGGCGTCGATCTGCTCGGTGACCTTCATGGTGCCGATCTCGGCGGTCATGCCCGAGCCGATGCGGCCGCCCACGATGAGCGCGATCAGCACCGGCCCCAGCTCCCGCACCAGCGACTTCGAGACCACGGCCCCGATGTAGTACTTGACTCCCAGGCTGGGCAGGCTGAGCGCGGTCTGGAGGGCCATGACCATGCCGGTGAAGATGGTCGTGATCCCGGCCACGCCCAGCGACCGGACGCCGATCTGCTCCATCTGGCGCACCCAGAGGCCGATCTCGTAAGGAGGCCGGAGGAGGGCGGCGAACGCCCTGCCGGTCAGGATGGCGAGCTCGCCGGTCTCCTCTGCGATGTCCCGGATCTTCACGAGCGGATGGGCAGCCAGAACGCTGCGTGGGCGATCCCGAGGCCCAGATCGGCCGCGGCCATTGGATAGAGCCCCGGGATGCCGGAGCGCAGGGCCGCGAAGAGGAGCACGAGACCGCCGAGGATCCGGCCGCCGATCGCCACGGCGACGATGCCGCTGTAGCGCCGGGTGTCCCGCGCCGCGAGCAGGTAGAGGGCCGCGAGCATGAGCAGGACGACGGCGAAGATCCAGAGGTAGAACGCCCCTTCGGGCAGGGGCGGGAGAGGCAGGTCGAAAGCCCGGGCCGACGCCTCGGGGGCGAAGGCCAGGAGCAAGGCGAAGACGATGTCCCAGAGCGCGCCCAGCACGAGGCTCCCCCGGAGCAGGGCGAGGAAGCGGAAACGGCGGGCGAAGTCGGTGACTGCACTCATACGGAGCGGGATTCTAGCAGGCGATTGATCCCATCCCCCCTCTCCCCAGCCCTCTCCCCCGTGCCGAGGGAGAGGGAGCCCGCCGCCCGGGCCTGGACCCGAAGGACCGGGCGGGAGAGAATAGCGCCACTCATGGAGACCACCCCTCCTCTCCGGACGGCCCGGACGGCGCCACCGCTGTGGATGACGGTCCTGGCCACGTTCACCGGGAACCTGTTCCTGCTGATCGGCAGCCTCATCCTCTCCACCATCGCGGTCCTGGTGAGCTGGATCCCCCCGCGGGGGAACTGGACGTTCGGGGTGTCCCGTCTCTGGTCGCGCTGCCTGCTCGCCGCGAGCGCGGTGCGGATCGAGGCCTGGTACGACCCCGCCGTGGAGCCGGGCCGGAGCTACGTCTTCCTCTGCAACCATCAGAGCCTGTTCGATATCCCGCTCCTCCTCACCACCTGCCCGGGGCAGGTGCGGATGATGGCCAAGAAGAGCCTGTTCCGCGTACCCTTCTTCGGCTGGGGCCTCTCCGCCGGCGGTTTCATCCCGATCGACCGGGGAGATCGGAGCACCGCCCGGAAGAGCTTCTCCTCCGCCCTCGCCCGGGTGCGGGAGGGGACCTCCATCCTCCTCTTCCCCGAGGGGACGCGGTCCCTGGCCGGTACCCTCCTTCCGTTCGAGCGCGGTGGCTTCCTCCTGGCCATGAAGACCGGCCTGCCCATCGTGCCGGTGGGCGTGCGCGGCACCCGCGAGGTCCAGCCCAAGGGCAGCTTCGCCATCCGGCCCGGGAAGGTCGAGGTGCGCTACGGGGCTCCCATCTCCTGCGAGGACTACGGCATCCGGCGCAAGGCGGAGCTCAACGCCGAGGTCCGCCGCCGGGTGTCGGAGCTGGCCGGGCTGGCGCTGCCCGAGGGGGAGGGCTGAAGTGATACGCTTCTAAAAGGTCCGGCCCCTTGCCGGCGCCCAACGAAGAAAACTGAAGGGAAGCATCCGACATGGCAAGCGATCTTGAAACCGCGGCCTGGGAAGCCCTGAAGGGGGTCAAGTTCCCGGGGATGAGCCGGGACATCGTCTCCTTCGGCTTCGTCAGCCGCGTGCGAGCGTGCGCGGGCTCGGTGGTGGTGGACCTCCAGATGGCCACCCTCAACCCCGCTGCCGCCGAGAAAGTCAGGGAAGAGACCGAGCGCATCCTGCACGCCCTCCCCGAGGTGCAGGAGGTGAAGGTCAACATGAACGTGACCAAGCCGCCGACCCGCGAGGAGTCGGCCCAGAAGGCGATCGCGCAGGACGGCTCGCTGATCCCCGAGGTGCGGCATGTGGTGGCCGTGGCGAGCGGCAAGGGCGGGGTGGGCAAGTCCACGGTGGCGGCCAACCTGGCGGTCACCCTGGGCCAGCTCGGCTACCGGGTGGGGTTGCTCGACGCCGACATCTACGGCCCGTCCGTGCCCATGATGTTCGGCATCACCGAGAAGCCGCGGGTGGACGGCAACCGGATCATCCCGTTCCAGAAGTACGGCATCAAGGTCATGTCCCTCGGCTTCATCATGGAGGCCGACACGCCGGTGATCTGGCGCGGTCCCATGGTGATGCGGGCCATCGAGCAGATGCTGGGGGACGTGGAGTGGCGGGAGCTCGACTACCTGATCCTGGACCTGCCGCCGGGCACCGGCGACGCGCAGCTCACCGTCACCCAGAAGGTGCCTCTGTCCGGAGCGGTGATCGTCACGACGCCGCAGGACGTGGCGCTGATCGACGCCCGCAAGGGACTGGCCATGTTCAAAAAGGTGAACGTGCCGGTCATCGGGATCATCGAGAACATGTCCTCGTTCGTCTGCCCGCACTGCGGCGAGGTGACGGACATCTTCAAGAAGGGGGGCGGGGAGCAGACGGCCGACCTCCTGGGCACGGCTTTCCTCGGGGCGATCCCGCTGGATCCCAAGATCGTGCTCGGCGGGGATGCCGGGGTGCCCATCGTAGTGGCCGAGGGCGAAGGGCCGCACGCCGCAGCCTTCCGCCAGGTTGCCGAGGCCGTGGTGGAGGAGGTCGCCCGGCAGAGCGAGATGAAGCCCAAGCTCTCCATCGTGTGAGGCCCTCACCCCCCGGCCCCCTCTCCCACCTCCCCATCCCCCTCCCTGGGAGAGGGGGAGACTTGCTTTGAGTTACGCGAGCAGAGGGTGGGGGCGTCCTCTCCCGCGGAGCGGGGGAGGATAGAGGAGGGGGTTCTCCGAGAACGTCTGATGTCCATTGCCCTCATCGCAGATGCCCACCTCGGCGGCCCCGGCAGAAACGCCGGGCCCCTGATCGATCAGCTCGAAGCGCTGCCCGGTCAGGGCTGCGACCGGCTGATCCTCATGGGGGACCTCTTTCAGGCCTGGATCGGCTCCCCCCGCTTCGAGACCCCCGACATCAGGGCTGTCGTGGCTGCGCTCCGGGACCTCCGGCGGAGGGGATTGCAGATCGACTACGTGGAGGGGAACCGGGACTTCTTCCTCGCCGGCAGCCCCTATGCCGATGCCTTCGACCAGGTCGTCCTGGAGGTCGCCTTCGAGGTGGAGGGGACGCGCTACCTCGCGGTCCATGGCGACGGCCTCAACGACCGGGACTGGCAGTACCGCTTCTGGCGGAAGCTTTCGAAGAGCCCCCCGGTCCGCTTCGCGGTCACCCACATTCCGCAGCGGCTCGCGCATCGGATGGTGCACTCCACGGAGCAGCGGCTCTCGCAGACCAACTTCAAGCACAAGGCGAAGCTCCCCGAAGAGGCGATCCGCCGCTACGCCGAGCGCCGCCTGGCCGAGGGGTACGACGTGCTCATCCTGGGCCACTTCCACGAGCCCCGGGTCTGGAAGGTCCGGGGTGGCGAGGTCCGCCTGCTGGATGCCTGGTTCCGGAGCCGGCGGGTGGAGCGGCTGGGAAGCGAAGATCATCCCCTAAGCGACGTGATTGGCAGCCTTCCAGACGAAGATGCGCAGGAGATCCGGGAGAGTATCGAGGAGGAGTTCGGGAGGATCGATCCCGAAGATTGGAAGTAAGGCCGGGCGGGGGCTCCCTCTCCCGCGAAGCGGGGGAGGGCAGGGGAGGGGGCTCTTCCGGTAAACTCCCCCGGCCATGGCGATCCGCGTCACCATGCTCGGCAGCGGGACATCCACCGGCGTGCCGGTGATCGGGTGCCCGTGCAAGGTCTGCACGTCGGACAACCCGCGCAACCGGCGGTGGCGGCCGGGGCTCAAGCTGGAGATCAACGGCTGCATCGCCCTGGTGGACACCTCCACCGACCTGCGGGAGCAGGCCCTGCGCTTCGGCCTGCCGCGGCTCGATGCCATCCTCTTCACCCACGCCCACGCCGACCACATCTTCGGGCTCGACGACGTCCGGATCTTCAACTTCCGCCAGCGCTCGCCCATCCCCTGCTACGGCTCGGACCTGACGCTCCAGGCCATCCGGCGCATCTTCTCCTATGTGTTCGAGGAGACCCAGGCGGGCGGCGGCAAGCCGCAGCTCGACCTGATCGGGATTCGCGAGCCGTTCCGGCTCCTGGGACGGGAGATCGTGCCCGTCCCGGTCTGGCACGGGGACCTGGAGGTCTTCGGCTACCGGATCGGGAGCTTCGCCTATGTGACCGACTGCAACCGCATCCCGGAGGAGAGCCTGGAACTGCTCGACGGGGTCGAGACCCTGATCCTCGACGCCCTCCGCTACCGGCCGCACTCGACCCACTTCTCGGTGGAAGAGGCGATTGCCGTGGCGGAGCGGATCGGATCGTCGCGGACCATCTTCACCCACCTTGCCCACGAGATCGACTACGGTGCCCCCGCGGTGCCGTTTCCGCCGGGGATGGAGTTCGGATATGACGGGCTCGTCTTCGAAGTCGATTGAAGTTGTCAGCGGCCGGAAGGTCTCCGGCCGGCTGCGGGTTCCCTCGTCCAAGAGCCTGAGCCACCGCTGGCTCAACCTGGCGCTGCTCTCGCGCCGGCCCATGGTGGTCGAGCGCCCTCTCGTCGCCGAGGACATCCATCTCTTCCTCGCGGCTCTCGGACGCTGCGGGTTCCGGGTGGAGGAGAGGGGGGACGACGTCCACCTGCAGCCCTGCGAGCCTCCGGAAGGAGAAGTCGAGGTTTTCTGCGGCAACGCCGGGACCATGCTCCGCTTCCTGGTGGCGACTTTCACGGTCGTGCCGGGCCGCTGGCGGCTGGACGGTGTCCCGCGCCTGAGGGAGCGTCCGGTCGGCCCCCTGGTCGAATCGCTGCGGCGGCTCGGAGCGCGGATCGAGTATCTCGGCGCGGAAGGGTTCATCCCGCTGCGGATCGAGGGCGCCACGCTCGGGGCGGGCACGACCTTCCTGGACGCGGGGGAGTCGAGCCAGTACCTCTCCGCGATCCTGATGGCGGCTCTGCGGGCGCCGGGAGAGGTGACGGTCGAGGTCGGCTCCCTGACTTCCGGTCCCTATGTCGATGTCACCCTCGGGGTGACGGAGGCCGCGGGCGGACGGATCGAGCGCCTGGGGGAGAAGCTCTGGCGGGTGCATCCGTCCGACCTGCGCATCGACCGCGCCCGGGTGGAGGGGGACTGGTCCGCGGCCTGCTATCCGGCTGCCGCGGCCGCCCTCACGGGCGGTACGGTGGTGCTCGAAGGGCTTGCCCGCGACTCCCGCCAGGGGGACCGGGGCTTCCTGGATCTCCTGCTGCAAATGGGCGCCGAGGCCGACTGGAGCGGGGACGAGTTGGAGGTCCGTGGAACGGGGAAGCTGAAAGGCGTGGCGGCCGACCTCTCGACCATGCCCGACCAGGTGCCCACCCTCGCCGCGCTGGGACCCTTCGCCGAGGGAGAGACCCACATTTTCAACGTGGCCCACCTCCGCATCAAGGAGAGCGACCGGCTGGAAGCCATGGCCACCGAGCTGCGCAAGATCGGCGCCGAGGTGGACGAGGGTCGGGACAGCCTCCGCATTCCCGGTATCTGGGGTCGGGCCACCCCGCCGGACGGCGCCGTCCTCATCGATCCAAGGGGCGACCACCGGATCGCCATGAGCCTGGCCCTCGCCGGATTGTGCCGGCCAGGAGTCGTTGTCGGTTCTCCCGAAGTCGTGTCGAAGTCCTACCCGGGGTTCTGGAAAGATCTGGAGATGCTCCTGGCCTAGCCAAACCCGTCCGTCTGGTTGTTTTCCCTGGGAGCGCCGGCATCCCTGCCGGCATTTTTTCCTGACAACGGCCGGCAGGGATGCCGGCGCTCCCAGGGAAAAGAGTCAGTCCGAGGAGATCAGGAGCCGTCCGGAGTCGCTTGGAACGGCTCTGAGCGCTTTTGAGCCTCTCTGACGGATTCGGAACGGCTCGAAAGTTTCCGATCCGTTCCAGGATGCTCGGAACGGCTCCAAAATCTTTCGGATCGCTTCAAAATTCTTCGGAATCGCTCCGGGATTGCTCCGGAGGGTTACTCCCGTTCCGGTTCTGCGGTAAGATCCGCGTCCGCATGCTCTCCATCCATGTCGAGATGCTCCCCGGATGAGCCCGGCCCGGCGGGTCGTGCATCCGTCCCTGGAGCCTGACACCAGGTCGATGCCCCTGGCTGCCGCGCGGCTCACCGGCCAGCAGCGGATCGCTGTGCTCCTCCAGGCCGCGGGCCTCCTCTCCCTGCTCGACCGCGCCGGATGGGCCGTGCCCGACTGGGCCGCTGCGCGGGTCACCTCCGAAGGGCGGCTCGTGGTCCCGGATGCGGCCCCCGGCCTCTCCGAGCGGCATGCCCAGGAGATCCTGCGGGAGCTCCTCGGACGCCTGTTCCGCTACGAGGGGAGCGCTGCGCTGACCGGGAAGGGTCTGGCCCGCCGGGCCGCCCGGTTGCTCCTCGACCGCTGGTTCCAGTCGCTCGCCCCTCTGTCTCCGGACGAGGCGGTCTCCCAGATCCTGGGCGACGCTCCCTTCCTCTGGGAGCCGGCTTTCGCGGAGGCTCGGGCGGCGCTATGCGGCGAGCTGGATGATGGCGAGGAAGACCGCGAGAGGGTCCGCTTCTGGGTGGCGGGGCCGCGGCCGTTCCGGCTCCGTCTTCTGTCCCGCCGCCGGAGCGCCGCTGAGCTGCGGGAGCTGCTCGCCGGCGACGGAGCGCGGAGGCTGTGGGAGGGTGAAGAGAAGGAAGACCGGGTCGATATGGCCGGCGCGCTCGCGGACCGGGGCCGGACCGAGGCGGCCCTCACCACCCTCGACGGATTGCGCTCGGCCGGAGCGGAGACGGTGCGGGCGCGCTGCCAGCTCCACCTCGGACAGCTCGGTGCCGTCCGGGCGACTCTCCGCCGGCTGGAAGCCGAGCCGCTGACGCCGGAGCAGGCCGTCGAGCTGGCCGAGATCGCCGCTCGCGTCCTCGCCAACGGCGGGGATGCCGACCGCGCCGAGCCCTGGATCGCCAAGGCGCTCGAAGCCGGCGGCGCGATCGGAGGCCGGGCCGGCCTGGCCGCGGCCCTGGCCGCGTGGGACCGGGACGACCTTCCCGAAATGGACCGCTGGCTGGAAGCCACCCGGCCGGCCTGCCAGGAGCCGGCGGTCGCCTGGCGCTGGCACCACGCCCGTGCCCTGCGCGCCATGCGCGAAGGCGGCCAGGGAGAGGAGGTCGCCGCGAACGTCGCCCGGGCCATCCGGGTGGGTCGGCGGACCCTCACCCGGCACGAGGCCGCCGGCCTGTGGAACGACCTCGGCATCGGCCGGACCCAGCTCGGGGACCTGGCCGCAGCCGAGCGCGCCTTCCTCCACGCGGCCCGTCTCCTGGAGCCCTGCGACGGACCGCGGAAGATCACGCTCGCCCTCCCCAACCTCGCCGAGATCCGGTTGCGCCGGGGACGGCTCACCGGCGTCCGGGAGATCCTGGAGAGGACCACCGAGGAGAACCGGCTCGCGGGCAACCTCCGAGGCCTGGCGCAGGACACCGGGCTCCGCGCCCGTTTCGAGCTGACGCTGGGACGCGCCGAGGCCGCTCTGGCCCTCTGCCGCGAGGCTGCCCTGGCCATGAGCTGGGATGCCGAGGTGTTCCACCTGCTCGCCGCCCGCGCCCTCGGCTGGCTCTGCCGTCCGGAGGAGGCCGCGGCCGAGCTGTCTCTCGTGGATACCTTCGAAGCGCTGGAGCCCGAGGAGCGGCCCGCGGTTCGGGCTCACGCCGGAGACAGGGAGGGCGCTGTGCGGGAGGCGGAGGGCACACCGTTTCACCCGCTCTGGCTCGGCGTGCTGACCGGCCAGCCCCTTCCCCTGGATGCGTGGGAGGCGCTCTCGCCGCTGGAGCCGTACCGGGCAGCGCGCCTGGTCTTCGATCTCGACCTCCTCCAGGGCTGCGTCCCCTCTCCCTGGCTGCGGACCGCCGCGGCGACCCTTCGGAAGATCGGCGCCATCGCCCCGGCCGAGCGGCTGGAGGCCCGCGACCAGGGACCGTGGCACGCCCTGGCAACCTATCTCTCCAAGCCGCAGGGGGACCCGGACGCCCTCGCTCAATTGATCGATCAGATCGGGCCTCCGGACGATGCCCGGACCCGCGTGCTCGCAGCCCTCGCCGCCGTCGCCGCCCGTGAAAACGCTCCGCGCAGGGAAGAAAGGCGCGCCGTTCCGGCGGGAGAGATGATCGGTGAGAGCCCGGCTTTCCATGCCGTTCTCGAACGGATCGCGAGCCTCGCTCCCGGAGACCTTTCCATGCTCATCCTGGGCGAGAGCGGCACGGGCAAGGAGCTGGTGGCCCGGCGCATCCATCGCTCGAGCGCCCGCGCCAAGGCACCTTTCGTGGCCGTGAACTGCGCGGCGTTGTCAGAGACATTGATCCTTTCCGACCTCTTCGGCCATGCTCGGGGCGCGTTCACCGGCGCGGACCGCAGCCGCCAGGGTGTGTTCGAATCCGCCAACGGCGGCACCGTGCTCCTGGACGAGATCGGCGATCTTCCACTCTCGGCGCAGGGGCTTTTGTTGCGCTTCCTGCAGGAAGGAGAGGTGCGCCCGCTGGGCGAGACGCTGCCGCGCAAGGTCAACGTGCGGGTGCTCGCGGCCACCCACCGCGACCTCGGCACGATGGTCAGCGAGAAAACCTTCCGGCAGGATCTTTACTACAGGCTCAAGGGCGGGAGCGTGTCATTGCCCCCGTTGCGCGACAGGGGAGAGGACGTGCTGCTCCTCGCCGAACGCTTCCTTTTACATCGGCCACGCCCGCTCCATCTCTCTCGCGAAGCGCGCTCTCTCCTGCTCGCGCATCCCTGGCCCGGCAACATCCGCGAGCTCCAGAACGTGCTGAGCGTGGCCGCGGCCCTGGCCGGCGGCAATGGCGGCGATGGTGGCAATGGTGTGATCGAGCCCCGGCACCTCGAGCTGCCGCAGGCGAGAGAGGCTCCCGAGGGCTCCTATCATCAGCAGGTAGAAGCGCTACGACGACGATTGATCACCGAGGCGCTTGCGGCCTGCGGCGGCAATCACGCCGAAGCCGCGCGCCGTCTCGGGCTCTCGCGGCAATCGATCTCTTATCTGATCCGGCAGCTCAGACTGGGTTAGCGAGCGGCGTGAAATCCTCTCGCATGCAGGGGCGAAGAATCTCCGCGATCCGCTCCAGCTCTTCGCGGTCCACCTCGTCGAAGGCCCCGGGTTGGTGCGAATCGAGGTCGAGCACGGCCACCAGCCGGCCTTCCGGATCGTAGATCGGGACCACGATCTCGGAGCGCGCCGCGGAATCGCAGGCGATGTGACCGGGAAAAGCGTGCACGTCGGGCACGACCTGGGTTCTTCTTTCGCGCGCGGCGGCGCCGCAGACACCCCGATCGAACGGGATCTCCAGGCAGCCGAGCGGACCCTGATAGGGGCCTATCCGCATCAATCCCGGCGCCACGACGCGATAAAAACCGGTCCAACTGGAATGAGGGAGCTTTGCGTGGAGCAGGCACGCGCTCGACGCCATCGCCGCGATGGGATCGGCGAGGCCCTCCAGCACCGCTTGCAACTCCACAAAGACTTCGCGATAAAGCTCTTGTTTTTGACGGCTGTCCATGGGGAGATTCTATGATTTTTTTCGATTCAGGTTGACATTGGACCGTCTCTTTTTGATAATGAGCACGAATCTGATGGGGTATCTCCCCTTTTTCCATCAAAAACCAGGAGGCAAAGGCGCCAATGGCAGAATCCGAGAACGCACAGAACAAGCTCTATACCCTCTCCGAAATTTCCCAGCGTACAGGCATCTCGATGCCCACCCTCCAGCGTTACAAGAAGCTTTACCAGGGCCGCATCCCTTCCGAAGGCAAGGGGCGCAAGCAGCGCTATCCCGAGTCGGCTCTCCCGGTCTTTGAAGAGCTGAAGGTCGAGAACGCGGGCCGGCGCGGCCGGCCGCGCAAGGATGCTTCGGCTCCGCGCCCCGCTGCCGGCGGTGCGCGCCGTGGACGGAAGCCGGCGGCGGCTCCTGTCTCTGCCAAGCGTGCCGGTGGCCGCAAGGCTGCTGGCGCGGCGAAACCGGCGCCTGCGGCCGCGCGTCGTGGCGGCCGCAAGGCTGCAGCTGCTTCTGCTTCTGGTGGTGGCCGCGCCCAGCGCTCCGGCAATCTTCTGACGCTCACGCAGGTCAGCGAGCAGACCGGAATCTCCTATCCCACTCTGGTCCGCTACGTGCGGGTGCACAGCAACAAGCTGCCTTCCGAGGGCACGGGCCGCTCCCGCCGCTTCCATCCCGAAGCGGTCGACGTGTTCCGCCAGCTCCGCTCGGAGAGCGGCCGTGGCGGCCGCAAGCCCGCCGCTGCCAAGACCGGCCGCGGTCCTGGCCGTCCGCGCGGTACCGCCCGCGCCGCCGCGGCGAGCGGTGCCAAGGATCCCGGGACCTCGAACCGGCTCAAGGCTCTCGAAAGGGCGCAGCAGGACCTCGAGAAGAGGTTCCGCGGCTTCGTGCAGAGCCTGCAGAAACTGTTCCGGTAAAATTTCCCCTCACCCTTGGAGCAATCGAAAGCCCCGGCCTCGCCGGGGCTTTCGTACTTTCAGGCCAGGTGATCCCATCCCGTCGCGGGCAGGCGCCGGCGGCGTCCTTCGCGAATCCATTCAATCTTCTTATTTCGCAGGATCGTGCCGATTCTCCGGCAAGCGAAGGAATCGGGAGGATAGACGTCGGGAGGCAGCGTGAAGAGCAGGACGTAATCCTCTCCGCCGCCGAGCGCGAGCTCGAATGGATCGGCGTCGAGGACCTTGCAGAGATCAAAGAACCGATCTGGCCAAGGGAGCACTTCCGCATCGATTACCGCTCCCGCCCCGCTCTCCCGGCAGAGACGGTGAAGGTCGAGAGCGAGGCCGTCGGAAACATCCATGGCCGCTCCTTCGCTCTGCCGCCCCAGCCATGCTCCCAACTCAATTTGCGGCACGGGAAGGAGGTGACGTCGAACCGCTCGGCGCGCCGCGGTGCGGAGCCGCGAGGGATGGGTCGCGCCGCGAGCGATCAGGATCCGTCCGGCGGCGGACTCTCCCACCGTCCCACCCAACCACAGGCCGTGACCAGGTTTCGCGCCGTTCCGGTGCAGCCAGCGCCCTCCCTCCGGTTTCGTTCCGATCAAGGTGAGCGTCGCCACGACCTGATCACAGCGCGAGAGATCACCGCCCGCGAGCGTCACGTTCCAGCGGCGGCAGGCCTCGACGAACGAGCGGAAGAACCGGTCGTGATCGAAACCGCCCGGAGCGGACAGGGCAAGGAAGGCATGGGCGGGCTCTGCTCCCATCGCGGCCAGATCCGACATATTGACGGCGAGCAGCCGCCGTGCCACCTGCGCGGGGTCGAGGTCCGGGACGAAGTGGACGCCGGAGATCTGGCTATCCACGGTCACCGCGACCTCGCCTTGCAGGGCGAGGATCGCGGCATCGTCTCCGATCGGGGAAGAGGAACCGAGCCGCGAGCGCAGCCGGCCGAGTAAGCGGTCTTCGATCACACCGCGGCGGTCTGCGGCTGATCGCTCTCAACGGGCACCTCTTCCGGAGCCGTCTCGCTGATCAGCGCAAGCTTCAACACCTCGTCCATGTGCTCGACGAAGTGGAAGACGAGGTCTTTCTTGATCGTGTCGGGGATCTCGACGAGGTCGCGCCGGTTGAGCTTCGGAACGATCAAGGTGTGGATGCCGGCGAGCTTGGCCGCGAGCGTCTTTTCCTTCAGGCCGCCGATCGGCAGCACATCGCCGCGCAGCGTGATCTCGCCGGTCATGGCGACACGGCGGTTGACCGCCTTCTGCGTCAGCACCGAGATGATCGCGGTGCCCATGGTGATGCCGGCGGACGGGCCGTCCTTCGGGATCGATCCCGCGGGCACGTGCACGTGAATGTCGTGCTTGGCAAAGTAATCGTCGCTGAGGCCGAACTGGCTGGCATAGGTGCGGGCGTAGGAGAGGGCGGCCTGCGCCGACTCCTTCATCACGTCGCCGAGCTGGCCGGTGAGCAGGAGATGACCCTTGCCCGGAACCGCCACCACCTCGATGAACAGCAGGTCGCCGCCCACCGCGGTCCAGGCCAGGCCGGTGGCAACGCCCACCCGGTCACGCTCCAGCAATTCCTCGGTGAAGTGCTTGCGCGGTCCGAGGAGCTGCTCGACCTGCTCGGAATCGATCACGACGCTCGCGGTCTCGCCGCGCGCCACGCGCACCGCGACCTTGCGGCAGACCGCCGCGATCTCGCGCTCCAGGTTGCGCAACCCGGCCTCTTTCGTATAGCCGGAGATGATCTGCCGGACGCCGTCGTCCGTGAACGTGACCTGTCCCTCGGCGAGACCGTTCTCCTTCATCTGCTTGGGGATCAGGTGGAGCCGCGCGATCCGCAGCTTCTCCTCTTCGGTGTAGCCGCTCAGGCGGATCACTTCCATGCGGTCGAGGAACGCGGGCTGGATCGTGTCGAGCAGGTTCGCGGTGGCGATGAACATCACGCGCGAGAGATCGTAGGGAAGCGCCAGGTAATGATCGACGAAGCTGAAGTTCTGCTCCGGATCGAGCACTTCGAGCAGAGCGGAGGAGGGATCGCCGCGGTAGTCGGCGCCGATCTTGTCGATCTCGTCGAGCACGAACACGGGGTTGCTCGTGCCGGACTGGCGGATGCCCTGGAGGATGCGGCCGGGCAGGGCGCCGACGTAGGTGCGGCGGTGGCCGCGGATCTCGGCCTCGTCGCGCACGCCGCCGAGCGCGATGCGCACGAACTTGCGGCCCATGGCGCGGGCGATCGATTTTCCGAGCGAGGTCTTGCCTACGCCCGGAGGTCCGACGAAGCAGAGGATGGGGCCGCGCGTGTCGGACTTCAGCTTGCGCACCGCGAGGTATTCGAGGATGCGCTCCTTGATCTTTTCGAGGTCGTAGTGGTCCTCGTCGAGCACCTGCTGCGCGTGGTCCAGATCGAGATCGTCTTCCGACAGGGTCTCCCAGGGGAGGGCGGTCAGCCAGTCGAGATAGCTGCGGATGATCTGTGTCTCGGCGCTCTCCGGGTGGCTGCGCTCCAGCCTGCGGATCTGGCGCTCCATCTCCTCGCGGGCGTCGTCCGAGATCTTTCTCTCGTCGGCCAGGCGGCGGTAGTTCTCGATCTCCTCGGTCAGCTCCTCGCCCTCGCCGAGCTCCTGCTGGATGGCCTTGAGCTGCTGGCGAAGGAAGTATTCGCGCTGGCTGCGATCGATCTCGCCGCGGGCCTGGGAGGAGATCTCCTGCTGCATGGTGAGCACCTGGATCTCGCGGGCAATGAGCTCGCTGACGCGGCGCAGGCGCTCCATGGAATCGATAATCTCGAGGATCGCCTGGGCTTCCGCGATCTTGAGGTCCAGGTTGCTCGCCGCGAGGTCGGCAAGCCGGCCGGGGTCCTCGAGGTTGGCGGTGATGACCATGACCTCGGGGGAGATCGCCTTGCCCAGCGTGACGGCGCGGTCGAGGCTCTCCTTGACGCTGCGGATGAGCGCCTCGGTCTCCAGCCCGGCGGGCGGCCGCGGCTCTTCGATGCGCTCGATTTTCGCTTGGAGGTACGGCTCCACCTGGCCGATGTGATGGATGCGGGCGCGGGAGAGACCCTGGACCAGGATGCGGATGCGGCCGTCCGGCAGCTTGAGCATCCGCATGATCACGGCCGCCGTACCGATCTCGTACAGGTCCCCTTCCCCAGGGTTGTCCACGGCGCTGTCGCGCTGGGCCACGAGCATGATCACGCGGCTCTCGGCGAGAGCGCGGTCCACGGCCAGGACGCTCTTGTCCCGGCCCACCGACAGGGGGAGGATGATGTACGGGAAGACCACCGTGTCCTTGAGAGGCAGGACCGGCAGGACGTCAGGTATCTTGATCGCCTCTTCCGGCGGATCGGTCGGCGGCTTGTTCATTCCACGGAGCCCTCGCTGGGTCCCTCGATCTCCTCAATATGCAATACGCGAGCCTCTTGCCGCTTGTCCTGGATCTTCGGGAACTCGATCGTCAGGAGGCCGTCGGCAAGGCTCGCGGTCCCCTGATGTGTATTGACCGGAGAGAACAGATGGATTTCACGGGAGAAGCGGCCGTGGCCCCGTTCCATGCAATGAAACTTGATCCGCTGGGCCCCGGGGCGCGGCGTCGACTTGGTGCCGGAGAGGGTCACCAGGGTCCCGCGCACGGTCACCTGGAGGTCGGACGCGGCCAGGCCGGGCAGCTCGGCGAGGATCGTCACCGAGGCCGGGGTCTCGACCACGTCAATGGAGGGATGCCACTCGCCGCCGGAGGGGAGGCTGCCTTCGCTGAGCTTGACAGCCTCCTGGAAGAGGCGGTCGACCTCGGCCTGGAAGCGGGAGAGGAAGAACAGGGAGGCATACCTTGCGCCCATGGGTCAGGCTTCCGATTTTTTCGGGTTGTTTGGGGGATGGGGCGGCTGGATCAGGGTGGTGAGCACGTCCATGAACGCATCGATGTCCTCGAAGCGGCGGTAGACGGAGGCGAAGCGGACGTAGGCGACCTGGTCCAGCTCGCGCAGCTTCTCCATGACGAAGGCGCCGATCTCCTGGGTGGAGATCTCGCGGTCCTCGCGGTCGTGGAGCACGCTCTCGGCCTCTTCGACGATCGACTCCAGCTTGCGCAGGGGGATCGCCCGCTTCTCGCACGCCTTGAGCAGCCCGTTGAGGAGCTTCTTGCGGCTGAACTCCTCGCGGGTGCCATCGTGCTTGATGACCATGTAGGGGATGTCCTCGATCTGCTCGTAGGACGTGAAGCGGCGGCCGCAGCTCAGGCACTCTCGCCGGCGGCGGATGGTCACGCCGTCGCGGCTTTCGCGGGAGTCCACGACCCGGTCGCGGTTCTCGGAGCAGAAGGGGCACCTCATCGCTTCGCGGGAGCCGGCATCGCGGCTACTCCTTGGCGTTCAAGGCGATGTTGAGGCGCAGCAGGAGCTTCTCGAGGCTGGCGGCGTCCTTGATCTCGACCGGCAGGTCGCGCACCGAGTCCATGACCTGGTTCTGCTCGTCTTCCACCTGGAAGCTGATGAGGACGCGCCGGGCGCGCTGGAGGTCGGCGCGCTTCAGAGTCATCTCGATGTTGCGCGACAGCTCGTGCCGCCCGTTGGTGCCCGCCTTCGCGGCTGGTCCGGCAGACGAGGGAGCCGCCGGGGCCGGCGCCTTGGCCTGCTGGCGCAGCTTCTCGAGCTCGCCCAGGATGTCGAGCGACCCCTTTCTGACCGCTGCCGGCTTTTGCGGCGGCGGGGGTGGCGGGGCCGGGGTGGTCAGCCGCGGCGGAGCGGCCGCCGGAGCCGGCTGGGGCACGACCGGGTGGGCTGCCGAGACCGGGACCGGAGGAGGAGGCGCAATTACCGGACCAACCACCGGATGAGCCCCGGAAACCGGAGCCGGCATCTGGACCGGGGGCCTCGGCGGTCCCGGGGGCCGGGGCGGGGCGGCCGGCGTGTCGGGCCGGGCCAGCCGTTTCTTGAGCGACAGCAGGGTGACCCGGGAGATCTCCTTGAGCGTCTCGAAGACGCCCACGCCGGAGACCGCGCACGCCTCGACGTGCGGCCAGTTGCCCCGGTTCATGGCCGCGTTGATCTCGTCCACCGACAGGATGTCGGGCAGGTCGCGCTTGTTGAACTGGAGGACGATGGGGAGGGTGTCCACGGACAGCCCCATCTCGGTCAGGTTCTCCTCCAGGTTGCGGAAGGAGTCGATGTTGGCCTGGAGCATCGGCCGCTGGGAGTCGGCGACGAAGACCACGCCGTCCACGCCCTTGAGCACGAGCTTGCGGGTGGTGTTATAGAAGACCTGCCCGGGCACGGTGTAGAGCTGAATCCGGGTGTTGAAGCCGGCGATGGAGCCGACGTCGATCGGGAGCAGGTCGAAGAACAGGGTCCGGTCGGTCTCGGTCTCCAGGGAGACCATCTCGCCCCGGGAGTCGGACGTGGTGTGCCCGTAGATGTAGTGGAGATTGGTGGTCTTGCCGCACAGACCGGGGCCGTAATAAACGACCTTCGCGGCCATCTGCATCGTGCTGTAGTTGAAGAAAACCATATCTTTACCGGCCGGAGACGGGGCAGTGAGCATAGCACCCGCCCCCGGGCGAAGCAACGAGGCCCTTTCAGACGTCCGGGGGCATGTCCAGGGTGTCCAGGAGCTTCCGCTGCTCCGCGGTGAGCTCCCCGATCCTCTCCTTCTGCCGCAGGGTCTCCCGGGCGAGGTGCAGGACCAGGGGGAGCTTGTCCGGGGCGAGCCTGCGGAGTGTCTCCAGGTGCCGGGCCACCACCTCGCGGTCCCCCCGGGCGGCCGGTCCGGTGAGCACCTCGGCGGGGGCTCCGGTCTCAATCGCCTGGGCCACGGCCCCCCGGCAGAGCTCCAGATACCCCCGGACTGCGGCCTCGGGCAGCCCCAGCCGCCGGGCCAGGTCCTCGGCCAAGGCCAGGAGGGTGACCACCCCGCCCGCGGCCAGGGTCGCGGCGAAGTGGTAGAGGGGACGCGCCTCCGCCGAGATCTCCCCCGAGACCCCGCCCCACGCCGCAGCCAACCGGTGGGCCAGGGCGGCAGCCGGAGGATCGCCGTCCACCGCGAAGAAGACCCCCCTTGCCTGGGCCGGGTCCGGCAGCGGGCGGGGAAAGGCTTTAAGAGGATGGAGGGAGCCGACCGCCGAGCCTGCCGCCCGCAGGGGAGCGAGCGCCGAGGCGTCAAGGCATCCCGACGTGTGGAGGGCCACCGCCGCCTGGGGCCGCCGGGCCAGGACCTCGGCCACCTCCAGCAGGCCGGGGTCTGGAACGGAGACCAGGAGGAGGTCCTGTCCCGAGGAGGAGAGATCTGCGAGATCCCGCCGCCCCGCCACGGCCACCCGCCGCGCCCCCGCCGCCTCCAGCCAGGCAGCCAGGCTGGTGCCCACCCGTCCGGGCCCGGCGAGGGAAAAGGTCAGGCCGGCGAGGGGGAGCGTCGTGGGCACGATATCAATATATACCGCCCCCCTCCTGGGGTTTTAACCCCAGGCCACTCAGCGCTTTACCCCGCCTCCACCTTGACAAACCGCCCCCCTCCGGCTATCCTTCTTAGCACTCTCGATCCGAGAGTGCTAACGTCCGGAGCCGGTGAGCATGGAGATCAACCACGGGGCGAATCCCGCCAGCCCGGCCAGCCCGGCGAAGCTGACGCCGCGGGACCGGGACATCCTCAAGGACGTCATCCTGACGTACATCCTGACCGCAGAGCCGGTGAGCTCGCGGTCGGTATCCAAGCACGGCCAGCTCGGGCTGTCCGCGGCCACCATCCGCAATGTCATGGCCGACCTGGAGGAGTGGGGGTTCCTGGCGCAGCCGCACACCTCGGCGGGGCGCGTGCCCACCCGGGCCGCGTACCACCTCTTCATCAAGACCATGATGGAGGCGCGCGCCATCCCCGCCAAGGAGCGGCGCTACATCGAGGAGAACCTCAAGGGGGTCCCCTCCGACGCCGACCAGCTCATGGAGGTGACCTCCCATCTGCTGTCGGAGCTCTCCAACCAGGTCGGGATCGTGCTCACCCCCACCTGGGGCGACACGGTCCTCAAGGCCGTGGACTTCGTGCCGCTCTCCGGCAACCGGGTGCTGTGCGTGGTGGTCTCCACGGCCGGGTTCGTCGAGAACAAGGTCATCGAGACCGAGGAGGCCGTGCCCCGCGAGGAGCTGGTGCGGATCTCGAACTACCTGACCGAGAACTTCGCCGGCCAGACGCTGCGCGAGGTCCGCGAGCGGCTGCTGCGCCGCATGGCGGAGGAGCGCGCCCAGATGGACCGCTGGCTCGCCACCACCCTGGAGCTGGCTCGCCGCGGCCTCGACGTAGACCAGGGGCCCGGCGTGGTCATGGAGGGCACCACCTCCCTCCTCACCCAGCCGGAGCTGTCCGACCTCCACCGCGTGCGCCGCATGTTCGAGACGTTCCACGACAAGGCCCGGCTGGTCAACCTGCTGAACCAGTGCCTCCTGGGCGGCGGCATCCGTGTCATCATCGGCGAGGACAGCGACCTCACCTCCGAGCTGGGCTTCAGCCTGGTCGCCAAGTCCTACGGCGTGGGCGACCGCACCCTGGGCACCCTGGGGATCTTCGGGCCGTCCCGCATGGAGTACCAGAAGATCATCCCGCTGGTCGATTTCCTGGGAGAGACCCTGAGCCGGGCGCTCGCCGAGAGCTTCTCCGGCCCGGAAAGAAAATAATCGAGCTTGACGAGAGAGCAGGAGAGGGCGATGGCAGACGACATCAAGAACCCGGGCGAGGACGAGGCGGTCGCCCTCGACCTGGATGGACAGACCGAAGACCTCGACGCCGCCATGCGCGACGCCGTGGCCGCCGTGGAGGAGGTCGAGGGCAAGAGCGGCGGGAGCGCCGTGGAAAACGCCGCGGAAGAGACCCCCGCGGAAGAGACTCCCGAGGAAGAGGTCGCCAAGCTGCGGCGCGAGATCGCCGACTTGCGCGACCGCTCCATGCGCACCCTGGCCGACTTCGACAACTTCCGCAAGCGCTCCGAGCGCGAGCGCCAGGAGAGCCGGAAGTACGCCCTCCTGGAGCCCCTGCGCGAGTTCCTGGAAGTCGTGGACAACCTCGGCCTGGCGCTCTCCGCGGCCGGCTCGGCCGAGGACCTGAAGCGGGGCGTTGAGATGATCCACCGCCAGATGCAGGAGCTGCTGCGCCGCTTCGGCGTCAAGGAGATCGAGGCCCTGAACCAGCCGTTCGACCCGGCCCTCCACGAGGCGGTGCAGCGCGAGGAGGACCCCACGGTCCAGAAGCCGACCGTGGTCGGCGAGCTGCGGCGGGGCTACCAGCTCCACGACCGGCTGCTGCGGCCGTCCATGGTCAAGGTGGCGGTGCCGTCGGAGACGAAGCCGGCGGTCGAGGGGGTGTAAAGCACACGGACAGGCACGGACAGACACGGACGGACACGGTCAGGAAAAACAAGCGGCTGTCGGTGTCCGTCCGTGCTGGTCCGTGCTCGTCCGTGTTCCGTTCCGCGTACAATACCCGACAGCATCGCTTGGATAAGCCATTTTGACGGACGGCCTGAACGACCGGTGAGGTCATCTCCTTGAGCAAGATCCTAGGCATCGACCTCGGGACCACCAACTCCTGCGCGGCCATCGTGGAGGGCACGGCCCCCCGAGTGCTTCCGAACCGCGAGGGGAGCCGCACGACCCCCTCCATCGTCGCCTTCGCGGAAGAGGGGGACCGCCTCGTCGGCCAGATCGCCAAGCGCCAGGCGATCACCAATCCCGAGAACACGGTCTTCGCGGTCAAGCGCCTGATCGGACGAAAGTTCTCCGACCCCCAGGTCACCCGCGCCAGCAAGTCCCTCCCCTACACCCTGGTCGAGGCCGGCAACGGTGACATCAAGGTCGAGATCCGCGACCGGCAGTACAGCCCGGAGGAGATCTCGGCCCAGGTGCTGCGCGAGATCAAGGAGTTCGTGGAGGAGGCCCTGGGCGAGCCGGTCACCGAGGCCGTGATCACGGTCCCCGCCTACTTCAACGACTCGCAGCGCCAGGCCACCAAGGACGCGGGCAAGGTCGCCGGCCTGGAGGTCCAGCGCATCATCAACGAGCCCACGGCCGCAGCTCTCGCGTACGGTCTCGACCGGGTCGAGCAGGGGGCCAACGTCGCCGTCTACGATCTCGGCGGCGGCACGTTCGACATCTCGATCCTCCAGCTCTCCCAGGGGATCTTCGAGGTGCGCTCCACCGCGGGCGACACCTTCCTCGGCGGCGAGGACTTCGACCAGCGGATCATGGACTGGCTGATCGAGGATTTCCAGACCGAGACCGGGATCGACCTGCGCGGGGACCGGATGGCGCTGCAGCGCCTGAAGGAAGCTGCCGAGCGCGCCAAGTGCGAGCTCTCCAGCGCGGACTCGGCGCAGATCAACCTGCCGTTCATCTCGGCCGACCGCAGCGGCCCACGCCACCTCGCCCGCAACCTGACCCGCTCGAACTTCGAAAGCCTGGTGCGCGAGCTGGTGGAGCGAACCGAGGGCCCGTGCCAGGATGCCCTGAAGCAGGCCGGCCTGCGCGCCGACCAGGTCCACGAGGTGCTCCTGGTCGGCGGCCAGACGCGCACGCCCATGGTCATGCAGGCCGTGGAGCGCATCTTCGGCCGCAAGCCGAACCGGGAGATCAATCCGGACGAGGTGGTGGCCATGGGCGCGGCCGTCCAGGGCGGCATCCTGCGCGGCGACATCAAGGACCTGGTGCTGCTCGACGTGACGCCGCTCTCCCTCGGCGTCGAGACCCAGGGCGGCCTGTTCACGCGGCTGATCGACCGCAACTCGACGATCCCGACCAAGAACACGCAGATCTTCACCACGGTGGTGGACAACCAGGATATCGTGGAGGTCCACGTGCTCCAGGGGGAGCGGCAGATCGCGGCGGAGAACAAGTCGCTGGGCCGCTTCGAGCTGGTGGGCATCCCGCCCGCGCCGCGCGGCGTGCCGCAGATCGAGGTGACGTTCGCCATCGATTCGAACGGCATCGTCAACGTCTCGGCGCGGGACATGACCACGAACCAGTCGCAGAGTGTCCAGATCACTCCGGCGGGCGGCCTCTCCGAGGACGAGGTCAAGAAGCTGGTGGACGAGGCGAGCGCCCAGTCGCAGTCCGACCTGCAGAAGCGGGAGGTCCTGACGATCAAGAACCGGCTGGAGGGGCTGATCTACAGCAACGAGCGGGTCTACGAGCAGTTCCGGGACATGATCGCGGAGTCGGAATCGAAGAAGATCCACGAAACGTTGCTCAAGGCGCGGGTGGCCCTCGGCGAGGACAAGCGCGCCGACCTGGAGGCCGCCATCTACGATTTGAACGGGATCTCGCGCACGCTGTCGGACGTGATGCTGAGCAAGGCGGGCGGCCCCGGACAGAAGGGTTGACGAATGGCGAAACGGGACTATTACGAAATCATGGGCGTCGAGCGGAACGCCGGCCAGCAGGATATCAAGTCGGCGTACCGCAAGCTGGCGCAGAAGTACCATCCGGACCGCAACCCGGGGGACAAGGAGGCCGAGGAGAAGTTCAAGGAGGCAGCCGAGGCGTACGCGGTGCTGTCGGACCAGGAGAAGCGGGCGCGCTACGACCGCTTCGGCCACCAGGGTCTGGGCGGAGCCGGCGGCTTCGGCGGGATCGATCCCACGATCTTCGCGGACTTCTCGGACATCCTGGGCGACTTCTTCGGCCTGGGCGGAGGCGGCGGCCGCGGGCGCGGCGGCTCGGGCATGACCCGGGGCTCGGACCTGCGCTACGACCTGACGCTCACCTTCGAGGAGGCCGCCTTCGGCGCGGAGACCACGCTGCGCGTGCCGCGGCTGGAGACCTGCGAGGCCTGCAAGGGGAACGGGAGCCAGGGCGGAGCGGCGCCGGCGATGTGCTCGGCCTGTGCCGGGCGCGGCCAGGTGCGCTTCACCCAGGGCTTCTTCACGGTGGCCCGCACCTGCCCGCAGTGCCGGGGCGAGGGGCGGGTGATCTCGGACCCCTGCAAGGAGTGCGAGGGCGAGGGCCGGGTGGAGAAGGAGCGCTCGCTGTCGGTCAAGATCCCGGCGGGCGTGGACAACGGGGCGCGGCTGCGCCTGATGGGTGAAGGCGAGCACGGCCGGCGCGGCGGTCCGGCGGGAGATCTCTACGTGGTGGTGCAGGTCCGGCCGCACGCGAAGTTCCGCCGCGACGGCTCGACCGTGTTCTCCAAGTTCGCGATCAGCTTCCCGCAGGCCGTGCTCGGCACCACGGTCGAGGTCGACACCCTCCACGGCAAGTCCTCGCTGGACGTCCCGCCGGGCACCGCGCACGGCCGCGACTTCCGTTTGCGTCACCAGGGTATCGAGCGTCTGGACGGCGGCGGCAAGGGCGACCACGTGGTGACCGTCGAGGTCGAGGTCCCGCACCCGCGCAACCTTTCGGACGAGGAACAGCAGCTCCTCCGCCGCCTGGCCGAGATCCGCGGCGAATCGGTGCGGGAGGAGCGGGGGGTTCTCGACCGGGTGAAGAATCTGTTCGGGTAGGGGAGCATGCCCTACCTCCGCCGCACCTACCACCTCCCCCCCGACCTGGAGGAGGTCGTCCTCACCGACCTCTGGGCCGCGGGCACGCTCGGGGTGCAGTCGTCCTCCGGGCCGGACGGCGAGGTCCGGCTGGAGGCGTGGTTTCCCGAGGGCTCGAAGCCTGAGCTGCCGGCGCGGGCCGGGGTGGCGGTGGGTTTCGAGGACTCCATCCCTGACCGCGACTGGCTGGCGGGGTACCGGGAGCGGGCTCAGCCGTTCCCCGTCGGGCGGACTCTCTTCGTCGATCCCCGCGAGCCGGACGAGGCTTCCCTCGAAGTCCCGGAGGGGCGACGGCTCCTGCGGCTCCCTGCCCGCACCGCGTTTGGGATTGGCAGCCACGAGTCCACCAGCCTGGCCGTCGAGCTTCTGGAGGACGCCGACCTCCGCGGCAGGAGGGTTCTCGATGTCGGCACCGGCACCGGCATTCTCGCCTTCACCTCTCTGCTCCTGGGCGCGGAGGAGGTCGTAGCCTTCGACATCGATCCGGCCTCTCCTTTCAACGCTTTGGTCAACCGGCGGCTGAACCGGCTCCACCCGCGGCTCTACGTAGGGACGTCCGCCGCCCTCAGGCCGGAAGCACCTTTCGACCTGGAGCTGATCAACGTCATTCCCGAGGAGATCGGCCCGGAGATGCCGGCTCTGGTGCGCCACCTCCGGCCCGGCGGAGAGGTGATCCTGTCGGGCATCCTGGAGGAGCGGGGAGACGAGGTGCTGGCGAGCGTCCGGGCTCTCGGGCTCGTCGAGCGCGACCGCCGCGAGACCGCGGAGTGGGTCGCGTTCCGGGTCGGCTTGCGGGTCGGCGTGGAGGCTCCCTGATGGAGATGGTCACCCTCCTCGCCGGCCCGGAGGAGCTCGACGCGGGCGAGGTCAAGGTCGAGGGGGACGCCTACCGCCATCTCTTCCGGGCGCGGCGCGTGCCGGTCGGCGCCATCTTCCGGGTCGTGGACGGCCAGGGGCGCGCCCGGTGGGGCGAGGTCGCCCGCGTGGACCGGAGCTCGGCCCGGGTGGTGCTGAAAGATCCGGCCCCCACCCATGAGCCCGCCTTCCGGCTCGACCTGCTGGTCCCCACCTTCCGGCCCGAGCGGGCGTCCTGGCTGGTAGAGAAGACCACCGAGTTCGGGGTCTCGGCCATCCGGTTCCTGAACAGCGTCCGGGCGCCGCGCACCTTCGGCGACGGCGGCATCGAGCGGCTGCGGCGGGTGGCGGTATCCGCGGTCGAGCAGTGCCACCGCTCCCTCCTCCCCGACATCTCCGGCCCTCATGCCTGGGAGGAGATCGGCAAGCTGACCACCCGAGCCGAGGGCCGCTGGTTCCTGGACACCAAGGGCGCGCCCGGCGACTGGGGACCCCTTGGCGCGAGCGGCGCCCTCCTGGTCGGACCCGAGGGGGGATGGACCCCGGAGGAGCGCCAGGAGGTGCTCGACGCGGGCTGGCGGCCCGTGGGTCTGGGTCCCCGGATCCTGCGCATCGAGTCCGCCGCGCTGGTGGGAGCCGCCATGCTCCTCCTGGGCCGGAATGAGCCTTCGTTCAAAACTACAAATTGACCTTAATTGACCCTGATAGGGGGTTCGGGCTAGCATCCCGACCAGAAGAACCGCTCCAAGGAGGTTTCCTTGTCCAATCCATTCGCCGGAGTCCGCTGGATCTGGATGAACGGCAGGCTCGTCGAGTTCGAGAAGGCCACCATCCACGTGATGAGCCACGTCGTCCACTATGGATCGGGTGTGTTCGAGGGCATCCGCTGCTACAACACCCTACGAGGCTCGGCGGTCTTCCGGCTCCCGGAGCACGTCCGGCGGCTGGACCTGTCCGCGAAGATCTATCGCATGAACCTGCCCGGCACGGCGGAGGAGTTCTCCGAGGCGATCCTGGAGACGATCCGCGCCAACGGCCTGGACGCCTGCTACATCCGCCCTGTCGTCTACCGCGGCTTCGGCAGCATGGGGGTCAACCCGCTGCGCTCGCCCGTGGAGTCGGTGATCTGCGTCTGGCCCTGGGGCAAGTACCTCGGAGAGACCGCCGAGCAGGGGGTGGACGTCTGCGTCTCTTCCTGGCGCAGACCGGCCAGCCAGGCGCTGCCGGCCGTGGCCAAGGCAACGGGCAACTATCTCAGCTCGCAGCTCATCAAGATGGAGGCGATCACCAACGGCTACGTCGAGGGGATCGCGCTCGATTCGAGCGGCAACGTCAGCGAGGGCTCGGGCGAGAACCTCTTCCTGGTGCGCAACGGTGTGCTGGTGACGCCGCCGCTCGCCGCGTCGCTCCTCCACGGGATCACGCGCGATACCGTGATCACCCTGGCCCTTGACATGGGCATCGAGGTGCGCGAGGAGGTGGTCTCCCGCGGCCAGCTCTACACCTGCGACGAGCTGTTCCTGACCGGCACAGCGGCCGAGATCACGCCGGTGCGCTCGGTCGACCGCTACCAGGTCGGGGCGGGCTGCCCCGGCGAGGTGACGCGGCGCATCCTGACCGCATTCAACCAGGTCGTCGCCGGCGAAGCCGAGGACCGCCACGGCTGGCTCACGCCGGTCGGCCGTATGGAGAAGACCCCCGCAGAGAGCGAGGCAGCCCTGAGCCCTGCCGAGGCATAGCGAGGCATAGCAATGAACATCAACGATCTGCTGAAGATTGCGGTCGAGCGCAAGGCATCCGACCTCCACCTCAAGGTGGGCAGCCATCCCATCATCCGCGTCGACGGCGAGCTGACCACGATGGCGGAGTTCAAGAAGCTCATGCAGGAGGACACCATCGCCATGGCGTTCTCCATCATGAACGCCCGCCAGAAGCAGCGCTTCAAGGAGGAGTTCGAGCTCGACATCGCCTACTCGGTGCCGGGGCTCGGGCGCTTCCGCTGCAACGTGTTCCAGCAGCGCGGCGTGGTCGGGCTGGTGCTGCGCGTTATCCCGGCGCGCATCCAGACGGTCCGCGAGCTGATGCTGCCTCCCGTGCTCGAGCGCATCTGCGAGGAGCGCCGCGGCCTGATCCTCTGCACCGGCACGACCGGCTCGGGCAAGTCGACCACGCTCGCGGCCCTGATCGATTACATCAATGCCTCGCGCAGCGAGCACATCCTCACCGTCGAGGACCCGATCGAGTTCATCCACCGCGACAAGAAGTCGATCCTGAACCAGCGCGAGGTGGACGTGGACACCCGCCAGTTCTCCTCCGCTCTGCGCGCCGCCCTCCGCCAGGACCCCGACGTCATCCTCGTGGGCGAGATGCGCGACTACGAGACGATCGAGACGGCTCTGCTCGCCGCCGAGACCGGCCACCTGGTGTTCTCGACGCTGCACACCCTGGACGCCACGGAGACGATCAACCGCATCATCTCGGTTTTCCCGCCGCACCACCAGAAGCAGATCCGCATCCAGCTCTCGCAGGTGCTGAAGGCGGTGGTCTCGCTGCGCCTGGTGCCGCGGGCGGACGGCATGGGCCGCGTGCCCGCCGCCGAGGTCCTGATCTCGACCGCATACATCCGCGAGTGCATCGAGAACAAGGACAAGACCAAGTACATCCGCGAGCAGATCTCGCTCGGCACCAGCCAGTACGGGATGCAGACGTTCGACCAGTCGCTGTTCCAGCTCTACAAGAGCGGCCTGATCACGCTCGACGAGGCGCTCAAGCGGGCGACCAACCCCGACGAGTTCCGCCTCAAGATCCAGGGCGTGCAGTTCACCGCCGACATCTCGCGCGAGCAGATGGAGGAGTCGCTGCACCTCCAAGGCGAGGACGACCTCCTCACCGGCGGCTCGCAGTTCGAGCTGGAGCAGTTCTAGAGAGCCCCAGAGGGGCGACAGCGTGTAGCCCGGGGCGCAAGCCCCGGGTTGAGGGGCCAATAATCCCCCCAAGCCCCGAAGGGGCGGCAGAGGCTCCTCCCCCGCTGCGGGGCTCGCGCCCCTTGCCCGGCTGCCGCCCCTTCGGGGCTTGGCGTTTTGGCTCGCCGGACCCGGGGCTTACGCCCCGGGCTACATGCTGTCGCCCCCTGCGGGGGCTTTTCGAGCGCATGCCTCCAACCTGCTATCAGAAAGCCGTCCAGCTCCTGGGTTCCCGTCCCCATTTCCGGCGGGAGCTCCAGGTGAAGCTTTCCCAGAGGGGGTTTCCTCCAGGAGAGATTGAGGAGACCCTGGACCGCCTCGCCGAGCAGGGCTACCTGGACGACCTCAAGACCGCCGCCGGGTTCGTGGAGCAGCGGCTGGAGCGCAAAGCCGAGGGACGCCTCCGCCTCAAGGCCGAGCTCGAACGCCGGGGGGCTCCCCCGGACGCTGTCGAGGCGGCTCTGGCCTCCATCCCCGAGGACGATCTCGATCCCGCCCGGGAGGCTGCAGCCCGCTGGCAGCGCCTCCATCCCCGGGGCGAGCCCGCCTCCCTGGCCCGGCATCTGGCCCGCAAGGGGTTCTCCCAGCGTGCTATCTTTGCCGTCCTGAAAACGGACTTCGAATGAAAAGCGCAGACATCCGCAGCAGCTTCACCGAGTTCTTTCGGGGCCGGGGCCACCGCCCGTTCCCGAGCGCGCCCCTGGTGCCCCAGGGCGATCCGACCCTGCTTTTCACGAATGCCGGCATGGTCCAGTTCAAGGACTGGTTCCTGGGCAACGTCAAGCCGTCGACCCCGCGGGCGGTGAGCGTCCAGAAGTGCCTGCGCGTCTCGGGCAAGCACAACGACCTGGAGAACGTCGGCCCCAGCCCGCGCCATCACACCTTCTTCGAGATGCTGGGGAACTTTTCCTTCGGCGACTACTTCAAGGAGGAGGCGATCCTCGCCGCCTGGGATCTGGTCACTCGGGTCTGGGGCCTGCCCGTGGACCACCTGTCCGCCACGGTCTACGAGGAGGACGACGAGGCCTACGACCTCTGGAAGAGGCTTTCCACCCTGCCGGAGGGGCGCATCCACCGCTGCGGCAAGGAGGACAACTTCTGGGCCATGGGCGAGACCGGCCCCTGCGGACCGTGCAGCGAGATCTTCGTGGACCTCCACCCCGACCGCCCCGCCGTGAGTTGGGAGGAGGGCACCGGGTCCGGCCGGTATCTGGAGATCTGGAACCTGGTCTTCATGCAGTACGAGCGCGACGAGGCCGGCAACCTCAACCCGCTGCCGAACCCGTCCATCGACACCGGCGCCGGCCTCGAGCGCGTCGCGGCCGTGCTCCAGGGGGTCGGCTCGAACTACGACACCGACCTCTTCCGGCCGGTCCTTGACGCCGCGGCCGACCTCACGAAGCTCCAGTACGGCAAGGACGCGGAGAAGGACGTCTCGCTGCGGGTCATCGCCGACCACATCCGGGCAGTGACCTTCCTGCTCGCCGACGGCGTCATCCCCGGCAACGAGGGGCGCGGCTATGTCCTGCGCCGCATCCTGCGCCGGGCGGTGCGCCACGGCATGCGCCTTGGGTTCGAGGAGCCGTTCTTCCACAGGCTCGTGCCCGTGCTGGGCGAGGTCATGGGCCAGCACTACCTGGAGCTCGCGGCCACCCGGCAGGCATCCGTCGCCACGATCAAGGCGGAAGAAGAGAAGTTCCTCTCCACCGTGGCCAACGGCGCCCGCCAGGTGCAGGAGGAGATCGAGCGCCTGCGGCCCGAGGGCAAGACGGTGCTCCCCGGCGCCATGGTCTTCCGGCTCTACGATACCTATGGCCTGCCGCTGGAGGTGATCCGCGAGATCGCCGAGGAGGAGCGCTTCCGCCTCGACGAGTCCGGCTTCAGCGAAGCCATGCAGACTCAGCGCGAGCAGTCGCGCAAGGCCACGGCCGAGGTCCAGAACCGGATGGCGGCCCTGCGCGAGGTCGTGCGCGGCCACGCCGAGCTGGCCGAGACCCGCTTCGAGGGGTATGACCGCACCGAGCTGTTCGAGCCGAACGGTGCCGAGGTCGTCCGCCTCGCCACCTGGAAGGACGGCGCGCCCGAGCGCGTCTCGTCGATCCGGGAGGGGCAGTCCGGCGTGGTGATCCTCGATCAGACCGTCTTCTATGCCGAGTCCGGCGGCCAGGTGGGGGACACCGGCTATCTCCTCTGGGACGGCGGGCGCGCCCGGGTGGTGGACACCCAGAAGGACGCCGCGAGCGTCTACTTCCACTTCGTCGAGGTGGAGCAGGGGACGCTCGCCCGCCACATGCGCGTGCAGCTCAAGGTGGATCACGAGGTGCGGCTCTCGATCCAGCGCAACCACACCGCCACCCACCTGCTGCACGCGGCGTTGCGCCTGGTGCTGGGCAAGAGCGTGCGCCAGGCCGGCTCGCTGGTGGCGCCGGACCGCCTGCGCTTCGACTTCACCTACCACCGCGGCATGTTCCGGCAGGAGATGGAGCAGGTGGAGGACCTGGTCAACGAGTGGGTCCGCCGGGCGGTGGCCACGGAGATCGTGTCGCGCAGCTACCAGGAGGCGATCGCGGCCGGGGCCATGGCGCTGTTCGGTGAGAAATACGGCGAGCGGGTGCGGACGGTCAACGTCCCCGGCTTCAGCCTGGAGCTCTGCGGCGGCTGCCACGTGCGCAACACGGGTGAGATCGGACTGTTCCTGATCGATACCGAGCGCGGCGTGGCCTCGGGCGTGCGCCGGATCGAGGCGGTCACCGGCGGGCTTGCCCTGGCCGAGGTGCGCCAGCAGCGCACCGCCTACGTGGAGCTGGTGGCGCGGCTCGGCATCCGTTCGGGCGACTACGAGCAGCAGCTCCTCCGCGCCGAGCAGCTCCGCCAGCGCCAGGACGAGCTGGAGCAGGAGATGAGGAAGCTCCGGATGCAGCTCGTCTCGGGAACGGCCGCGGCCTCCTCCGACGAGGAGAAGCTCGTGGAGGGCATCCGGGTCCTGGCCCGCGAGGTCCCGCCCGCGCCCGCCAACGAGATGCGCGAGATGGCCGACGCCCTGCGCTCGAAGCTCGGCTCGGGCGTGGTGGTCATCGGCTCCCGGGGAGACGGCAACGTCAGCCTGGTGGCCGCGGTGACCAAGGACCTGACGCCGCGGGTCAAGGCCGGAGAGCTGGTCAAGCGCCTCTCCCCCATCGTGGGAGGAGGGGGCGGCGGGCGTCCCGACTTCGCCCAGGCCGGCGGCAAGCAGCCGGAGAACCTGCCTCAGGCCCTGGCGGCCGTGGAAGAGGCGGTTCGCGAGCAGCTGGCGCGGTAGACCCCCAGGGCACCCACAAGGGGTGCCCCTACAGCCACCATTTTGCCGTGCATGTAGGGGCGGCCCTTGTGGCCGCCCTGCCCCCGTCACCACTCCCCTTGCTTTTCACCCCCATCTATAAGCTAAGATACATCCCGCTGTAAGCCGTATCAGTCTGTGTCTCCGCCGGGACCCCTGAGGGTCCGGGCTACCGTTGGGGGCCGACGATTGTGACCAGGAAGACGCTCTCCGTCCCGATCTGGATCGTTCTCGCGTGGCTGGCGCTGCCGGAGCATGCGCTGTCGCAAGTGCGCGTCAGCGTCAACGCGGAGGGGCGGAAGGTCATCTTCAACGAAGCCCCGGCACAGAGGGCGCGGCGGTACTCCGACCGGCTCGTGCCGGTCCCCGCCTCGGACATCCAGATCGCGATCGACCGCCACAGCGCGGACCAGAGCCTCGATCCCAAGCTCGTCCAGGCCATGATCCAGGTCGAGTCCGGCTTCAACCACCGCGCCCGGTCGCACAAGGGCGCCATGGGGCTGATGCAGCTCATGCCGGGCACCGCGAGCCAGCTCCGGGTGTCGAACCCCTACGACCCGGACGAGAACGTGCGCGGCGGCACCCAGTACCTGCGCCACCTGATCGACCGCTTCCCCGGCCGGCTCGACCTGGCCGTGGCGGCCTACAACGCGGGTCCGGGCGCGGTCGAGCGCCACAACGGCATCCCCCCCTACCGCGAGACCCGCGACTACGTGCGCCGGGTCCTGGCCCTCTACCAGGGAGGGGAGCCGGTCCTGAGCCTCGCGGCGTCCCCGGCCCCGGGCAGCTCCATCGTGATGTCGGGCCGCCGCAAGCCCCGCATCATCCGCAACAGCCAGAACCGGATCGTGGTCACGACCGCCCTCGACACGAGGCACTGAAGCCTTGCCGCGCCCCGATCCCCCTGCGGGTGGCATAGAATGCCCCCGTTAGCCGGGCCGCGCTCCGAAATGCTGAATCTCCCGAACCTTCTGTCGATCTTCCGGATCCTGCTCGTGCCTCCGCTCGTGGTGGTCCTCCTCACGAAGTTCGAGGACAAGGAGTGGTGGGGGCTCGGACTGTTCCTGCTCGCCGCGGTCATGGACTTCTTCGACGGCTATCTCGCCCGCCGGCGCAAGCAGGTGACCCGCCTGGGCACGCTGCTCGATCCCGCGGCGGACAAGATCCTGGTCTCGGCGGCGTTCATCTCCCTGGTCGAGCTCGATCCCAGCGTGGTCCCGTCCTGGATCGTGGTGGTCATCGTCTGCCGCGAGTTCGCGGTCACCGCGCTGCGCAGCTTCGCCTCCGCCGAAGGCCTGGTCATCCCGGCCGGCCTTTCGGGCAAGATCAAGACGACCGTCCAGATCATCTCCATCGCCCTGCTCATCATCTACAACCAGCTCGGCGAGTTCCGGCACCTCGCGCCGATCTCCCTGTGGGCGACGCTGCTGCTCACCGCCTACTCGGGCATCGAGTACTTCGTCCGCTTCGGCAAGCTCATCATCAAAGGCGAGGTGCCGGTCTCCCTGCTCCCCCGTTCCGGTCCGAGGCAATAGATGGAACTGTCTGTCCTGCAGCGCCTTGCGCTGTTCGCAAGGCGCCGTTATCACGCTGTTTTCGTGGCGTTCGCCATCCTGCTGGCCATCTCGCTCGCCCTGATTCTGCAGCTCAGCTTCAACACCGACATGCTGAGCCTCCTGCCCCAGGAAGATCCGGCGGTGCGCACCTACGTCGAGACGCTCCAGGACTTCGGCAGCAGCACCTACATGCTGGTGGCGATCCGCATCCCGCCGGAAACGGTCGTGGACCCCTACGAGACGCTGGCCGACCGGCTCGCCGAGCGGCTGAGCGCCCTGCCCGACCTGAAGACCGTGCAGCACAAGGTGGGCGATCCCCAGGAGCTGCTCGAGACGTTCTATCCCAAGGCCCTCCTCTTCCTCGACGAGGCCGGACGGAGGAAGCTCGAGGAGCGGCTGTCCGACGAGGGGATCCGGAGCCATGTGAGCGAGGTCCGGCGCCAGATCTCCACGCCTCAGGGCCTGGCTGCCAAGGAGCTCCTGCGGATCGATCCGCTCGGCCTGGCCGACGTGTTCCTCGGCCGTCTCCAGTCCTCCCGCGGCAGCCTCAAGGTCGACTGGACGAGCGGCTACTACCTGTCGGGCGACCACAGCCTGCTGCTGATCCTGGCCGAGCCGGTGCGGCCGCCCCAGGACATCGAGTTCGCGGAGCAGCTCGCCGCCAAGGTGGACCGTATCGTGGCCGAGGAGGCCGGCAGGTGGGAGGAGATCGCCGGTCCGGGCCTCAAGGCGCCGGAGGTGGTCGTCGGCGGCCCTCATCTCACGGCCCTGGGCGACGCCGGGCTGATCCGCAAGGACATGATCATGAACCTGGCCACCGTGGTGCCCAGCGTTCTGCTGTTCTTCTGGTTCACCTTCCGGCGGCCGGGCACCCTGATCTACGCGATGTTCCCGCTGCTCACCGGCCTGCTCCTCACCTTCGGCTTCGCCAAGATCGCGGTGGGCTCGCTGAGCTCCGCGACGAGCGGCGTGGCGGCGCTGCTGGTCGGCCTCGGCATCGACTTCGTGATCGTCTCCTACGGGCGCTACATCGAGGAGCGGCAGCAGGGGGCGAACCTGGACGAGGCGCTGATCGCCATGATGGGCTCGAACGGCCGCGCCGTGCTGATCGGAGCCGTCACGACGACGGTCACCTTCTGGGCGTTCACCTTCACGAAGTTCACCGGCCTGAGCCAGATGGGGCTGCTCACCGGCACGGGCATCCTCTTCTGCGTCGGCTCGGTCTTCCTGCTGCTGCCCGCCATGCTCGC
Source organism: Thermoanaerobaculia bacterium (assembly GCA_035556715.1). Lineage (GTDB taxonomy): Bacteria > Acidobacteriota > Thermoanaerobaculia > Multivoradales > UBA5704 > DATMER01. The sequence continues at coordinate 114,012 of DATMER010000096.1, forward strand.
CTGGAGCGAGGACCATCACACCCGGCGCAAGAAGCAGCCCACCCTCTTCCTCCACAGCTTCGGGTCGCAGTGGCTCATGCGCTACTCCCTGCACCACCCGCGGCCGACGCTCCTCCTCGGGGTGGTCATCACGCTCGTGTCGCTGGCCCTGGCCGTCGACATCGAGTTCGACGAGAGCATGAAGACCATGCGTCCGAAGGGCAACCGGGGCATCGACGTGGCCGAGGAGGTGGGCCGGAAGTTCGGCTCCGGCTTCGATTCGATGTCGGTGATCCTGACCGGCGGCTCCCCTGAAGAGGTCATCGAGCTCTCCGGCAAGGCGGCCCGGGGAGCGCAGCGCATGGTGGAGACCGGCACGCTCTACGGCTACAGCGGCGTGACCTCGCTGATCCCGCCGCCGACCCAGCAGCGGGAGGCGCTCGCGTGGGTCGAGCAGGAGCGGGACGGCGCGCTCGATCTTGATCGCATCCGGTCCACCTTCTCCGAGGCCGCCGCCGAGGAAGGGCTGCGAGCCGAGGGTTTCGCGCCGGGGCTCGACCTCCTGGCCCAGGTCGTGAGCCTCCAGGAAACGGTCGACTACGAGAGCTTCCAGACCACCCAGCAGACCCGGCTCCTCCTGGAGCGCTATCTCCGCAACACCGACCGCGGCTGGAAGGGCGCGGTCTATCTCTATCCGCCCGACAACCGCTGGCGCCGCGAGCCGCCCCCGGACGCCGTCCGCCTGGCGCATGACCTGGGGCCGAAGGCGGCCCTCTCCGGGACCAACGTAGTCAACCAGCGGGTCCGCGCCCTGGTGGTGCGGGACGCCTGGATCGCCTGCGTGGTCGGCACCATCCTGGTCATGCTCCTCATCTGGATCGACTTCCGGAGCTTCTCCCGTACCCTTGCCGCCATGGCGCCGCTGACCGTGGGGCTCATCTGGATGGCGGGCTGGATGGTGGCGGCGGACACCCCGATGAACTTCATCAACATCTTCGTGACGGCCATGATCATCGGCATCGGGGTCGACTACGGAGTCCACCTCCTGCACCGGTTCCAGGAGGTCCAGGACATGCCGCGCGAACAGTTCGAGAAGGGGATCGTCGAAACCGGCAAGGCCGTCGTGGCGGCCTCGGTCTCGACGATCTTAGGCTTCGGTTCGATGATGTTCTCGAGCTATCCGGGCCTGGTATCCACGGGCAAGGTGGCGATCCTGGGAGCGGTCGCGACCTGCCTCGTGGCGATCACGCTCGTGCCCGCGGTGCTGAGCCGCAGGTACGACCAGCGCCGCAGGGAAGGGGTGCCGGTCGAGGCGGTCACGAAGCCTGCCGCGTAGCTCTGCCTCACGTCTCGCGGCGCAGGAAGAAGAAGGCAAGCAGCACCGTCAGCGGCGTCAGGCCTACGGCGATGAGGATGGCCAGGAACCGCGGTTCCTGGGAGACGAAGAAGCTGAGCAGGCCCACGAGGACCAGGACGAACCCGGCCGCCTGGCTCCAGAGGAGGGGCCTCTCCGCGCGGCGGGCCGCCTCTTCGCGCGAGACCAGCCGGCGGATGACTTCGGCCCGCCACCAGATCTGTTCGGCGCTGGGGAGCGGTTTCGCAGGCCGGGTCTCCCGGGCGAGCTGGCGCAGCCCCTCCTGAAGTCGATTCTCCTGTTCCATCTTCATACGAGCTCCTTTTCCAGCTTCCTGCGCGCCCGGAAGAGCATCACCCGGACGCTGCCTTCCTGCAAGCTTAGAACGTTTGCGATCTCCCGGTGGTCGTAGCCCTCGACGTAGGCCAGCCAGAGCAGGGAGCGCTCGCGCGGCTTCAGGCGTTCCAGGGCGGCCTCCATGTCGAGAGGCAGGGCGGCTCCGCTCCGCTCGGACCTGGCCGGCCAGAGAGAGACGAGCCGCTCGAGCACGGAGCGCTCCCGCTCCTTTGCCCGCCACCGGTCGCGCATCAGGTTGGTGGCGATCTGGAAGAGATACGCCTTGCGCTCCCGCTCGTCCCGGTCGGGGGCTGGCGGATGGCGCAGGAGCCGGAGGTAGCTCTCCTGCAGGACGTCGTCGGCCAGGGCCGGGTCGCCGGAGATCCGGCGCAGATAGGCCCAGAGCGGCTGCGACGTCCGGGCGTGGAGGGCCTCGAACTCCGCCTCGGTGAGCAGGCGGGGCTCGAGGGCTTCCTGGCGCGCTCCGGCTTTCGGCAGGGCGGTGACGCCATCCATGGTCCGATCCCCCTCCGGGTCGTCTGCGTCCTTCACTGCTCCGGGCCCGACATCAGTCCGGCGCGGCGGAAGAGCCAGGCCGAGATCCCGACCGCGATGAGGATACCGAGCCCGGCCATGGCGCAGATGGTTCCGGGAACGATCAGGTTTCCCCCGGAGGGATCCCTCCCCAGGTACACCACGATCAGGAACGCGAAGCCGATGAAGAGCGTGATAATCCCCCCGATCAGTCCCCCGAAGAGCGCGCGGAAGGGATGATCGGACCTCCCCTTGAGCACGCCCAGGAACTGGCTGCCCGCGTCGGTGTTGAGGAACTCGGCCAATTCCTGAGGCGAGGAGAAGCGTTCGAGCATGCGGGTCCGTTCCTCGGCGCGCCGGCGCATGCGGGCCTCCCGAGCCTGGGCGACCACCCAGATGATGAAGCCTACGAAGGCGAACTGTCCAAGAAGGAGTAAGACGGTCCAGCGGTCCATTGCGATCTCCCTTTCGAAGGCGGCCGCGCCCGACTCTCCGGGTGCGGCCTCGCGAATGAGACGGTGGAGCGAGGCCGAAGGTTAACAGCCCCTCACCCCCCGGCCCCCTCTCCCTCCTCCCCGTCCCCCTCCCAGGGAGAGGGGGAGACCTGCTCTGAGTTAGCCGGGAAGGGCGGTGGCGCCCTCTCCTGCGCAGCAGGGGAGGGACGGGGAGGGGTCTTCTTCTGCCGGGACGGCGGCGTCCTTGGACTCGGAGGCCGCCGTCCCTATTCAATTGTCAAAGAGCGCAAAGGAGGCGGCGAGCCGGCTTGCAGCCCGCCCTCCTCGAATGACTGAACCTTCCTACGGATGCGGATTCACCTCCGTTTAGACGCTCCGGCCCGGGGCTTCGTATGCCTGTATCGAAGGTCACAAGGAGGTGTGAAATGGCAATCCTGTTTCTCTCGATGACGATGAGCTTTCCCACGCTGCCGATGCCGGGCAGCCAGATGCCCGGTTTTTACGCGCAGCACACCATCCTCGGGATCGATCCGGCCGGGTCTCGCTAGGCAGATCCAGCGGCTGCTCCGGCAGGGCGGGATGCAGCCGTTCCGCGACCACCCGCGCAAGACAGCGCCGGAGCCGCCTCCGGTTCTCCGAAGGGCCGCCTTCTCCGCTTCCGCTCCTGATTCGCGAAGTCCTCTCTCCTCCCGTGCCCGCCGGCACGTCCCCGCTTCTCTGCTCCTTCCGCAAGCCGTCCTGGCCGTCCCGCGCACCGTTGACCCGTCAAGAGATCGGCTGAGCCGTCAAAAATTCCGTTGAGCGGTCCAGCGCAACTCTGGACGGCTAAATCCTCGATTGAGCCGTCCAAAGTTTCATTGACGCGTCCGCTGGAATTTTTACGGGTCGCGAGAAATTCTGACGCGCCAAAAATTTGGTTGAGCCGTCGATTCTTCCGCTGAGCCGTCGAACGTTCCGCTGAGCGGTCCAGCGGAATTTTTAGCGATCCAGCGGAGCTCTGGACGCCTAAAAATTCCGTTTACGCGTCGACCGAGCCAAACGAGCGCTCCGCGAGCCGCCTTCCGGCTCTTCCGCGACACTCCGGACCGGGGAACCGTATGCACGTCTGCCGCCCGGAACCAGCCGACTGGCCTCGTGGCGGACGCGCAGGCACATCAGGGAGGGGCTTTCCCATTGGACCGCCGGCATCCATGCCGACCCTTTCGGAGCCTCCGCCCGCTGGCTCTTTGACAATCGATGTGTTCCCTCAGAACCAGGGGCAGGCCCTGAACGGCCGGGGGCTGCCCTGTCAAAAAAACCAGGGACGAGCCAAGAGAGCCTCGGCTCGTCCCTCCCGCCTCTTGTTACGTCGATGGTCGCTTATCCGTCAAACCCCACTCGCAACCCTCCATCCACGATCATGTGCTCTAAGCTTTAAAAGCCGAAATACTTCTCTCCGTTCTGACACTCAATAGCGAGTCGCCGGTGTGCATAGAGCACGCCGGTGCGCTATCGCGCGGTCCCGCCGCTCACCGCGACCTCGTTGGCCGCCCTGAAAGGAAGCAAGGCTATGAAGACCAAAACCCTGCTCATCGCCGCCGCCGTGAGCTTGCTTGGCGTCGCCGCAAGCGAGCGGACATACATGGGGCATCGTGTTATTGAAATGCAGTTTCCTATCGCTGAGGGTAAGAAAGTGTCTTTGCCCATGACCGATGCCGGTCCTATTCCTGCCGAGGACAAGAATTTCAAAGTCGAAGCCGCTGGAGTGTCTCTTCAACCCATGTTTCTTAGTCCCAAGAATGCCAATCTGACTTGGGGTTTCGCACTAACAGCAAAAGCTTCTCAAAATCTGGAGCGAGTCACTGTGCAGGAGGTGCATCCCAGTGAGGTGGCGAAAGCTTTCGTTGATGACCAGTCGCCGGCTTTGAAGGGTCAGGTTTGGTCTGGGAGTGCCGTTGGTGTTGAGCCAAACCCCAACTCGACCGCTTGGCTCTTTCAAGACGGGTCGTCTATCTTTGTCTTTCGCTTTACTATTAAACCGGTGGGCAAGCGCGCTGTCGTTCTCTACCAGCCCGTGCGGTTTTCGCAGCCAGCCAAAGAGGCACTTCGCATGACGATCCGGCAGATCACTGGGAGCTAACGAGCAGAGGGAAGAGGGCGCCGGCCGATTCGAGAGAGCTCCTGTGATTGCGCGCCGCTCAGTGCCTCCCGCCGAAGGTGGGCTGCTCAGGTCTTGGAGTGGATAGACGTTTCGGGCCTTCGGCCCTTACAAAGACCGAGCCGCAACCTCGGTGAGACTCCGGAGGTTCGTGGTCGAGCAGACAGTGCGAGGCCCAAAGTTCCATGGTCGGGCCCGCGAATTGCTTCGCAACTCGCTACGGTCGCTCCAGGATCGGAGATCCATACCCAAATGATGCAGCTTGAACTCCGCTTAACCGGCAGGTCCGTTGTAGAATAAAGAAAGGCGGCGCAGTGGAGCCATAGCCATATACGCGAGAAGGAAACCTTGGTTCGCCCAAGCGGTCCAGCGGGCGGCTGACGCCGCGCGCTGAGGCGCCACGGCGTTCGCCGGGGTTCGGAACAGCTGAGGCCAAATGAGCACGTCCTCGAAGTGGCGAGTCGGCGTCCTTGCGGCTGGCATCCTCGCTGGTGTGCTGGTCGCGGGGAGCATCGTCCTGCTGAGTCTTGATCCCGAACGCTACTTTCGCTACTCCCGCGAGGAGTCGAACCAGCCTTGGCGCCATCCGACTCGTGCCGTGATCCTGCTTTCGGCTGTGGCGCTGGTAGAGACAGTTGTCGTCACTCTTGCGCTGGCGAGGCGCGGCCCACGTCTGGCCCCGCGCGCGGGCGTAGCGCTCATTCTGCTGCTGCCGCTGGCGGTCCTCCTGTCCCGGTGGGTGATGCACTCTCCAGAGTTCTACCTGTTGCACCTGCTTTGGCTCTACGTTCTTGTCGTCACCACATTTGCGGCCTTCGTTGTTGGAGTCGTGAGCGCGATTGGCAGAGCGCATCAAGGCTCTCGTGGCAACGCCGCGTAACCCATCTGCCGGCCTTGAACTCGGACCCGCCGAGGTAGTTCAGCAGGTGCCGCCTCGCACAGCGCGGAAGAAGACACCTCCGCTCACCGTTCCGTGGTCTTCGAGCCAGCGAGAATAGGTGTCGGGCGATTGTGAAGGCAGCACGGACGTAGACCGGCTCGCGGCCGAACGTCAGTACCTGGCCGGACAGATCGACGTGCGCGCTGGATCGCTCCCCGGGTTTGGCAGGCGGCTCCGGCACCTTCCCGTCCGCTTCGGGGTGCCCGGAATGTGCTTCAGCGCCCTCGCGCGCTCGATCTCATCTTGGGCGCGCTGCTTTTCATTCTGGCGCGCTCGTCCTCACTCCGGCCGGGACTGGACTCATGAGGAGCCCCTGCTCACGGCTTGGCCGCAGCCGGCTGATAGTCGAACGTGTACTCCCGCTTCTCGGTCGAGATCCCCATGCCTTCCATGTTCATCGTCCTCTCCAGGGTCTCGGAGTAGATCAGCATCGTCGCGGGATCGATCAACCGCTCGCCCCCGCCGGTGAAGGTCATCTTCTTGATCTGGACCTCGGGACCTCCGACTCCTTTGGCGATCTCGGACACCGACTGCCCGATCTTGGCGCCCATGGCCGAGGCGTCCGAGTCATAGCGGAAGCGGATGCGCACGCAGTCCTTGTCGCCGCACCGGACCTTCTCGGCGATCTCGGTGCGGGTGTAGAACTGGATCTCCTCGCCGGAGGGGAGGGCGAAGGGCACCTCGGCTGTCCAGGATGAGCCGAGCTCGAAGCTCTGACCGGTGAAGTCGCTGATCCGGCCTGCCCAGCGCATGGAATCTCCTTGGAGTTGTGGGGAAGACCCCCGGTTATGCTCCCGCCTCAGGGAGTCGTGAGAGCGCAGAGGCTTGGCCGGTAGAGCCTCCGGCCCCTCCTGGCGACCGCTCAGCCCAGAAGGGTCTTCAAAGGCCGCACTCGGCGAATCCATTCGAAGTCTCCGTCGTCGTGGAGGAGGAGGCCGTCCTCTTCAAGGACCAGTTGTGCGATGAAGCAGTCGATTGTGCTCCGGATGGTCAGGCCCTTGCGACGGCAGTCAAAGAAGATACGGGCAGCTTCTCGGTGGCTGGCCTCGGGATCTCGTGCGAAGAGCAGATCCTGTCCTCCCAGGTAGTTGTCGAGCAGCTTCCACTCCCGTTCGTCCTTCGCGCCCTGCAAGACCTCTTGGTAGCACACACCCGGGACACTGAAGGAGGCATTCTCCAACTCCAGCCTTTCCAGCAACTCGATGGCAGGAGAGGTCTGTCCTCTCAGGAAACCGATCAGAACCGAGGAGTCGACGATGATCACGGTTCGCGGGACCGGAGAGCCTTGTGGTCATAGCCGGGGGCGAACTCGATCTTGCCGCGCAGGTCGAGCAGGCTCTTGCGCTTTTTGGTCGCAATGAACACGCGGAGCGCTTCATGGACCAGCTCCTTCTTCGTCTTGATCCCGCTCAGGCGGGCCGCTTCGGCGAGGAGCTCGTCATCCAGCACGATGTTGGTTCTCATGGAATCTCCTATACACACCACCATACACATTATAGCCTTGCGCGAGGCTACCCTCCTACCTCCACCGTCTCCACGCCCTCCGATCCCGCAGCCTCCTCCCCCAGCTCGACCACCGCGAACCGCGGCGGGCACCAGAAGCGGACCGGGAGCACCGAGGTCCCCACTCCCGCGTTGATGTAGAGGGCGGTCAGGCCGCGGCGGGTGGGGGAGGGGAAGTCGTAGCGGCCGAGGTCGTAGTGGGGACCCAGTGAGTCGCGGGTGGTCAGGGCTCCCAGGAACGGGAGGCGGACCTGTCCTCCATGAGTGTGGCCGGCGAGGACCGCTTCGATCCCTCGATGGGAGGCCTCCAGGGCCACGCCCGGGGTGTGGGAGAGGACCACGACCGGGGTATCCGGCGGGACGTAGGGGCTGCGGGCGAGGGCCAGGGCGAGCCTCGTGCCGCGGGCATCGTCCCGGAAGCCGTTCGGTTTCTCTCGCCCCGCGAGGGGAGCGGCCAGCAGCACCTCGCCGTTGTCGATCACCCGCAGGTTGCGGTAGACGACCGTGCCCCCTCCCCAGGTCCAGAGCCCCACCGTCCCCGACTCGACCCGGAGCCGGGAACGGTCCTCGGCTCTCGCCTGCCAGTTCCGCGGCTCGGGACGGTCCGCGGGCCAGACCCGGGCAAGGATGCGCACAACCCCCTCTCCCACCTCGGTCCGCACGCGCATCCGGTACCAGCGGCCGGGTTCCGGAACCACGCCGGTATCCAGGTCCCCGGCGAGCTCCGTCCCCCGCGCCCAGAGGGAGAACGTGCCGGGCTGACCCTTCCCCCGGCCCCGGGTCAGGCTGTACATCCGGTCCTCTCCGAGGACGAAGCGGCTGTGGAAAACCACCCCCGTGCCCGCGTTCCCGTCGTCGATCAGGGTGTCGCAGACCAGGTCGTAGCCGCTCCAGGAGAGAGGGCCGCTCTCGTCCGTCAACCCGAGGGGCGCGGGGTCCCAATGGCTGTAGAAGTTCCGGAAGACTTCCTCGCGGTAGGCGCCGTAGAACCACTTTCCCTCCCACCGGAAGGTGCGGTACGGAGAGCGCCAGCGGAACCCCCAGGTGTCGTTGCCCACCTGCTGGTTGAGCCCGAGGAGCAGGATGCGTCCGCCGCGGCCGATCCGGCGGCCTTCGTTCGAGAGGAGCTCGGCCCCGGCGCGGTCGAGCGCCGCGATCACCTCCCCCTGGTGCTCGCTGTGCCCCTGGACCGCGATCACTGGCGCGATCCGCCGCAGCTCGGAGACGAACGCCGCGGTGGCCGCGACGTGCGGAGGCATCTTCCCGGGGCGAGGCACGTCGCGGATGAAGTCGCCGCTGATCAGGATCAGGTCGGGATCGGCCGCGGCGGTCCGCTGAATGAGCTTGCGGAGCAGGGGGCGGTCCTCCGAGATATGGAGGTCGCTCAGGTGGACGGCGCGGAGGGGCGGCGCGGGCAGCTCGATGCGGACCCGGTCCTCGATCAGCAGGACCCTGGGCTCCAGCCAGAAGGCATCCGCGAGACCGAGCAGCAGGAGCAGCCCTGCGGCGATGGCGGTCCGCCGCGCTCCGCTCACCCCGCTCAAGACCAGGGGCTCGCGGGCCTGCGCTCCGGAGGCCGTCTCTCCCGGGGACGGCGGAATCCACCCAGAACCAGCAGCAGGAGAGGCCCCGCGATGAAGCCGCCGATGTGGGCGAACCAGGCCACGCCCCCCGCGTCCTCGGGAGTGGCGGCGGCGATCGCGGCATACCCGGAGAAGGCTTGCATCAGGAACCAGATGGGGAGGTAGACGATCGCCGGGATGTGCACGACGCGGATGATGAAGACGATCCAGACCACGGTCACGATGCGGGCCATGGGATGGAGGAAGAGGTAGGCGCCCAGGATGCCCGCGATGGCGCCGCTCGCCCCGATCGCCGGGACCGCCGACTGCGGGCCGGCGAAGGCATGGGCGAACGTGGCCGCGTACCCGGCGAGCAGGTAGAAGACCAGGTACTTCAGATGGCCCAGGCGATCCTCGACGTTGTCGCCGAAGACCCAGAGGAACAGCATGTTGCCCAGGAAGTGCAGCCAACCGCCATGGAGGAACATGGAGAGCAGGGCGCTCTTCGCCCCCGGTATCCACTCGTCCGGGGTGATCACTCCGCCGTCGAACAGCCGCTCCGGGATGAACGCCGAGGACATGAGGAAGCCTTCGAGGCGCTCGCCCAGGGAGATCTCGTAGAAGAACAGCAGGGCGTTGGCCGCGATCAGGGCGATCGTGACCACGGGCGGGTGGTGGCGCCTCGGGTTGACGTCGCGGATGGGAAACATGGCGGCCCCTCTCTCTACGCCGGACGGATCCGGTGGACCCGCATCAGGTTGGTCAGCGGCCGGTCCCGGATCGGGTGGCCCATCAGGATCAGGATGCGCTCCCCGGGATCCGCGAGCCCGGCGTCGCGCAGGTTGCGCTCGACCATCTGCACGACGTCGTCCAGGGAGCCCACGGCGGTGTCGGTCACCAGGGGGCGCACCCCCCAGACGAGCTGGAGCTGGCGCGCCACCTGCTCGTCCGGGGTGAAGGCCACGATCGGGGCCGTGGGGCGGTAGCGGGCCACGAGCCGGGCGGTGAACCCGCTCTGGCTGAACGCGACGATGCGGCAGATCTTGAGCTCGTCGGCCACGTAGACCGCCGCGGCCGAGACCAGGTCGGGCACGTCGAGCTCGCCTTCGTGCCCCTCGTGGTCCGTGGGGTCGAGCTCGAAGGTGCGGCGGGCGTAGGCGTGACCCAGCGGCTGGTCCAGGGCGTCCTCCTCGGTCGCCAGCTCCAGGTCGTAGCGCTCGGCCTCCTCGATGATCTTCGCCATGGTCTGGACGGCCGCCACCGGGTACCTGCCCGCGGCGGTCTCGCCGGAGAGCATCAGGGCGTCGGCGCCGTCGAACACCGCGTTGGCCACGTCCGTGGCCTCGGCCCGGGTGGGGCGCGGCTGCTCGATCATGGACTCCAGCATCTGGGTGGCCACGATGACCGGCTTGCCTCCCCGGCGGCCGGCCGCGACGATCCGCTTCTGGTGGACGGGCACGGTGTGGAGGGCGACCTCGACCCCGAGGTCTCCGCGGGCCACCATGAGCCCGTCCGCCGCTTCGGTGATCTCGTCCAGGTGCTGGAGGGCCGTGGCCCGCTCCAGCTTGGCGATGATGGGGATGCGCCCTCCGGCCTGGCCCCCGACCTGAAAAACCACCTCGCGCAGCGCCTGGATGTGGGCGGCCTCGCCTACGTAGCTGGCGGCCAGGTAGTCGGCCCCCTCCTGGACCGCGAAGGCGATGTCGGAGCGGTCTTTCTCCGAGATGTCGAAGGGAAGATTGGTGTCGGGGAGGTTGATCCCCTTGCGGGTCTTGACCGGGCCGCCGTTGATGACCCGGACGCGCACCCGCTCGCCCTCGTTGGCCTCCACGCGCAGCTCCACGAGGCCGCTGTCGATGAGCACGCGCTCGCCCGCCTCCAGGTGCTCCAGGATGCCTTCTTCGACGGGCAGGTCGGTGCCGGAGGGTTGCGAGGTCAGGACCAGCTCCTGGCCGGTCTCCAGCATGCGTTCCTTCTCGGGGATGGTGCCCAGGCGGTAGCGGGGACCCATGAGGTCCATCACCACGGGGAGGTGGCAGCGCTCCTCCGAGGCGAGGCGCCGCACCTTCTCGAGGGCCTTGCCATGGTCGGCCTGGGTGCCATGGGAGAGGTTGAATCGGAAGAGGTCGACGCCCGATCGGATGAGCTCCCTCAGGACACCCTCCTCCGTGCTCGCCGGCCCCAGGGTGGCCATGATCTTCGCGCGTCGTTCCATGGCGGGGAGTATATCGATTGGCCCGGGCCCTCACCCCCCGGCCCCCTCTCCCGGTCCCCCAAACACACCCGCCCCGGGAGAGGGGGAGACTTGCTTCGGGTTTGCTTTTGCTGTTGGTAGGGTGGGGGCGCCCCTCGCCCGGGGCGGGTGCTTGGGTGGAGCGGGAGAGGGGTCGGGGGTGAGGGCTCCGTGCTACCATCACCGGTCCACGCGGGCCGACTCCGCGCTTATCTGAGGACTTGTACGAGGTTACTTCATGTTCGACGGTCTACAAGGAAAGCTCCAGGACGTCTTCCGCCAGCTCAAGGGCGAGGGCAAGGTCACGCCCGAGGCCCTGGACGCGGCTTTGCGCCAGATCCGGCTGGCGCTGCTCGAGGCGGACGTCCATCTCCGGGTCGTGAAGCCGTTCGTGGAGCGGGTGCGCGAGCGCGCCCTCGGGCAGGAGGTGCTCGAGAGCCTCACCCCCGCCCAGCAGGTGGTCAAGATCGTGCGCGACGAGCTCGCCTCCCTCCTCGGCGAGGAGGGCACCGAGATCCGCCTCGACGGCCATCCCGCGGTCATCATGCTCTGCGGCCTTCAGGGCTCGGGCAAGACGACCACCGCGGGCAAGATCGCCAAGCGTCTCAAGAAGCGGGGCAAGCACCCCGTGCTCGTGGCCGGCGACCTCCAGCGCGCCGCCGCGGTCGAGCAGCTCAAGCAGGTGGGCAAGGGGGTCGACGTCCCGGTGGTCGAGCCTGAGCCGGGCGAGACCGTGATCGCCCTGGGCGCCCGCGCCCTCAACCTCGCCCGGCAGCGCGGTCACGACGTGATGATCATGGACACCGCCGGCCGCCTCCACGTGGACACGGCCCTGATGGAGGAGATCAAGCTTCTCGCCGACCGGATCGAGCCGCACGAGATCCTGTTCGTGGCCGATTCCATGACCGGCCAGGACGCGGTCAAGAGCGCCGAGCAGTTCTCCTCGACCCTGCCGCTCACCGGGGTCATCCTGACCAAGCTGGACGGCGACTCCCGCGGCGGCGCGGCGCTGTCGATCCGCACGGTGGCCAAGGTGCCGATCCGCTTCGTGGGCATCGGCGAGAAGGCGGACGACCTCGAGCTCTTCCATCCGGAGCGCCTCGCCTCCCGCATGATCGGCATGGGCGACGTGCTGTCGCTCATCGAGAAGGCGGAGCAGGGGCTCGACTCGGCCGAGACCGAGCGCCTGGCCCGCCGGATGGTGGAGCAGGAGTTCTCCCTGGAGGACCTGCGCGACCAGCTCCGCCAGATCCGCAAGCTGGGGCCGCTCGCCTCGGTGCTGGAGATGCTGCCCAAGGTCGGACCGCTCAAGGGGCTGGACGCCTCCAACGTGGACGAAGGCGGCCTGAAGCGGGTCGAGGCGATCATCAACTCGATGACGCCCAAGGAGCGCCGGAAGCCGGACATCCTGAACGGCAGCCGCAAGAAGAGGATCGCGATCGGCTCCGGCACCTCGGTGCAGGAGATCAACCGGCTGCTCAAGCAGTACAAGGGGATGAAGAAGATGTTCAAGGGCGTCCAGGGCAAGTGGCTGAAAAAGGCCCTGGGTGGTGGGGCGGGGCAGCGGATGCGGATGTAGGGGAGGCTTGCCCCCTCCCGGGCGGGGGCGAGCCCCGCCCCTACATCCGGTCCATGTCCGTCCGTGTTTGTCCGTGCCGCCTTTCCTTGCTATACTCCCCCGTCTTTGCGCACGGGCGCATGGCTACTGGCCTGCCCGCGCGAGCCACATGAGAACCTTGGAGGTCGAGAGATGCTGAAGATTCGGCTGCGCCGCATGGGCGCCCGGAACAACCCATTCTTCCGCGTGGTCGTATCCGACTCGCGGAATGTGCCCACCGCCGCGTCCGTCGAGGAGATTGGCTACTACGACGTGACCAAGAACCCGGCCCAGGTGAACATCGACAGCGTGCGCGCCCAGTACTGGGTCGATCGCGGCGCCCAGATGTCTCCCACGGTCAAGAAGCTTCTGGACAAGGCCAGGAAGAGTGCCTGAGCTGGCCGACGATTTTCGAGAGCTGGTCCGCCTCCTGGTGGACAAGCCGGACGAGGTGGAGATCACCGAGATCCCGGGCCGGCGCGGCGCCAACGTGCTCGAGCTGCGCGTGGGGCCCGACGATCTGGGCAAGGTGATCGGCAGGCAGGGACGGACCGCCCGCGCGCTGCGCACCCTGTTGGAGACCCGGGAGGACCGGCGAGGTGTGCGCTATGAGCTCGAAATCCTCGAGGAAGACGACTGAGGACCCTACGGGTGTCCTGAGGAGCGACCTGCCCGAGCGGGTCGCCGTCGGCCGCGTTCTGCGCCCCCACGGGGTGCGCGGCGAGCTCGTGGTCGAGGTCCTGAGCGATGTCCCGGAGCGGCTCGCCCCCGGCAGCCGGTTGATCGCGTCCCGCGAAGGCCGGCCCACTCGCCAGCTCATCGTGGAGACCCGCCGGCCGCACAAGTCGGGCGCCCTCGTCCGCTTCGCCGGAGTCGAGGGCCGCGACGGGGCCGAGGAGATGCGCGACACCCTGCTCGAGGTGGACCGCTCCCAGGTGCCCGCAGCGCCCGAGGGGACCTACTACTGGTACCAGCTCCTGGGCTGCCGTTGCTGGGTCGGCGGCGAGGACCTGGGCGAGGTGACGGACCTGGTCGAGGACGGCGGCGGGCTGCTGCTGGTCGTCTCGGACGGCGAGCGGCAGGTGCCGATCCCCTTCGTCCAGAGCTTCCTCAAGGAAGTGGACGTGGAGCGCGGCCGGATCGAGCTCGAACTGCCCGAGGGGCTGCTCGAAGCATGCGCGTCCAGGTCCTGACGATCTTCCCCGAGCTGTTCGGCCCGTTCCTGGCCACCAGCCTCGTGGGACGGGCGATCGAGAAGGGGCTCCTGGAAGTCCGGCTCCACGACCTCCGCGATTTCACGGAGGACCGCCACCGGAGCGTGGACGACGAGCCCTACGGCGGCGGAGGCGGGATGGTGATGACGGCGCCCCCGTGGGTCCGCGCGGTCCGGGCTCTGAGCGAGGGACCGGCTGGGGAAGGCACCCGGAAGGTGCTCCTCTCCCCCCAGGGCCGCCGGCTCGACGACGCCAAGGTGCGCGAGCTGGCCGCCTGCGGAGACCTTCTCCTGATGTGCGGGCGCTACGAGGGGATCGACGAGCGGGTGCGGCAGACCGTGGTGGACGAAGAGGTCTCGATCGGCGACTACGTGCTGTCCGGCGGCGAGCTGCCGGCCATGGTCCTGATCGAGGCGCTGTCGCGCCAGGTGCCCGGGGTGGTGAAGCTGGCCGATTCGGTGGAGCAGGACAGCTTCCGGGCGGGCCTGCTGGACCACCCGCACTACACCAGGCCGCCGGTGGTCGAGGGTCTGGCGGTCCCGGAGGTGCTGACTTCGGGGGACCATGCCGCGATCCGTCGCTGGCGGGAGCGGGAGGCGCTGCGGGCCACGCTCGAAAAGCGGCCCGACCTGCTGGAGAAGCCCGGCTTTCGGGCCTCTCTGACCCGGGAGCAGCGCCGGGAACTGGAGCGGTTGGAGAGACATACGAGGCCGGGCGAGCCCGAAACGGGGTTGCGCGGCCATTCTGAAATAGAAAATAATGGTGGCACCGTTCCCGAGGCGGACGCCGCCAGCTTACGAGGTGAGCCATGAACCAGTTGGATCAGGTCGAGAAAACGTATCTTCGGGGTGAGCAGCCCGAGTTCGCGCCGGGTGACACGGTCCGCATCCACGTGCGGGTGAAAGAGGGCGACAAGGAGCGGATCCAGATCTTCCAGGGCGTGATCATCGCCCGCCGGGGCGGCGGCACGCGCGAGACGTTCACCGTCCGCAAGATGTCGGGCGGCGTCGGCGTCGAGAGGATCTTCCCGCTCCATTCGCCCACGATCGACAGGATCGAGGTCATCCGGCGGGGCAAGGTGCGCCGGGCCAAGCTCTACTATCTGCGCGACCTGCGCGGCAAGGCGGCCCGCATCGAAGAGCGCCGGGATGACCGGCGGGACACGAAGGCCCGCGCCTAAGCAGCCAGCTTTGCGGGACAGGTCCCGGCTGTAGAAAGGAGCACGTTGACCAGGGCGACCCCGGCAGTCCCGGGCATGCTCGACCTTTTTGCCGAGGCCTACCGCCTCCGCCTGCTGCGCGGGCTGGAGGACTGGCTCGCCGGCTGCGGCTACTGCCGCGTCGCGGGCGTGGACGAAGCCGGCCGCGGCTCGCTGGCCGGACCCGTGGTCGCCGCCGCGGTCATCGTCAACCCGTGGTGCTCCGTGCCCGGAGTGGACGACAGCAAGTGCCTGACCGCTCCCGAGCGCGAGCGCCTGGCCGAGGCCATCCGGGCGACGGCCGTGGCCTCCGCGGTGATCGCGGTATCCGCCGACGTCATCGACCGCATCAACATCCTTGAAGCCACGCGACGGGCCATGATCCAGGCCGTCTCCGCCCTGCGGCCCGAGCCTGATTGTCTCGTCGTCGACGCCGTGACCCTCTCCGGCTTCCGCTGCCCCTGCCTCCCCCTCATCCGCGGCGACTCCGTGAGCTACGGAGTGGCCTGCGCCTCCATCCTGGCGAAAGTCGAGCGCGACCGGATGATGAGAGAGCTCGATCGCCAGTACCCCGCGTACGGCTTTGCCGTGCACAAGGGCTATGGCGTGCCCGAGCACCTCCAGGCCCTGGAGGCATACGGGCCTTCCCCCGTCCATCGCCTGACCTACGGGCCGGTATTGCCACGCGTGGAGACTCGCTGATGGCCCTCCAGCGCGAGCAGGTCGTCCAGACGGCGGAGAAGTACGTCTCCCGCGGCAAGATCGAGCCCGCGATCCGCGAGTACCGCAAGCTCCTCGCCGAGAACCCGAACGACATCAACACGCTGAACCGGATCGGCGACCTCTACGCCCGCATCCAGCGCATCGACGAGGCCGTCGAGTTCTTCAACCAGATCGGCCAGCAGTACGCGGACCAGGGGTTCTTCGTCAAGGCGATCGCGATCTACAAGAAGATCATCAAGCTCGATCCCACGCGGCTGGAGGTCTACGAGCGGCTCGCCGACCTGTACCACAAGCAGAACCTGGTCACGGAGGCGCGCACCCAGTACCAGGTGCTCGCCGACTATTACACCAAGCACGACAACGCGGCCTCGGCGATCGCCATCTACAACAAGATGGCGGAGCTTGAGCCCGAGAACCCGTCGTACCACGTCAAGCTCGCCGAGATCTACCAACAGCAGAAGCTCTTCGAAAAGGCGATCAACGAGTACCGGATCATCGCCGAGCTGATGATCCAGCACGGCCGCACCCAGGAGGCGGCGCAGGTCTACGAGCGCGCCCTCTCGATCGACTCCAAGAATCTGCGCTTCGTGCGCAGCGCGATCGAGACCCTGCGCGCCGCCGGCGCCGACGATGCCGCGGCCCACTTCCTCTCGGTCGCGATCGAGCGCAACCCCGAGGTCCAGGGGATCGCCGACGAGCTGCGGCGTCCCAGGCCGGTGCCCGTCCCGGAGCCCGAGCCCGAGATGGAATCCGCCGTGGAGATACCGGAAGTGCCGGTCGACGACGCCTCGATCGAGCTGGAGATCGACCTCGGCGACGACCTGATGGCTGCCATGCGGGAAGCCGAGGCCGCAGTCTCCGGCAAGACGGCCGGCAAGGCAGCGCCCGAAGTCCCCGAGCTCGAGAGCGAGGAGCTGGAGCTCGACCTCGATCAACTGGAGGAGCTCGTCATCGAGCTTCCGGACGCCCTTCCGCATGCCAGGGACGCGGGGGAAGACGCCCCGGCCAGCCTGGTGCGGCCGCCGGCCGGCATGGACTCGTCGAACCGTCCGGCCTGGGCTCGGGAGCCTGCCCCTGCCCCTGTTGAGACTACCGCCGGGGACGAGTACGAGATCGAGTTCGACGTCCCGCTCGAGATGGGCGAGCTCACCTTCGAAGTGGAAGGCCAGCCGGCCGCTCCCGAGACCTATGAGGAGGCGGGAACCTTCATCCTGGACGGCGAGATCGAGCTGGAGGCTTTGCCCGAGCCG
Source organism: Thermoanaerobaculia bacterium (assembly GCA_035556715.1). Taxonomy (GTDB): domain Bacteria; phylum Acidobacteriota; class Thermoanaerobaculia; order Multivoradales; family UBA5704; genus DATMER01. The sequence goes on from DATMER010000096.1 coordinate 131,027, forward strand.
GCCTCGCTCCAGGCCGAGCTGCCGGCCCTCTCCGACTGGGAGGTGGAGGAGACCTCGGCTCCTTCCGAAACGGAGCCGGCTCCGGCTCCGCCCGCCGAGCCCGAGCGCGACGAGCTCATCACCGAGGCCGAGGTGCTCGCCAAGTACGGCCTCGAAGAGAAGGCCCTGGAGCGTCTGGAAGAGGCCCTGCGCCAGAATCCGGAGAGCCTCTCCGCCTACGCGCTGATGATCCGGCTGCACCTGGACAGGCACCGGCACGAGAAGGTCTTCGAGCTGGCCCGAAGGATGTCGGATATCGCGAGCCGGACACCCGAGGCCCAGCCTTGGCAAGCAATGAAGGGCCGGCTCCTGGAGTCGGGCTACCGCCTGGACGGCGACGAGGTGATCGCCGGTCCCCACATGCCCGAGCCGCAGGCGCCCGCTCCGCCGCCTCCCGCTCCGCCACCGGCTCCGGTGGAGGCGCCGCGCCCCGTCACCTTCAAGAAGGGCGAGGTGGACGACCTGTTGCGCGGCATCCTCGGCAAGGGAGGGCCCGCGGCGCGCAAGCCGGCTCCTCCGGCTCCGGTCCAGCCGAAGCCCGCCGCTCCGCCTCCGGTCGCAAGCGCCCCTCCTCCCGCTCCGCCCCCGGCGCCCGCCCCCCCGGCAGCCTCCCCTCCAGCCCCCAAGACGGGCCTCTTCGACCTCACCTCCCTGGGCTCCATGATCGAGGCGGAGGAAGATCTCGGAGGAGACGGGGGCGCGGCCCTCCCGTCCATCGACGATGAAGCTCTCTGGGCGCCCGCTCCGCCACCCGCCGCCCCCGCTCCGCCCCAGTCCCTGCAGTTCGGCGGTGGGCTGGAAGACAGCGGCGTGGGCTGGCTCGACGAGGCCGAGGCGGGCCAGAAGGAGCCGGCTGCCCCAGCCACCTCCGCAGGAACCTCCGGCCTGTTCGACGAGGAAGACGACTTCTTCGACCTCGCGGGCGAGCTGGTCGAGGAGCTCTCCAAGGAGGAGGTCTTCCAGGACGGCATCCTCGTCCAGCAGGAGCAGTCCCTGGAAGAGATCGTCGAGGGCTTCAAGAAGGGAGTGGCCGAGCACCTCTCGCCCACGGACTACGACACCCACTACAACCTGGGCATCGCCTACCGCGAGATGGGCCTGCTCGACGAGGCCATCGGCGAGTTCCAGCTCGCGGCCAAAGACTCCCGCCACCTGGTCATCTGCTGCTCCATGCTCGGCCTCTGCTTCCTCGACAAGGGGCTGCCCGAGCTCTCCATCAAGTGGTACCGCCGCGGCCTGGAAGCTCCCGGCGTGAGCGAGGACGACCATCTCGGCCTCATGTACGACCTCGGCAACGCCTACATGGCCATGGGCGACGACATGTCCGCCTACGGCACCTTCGTCGAGCTCTACGGGATCAACACGAACTACCGCGACGTGGTGGCGAAGCTCGCAGAGCTGCGGCGGTAGGGAAGCGGGCCCTATCTGATACGCTCCCCGGTCCTGGGAGGACCTGGAAGTGGAACCAACAACCAAGCAGAAAGTGACCCTGATCGCCGGCGACGGCATCGGGCCCGAGGTGGCCGCGGCCGCCACGCGGGTGATCGACGCCTCGGGCGCCAACCTGGAGTGGGAGCCCCACGTCGCGGGCGCCAAGGCGATCGAGGAGTTCAAGGACCCGCTGCCCGATCACGTGGTCGAGTCGATCCGCCGCAACCGCGTGGCTCTGAAAGGGCCGGTCGAGACCAAGATCGGCGGCGGCTTCAAATCCATCAATGTGCGGCTCCGCCAGGAGCTCGAGCTCTACGCCAACCTGCGGCCAGCCCGCTCGCTGCCGAGCATCGAGAGCCGCTTCACGGGCGTGGATATCGTGGTCGTCCGCGAGAACACCGAGGGCCTCTACTCGGGCCTGGAGCACGAGGTCGTGCCCGGGGTCGTGGAGAGCCTCAAGATCATCACGGAGAAGGCCTCGACCCGCATCGCGAAGTTCGCCTTCGACTACGCCCAGCGCCACGGCCGCAAGAAGGTCACGGCCGTGCACAAGGCGAACATCATGAAGCTCTCCGACGGCCTCTTCCTGGATTGCTTCCGCAAGGTGGCCCCGCAGTATCCCGACATCCAGGCCGACGAGAAGATCATCGACAACATGTGCATGCAGCTCGTCATGTACCCCGAGAGGGCGGACGTGCTGGTGATGGAAAACCTCTACGGCGACATCGTCTCGGACCTCTGCGCCGGCCTGGTGGGCGGTCTCGGCGTGGTGCCGGGTGCGAACCTGGGCACGCACGCCTCGGTCTTCGAGGCGGTGCACGGCACGGCACCCGACATCGCCGGCCAGGACCTCGCCAACCCGCTCGCCCTGATCCGCTCGGGCATCATGATGCTCTACCACCTGCACAAGGACCACGAGGCCGAGCGCATCCGCCGCGCCCTGCGCAAGGTGATCGTGGAGCAGGGCATCAAGACCCGCGACCTCGGAGGCCAGGCCACCACCACCCAGTTCACGGACGCGATCGTCCACGAGCTGGAGGTGGATTCGAATACGGGGCCGCAGATGCCGGCCTGAAAAGGTTGATCCCGTCCCCCCTCTCCCCCGGCACGGGGGAGAGGGTTGGGGAGAGGGGGAACGGGATCAATCCTTCGGACCCGCATCCACCACCGGAGCCGTCCAGATCTCCTCCGTCCGGCCCTTGCGGCGGTCGGTCCAGGAGGGAAAGAACGTCCCGGCGTAACCCGTGATCCCGTTGTAATCCCCGTACTGGTTCGAGTCGTCCGCGCCGTCAATCGTCTCGTTGCTCCTCGCCGTGGTGACGCGGAGCGGCTTTGTCCAGGTCAGCCCCCGGTCGTAGGAGGCCTGATACCAGAGGTGCGTCCGCTTCCTGCCCGGGAAGCCTTCGCCGGTCTGGTAATAGACCAGGGCGAGATAGCCGGTCGCCGCGTCCACCACCAGGGCCGGGTTGAACTGATCGAGGCGCGAGTCCGGATGGTGGATCATCCTCTTCGGCTTCCAGGTGGCGCCGCCGTCCGTCGAGCGGGTGAACCAGATCCGCGTCTTGCAGGTGGAGCTGATGAAAAACTCCGGCTCGGCCGCGGGCGAACGGCAGTTCCGGCTGCCTGACAGGTCGGTCCAGGCGGCATAGACCAGGTCCTCGCCCGCCGGGTGCGCCGGCTTCCAGGCCCCGGCCGCCACGTAGATCAGCGCCCGCCGCTCGTTCTGCGCCGGGATGCCGATGTCGAACGAGCCATGGGTCCTGGCTACGACGGACGGCTTCGACCACGAGGCGCCGCCGTTGGTCGATTTCACCAAGTAGATCCGGCGGCTGCCCGTGTCCGGCCAGAGCCCGAAGACATGTCCGGCGGCGTTCGTCTCGACGTCCGCGCCGATGCCCGTGCCCGTGGTCTCGGGACCGCTCACCTTCCGCGGCGAGCCCCAGGTCCCGTTCCGGCGGCTGTTCATGTACACCGGCTCGCCGTTGTGCCAGATCGCATGGATCGAATCCCGGAACGGCGAGCCCGGCCATGTGTCGATCTCCACCATCTGCTTGTCGGCATCGGTCTGGTCCCCGGAAAACGTGCTGTCGAACGTCCAGGTGGCGCCGCCGTCCGTGCTCTTGAAGAGCCGCAGCCGCAGGTCGCCGAAGCTCCGGTGGATGCCGATCGTGCTCGACCAGGCCGTGCCGTCCGAGGTCCATCCCACCGTGGGATCGCTGTGCAGGAGGTCGTCTTCGATCAGCTCCAGCGTGGTCTCGCCCCAGGTTTCGCCGCCGTCCGCGGACCAGTACTGTGCCTGCCGGCCGCTCCCTTCGATGTTGTTCGAGGCCGCGACGATCCGCTGCGGGTCGGGCTCGAAGACCTGGATGTCCGACTCGCTGCGCGGGTTCGGCGCCCGCCCGGAGATGCGCAGGTTCGGATGAGGGACGCCGATCCCGACCGTGGAAAGCGTCTGGATGGGGAGGACGTCCGGCTCGCGCTTTCCCGGCTCCAGGTCGGGATGCGACCGCATCCACTCGTGGATCTCCTTGAGGAGGAACGGATAGCCGCCCGTTGGGTCCGCGGGGTTGTACACCATGTCCGGATGGCTCTTGCGCCAGAGCACCCGCAGCCAGACCGGGATCGGCAGCTTGTCCTCCGCCTCCTCGGGCCGCAGGAGCCCGAGCTCCTGGTTCTCGGCGACGAGCTGCTCCAGGGCCGAGCCCGGTGTCACGCGATCGGCCGCGAGCTGAGCCTGGAGGCTCGGCCACTCCGGCCGCCGGAGTGCCTCCGCGTCAGCGGTATCCGCGAAGGAGAGCGCGGAGGAGAGAAGCATGAACAACACGACAGCCTGACAAACCCTGGACATCACCGGCAGACCTCCCGGAAAGCTGCCGGCATTGTGACACAGGGCTTTTGGGATTAGGCGGTCGGGAGGAGCGGCTTGTTGTCTTCTTCCGGCAGCAGCCACAGGTCGAAGATGCCCCGGCTCTGCCCGTTGGAGGAGATGACCGGCCGAGCCCTGGCCCTCTCCCGGGCTACGCGGGCCTTCCGGTTGGCCTCGTTCTTGTCGAGGAGACCGGATTGGCCCGCGGCTTCGTAGACCTGCGCGAGGCGGGCCTGGATGCTGCGGGCTCCGCTGGCGAGCGCCGCCTGCTCCAGCTCCGAGCGGCTGTCCTCGATCCTTCCGCACTGGAAATAGATCCAGCCCAGGCATTCATGGAGGAGCACTTCCAACTCGGCGCGGCGACGTTCCGACACGACGGCAGCCAGCCGGCTTTGGGCGCGCTCGCAGAAGGACAATGCCTGCTCCAGGCGGACACCGCGCTCGGCGCAAAGCATCGCCCAGTTCAGGAGGGCTTCCACCTCGATCGGCTCTGTCGGACCCTCATCGGCGAGCAGCATCCCCCTGCGGCCCGCTCGAGTGTTCGGATTCGTCGCCGCCAGAGATTCCTGGAAGGCCCTTTCCGCCTCGTCGTAATGCTGCTGCCTGAAATAGACGTTCCCCAGCCGCAGGCCGATCTCGACCTGCCGGAACGTCATCGAGCGGGCGATCTGCAGGTGATCGATACCCTGCTCGTTCTCGCCCAGCTCGCAGTGGAACCTCCCGACCCAGAAATGGGCCGCGGCGTGGGCCGCGAACCGCGCCTCGGATCTGTTCGCCTTGCGGCTCTCCACGAGCTGCAGGATGCGCTTGAAGAACGTCAGCCCGCGGCGCAGCCTCGGCTCGGGCGCGGGCTGCTCCGGAAGACCGGCGAGCCGCAGGTAGTCGCGAGCGACGCGGCTCATGGCCCTGGGATCGTCCAGGATTTCGCAGCTCGGCCCCAGATTCAGAGCTGTCTCCCGCTCTTTGCTGGCCTCTTCGAAGTCGCCGAGAGCGGCGTAGACGTCGCCGAGGATCCATCGCCGGGCGGCGCTCCCGGGCTCCTGGGCGGTGGAGACCTCCGCGTGCTCGATCGCTTTCATCAGGAGGTGCGAGTCGTTGCCCTGGACCGCCTCGAGCAGGTATGCCTTCGCCAGCAGACTCTGAAGCCCCTGTCTCTCGATCTGGCGCGAATGATCCTTGCTCAGGATCTCGATCGCGCCCTCGATCTCCTTTCGCGCCCACTCCGGCCTTTCAGTCAGACCCAGCCGGGCCTCCCGGATCCGTTTCTGAGCCTGTGCCCAGCCCTCCTCATGAGATAGGAGGGAGACGCCCAGTGCCGCTCCCGTTCCCCTCTCCAGTTCCCTGAGATAACGGATGAGCCGCAGCACGGAGTCGAAGCGCGGGAAGTCGTCCTCCCCGGTCTTCTGCCGCAGCTTTTCCTGGACCAGCCGCGACTGGGTTTCGAAATGGGCCAGATGCTGCTGGTACTCCCGGCTCCGTTCCGCCTCCGCGGCCTCGTCCCACCGGCTTGACAGGATCATGCTCTCCGGCGGGACTGCGTGATTCAGGATGCTGAGGTATGCGTGCCGCGCGTTCGGCTCGTCCTTCTGGACCGAGTGCACGCCGAGCAGATAGATCCAGCGCTCCACGTGATCGTCGATATCCAGCGCATCGCCGAAAACCTGATAGAGCTCCGTCCGGGCCTCCTGCCATTCCTCGTCCTCGAAGAGGGACGCGCCGCAGATCAGGTGGGCCCTGGCATTGCGCTTGGAGAGCCGGAAGGCCTGCTCCAGGATCGTCCGCCGCCCTTCGCCATCGCCCCCGAGCCCCCTCACGATGCCGACGTTGGTCGTGCATCTGACCGCGATCTGCTTCTCCTTGACGAGGGGCTTGGATGAGTCCCGGAGGGCGGCGGCGCACAGGGAGCGCCAGGCCACGGCGGCCGCGATGTTGAAGCTGCGGACGATCTCGTCCCAATGGTCGCCCTCGAAGTCCTGCTCCAGCTTGCTGATCCTGCGTGCCCTTGCGTCCTGGTGCGCGTACCTGGCGATGCCGTTGAGGTTCCAGGCCCGGGCGTCGCCGGGCCGGATCTCGATCATCTTGCGGGAAAAGATGGCTGCCCTCTCCAGCTGCCCGCGATCGAAATAGACCGTGGCGAGTGCGTAGTAAGCCTCGGACCAGTCCGGGTCCTCCTCCAGGATCTGGCGGTAGGAGGCCTCGGCTGACTCGTACGCCCCCAGGCCCTGGTAGACCACGCCGAGGTTGTAGTGGCACTGCGAGAAGTTCCGGTCCATGCCGAGGGCGTTGATGAACTCCAGCTCGGCCTGGCGCAGCTCGGGGGAGACGTCCCCCTTGAGCAACTGGGTCGCTCGATACACCCGCAGGCCGCTGGTGAAGTGCCTCACCGCCTCCCACCGGGGAGAGCCCAGGTTCCCGATGCCGGTGATGATCCGGTACGCGAGCTGCTCGGCCATCCGGTAGACCGCCGCCGTCCCCTCCTTCAGCTCCTCAGGGTCGAGATCGCGTTGCGACACCCTCCACGTCCCGGACAGCCCGCCCCCGGCGAGGTGCGCCACGACCAGGTAGTCCTGCCCTTCCTTGTGCAGGCTCCCGGTCAGCGTGGGACCGCGCACGATCCGGCTCAACCCCCGCAGCAGGAGACCGATGGGGATCTCGAACTTGCCCAGCTTCACCGACGAATCGGGTCCTACGATGTCGTCGAGCGACTTCAGGACGTCCTCCACGCCGACCGTCACCCCGACCACGTTCCCCTTCTGCGGAGGCATGGCCTCGTCGATCGTCCGGTACAGGCTGGTGATGCTGGACAGCTCGTTGTACAGGCGCGAGGCCAGGCCCTTGGCAAGGTTGTCCAGATCCTTGTCCCCGGTATAGTTGAGGAACTCGGAGATGACGATCCGCTTGCGAGCCCGGTAGATCGCAAGGAGCAGGATCAGCGACAGCCCGGCCAGGATCAGGTCCTTTTGCCTGTCCTTGTCCTCCTGCTTCTCCTCCGCTGCTGCCTGCGTCGCAGCCGCTTTGTCCAGCGCAGAAGGCACCCTCAACACCCACCATGCTGCAAAGCCGAGCAGCGCCAGCAGGAGGAGGATTCCGCCCCAGCGCGCGGTCAGCCAGTCCCAGACCCTCCGGCCTGCCCGCAGCCAGCGGCCCACCTCCCAGGCGAGCAGGCGGAACCCGGCGCTGTACCAGGCCGGCAGCGACAGCCAGACCCCGAGGAGGAGCGCCGACAGAAGCGAAAAGCTGATCACGAGCTGCTTGACCAGCGGGTGGGCAAAACCGAGATCAGGAGCCTTGCCCTTCCAGTCAAGCCCTGCGAGAGACAAGAGCAGGCAGGTCGCCAGGATCATGAACAGGGCGGCGCGCCCGCACCTCCGGTGGTGCCGCGCGGCATGCTCGTAAATGGTCTCCAGCCGCTTGTTCCCTTCCACATCGAGGATCTTCCGCTGGCGCGGCAGGGCCAGGAGGCTCCCGGCCAGCAGCGCGGCGAGCAGGGCATAATCCCGCTCACCCGAGTTGAATGCGACGAGTCCTCCGATGGCTGCCCAGGCGAGCGGCACCACCAGAACCTCACGGGGGAAGTCCCGCTCCAGGAAGAGCAGGATGCCGAAGGTGAAGAGCACGCCGTGGAACGGGAGCCCGAGGAGAGGCGTCTCGAACGGCTCCACAGGATGCGCTGCCAACGCCGGGTAGACGACCAGGGAATAGACCAGGAACAGCCCGCCCGCGACCGGACCCGCGCTGGCGCGGGGCTCGAAGCTGAGCCGTGACTTCTTCCGGTCCTTGCTTCTCCGAAACACCCCTTCCGCGATGAAGAGAAGGGCCTGGAACGCGAACAGTCCGGCCAGCCAGGTGAGCGGCCCCGGGCTCTGGAAGTCGACCAGGGCCTGCCAGTCCTTCGCCTGCGGGACCTCAGCGAGGCGCAGGGCGAGGGCCATGCAGGCCCAGATCACAGCCAGGAGGAACGAAATGACCTGGTCGGCCAATCGTCCGCGAAAGGCCAGCAGGAAGACCGCCGCCAAGCCCAGAGCATAGAGGATGGGATCGACGAGGGCCGGTCCGAGGAACTGTTCCAGCAAAGAGTTGATGGCGAGCGGATTGGTCGAGAAAGCAACTACCATGGGACTCCCGCAAGTTGGCTTGGTGTCACTTCTATCTTAACTTAGGAAAGGTGGTTCCACCTCCTCCTGGAGTTGAAGCCCAAGCTAGAGACGGCCCCGCCGCGGGATTTCCCGCTGTGATCTCATGGCCTCCATGCACCCCGAAGTGAAGCGCATCCAATCCACCCTCCGCCCTCTGGGTACGCCGGAGCGGGCGGAGGGGGCGAAGGCGTATCTCAAGAGCGACCTGGAGTTCCTCGGGGTCACCGTCCCGGACCTCCGCCGCGCGGCGAAGGCGTGGCTTCGGGAACATCCCGGGCTGGACCGCGGCCGGCTCCTTTCCCTGGTCGAAGCGCTCTGGGCCACGCGGGTCCACGAGCTGCGGGCCTTCGGCGTGGAGCTGCTCCAGCACCGGCAGTCCTGGCTCGAGCCCGCGGACCTCGACCTCCTCGAAAGGCTGCTGCGCGCCTCGCGCACCTGGGCCTTCGTGGACTCGATCGCGATCCAGATCGTCGGACCCCTCCTGGAGAGACACCCGGACCTGACGAAGCGCCTCGACCTCTGGATCCGGGACGACGACTTCTGGATCCGCCGCTCGGCGCTGCTCGCCCTGCTCCTCCCCCTCAGGAGGGCGGACGGCGACTGGGACCGCTTTACGCGCTACGCGGACCGTCTCCTCGCGGAAAAGGAGTTCTTCATCCGGAAGGCGATCGGCTGGGTCCTGCGGGAGGTCTCGAAGAAGCGGCCCGAGCGGGTGGTCGAGTACGTCGCGGCCCGTCCGGGCCGGCTGTCCGGGCTGACGCTCCGGGAGGCGATCAAGCATCTCCCGGAGGGGGAGAGGGCACGATTGATGAGGCGGAAGTAGCCCTCACCCCGCGAGGTCCGGCCCGGGGACGGGATCAGCGGCAGCAGACGAGATTGGCCCGGCACGTGCAGCCGGGCCTCCAACTGCACTCCTGTCCTGGGAACAGGCAGTTCTCTCCCTGTTCCAGCGGGCATTGCTCGCAGATGAGCTTCGGCGCGGCGATCTTCGCGAGGTCGATCGAATCGGCCGCCGGCTGTGCGGCCACCGGGCAAAGAGAAGCGGCAAGAGGAGCGGCAGCGGGCTGGGCATGCAGCGGCACCACCAGGCAGAGAGCGAGCAGGAAGGCGAGGGAGAGAGCTATCCTGTTCATGTATATCTCCTTTCGAATGACTTGAAGTATTGGGCAGTCTAGGGAGTGAGGGCGAGGCTGTCAAGGGACGCCGATTCACTGCTCCGGGCGTAGGTCCCGCGCCTCGGCGAAACCCATCGACATCTCTCCGTATCGTATCGGCGGACCAGTGAGCTGTTTTTGCCTCTCGCCAAAACTTATTGGCGGCTTTCCTCAACGTATCGGCGTCTCCCCGAAAGCCGTTGGCGGCTGTCCATAACTCATCGGCGTCTCCCCGAAAGCCGTCGGCGGCTGTCCACGACTCGTCGGGGCTCCCCCAAAAGCCGTTGGCGGCTGTCCATGACTCATCGGGGCTCCCCCGAAAGCCATCGGCGGCTGTCCACGACTCCTCGGGGCTCCCCCAAAAGCCGTCGGCGGTTGTCCGTAACCGGTCGGCAAGAGCCCGACAGCTTTCAGGGGAGCGCCGATAACTTTCGGGGAGGCGCCGACAGCTTTCAGGGGAGCGCCAATAACTTTCGGGGAGGCGTCGATAGCTTTCGGCAAGCGCCGATAGCTTTCAGGGAGGCGCTGATGACTTTTGGGAACACGCCAATCGCTTTCGGGAGACGCCGATGGACTTCGGAGAGCCGGCAAAGCTTTACGCGGAAAGGTCAATAAGTTACGGCGAGGCGGCAAAGCCTTGCGGCGAGAAGGCAAAGCCTTACGGGGAGGCGGCGAAGCCTTTCGACGAGGCGGCGACAGGTTGAGGCGAGACGGCGAAGGCTTTCAGGGAGACGGCAAAGTCCTTCGGCATCACGGGAAAAGTCTGAGCCGAGACGGCAACAGCCCGCGGCATAGGCTCGCTGAGGGGCGGGGGAGTCACGGCCTGGCATTTTGGAGCTCGTTGCGGGTAGTCCCTTGGGATTCCGCTTGACACCCCCAATCCGTGAGCGTCAAGATGGACATCTCGATGGCCATGAGGAGAAAGTAGAGATGTCCAAGCGAGTTTCCATCGCCGAAGCCCGTGACCACCTGCCCGCCCTGATTCGCTCCGCTGAACACGGGGAGCCTGTCGAGCTCACCCGCCGAGGGAAGATGGTGGCCGTCCTGGTCTCCAGCCGCGACTATGAAAGGTTGACGACAGGCCGGCCGGACCTGTGGGCCGCCATCCAGAAATTCCGTGCCGAGCACGACCTTTCAGATCTCGACGTCGAAGAGGTCTTCGCGGACGTTCGCGACCGCACACCGGGCCGTGAGGTCGAGTGGTGAGCCCTCGGTTTCTTGCCGACGCGAACGTTCTGTCGGAGCCCTTGAAGCCGAGCCCCAATCCCTCTGTTCTGCAGCAGATCGAAAAGAACCGGGCGGATCTCGTCACCGCCTCTCCCGTTTGGCACGAGCTTCTCTACGGCTGTAATCGACTGCCGGAGTCGAAGCGACGCGCGACGATCGAGGAGTACTTGTGGCAAACCCTCGCTCCCTCTCTCGTCATCCTTCCCTATGATGAGCGAGCCGCGGAGCACCACGCGAGCGAACGGGCCCGGCTCACCGGGACGGGCAGAACCCCGCCGTTCTTCGACGGTCAGATCGCAGCCATCGCATTCGTGCACGATCTGATTCTTGTCACGAGGAATATAGACGACTTCGTCGCATTCGAGAACCTCCGAGTCGAGAACTGGTGGCAGTTGTAGCTCTTCGCCGGCCAGGACAACGCACACACACTGGGATCTGCAACGCTACGAGCCCGAGGGCAAACACAGCGATCCCGGCGGGAGAGGCCGCCATCCGGATGGGCAAGGTCCCCCTCGGGATGGGGGCGGCTCCCCCGGTTGCGGGCTCTCTTCCGTGCCTGAGGAAACCCTTCATTCCAATTTTGGTGCGCTCCTCCGCGATGTCGTAGCGTGGCTTGAGGCTGCACGGGTAGAGGGGGGGCATCGGCGGCCTTGAAGCTTCCGGGATCATCCGGGAAGGTTCTTTTCCTCCCCCCTGATAAGCTCCCCACATCCTGAAAAGCGGTCCGTCCCGGGGAATCCACGCCCGGGGCCGTCTGACGGTAGAGGTCTCGTGCGTCCGCCCCGCGGAGGGAGGAGGGCTGACAATGGACAACCTGCAGTCCGCGAAGATCCGTGCGGCCCTGGTCATGATCGCTTGGCTCGCGACGGTCGCCTCTCTCTGGGGCATGACCGCCGCCGGCCGCCGGGCCATCGAAAAGGACACGGGGTGCGAGGCGAAGGAGACCCGCAACAGGGTCGTCCAACTGCAAAAGGAGTCGGCGGAGGACGAGGTCCTCGCGGCTCTCTCCAAGGAGTGCGTCCGCCGCAGCGTGAAGGCCCAGGTGGTAGAGGACTTCCTCTTCCTCCTCGCCTACGGCGCGCTCAACTTCGTGCTCTTCCTCTTCGCCGGCACCCTGCGTGGCGCCGGCAGGGCGCTGGCCTTGCTGGGCCTCCTCCTCGCGATCGCCATGGCGGCGGGGGATGCGTTCGAAAACCTGCGGGCCCTGGACGTGATCGGGCTCGTGGAGCAGGGCGCTTCGCGGCAGGAAATCCAGGAGCCCTTGCGGCTCCTGAGGTCCGGCGCACTGGTCAAGTGGGGCGCCCTGGCCCTGGCCTCCGCCCTCCTCGGTATGCTCTGGCCCCGCGCCCGGTTCTCCTGGATCCCGCGGCTCCTCGGGCTGGGCGCGGCCGTTGCCGTCGCCGCCGGCCTGATGGCCGAGAGTTGGGAGGGCCTCGCCGGGAGCATGGCGGCTCTCGCCGCCTTCTGGCTCGCGGGCCTCGTCCACGCTGTCGCCGTCGCCGTCACGGTTGAGCCCGGCCCGGCCCCGGCCCCTGTTCCCGCCCCGGTTCCCGCAACCCGATCGGAGGACAAGAAATGAGCGGTCCCAACCCGGAATTCGACGCCGCCTACCCCGAGATGCTGCGAGCCGGCGAGCGCAAGCTGCTCGGGAGACGGCGCGAGAAGGCGGAGCTCAAGAAGGAAGGGGAACCGCTGAACGAGGACCTCCTCGTCGGCGTGGGGCTGTCGGGCGGCGGCATCCGCAGCGCCACCTTCGCCCTCGGGATCTTCCAGGGGCTGGCCGCGAAGAGCGGGCTTCTCCGGGAGATCGACTTCCTCTCCACCGTCTCCGGCGGCGGCTACTTCGGCTCCTTCTTCGGGCGGCTGCTCACCCGGGACTACGTCAAGAGTTGGAGGGACGTCGAGGACGTGCTGCTCGGCAGGAAGGAGCCCAAGGTCCTGGGCTTTCTGCGCGAGAACGGACGCTACCTCGCGCCCAACGGAGCGGGCGACGCGCTCCTTTCCGGCGCCGCCCTCCTGCGCAACTGGATCTCGATCCACGTGGTGCTCGGCTTCTTCGTCCTGGCCCTGTTCCTGGGGCTCCAAACCCTGAGAGTCTTCCTGGAGACGTCTCTCGCCTCTCTCGACCGGCGCCTGCCGCCGACCGCGGGCGCCGAGGATCTCATCTGGTTGAGCCCGCTGATCTGGCTCCCCCTGGTGAGCCTCGCCCTCGCGGTCTCCCTCGGCTGGGCCTACTGGCTGGTCGAGCCGGAGCGCGACGCCATCTCCGAAGGCGCGGGCAAGGACGGAAAGCTCTCGCCTATCCCGCCGGTCGCCGCGCTCGCGCTGGTTTTGGTGCTCTCCCTCGTCCTGGCGATCGCCACCCGGAACGAGGCGAAGTACGCCGCCCTCTGGGGATCGGTCGCCGCCATGGCCGCCCTGGCCTTCGGCTTCTGGAAGCTGGCGCTATGGAACCTGCCCGACAAGCGCCCGATGGAGACGATGGAGCGCTACGAAAAGATGGACCAGTCGCTCTACCGCAACAATGCCGAGCGCAACCGTCTCAGCCTCTGGGTGACCGCGGCGCTCGTGGTCACCGGGCTGCTGCTCGCCCTGGCGCTCGTCGACTCCCTCGGCCAGAGCCTCTATGCCGTGCTCTCGGGGGACAAGGGCGTCGGTCCCTGGCTGGCAGGCCTCTTCTCCTCCCTCGGCGTGCTGGCCGGCTTCGGCCGCTGGATCACCATGTTCTTCTCCAAGGGACCCGGGAAGGACCGGCCCTCCATCCCGATGAAGCTGGTCGCGACCGTCGCGGCCCTGCTCCTCGTGCTCCTCCTCCTGGTCACGATGAACGCCGGCTCCCACGCCGTCGCCTGGGGAGGAGAGAAGCCGGCGGGCGCACCTCCCCGCCTCCTGCAGCCGGACAAGGAAGAAAAGGTTTTCGACGTCCAGCTCCGGGGAAGCGCCGCTCCGCTCGGCATGGACCTGCGCGTCCGGGACGCCGGCAAGAAGCGCGTGAAGCCCGCGGCAGAGGAGGAGGCCGCGAACCGCAATCCCATGTTCGCCCTCCTCGGCTTCGCCTCCGCCTTCCTGCTCTCGATCCTCTTCGGGCAGACCTGGCCCTTCGTCAACCGCTCCTCCCACCTGTCGCTCTACGCGGCGCGCCTGACCCGCGCCTACCTGGGCGCCTCGAACCGCAAGCGCCTGGACGGCCAGAACCTCACCCAGCCGCTCGAAGGGGACAACATCGACCTGTCCAGCTACTGGCCGCCGCCGGATGACAGCGCCGCGCCCCTCCATCTCATCAACGTCACGATCAACGAGACGATCGACGGCCAGTCCCAGGTCCAGCAGCAGGACCGCAAGGGCACCGGCCTCGCCCTGGGTCCCTGGGGGATGAGCGCCGGCATCCGCCATCACGCGGTCATGCCGCTTGGAGATCCGAGCCGGATGAACCCGGAGGGCAAGAGGATCTTCGAGATCTATCCCCTCGAGGGCTGGCGCGTCTTCGACTATCCGAAGCCCGGAGAGGGGGAGTCCAGCATCCAATCCGGCAGCGCGGTCCTGGAGCCACTGGAGCGGCCGGAGCGGACCTCCTGGCTGGCGGGGCTTCGCGGCTGGCGCCGGGGAGGTGCCTCGGAGTCCGGGGTGAAACCGTCCGTGGAAGCCGCCACCTTCACCGGCGAGGCGCTCCCCCTGGGCGATTGGCTCTCCATCTCGGGCGCGGCGTTCTCCACCGGCACCGGCTTCCGCACGAGCCTCGGCCTGAGCATCCTCGCCGGCTTCGCGAACGTCCGCCTCGGTCGCTGGTGGGACTCCGGGGTGGTGAGGAACCCGAAGAAGGACGGGAGCGGAAAGTGGCAGGCCAAGCGCAAGATCACCCTGCGCATCGAAGACGCCTTCGCGCGCCTCTTCCCGGTCCAGACCTACCTGCTCGACGAGTTCCTGGCGCGCTTCCCCGGCACGGCCCGCCGCCACTGGTACCTCACCGACGGCGGACACTTCGAAAACATGGGCGGTTACGAGCTCCTGCGCCGGCGGCTGCGCTTCATCGTGATCGTCGATGCCGAGATGGACGCCGACTCCACCTTCGAGGGGCTGGCCAACCTCGTGCGCAAGGCGCGGCTCGACTTCGGCGCGGAGGTCCGCTTCCTGACCGAGAGGCAGCTCGACAAGGTGGTCGTCGACGAAGTCCGCCCCTACGTCGGCGCCCTCGAGCAGCTCAAGCGTGGCGAGTGGAAGGACAAGCTCGAGGACGAGTCCAAGCCCCACGGCCGCCTGGAGAAGCCCGGGAGGGAGGGCTTCTCCCTGGCGCACGCCGCCCTGGCCCGGATCACCTACGCCTCGGGCGGCGAGGTCTCCTGGCTCCTCTACGTCAAGCCCACCCTGACCGGGCGCGAGCCCGTCGACGTGCTGGAATACCACACAGGCCACCCGGCCTTCCCGCACGAGCCCACGATCGATCAGTTTTTCGACGAGGCCCAGTGGGAGAGCTACCGCCGCCTGGGCAGATACATCGGCGACGTGGTCTTCGGCCCTCTGGACCGCCTCCTGCCGGAGAATGACGACCAGCCCGCGGGCAGCCTGCTCAAGGACTGGACCCGGGAACCCAACTGGGACGCGGAAGAGCCGCAGCCTTCGCAGGACCTGAAGGGCCTGGACGCCCTCCAGGCTCCGGCTCCGAAGGCGCGCCGGGTCCCCAGGTACTCCTGACGCGGCCTTCCCGGGCGGGGAGGGAGCTCTCCTTCGGCGAGCCGCCACCGATAGGTCTGGGCGGCGGGAGAAGGGCGAGCCACGGCCCGGCATCTTCGGTGGCTGACAGGGGTTCCCTCTTCGGCCTCGCGGGTGAGGACTTACCCGTCTCAGGTAGAGGCTTACCCCCAACCAAGTGCCAGGCACCTGTCTGGGCTCAAGCCAAAGAGTTCGCCGACCGCTGGGCACGGGTCAACCAGGCAGAGATCGACGAGCTGAACGCCACCTCTCCTGAGATCCTCCTGCGCCAGATGGACTCCCTCCGTTCGGCCGTCGACACCTTTGGATGGCGAGAGGAGCTCGACAAGGAGACGGAGGAAGTGCGGAACCGCTGGAACCGGCTGCGGGCTCTCTTCGGTGCCTGAAGAACCCTTCCATTCCAGTTTTGGTGCTCTCCTAGCGATCTCGTCACGTTTCGTCCGTCGTAGAGCGACGCAAGGATCTTCGGACCGTCGCCGGAACCGGTCGGCGAGTCGCCGAAAGATTCAAGGAGACGCCGCAACCCGTCGGACTCTCGCTCCGGGCTTTCCCGAGCTTCCAAAGTCATCGGGGGCTTCTCCTATCCTTTGGCGGGATGCCAAAAGACGTCGGGCGTCCGTTATGGCCATAGCCCTTCCGCCACAAGCTATCGGGGTCTCTCCTCTATTAAAATCGGGACTTTTCTATATAGCGGGGGTCCGCCGATCGATTGTGGAGAGCCGCCCATGAGTCCGGGAGAGGCCCCGATCTGTCTTGGCAGGCTCCGATGGACAAGTCCGAGCCGCGATGGGGAACGGGAAGCCGCCCACGGATGTGGGGAGCCGCCGATAATAAAATCGAGACGCGAATATATAACGGAGCCCATCCGATTGATTTGGAGGGGATGCTGATGGGTTTCGGGAAACGTCGATATATGAAAGCCGGACGAGAATATATAGAGGAGAAGCGCCGACAGGCTGAGGAGAGCCGGCGATCCGAAGAGGCGGACCGTAATGGAGATCGGGAGCCGCCGATCGCTTCGGAGAAACCGCCGATATATAGAGACGGAGCGGAATCATATGGAGGGAGCGGCCGGACCGGCTCTGCGGCGTGCCTATGGGCGACGGAGAGATCCCGAGACGTCACGGGGAAGCCGAGATCGATACGTTACGGCAGGGACGGCCGCCAGGACATCCCGACGCGCCTGTCGACGACAGGACCGGTACAGGTTCGCTGAGGGGCGGGCGAGTCACGGCCTGGCATTTTGGAGCACCTCTATTTTAGAGATAACTTGGAGGCCTCTCTCCTGGAGGTCTCCCGGAAAAGGAGGACCCGAGATGACCACCTGTACGCTCCGCCCTGCCCGAATCGTCCTGTTGACCCTGACGCTGGGCCTCGTCTTCGCCGGCCTCGCCCTTGCGCAGAAGGCGCCGGTGTGCGCCGAGCGGCTGCCCGGCAAGAGCTGCCCTCCCGCCATGTCCACCGCGGCGCAGCCCGCCGTCAACCCGCTGAAGGTCCCGGACCCGTCGGCGAACGTCTGCTATTGGGCGATCTACGACGAGTTCTGGAAGAACGGGGAGATCTGCCGCTGGCGCAACTCCTGCGATGGTCCCCAGTACCACGGCACCTGCCCCAACGGCTACGACGACCACATCACCGAAATCATACCCTGCTGCCACTGACGCGTCGAGGTTGCAACGCGGGCCTGCAACGCTCGAATCGGATCTGCAACGCTGCGAGCCCGAGAGGAAACACAGCGACCCCGGCGGGAGAGACCGGCATCCGGACAGGCAAGGCCCTCCGCGGGACGGAGACGGCTCCCGTCTCGACGGGAGAGTCGCCCATATCCATGGAGAGGGTCGCCATCGGGATGGCGGAGTCCCCCGTCCGGATGGCGATGGCCCCCGCCGCGGGTTGCGACGCTGCCAATCCCGGGATGCGGCAAGAAGATCCCAGGTTGCGACGCATCCGCCCAGATGTGGGACGCGCTCATCCGGATGGCTGCGTCTCCCTTTGGGATCGGAGCGGTGCCCTCCTGGATCGTAGCGTTTCCCCCCGGGTTCGGATTTTCCGCCATCTCGAGCGCGGAGCCTCGCCTTGCGCTCGGAGATCCGCTCCTCGCGCGAGGACCGTCCCCGTTCCCGGACGGAGCCCTCCCAACCTCGAAGGGACGGCTTCTGGATGCGGTCGCCCCGTCCCGCCTCGGGAGCAGAGGCGCCCCCGCCACGAGCGCGGAGGCTCCGACGAGCTCGGGGACCTCTCCGAGCAGGGAGGGGCTCCTTCCTCGCGGGTTCGGAGGCAGCCCTGTCTCGTTGCGGGCCTCCGCCTCCGGATTCCGGGGCGTTCCCGCCGGGGATGACGTTGTCCCCCGCGGGGATGGTGCTCTCCCCGATCCTGGAGGAGGGTCCCAGCACCCAGAGGGGGCGACAGCGTGTAGCCTGAGGCGCAAGCCCCGGGGGAGGGGGAGCATCTATCCCGAAGCCCGGAGGCGGGCAGGGACGACCTCAGTGCCTCAGGGACCGCAAAACTGAGGCTGAAGAGATTCCCACAACCAATGTCGTGGGTAGACCGTAGATTCGCGACAAGAAACCAAGACCCCGCACCTCGCCGGCTTGACACCTGTTTACCAAGGTGAGAAGCTTCGAAGCTTGCCGCTTCCGAGGGCAGGCGAGTTCGCCTGATTGGCTTAGGCATGCACACTCGCCCGGGCAATGCAAAGGGACTGAGTCTTGAACTCGTCGTGTCAGGAGGCAAGGAACTGTGCTTGGTGTCGACCTGTTCTCAGGGGCCGGAGGAATGAGCTTAGGCGCGCTCCAAGCAGGTATAGACGTAGTTTTGGCGGTAGAGGCAGATCGTCATGCAGCTCAAACCTATTACCAAAATCATCCAGATGTTGACCTGTTTTCTGACAGTATCTTCAAGCTTGACTTGGTGGCTCTGAGGAAGGTAGCGCGCCGGCGGAAGGAGTGCGTTGTCTTTGGAGGGCCACCTTGCCAGGGTTTCTCGTATTCCAATCAGAGAACACGGAACTCTAGCAATCCAAGCAACTGGCTGTTCAAGGAGTTCATTCGAATTGTCAAGCTAGTGCGCGCTGAATGGGTAGTATTTGAGAACGTGAAGGGAATCACAGACACGGAGGGTGGTAAATTCCTGGCTGCCGTCCTAAGAGATTTGGATAGGTTGGGATATTCGCTGACGAGCGGACTACTGAACGCGCTAGATTTTGGTGTCCCTCAGAACCGCCAACGACTATTTGTAATAGGAGTACTCCAAGGGGCGACAATAGATCTGCCAAGCCCGAGCTGGTCGAATCCTATAACGGTAGCCGAGGCAATCTCAGACCTCCCTTATCTTGAGAACGGAGCCGCCGTAAGTCAAATGCCATATGGCCTTGAGGCGCCGTCCTCCTATGCGAATCGATTGCGAGAGGATGCAAGGGTATCTGCGAACCATCTCGTTACGCGAAACGCAGAGAACATTGTGGAGCGTTATAAGCATGTACCACCAGGAGGTAACTGGAGCAACGTGCCATCGGACTTGATGGCCAACTATAAAAACCTGGAAGGCTGTCACACCGGTTTATATCACCGATTGCAATGGGATAGTCCCTCAGTAGTGATCGGCAACTTTCGTAAGAACATGTTAATTCACCCGAATTGCAACCGAGGGTTGTCTGTACGGGAGGCGGCTAGAATTCAGTCGTTTCCAGATAAATTTGCATTCAGTGGATCGATTGGTTTTCAGCAGCAGCAAGTCGGCAATGCAGTGCCGCCATTGCTTGCGCATGCAGTCTTCTCGAAGTTAGTAGAGTCAGTGGAAAGCTGAGCGGAAGGGCGACAATGATTTTGCTGGATGAATGGTTGAGCCAGCAACTAATTACAAACTTCCCTCAGCGCGGGAAGGTGAACTATTCTCAGCGCTTTTTGAGCGTGGCGGAGTACCTGAATAATTACGTCCATCCAGAGATAGGGAAACTCGCCATTGTCCGTCATGACGGTTTTCTTACGGATCATGGACCTGAGCATGTCAAGACCGTTATTCAGCGCGCCAGTGAACTGATTGGAGATCCAACAGGTAAACTGTCAGCGTACGAAGTATACCTGCTGCTGATGGCTTGTCACTTCCATGATGTAGGGAATATCTTCGGGCGTGGCGAGCACGAGAAGAAGCTAGGGCCGATTATGGCTAAGGTTGGGACGCTCTTGGGCGATGACGCAGTGGAAATACATGCTATTCAGAAGATTGCTGCGGCTCATGGAGGCTCTATAGATGGTAATAAAGACACTATTAGCTACTTACCAGTCTCGGATCCCGTGCTGGGTAACAAGGTTCATATGCAGCAACTGGCGGCTGTCCTGCGGTTTGCCGACGAGCTAGCAGATGACTATAGCCGCGCCTCTCGGTTTCTTCTTGACATAGACCAGGTGCCGAAGGAGAGCGAGGTGTTTCATATGTATGCTGCGCATCTTCATTCTGTGGTTGTGGATTCCGAGTCCTCATCTGTAAATCTGCATTTTTCTTTCAACAAAGACGTTGCTGTTGAGAAGTTTGGCAAGAGGGACAGCGAAGTGTTTCTGCTTAATGAGATCTACGAGCGTACTATGAAGATGCACCTTGAGCGGATGTACTGCTCTCGGTTTATGAGCAAGATAGTTCGAATTGATGCTGTGAAGGTGCGCATAGAAGTGTATCCAAGTAACCATTCGCCTGCGCTCCTTCACGCGATTGGTTATCGACTGGAGGAGCGCGGATATCCGCAGGCAGCAGAGGCTGATATCAATTCTCTGTGTCCCGACCTTGAATGGACGGGAGAGACCTTGTGTGAGGATTTGCTCAGTAAGTCGGAGGTAAGCTGAGGGCGCCATGCAGAACCCATTTTCGGTCCAATCGCCGGAGGATATCGAGGCAGCTGAAGCTCTCCGGCTCTTCGTCGACGTATTCACAGATTTTTACAAGATTCGGGACTCTGGCCATTCGATGTTGAATGGACCGCGCGGCTGTGGAAAGAGCATGATGTTCAGGTTTTTGGAGCCTGATTGTCAGGCACTCAATAGGAACTGCAAATTTCAGGAGCTCCCCTTCTTTGCAGTATTGGTGTCGATCAAGAATACACAATTGAATCTGACTGAGCTGCAGAGATTAGTCGACCGGCATGCTAATATACTATTGAACGAGCACTTCATGGTCATGTACGTATGCAGTCGCGTATTTCTTACTCTATCGAAAAGTGAGCTAGATGATTCCGCGGATAATCTCCGTGCAGCAGTTCGCTTTTACGACGACTTCTCGGCGCGCCTGAGGCTCTGTGGGTGGAGTGAGTCACCGGCCGCCCCCGAGGCGACGACTCTCAGAGAATTCTTCGATCACTTGCGGTCGCTGTGCGATCGTCTGTATGGCGAGGTTATTAATTACGTAAGGCGGCTTTCATTCTCTCGCGAAGACCCATCGGTCTATCATGGGCCCCTATGTGGTTATTTAGATTTTTTATATCCGCTTTGCTCGCAGTTAAGAAGTCTGGCCTTTATGCCTACTGGTCCGGTATATCTTCTCATTGATGATGCTGACTATTTGAACCTTGTGCAGACTACTATTCTCAATACCTGGGTATCGACAAGAACTAGTGCGGGTCTCAGCATTAAGATTTCCACTCAGCTGAAGTACAAGACATACCGCACTGTTTCTGGTACCTTGATTGATTCACCTCATGATTACTCAGAGGTGAACATCTCCGACCTATATACCTCGTCGAAAGGTAAATACTTGGGTCGTGTGGAAGAGATAGTCCACAAGCGACTTCAGCTATCCGGTATTGAGATTCCGCCACGAGATTTCTTTCCAGAGGATGCGGAACAAGAGGCTGAGATTAGGGAGATCGAGAACAACTTGAGGTCAGAGTGGGAAAGTTCTGGTACAGGCTTCCGTGCAAGCGATGACGTGGTGAGATATGCGCGGCCGACTTTTTTTGCTGGGTTGAAGGGTAAGCGGAAGGCAGGAAGTACTTACAGCTATGCTGGCTTTGAGCAACTAGTGCATATTTCCTCGGGATTGATCCGGTATTTCCTTGAGCCCGCTGCGCTTATGTACAGTGAGGAGCAGGCACGGGCGAGTGGAGGAGACATTACGAGGATTAGCCCAAAGGTGCAGAACGAGGTAATCAGGTCTAGCGCAGAAGCCTTGATGCTGACCGAGTTCGAGAAGATTTTTAACGATGAGCAGCCAGTTGACTTGCTTGAGGAAAACGAGAGCATCGCCATCTCAGTCCTTGAGAAGAAGGTTAAACTAAGCAACCTTATACGAGCGCTTGGTGGGCTTTTCCATCTTAAGTTGATCTCGAAGGATTCTGAGCGGCGAGTGTTCTCGGTCGCCTTCTCAGATGAGCCGAGCCCTGATGTACTTGAGATGTTTAAGCTCGGCATGCAGTTTGGCTACTTCCACAGATCTACTATAGGCAATAAGGATGGGACTGGTCGTACGCCTTTGTACGTGCTGACGCGTAGGCTTGCTCCCTATTTCAATCTTGATCCCAATGGTTTTGCAGGCTATCTGTTCGTTACGAGCGACCGCATTCGTGAAGCAATCACCAATCCCGACAGGTTTCTTCGGCGTGTTAAGGAACGGGGAGTGAGTGAAACCTTTGAGGTGCGACAGCTGGAGCTGTTTGAATAGAATTGAGGTGTTGAATGAATATTCTGCGGATTCCTCTTGATGAACTGCCGCGGTGTCTTCCCGAAGAGATTGACTTATTTATTTGCTCGGCAAGCTTTGAAGAGCGCTGCCGTTTAGTTGCTAATCATATCGATCCTTGGCGAGTTCGTTGTGCACTGGTGGCAGAGAACGAGAATCACCGTGAACTGCATGGCGACAATGCTCGTTATCTGATGGATCGATTTGGAAGTAGTGCCGTGCCGGTTATGCTGGACACGGGAAAACCTTTGAAAACTGCTGATAGCCTGAGTGCGGCTCTGGAAAAATGCGCTTTGTCGGAACCCCGAAATCTCTGCGTTGATGTCACCACTTTTACTCACGAAGGATTCCTAATCCTATTCAGCCTGCTCAAGAGGAACTTCAATCCTGATATCGTGAAATATCTTTACTCCAGCGCGCGGGAGTACTCGATTGGTGATCCAGTGGACAAGAAGTGGTTGAGCAAGGGCATCGGAGAGGTTCGGTCTGTACTCGGTTACCCTGGTGAGATGTTGCCGTCTAGGAAACTTCATCTAATTGTACTGGTTGGGTTCGAGCATGAAAGAGTACGCGAACTCATCACGCGATACGAACCGTCAGTAATTTCCCTCGGATACGGGGATTCTGATGAACCTGGCGCCGAAACGCACCACGCGGCCAACAAGCACGGATTTGAAATGGTTAAGGCGTTGTTCGGAGAAGCTAATGAGTTTACGTTCTCATGCTATGAACCTCTTGAAACCAAGAGTGCAATCGAGAGGCAGATGAGGCTATCACCGGAATGCAACGTTGTTGTCGCAGCAATGAACACGAAGCCCTCGACAATTGGCGCCGCGCTAGCCGCATTAGAAAATGAGGCGATTCAGCTTTGCTATGCTCAGGCCTTGCTTTATAACTATCAACATTATTCGACTCCGGGTTCCCATTGTTATATCTTTGACAGTATTTAGACTGGGGTGTGTAATTTAGCAAAGTTCTTGGAGTGTGCGCAGGCCAAGGAGGTAAGTCGAAGATGGCAAGCGCTCGTAGTAAAGATACGGCGCCCGAGTTGAAGGTTCGTTCTTTTCTGCATTCTGCTGGATTCCGATTCAAGCTTCACCCGCGGTCTCTCCCCGGTAAGCCAGACATTGTACTGGTAAAGTGGAAGTCTGTCGTGTTTGTGCATGGATGTTTTTGGCATCAACATATGGGCTGTAAACGGGTACGAAAACCCAAAACTAATCAAGACTACTGGCTACCAAAACTTCAAGGCAACCAAGAGAGGGATCGCGTCAGTTCAAGGCTATTGAGGGAGCAAGGTTGGCAAGTTCACATCATCTGGGAGTGCGAAGTCAAAGAAGAAAAACTCAAAGATCTAGTGGGAGCGATTAAATGTCGTAGATCGTAGTGCGATGACGGCTCTACAAAGTTGTCCCGTTACTTCAATGACCCTTACAGTAAGCCCGCCCGCCAAACCCTTCCTTGGTTCTGCTCATCAGGTCAATACCCAATGATAAGGATACCTCTGAGCGGGAGTTCAATCCGTCGGCTGGCGAACAAGGTGTCCATGAATCGACAGACCTTTTCGAAGTCCTTGACGCCGCTGTAGACATTGCGAACTGCAATTGCGACATAGAAAACGTCGTGCATCATGCAAGCCTGGAAGAGGTCTTTCAGGAACTGGTTGTTCACAACTCCGCGGCCCGCTTCCACTTCCACTACGAACCCTTCCTTAGGGTGGTAGGCATCGGCTTCAAAGGATTTCTCGGCCCGCCCATTGAGACCGAAGAGAACAGGGACGGAGATTTTGTCCGCCTTGGCTTTACCCGACTCGACGACAAATCCGACAGTCCGAAGGCTTTGGGCTACTTGTGCTAAGACTCCGTTGCTGCCGAGGTTGTTTATTGCCGAATCTATGGATTCTCCTGCAAATTCGAATGCTCCCACTACGGCTAGAGCCAGTTCTGTGGCCTTACTGGACTTTGGGTAGTACATCCAGTTGATCATTGTCTTGTTCCCGAGCGCAGATGTTTGCGATTCTTATCCAGTGAATACATGGGACCGGTGATACTCCAAGTAAATTTGGTGAGCCTCTCGGAGGTGCCTCAGCCGGCTTTGCCTATCTACGCCGAGTAGCGATAGCGGCATGCCCCTGAGGGTTTTAGAGAGGCGAATCGAGCCTTCGTAGGTGAAGGTGATGAGCCCGGCATCGAAGAATTCATCATACTGCGGGAGGAGCAGCAAGCCATTGTGCACGTCGAGACGCTCGAAATTGGTAGAAACCCGCCAGGGCTTGATGTGAGATGCTCGCAGGACAGAAGGAAGAAACACCCCAGTCACAGAACAGCCTTGCCACTCGTCAAGGAGAGCCTTGCGGAACTTGCCCTGGCCGAGCCGGGCCTTCGCGATAGCCTCTCGTTCTGTTTCGGGCGCAATGTCCAGGTCTCGTGCATGCGTTTTAAGGTCGTCTACCGGACTTTGATCATGAAGTAGCCTGAAGACAAAGCGGCTTGGCCTCTCGGTTTCTCGGTGGAAATCGACGAGATCGACCGTGCCTTTGTACTCGAAGGGGGTGTGGTGGATCTCCCGGTAGAACAGGTGCACGGCTTTGCCGTCCCTGGATGCCGAGACGATCCGGTCGTCGCTCTGGTGCTGCTCTTCTCCCTCCCAGAAGAGCTGATCACCGGACAGGTAGTCGCTGTACGGCGTCAGGCTGCTCTGTTTGATCCGAGTCACGAACAAGACGATGTTTGGGTTGCCCTTCTGGGTTACGACACCGCGCGAGATGGCCTCGTAGCTCTGATAGCCCCAGAGCTGAGCGAGCGCAGGCCGATCGTAGCGATCTCCGAGTCGGATCTGGGTGAAGTCGATCGGCATAGGGGAGCTCGATAACCATGATGAACCTTGCCGCCGAGTCCTGGCAAGTCGAGGCTCTCTCGTAACTCCTTCCAATCATGAGAGATCCAACCGGGGGATGTGGAAGGGGGATGTTTCCCCGGAATGCGGCACGGCGGGCTCGAGTCGGGTAGCCATCCCCTCTCGGTGCCGCGGGGCTCGCGCCTCGGGCTGATGCCGTCGCCCCGTTGGGGCTTGGGGGGTTGTGGTGCTCCCCACCCCGGGCTGAAGCCCGGGGCTTTATGCCTGTGCCCCTTCAGGGCAATCGCCGGTTTACGGTATCCTGGGCGAGGATATGAAGAGGTCCCTCTATCAGCGCGTCTCCCTCAAGCGTAACCTCCCAGAGCATGGGCTCGAGAGGGGAGATGTGGCGACGCTGGTCGATTTCGCCTCCCATCCGGAAGGGGGCGAGGATGGATGTGTGCCGAGGATGGATGTGTGCTGGAAGTGTTTAACGCGCTTGGCAGGTCGATAGCCGTCGTAACAGTCCGCGAGTCGGACATCGAGAGCCTTCACGCGGATGAGGTCTTGTCAGTCCGTCCTCTGGCGAAGGCTGGGTGAGATCGAATCGAGCGACTGTGTACCCTTGAGGAGCCAAGTCGTGCAGGAACGCCTATCCAACGTGCATCCCGGTGAGATCCTCCTGGAGGAATTCCTCAAGCCGCTGGGCGTCAGTCAGAACAGGCTGGCACGCGACATCAAAGTGCCACCGCGGCGCGTGAATGAGATCGTGCTTGGAAAGCGGGCCATCACTCCCGACACCGCTCTGCGACTGGCCCGCTACTTCGGAACCTCAGAACGCTTCTGGCTCGGCCTCCAGATGGACTATGACCTGGAGGAAGCGCAGAGAGCTGTCGGCGAGGCGGTGCGGAAGGAAGTGCATCCGATCGCGCCAGCGGCCTGACGGTAAGATCGGATCGGATGATTCCGCCCTTCCGTTGAGGATCAGCCGGAGGGCTCAAGCCTCTCGTTGAGCAGCGAGGTTCACCACCACCGCATCGGTTTGGGAGAAGTCGCTGCCCTTGAACAGGAGAGGTTCCCCGGAAGAGCGTGCGAGGGCGTAGCTGCAACAGTCCCCCAGGTTGAGAGCGGCTGGATGATGCCCTTTCCCAAACTGCTCGTAGGCCGCGCGTGCCAATAGCACCTGGTCGGCATCCAGGCTTACGACTGTGACGGCCGCGGAGTGAAGGAGAAGGTCGAGCTCCCGAACCCCTGCGGGTCCCTTGCGGGCATGGATCACAATGGCCGTTTCCAGGGCTGAGAGGGAGCTCAGCAGACGCTTGGGATCGCCCGCCATTGCCCGAGAGAATGCCTCCGCTTCCGGCTCCGCGAGCAGGATCGCCAGGAGGGCAGAGGTGTCGATGGTCATCTAACGGAAGGCGCCTTTATCGTCGTATCCAAGGATGTCGTCGGCATCCCGCGTGTCCAGATCAGGCAGGGAACTGCAACGCCTGCTGATCGCCATCAGCGTTTGGGCCAAGTCGGGAGCGGATCGCCGGCCCTTGAGCCGCTCCAAGCGTTCTTCCAACGCATGGATAATGGCGTCGGTCAGGCTTTCCCCCGTCTCCGCGGCCACCTGCCGAGCCAACTTCTCGGCCTTATCGTTCTTGAGGCTGACACCCATGAGGACCTCCCTGATTCTAGAAACCCCTGAGAATTCTAGAACCTTCCTTGGCAGTCTGCAAGGAAACTGCCTACGTCAGTACGCTTTGGCGGGTGCTTTTTACGTCTTGGCCGTCACGGCGGGCTGTTCTTCTTCAAGCTCCGGTCTCACCCGGCCTTGGCCAGAGGACGGACCGACAAGACCTCGTCCGCGTGGTCAATGCCCCTCTGGACGCCGGGAGCGGCTTTCCTCGGCGAAGCTCAGGAGATAACGCAACAACAACCATCGTCTTGAGCCACTACGGGCACCAAGGCGGGCAGGGGGTTCGCGGCATAGGGACCGATGTAGCGGCACTGGGCATGGTAGGCCGCCTCTGTTGGCCTGCGGCTCTTGTACCAGACGGCTCCGCCTCCGGCACGCGGATTCATCTGGGCGGCAAAGTCGCCGGTGCCGATCCTGAAGTCGACCACGGGAACGAGCGCGCAACGGTAGGCCGCCATGTCGGTGATATTGGCGTAACTCTTGTTGTAGGAGGGGTCCCAGAACCGACCCAGGTATTCGACGACGACGTGGTCTCCCCAGTAGTAGAAAGGGGTGAGCACGGCAGGGTTGAGAGAGGTGGAGACGTTGGCGCCGAGATTGAAATGGCCGCCGAGGGCGTGATCGGCGACGAAGCCGTATCCATTGTTTCCGGCGGTGGCCTCGCCCGAGTACTCGCGGATGGGGCACTGGGCGGCGGGGATGCCAAAGCCGTAGGGCTTCGGTGTGATCAGGAGCGTGTGCAGGGCCCATCCGATCCAGCCGCACTCGCCACCGTGACCGGTCCCTACCTGATAGTCCAGCCATGCTTTTCCGCACATGAGGCCACGGCCGGCCGCCCCTGGATTCCAGGTCCAGCCGGCCTGCTGGAACTCCTGCAAAAGATTTTTCATCCCGAGGGTGTTGAAAACGGAGATGCCTTTCATCGTTGCCGCGCGCTTGATGACGCCTCCCCAGGTATTGGGCCATGCGGTGACATCTACCCGCGAGGGCTGGTGGAGGGGGGCCAGGTGATTCCAGTTCGAATAGAGTCCCATCGCATTCTCCTGGATAGGAGGTGGAGGGACGCGGGGGAAAGTTGCAGGCAGGAGGAAACAGAGAGATGTCTCTGAAATGAAGTCCTCGAGCGGGGCACTCCATCATGAATGGCCGCAGGAATGACCGCGGCGTGTTCCCGGAGGTGGCCCATGACTCGTTCGCACGGCAGAGTCGGTGTACTGAGGCCTCTGATGCTCGCAATCAGCGTTCTGGTGCTGGCGGCTTCCCTGGAAGCGAATCCCCTCTATGGTCCCAGGGAGCTCGTGAGAGAGACGGGGAAACCTCAGGAGATCACCGAGAGGTTTGAGGTTTCTGTCACGGCTCCCCACTACAGGCTGCAGGTCGTCAACGGATTGCCGGACGGATCGGGGCGGACCAGCAGCTCCTGGGTGTGGCTCAACGGCTCGCAAGTTTTTGGACCGAGCGATTTCAACCAGGGAGTCGGCAGGCTTCAGCGCTTCGTCGATCTCCTCCCCAGCAACGAGATCCGGGCTCGCCTGACTGGCAAGCCAGGGGGGCGCCTGACTCTCGAAGCCATGGCCATGGTTGGCGCCGGCGGCGGAACCGTGGCCACCTCCGGCGGCACACGGTTGAGGGTACCCCCGGGAGCGGTGGAGGACTATGTGGACGTCAGCGTCGAAGAGAAAGCCATCGAGGAGCTGCCGCTCTCTCTGCCGCCCGGGTATACGTTCCTCGGGGCTGTCGCCGTGGATATCGGGTCTGCCGTCCTTTCGTCGGAAGCGGACCTGGAGATCCCGGCGCCGGATTCGGTCGAAGGCCCTGTGATCGTAGCGAGGATCGTAAGCCTGGAGGATACGTGGCACCTGGCGCTGGTCGACACCGCCTCGCTCACTCCGGAGGGCGGTCTCAAGACGGATTCGCCGCCGTTCCCCGGTGTGCGGGCGTCCGGCGATTACGTCTTCCTGGCCATGCCCGAAGATGTCGGGATCGTCGGTACTCACATCCTGGATTTGAACGGAGATCCGGTGGAGGGAGCCTCTTTCGTGGTCCTCATGAGCTCGCCCGGGACGGAAGGCTTCCAGCCGGCCGTGGGCGGCCTCGGCGGTTTCGTGGGGCAGGCGGATGCCACCGGATTCGCTGCCGTTCCGGGAGTGCCCTCGAACAGCGATGTGGTGGCGGTGGCGATCGATCCGGGTCGTTCAGGTCCCGGGTCAGGTCCCGCGCAGGCCGGCCTGGTGCAGTTCTCCGTGGGAAACGTCCTCGCCAACGGGCTTCTGGGCAACTGGCTCCAGAACCTGATCGTTCATCATGTTTTCAACCTCGACGACATCCCGGATGTTCCCCGGCCGTGCCCGTGCAGCGCGCTGAGCCCGTTTCCTCACGAGATTCCCGACCCGGGAGGAGTGTTCCTGCCGGGGGAGACCCGGGATCTCGAGGTCCTCTGCGGCGGAACCAGGGTTACGACCTCGACGGACCTGCCGGACGCGGCCCTCCAGATCCTGACGACGGGCCTTGAGGTGGTCGTCACGAAATACGTTCCAAAAGATCCGGATATCGTGAGCGTGAGCCAGGGACTCGACAAGGCGATCGTCACGGCGAAGGAGCGAGGGACCACCTTGATCGCCATCGGCACGGAGATATACAGCCTGTACAAGCTCGGCAACGTGTTGCAGGTCCAGGCCTGCGGGGCGAACGGGTCCGTCAATCCGGTGGTCGTCGACTGTCCGCCCGGGAAGATCTGGGATCCTGTCTTGCAGGTCTGCCGGCGGCTGCGCTTGTCCGTTCAGAGAGTGGGCTCCATGGCCGACGATGGAATCGTGACCTCCGTGCCTGCCGGCATCCAATGCGGCTCGGACTGTCAAGACGAGTTCGACCACGGCGGGACCGTCCTTCTGCAAGCGGGCGTTTTGAATCCGGACGCGGCTTTCATCGAGTGGGGTGGCGACTGTGCGCCGTGCGGGACCGTCAGCGACTGTCCGATTCTGATGCAGGCGGATACGAGCTGCACCGCGAAGTTCGAGTGCGCCGCCGCTCCGACCGGAACGGCAATCCTGACGGCGAGCCGGGATGCGGGGAGCTCTTCGATGCCGGTCCCGAGGTGCGGGAATACGATCAGGATTCGTATAACCGTACCAAACAACATGATCTCCGGGTCGGGAACCACAGGGAATTGTGGCCGGGGCGATGTCCGGGTCGCAGTCAGAGTGTGCCCTCCGAACGCGGGATGCACCGGTTTTACGGTCCACGCGGGCCAGGGTCAGGGACTCGACATCTGCCATGCCTTCGACCAGTTCCTCGGCCCCTTCGAGATCCCGAACCCCCGCCAGCCGGGATCTCATCTCAGTTTTGAAGCCGTGACCGAGAAGCTGTCCACGGCGACGATCGAGCTCGTGAAGAAGTAGGTGGAGCGAAGCTCAGCAGATCACGCAGCAACCGCCCTCGTCCAAGGCGGGCAAGGGGTTCGCGGCATAGGGACCGATGTAGCGGCACTGGGCATGGTAGGCCGCCTCTGTGGGTTGAAGTCCTGCTAGTGACTGGCCAGCCAGGACTCTACCTCTGCGGCCTTTTCTTCATTCTCGGCGTCCAGATACAGCTTGCGACTTTTCTTCCAGGAATTACGCGCCTTGGACTGCTTCCCAGCTTCCAGCAGCACCCAGCCGAGGTGACCATACTCTTCCGCCAAGCGAGTCTTGCTACCGATCGTACCGTAGATTGTAATGGCTTGGTGATGCGAGGCTTCGGCCTTGTCCAGCTTCCCCCGGCTTCGCTGAATCCTCCCAATCGTGCTGTACTGATGAGCCTCGTCGGCTGCCAACTCCAATCGTTGGTAAAGCTCAAGAGCCTTGTAGTGAAGCTCTTCTGCTTTTTCCAGGTCGCCCTTTTTCATGAGCAGGCTGCCCAGCTCTCTGAGCTGGGCAGCTACACCTCGCTGGTCGCCAAGCTCTTCGTAGAGCCTGATCGACTTCCAGAGTGCCTCCTCAGCGAGCTCAAAATCACCGCGAGCCTGATAAATGCGGCTAAGCAGACCAAGGTCGGTGAATAGGTCATTGATCTGGCCAAGCTCTTCATAAGCGGCGATGGCTTTGAGAATCGGTCCGTCTGCCTTGTCGAGATCGCCATGTGCAAAGTAAAGGCGGCCGAGAACATCGTTTCCAACAGCGATCCCGTCTTTGCGGCCGACCTCCTCATAGATTTCCAAAGACCTGTTCAGCATCTCGGACGCTCTGGTCTTGTCCTCGAGAGCTCTGTAGAGTAGGGCAAGATTGCCGTACTCAGCGGCGATGCCCTCTATCCTACCCTTCTCTTCTTCAAGGTGGAGCGCTGCATCCAGGTACTGCCGTGCGGCTTCGGAGTCGGCCGGATTCCGATAACGCAGCCCCAGATCTTTGTGAGCAAGAGTCATGGATTTCGCTCGCCCCGATTCTAGTGATTCTTTCACGAGGGACAGCACCGCTTCATCGAGAGTGTCGTAGACATCAAAGACCGTAATGAGCTGTGTGATGGTAAGTACATCCTGGATCTTCAAAGTCAGACTTGAGAGGACGCATTTGACTCCTCGATTGATGCTGCGCGTCGCAGCGCTGACAAGCTCACCAATCCCGGAGGAATCGATCGAGGTAACAAACGGCAAATCGAGAATGATAAACCTGGCTCCTGCGTCGAGTGCTTCGGTGACGGCTTCCCGCAGGTCTTCCTCAGCAGACCCAATCGTAAGCTTGCCTCCAAGCTGAAGTACTATAAGGTCGAAGTGTGGCTCCCTCCTTACAATCATTTCTGTCTTCTCGCCTCATCCAGTTGTCTTCTCGCCGTATCCAGCTCCGAGTAAAGGCGCTCAGCCGTCTTCTTGTTGTCCGCCACGATGTCGAAGATGACAGTGAGCAGTCTCTCCTCCATGCGGGTTCTTTCTTCCACCAGCCGCTTTTCCGTGTCTTTTTTGTCCTTGAGAAGATCCTGATTCTGTCTCATCAGGGCAAGGACCAAGGCGAGAGCGAGGGTTGGCACGACCCCCAATTCGATAGCGCTTTTTGCGATCTCTAGGAAATTCATTGGACGGGTCTCTTTTGGCTTAGGGAG
This sequence comes from Thermoanaerobaculia bacterium, assembly GCA_035556715.1. GTDB lineage: Bacteria > Acidobacteriota > Thermoanaerobaculia > Multivoradales > UBA5704 > DATMER01. The sequence continues at coordinate 162,839 of DATMER010000096.1, forward strand.
GATTGTAGGCCAGGAGGTGGCGTGCGCCAACCTTAGAGATGGTGCTGCATGAGCACGACTGGCTGGGAGAGGCCAACGCTGTGGCGAACGAGCGCCGGGAACGGACGCGTACACTCGCTACGCCATCCGATCCCGAGGCGCCGCTGCTCCCTGCATGGCCCAGTTCGCCGGAGGCGCCACGCGGCGCGCTCCGGTGCCGTTGAAGACCCGGGAGGTCATCCCGCTCCTGTCAGCGGAGCATCTGGTGAAGGCGCTGGGACCCGAACGACCTCGGAGCCGGCCCTCCGACGAGCTCGTCTCCGAAACGGCGTCCGCCTGCTGTCTGAGGCCCGGAGAGGGCAGGCTGAGGGTCGCTACGTAATCTGATCCCCGAGGCGCCGCTCTCCGAGCAGGTTGGCCTGGTCCGGCGGCTTGTGCTCCCACTCTCTCCCGGTCTCGAGGTCGTCCTTGTCACGGACGCTGACCCAGACGAGAGGCTTGAGGATCCTCAAGCCCGCGCCGGGACGCTCGAGGAAGGCGACATATCCGTTTTCATAGCGGCGGACGGTCATGGGCAGCCGGAGGAAGGGAGTCTCCGTGGAGTCCTTGGCGCCGCCGAGGTCGTCGCCCTTTTCCAGAAGCTGGCGCACGACCCTGGGGCCGGCGAAGAACCGCTCCTTCCACTTGGCCGGCTTCTTCGCCGGACCGATCCGGGAGAGGCCCAGGATCTCGCGGATGGCCATGGTCGGCACCTGCCAGCTCGGCTTCTCGGTGGCGCGGAGCCCGGGCATGAAGACCTCGCCTTTTTTGGACATGCAGGAGCGATAGAGGCCCACGTGCCACCGGAACCACTCGCCCGAGTCGTCCAGGACGTCGGCGTGTCCGGCCTCCAGGGCCTGGAGACGGATCGCCGCGGCCGAGACGAGGTGGAAGTTGTAGTGGGGGTCCAGGCAGGTCTGTTCCACCGCCTTGCGGCGCGACATGTGTCCGTCCTTCCGCTGGCGGTCGAAGTAGTCCCGCGCCCTCTTGCGGGCCTTCTTCTTTTCGGTGTCGGTGCCGAACCGGAGGGCGCGCAGGTACTCGCCCGCGGTCCCCATGGCCCAGAAGTTGACGGTCCCCCCGGATTCGAACTGCAGTTCGGGAGCGAAGGGAATCTCCTCGCCATCCAGAAGCTTTTCCAACCGGTCCATCAAGCGCTCGTGTGTGCCCATGGAACCTCCTGCTGATTAAGACGGATGAAGGATCCAGATTACCTCATCCGTCCGTGCTCTGCGCATCCCTGGAGAGGTGGGAGATAGAATCGCGTCATGGCTCTCAGCAACTATGAACGGATCTACGCCGTCGTGGAGCGGATCCCGGAGGGCCGGGTGGCCACTTACGGTCAAGTCGCGGTCATGGCCGGGCTGGGACGCGCAGCGCGCCAGGTCGGCTACGCGCTCCACTCGCTCCCCGAGGACTCGGACCTCCCCTGGCACCGGGTGATCAACTCCCGAGGCGAAGTGAGCCCCCGGGCCCTGCCCGGTTGGGATGGCTATCAGCGGCACCTGTTGGAAGAGGAGGGCGTGGTGTTCGACGAGCGGGGGCGGGTGGATCTGGCGCGGTTCCAGTGGGAGTAGCCCTCACCCCCCGGCCCCCTCTCCCGGTCCTCCCAAGTACACCCGCCCCGGGCCCGCCCCGGGAGAGGGGGAGACTTGCTTCGGGTTACCTGGCAAGAGCGGGGCGGAGGCGGCGTGCGGTTTGCGTGATCTCTTCGATGACCGCTCGAGAGTCTAGAAGAATCGCTTCGTTGGGAAATCTTAGGATGTAGTAGCCGAGGGAGCGCAGGTAGTCCCCACGATTCTGATCGTGTGCGATCTGGGCATCGGTGTCATGGATGGGGCCATCCAGTTCAACCACGAGCCGCAGCTCGGGGCAACAGAATCCGCAATGTAGCGGTTGATCGGAACCTGACGTCGAAACGTCAGGCCGAGGATCTGGCGATCTCTCAGCTTCTCCCAGAGCGCCTCCTCCGCAGGAGTCGATTCCTTCCGGAACTCGCGAGCCCGCCGCCTGCTCCGCTGCTCTACTCTCTCCATGCCGTCATTCTAACCAACCAGGCAAGTCTCCCCCTCTCCCGGGGCGGGTGTGCTCGGGTGGAGCGGGAGAGGGGGCCGGGGGGTGAGGGCCCAACCACCGCATCACATTCAAAGCAAGCTGCCGGTTGTCCAGCCCGGGGACGTTCATACCGAACCGGCTGTCGTCTAGCTTCTGGGCCGTGAGCATCGCGGCCTCTCCAAGGACCACGACCCGGCCGCGGCCGAGCTCCAGGGCGAGACCCTGGGCGCGGCCGGCGGCGGAGGTGGATTGCTGCTTGTCCGGCGGGAGGAAATCTTTGGCCTCGGCGCTGAGACGGAGGAGGGCGACGCTCCCTTCGGGTCCCTTGAGGGACTGGCCGAGGAAGGTGCCGACGCACTGGATTCCCTGGGTGATCGGATGGTCGGCCAGACCTCCGTTTTCTCGGGTGAAGACAAGGTCTTTTATCTCGGGGTCCCTGAGCCCGGGGTCCTCGGTCCAGCCGTTGCTCATCTCCACTCCGAAGCGGGAGGCGAGGCGCTGGGTGGCGCTGCCGATGGGGTAATGGTCGGCGATCAGGAGGAGCGATCCCCCTTCCCGGACCCAGTCGCGGACGGCATCGGCTTCGGCCTCGGTAAAGGCGGGCTTGGCGCGCTCGGTCTGGGGATCGGAGGGCGAGGCGCCCCGGGGGTTCACGATCACCAGGGTGTCAAAACCTTTCAATGTCTCCCCGGTAAAGGGGGTTTTGCCGGGCTCGACCCGGTAGCCGTCGCTCGCGATCAGGTCGGCGAAGGGCTTGTAGCCGCCGCCGGCCGTGTGGACGTTGTGATGGGCCTCGTCGATCAGGACCCTGGGACCGTTCTCCCGGTACGCGGGCTCGGCCACCCGGGTGTCGAAGGAGGTGTCGACGCCTGGAGGAACCTGGGAAGTTGCGGGAGGCGCCGGTGTCTGGAGGAGGGCGAGGAGCAGGAGGAGGTTGGGCATGACAGGAGATTGTACGGACGAAGGGCGCGATGTATCGCGCCCCTACAAGCTCTGACGAGGCTCCGACGAGGAGAACGAGGTCTCGAGAGGCCTGCAGGGGCGCGATTCATCGCGCCAACCCGTCGCGCCCTGATCGATGCTACTCCTGCTGTGCCACCTTCCCCTGCAAGTGGAAGCGGCGGTACCAGGCGCGTCCGCTGGTGGGCTCGACGGCCACGATGCCCCAGACGAAGGTGACCTTCTCGGGCACCTCGAGCTCGAGGCTGCCGGCGGCATCCACGCGCGTCCCCTCCTTGCGGTCGAAGCGGAGGATCTTCGGCGAACCGGCCTGCCGCGTGGGCTCGATAACGACGTTGTAGAGGTCGATCTTGCGACCCGCGAGCTCCTGCGGCCAGCCGGCTTCGTAGCGGAGCAGGGTTTTGCCGGAGTCGGAACGCCCGAACACTTTGCCGGGGAGGTTGCGGAGGTCGAGACGCACCGGGCTGCGGGAGCGCTGGGCTTCGGCGTCGCCCTCGACGAGGTCGACGATGAGCAGGCGCCGGGCGTCTTCGGAGAGTCCGCGATAGGTCTCGCGGGTCTTGATCGTTCCGGCCGACCAGGTGCGCACGCCCTGCCGCTTGACCAGGACCTCCACCTTGGCGCGCGAGGTCTGCTGGCTCGCCTCGGTCAGATAGAAGCCGGCCTCGTAGTAGGCGGAGGTGGAGCGCGCGAAACGATCGGTCACCTGCGACGGATCGACGCCGCCCAGATAGAGGCCGCCACTCGCCCGCGCCATGTGCTGCATGGAGCTGTCCTGGAACTTCTGGTGGCCGCCCATGTCGTCGAGGTTGACGAAGAGGCTCATGGTGCCGGTGTCGGCGAGCTGTTGCATGGGTTTTTCGTAGAGGGAGTGCAGGCCGCGGTACGTATAGTTCTTGGCCAGGTTCCCGTAGTTGGCGGAGGAGAACTGCATGCCGACGTCGCTGCCTTCCCAGTAGAGGGTCGGATTGATCCCCTGGGAGAGGAAGACCATCAGCTTGGGTTCCTTGATCCGCTGGAACTGGTCGGCCAGCACCTGCATGGAATCGGCGAGGCTCCGCGCCGTGCCTTCGAGCTGGGCCTGGGCGTTGGTCCGCATGTTGTTGTCGATCGCCGAGTTCTGGTTGGCGGGCACGCCGTTCCGTCCCATGCCGCGATCGACCAGGCCTGTGACGCCCCAGGAGGGGTTGGCGTCGATGTGTCCCGCCTCGGGCTTGATCTTCCTGAGGTCGGCGAGGACCTTGGCCTTGCCCTTGCCGTTCGCCTGCACCGGACCCAGGCGCTGCTTGAGCCCGGCCTGGAAGTCATGGGTCACCACGTAAAGGAGATCCGCTTCGGGCACCTCGTCGACCATCTTCTCGGCGAACTTGCGGGCCTTCTCGAAGCCGCGCATGTTGGAGAAGGCGATGTCGAAGAAGAGGACCACGTGCCGCCGTGCGGAGGGCTTTACGGGAGCCGCCTTGGCGGGGACGGGCGCCGTCTCCTGCGCGCCGGTGTTCGCGATCGTCGTCGCCCCTCCCACCTTGGGGAAGGCGTCGAAGGTGTCGACGGCCACGGGCTTGCCGTCGACCCGGACCTCGATCTCGTCCTGCTTGAGGTCGAAGACCGGCTGGCCTTCCTCGTCCACGGCATAGAAGGGGACGAGCTTGATCTCGACGTTGACGGTCTCGCTCACCTGGGGCTCCGGCTCCTGGGCCGCGGCCGTTCCCATGGACAGGGCGAGGGCGATTCCGGTCATGGCCAGGGCCGGACGGTTGAGGCGCAATGTGTTCATGGCACTCTCCTCCAACTCAAATCAGATCTGAAGGAAGGATAGCAAGGGCTGTTCCCGGCCGGAAATGGCCGAAACTTCCTCTTCTCGACCTCGGGAGAGTGCGGGGTCGTCCCCGGGAGAGGACGGAAAGGGAGGTGAGCGAGGGGGCCCGGGCCCCCTCGCTCTATGTAGAACCGCCGGCTAGCGGCAGGTGCCGACGCCCTTCTTGATCTGGCACCGGTTGGAGCAGCACTGGTTGTTGGCGGAGCAGCTCGCCCCTCTTCCGCCGCAGAGCGCCTGGACGGTGAGGGAGAACGGGCTGTCGTGGGTGATCGCGCCGCTGGTGCCGCGGACCTGGAAGTTGAACGTTCCGCCGGCCTGGCTGCCGGAGACGTTCAGGGTCAGCGTGCTGTTGGCGCTGCCGTTGGCGGGCGGCGTCACCGAGGCGGGGGCGAAGGAGCAGGTGGCACCGGCCGGCTGGCCGACGCAGGAGAGGCCGACCGCGCTGTTGAAGCCGGCCTGCGAGCTCACCGTGCAGGTGCTCGTGCCGCTGCCGCCCTGCGGGAGGGTCAGGCTGGACGGGCTGCAGGCGAGGCTGAAGTCGGGCACGGGCACGCCGTCGGGAGTCGCGGTCGCGCAGTTGCTCGCCACGCTGTAGCAGGCCGAGGAGGTGCCCGCGGCCACCACGTTGTAGCTGTAGGGGCGGCCGTTGGCCACCTGGGTGTCGGTGAAGGTGGTGCCCGTGGTCTCGGCGATCAGGGCCTTGCCGAAGTCGCAGCCGGCGTGACCCTCGGTCCGGAAGACCCAGTACCGGGTTGCGCCCGGGACCGTGTTCCAGGAGAGCGAGGTCTGGAAGTTGCCCGGAGTGGCGCTCAGGGCGGGGGCCGCGGTGGGACCGGCCGAGCAGCCGCTGTTCTGCGGCGCCGGGGTGGCGCAGGCGATGCCATGGCGGTCGAAGGCGTTGAAGATGGCTGTCATGTGCGGCGTGCCGTCGGCGAGGTTGCCATTGTCGTCGTCCGCCGTGAGCCACTGGATATACGCATTGGTGGCGCCGCAGCCGCTGGAGGAGGCGCCGCAGGTGCAGGCGTGCCAAAGGCCGATGTTGCCGCTGCCCTGGTAGAAGATCTTGTTGGCGACGATGAACGCGGTCTGGCTGTCATAGTTGAACGGCGCGGTGCGCAGGTCGCGGGCCACGAGGTCCCACGCCGCCTGCCGGGAGGGCGCGGCCGCGCAGTGGACCTGCCTTCCGCACGGACCCGAGCTCGCCAGGCAGGAGGTGCAGACGAAGCCGAGGGCGGTGTCCGGAGTGTTGTCCGAGTGCTTGGCCCAGTCGGCGTCGCGCACGCCGGAGCAATCCGTATCGCAGTGGGCCGCGCCCTGCTGCGCCTCGTTCTGGTTGAAGCCGGTGCCGTCGGCGGTCATGCCGCAGCCCTTGTTGCTGGTCCAGAAGAAGCCGTGCCCCAGGCAGGAGGTCTGGAGGCGGTAGATGGCCACGATGTCGGCGTAGCCTTCGGACGAGTTCGAGAGCGCGCCGCCGGTGTCGTTGTCGTCCAGGGCATGGCCCCACTCGTGATCGAACACGCCCGCGATCTCGCCGGTGTTCCGGCAGCCGCCGCCCGAGCGGTAGAAATTGATCGTTCCGGCGAAGGGCGAGTAGAAGGCGTTGCAGGTGTTGTTCAGGTTTACGTTGGTCGTCAGCCGGCTCTGGAGCCAGGTGTTGGAGGGTAGCCAGCCGCGCGCCTGCTCGGCGAGCTTGTTGACCTCATAGAACGCCGAGCGCGAGGAGGCGGTGTTGCCCAGCGAGCCCACCGAGGTGCAGTCGTGGTTGCCGTTGATGCCGCCCAGGTTGAGCGCTCCCGTGGAGCTGTTGCTGACCGCGCCGCAACTGTCGACGATATCCACGTACCGGCCGGTCAGGGTCGTGGTGACCGTGCCGCCCGTGTAGTCGAAGATGCCGGCGCTGTTGGTGAAGTTGTTCGGAGCGGCGAGGCCGGTGTCCGCGAAGGGCATGGGCCAGCCATTCTGGAGCGTGCCGCAGGTTGCGGCGTTGGGGCATATCTCGGTGTTGGTCAGGGGATAGACGCCGCCCGTGACCGGTTGGTTGACGTAGTGGTTCACGTCCTGGAACGCCAGGACCTCGCCGCTGTGGGCGTCGACGATGACCTCCCACACTTCGTGCTCCGGCGGACGGCGGAAAGCGTAGGTCCAGGCCAGGCGGTGGCCGTAGCCGAGGCCGACCGGGCCGGAGAACGATTCGCCGTCGAGGAACTGCTGCGGAGCGGTCGGGATGACCTCGAGCGCGGGCTGGCGCAGGATCTCGTCCATGACCGAGCGGCCGCCCGCGTAGGTGAAGCCGGCGACCAGGGCATCGGCCGAGGTGACGCTCGGGTTGGGATCGAGGCCGCGGACGTCGCCCCAGGTCTCGGTGCCGAGCACTACGAGGTTGCCGTGGCTGATCGAGGCGGCCAGGCGGCCGTCCCGGACGCGGATCCCATGGTAGGTCTGCGGGATGCTGACCTGCCAGAGGTTGTCGGTGATCTGGTCGGCGCGGACGTCGCCGAGCTGGGCGAGGTCGACCGCGATCAAGCTGCTGTGCTGCTTGACGAACCCGAGCACGGCGTCAGCCACGACATTCGAATCGAGGGCCTGGACCGGCCGGCCGAGCTTGGCCCCCACCTCGCCGAGGGTGACGGCGTTGCCGATGCCGTCGCCGGGGAGGAGCGGGAAGGAGCCGATCAGGTTCGTGGCCGCGCCCGAGCGCGGGTCGACGAACGCCTGGAAGGAACCGCCGTTGATCTGCTGGGCCGACAGGAAGCCTTCCCAGGCTGTCTTGTTGGGCAGCACCGAGAGGGTCTCTTCAACAGCCTGGTGGGAGCTGCTGATGACCAGCTCCGGCTTGAAGAACGCCTTCTGGCCCAGGTACGAGCTCGAGTCCTGGGGCTCGATCGCCCAGGCTCCGCCCGTCAGGACAAGGATGCCCAGCAGGACGGCACAGACGGACACTCTGACCGAATGAAAAGAAAGCAGGCACTTCATGAGACGCCACCTCCTTCGAGGGGAAAACCCCGGCAGGAAGCCGGGGGGTGGTTGCGGCAGGGGAATGGGAACAGAGCTGCTTTTCAGGAGAAAATCCCTCAATAGTGTTTGTGCGTGCCAAAGGCGTATCGTGACAAGGGGATCGAGCGGGCCTTGCGCCCGATCCCTGATGGGTGTATCATTCATCTATGAACGGTTCGGGCTTCCCTCCGGCTCCCATGGCCTTCCTGATGATCGGGGCGGTCCACGAGCTGGAGGCGCACCTGGAGAGCGCCCTGGGCCGGATCGGGCTGTCCCTGGCCAAGTTCCGGACGCTCTCCCAACTGGCGGAGGCGAAGGAGCCGGTCCCTCTAAGCATGCTCGCCGAGCGGTGCAGTTGCGTGCGCTCGAACATGACCCAGCTCGTGGACCGGCTGGAAGCGGACAAACTGGTGGAGCGAGTGAGCGATCCCAACGACCGCCGCAGCGTGCTGGCCGCGCTCACGCCCGAGGGCCGTTCGCGCCACGATGAAGGCGCCCGGCTCCTGGAAGAGGCGGAGCGCGAGGTGTTCGCCCGGCTGGCCGACGCGGACCGCGCCTCGCTGGCGCGTCTTGTCCAGCTCCTGAAGCCCTGACCCCTTTTTTATCCTGATAGTTCAGGCATGCACCGTTAACCAGACAAGGAGGCAGTCATGAGTGACTCCGAGAAGCACCTGGCCCTGCTGACGCCCGTTCAGGTGGGTCCCTATACGTTGCGCAACCGGATGGTGATGGCCCCGATGACGCGCAACCGGGCGGGGGAGGGGTACGCGCCCACGCCGCTGACAGCCACCTACTATGAGCAGAGGTCGTCGGCGGGTCTGATCGTCACCGAGGGCTCGCAGGTCTCCCCGCAGGGGTTCGGGTATCCGGACACGCCGGGCATCTACAGCGATGCCCAGGTGGAGGGCTGGCGCCGGGTGACGGACGCGGTACACGGGAAGGGCGGGAGGATCTTCCTGCAGCTCTGGCACGTGGGCCGGGTCTCGGACCCGTCCCTGCAGCCGGACGGCGCGCTGCCGGTGGCGCCGTCGGCGATCGCCATCGAGGGGAACTACCGGAGCCGCTCGGGCTCGTGGCCGTACGCGACGCCCCGCGCCCTGGAGCTGGCGGAGATCCCGGGTGTGGTCAGGCAGTTCGAGGACGGAGCGCGGCGCGCTCTGTGGGCGGGCTTCGACGGGGTGGAGATCCATGGCGCGAACGGCTACCTGATCGACCAGTTCCTGCGCGACGGCACGAACCATCGTACGGACGCCTATGGCGGTTCGGTGGAGAACCGGACGCGGTTCCTCCTGGAGGTAACCGAGGCGGTGGCCGGGGTCTGGGGGGCTGACCGGGTGGCCGTGCGCCTCTCGCCCACGAATCCGTTCAACGACATGAAGGATTCCGATCCGCTGGCGACCTTCGGTTACGCGGCGGGAGCCCTGAGCCGTTTCGGCCTGGCCTTCCTCCACGTGGTCGCGCCCGGAGCGTGGGACCGCTCCACGCCGGAGCACGAGGTCGCCCGGACCCTGCGCGAGCGCTTCGGGGGCCGGCTGATGCTGAACGGCGGGTTCAACCGGGAGACCGGCGAAGCGGTCCTCACCGAAGGTCTGGCCGACCTGGTCTCCTTTGGAGCGCTCTTCCTGGCGAACCCGGACCTGCCCGAGCGCTTCGCGGAAGGCGCGCCGCTCAATGAACCCGACCGGTCCACGTTCTATGGCGGGGCGGAGAAGGGGTATATCGACTATCCCACTCGCCAGCAGGTCACGGCAGTCGCATAAACCCCCTCTCCCCCACGCAGGTGGGGGAGAGGGCTGGGGAGAGGGGGGATGGGATCAATACAGCTCCAGGCCGGCAGCTTCATTGGTGACGAGCGTGCCGGCCTCGCCGCGGGCGATGCGCTCCACATCGGCGAGGGCGCCGACCGCGGCGGTCTTTCCGGTGCGGGAGGCGAACTCGATGGCGGCTTCGACCTTGGGTCCCATGGAGCCGGTTGCGAAGCCGTGCCTGCCCAGCTCGTCGGGGTGAACCCTTCGGATGGCCCGCTGAGTCGGTTTCCCCCAGTCGAGATAGATGGCGTCGGCGTCGGTGGCCATGATGAAGAGGTCGGCTTCCAGCTCCCGGGCGAGGAGGGCGCTGGCGCGGTCCTTGTCCACCACGGCCTCGGCGCCGTAGAGCTTGCGGCCGGGATGGTAGACGGTGGGGATGCCCCCGCCGCCCGCGCAGATCACGATGCACCCCTTCTCCAGGAGCCACTTGATCGGCCGAATCTGGAAGATCCTCTTGGGCAGGGGGGAGGGGACGACGCGCCGGAACTTGTCGCCGTCCTTGGCCATGGCCCAGCCCTTCTCCTCTTCGAGCCGCCGCGCCTCCTCCTCGGAGTAGAGGGGGCCGATGGGCTTGGTGGGGTTCTCGAACGCGGGGTCGTCCGGGTCCACTTCCACCATGGAGAGGATGGTGGCGAAGGGCTGCTCGAAGGGGAGGATGTTACCGAGCTCCTGCTCGATCATGTAGCCGATCATTCCCTCAGTCTGGGCGCCGAGCACGTCGAGGGGATAGGCCTCCACGGGCTCGTAGGCAGCCCCCTGAAGGGCGAGGAGCCCCACCTGGGGGCCGTTGCCGTGCGAGATGACGAGCTGATGCTCGCGGGTGAGGGGGGCGAGCGCCTCGGCCGCGATCCGCACGTTCTTCCGCTGGTTCTCGGCGGTCATGGCCTCGCCGCGCCGCAGCAAGGCATTCCCACCCAGGGCTACCAGGATTCGCATTCGATCTCCCTCGCCGCCCGAAAATCCCGGGCGGTGGAAAGGGCGAAGTCTATCCTCGATCAGGCGGAGGCGGTCAGGGTGAAGACGGTGACCTCGGGGCGGACGTTGAAGCGGACCTGGATGAGGTGTGCTTGACAGCGGCAAAAAGCCCGCTCTAAGATTCGGACATAAGCAGTACAAGACTTACCGGGACGCGTTGAGCAGCATGAGCGTTGGCTGGTAGGTAGAAATGCGCTTTCCTAGAGGAGGAATAGTCGATGAGGTCTTCCTATATCGTTCCGATTCACAAGGGGATTATCACGCTCCCCCGGGATTTGCAGGAGCAGATGAGCATCGGGAAGGATTGCCTCCTGTACGGCAGGATCGCAGACTCCAGCGGTGTCGTCTCTAGCATTCCTCCTACTTCCTGGAACCGCGCCTACCGTCTTATCATCCATACGGCGGAAAGCCCAGGGACCCTGGCCAAAGTTGCACGCATCCTGAGCGAGATGGGAATCAATTTCCTAATCTCTTGGTCGGCAGCGATCTCCACTTTGGGAGAAGGCTGTCTAACATCGGTCGTGGAACTGCCCGAGGATCTGGCGAGCCGTCCAGCAAGCGAAGTGCAATCCCTGATTCAGAAAAGCTTATTGGAGGAAGAAGAGAAGGACAACGCCAGGATACTTTCGAGATCTTCTCTTTTCGAAGGCGAGGGGCGCCTAGATCCTGTCCACTTAACGCCACTTGGCGTCCTCTCGGCAGTTTCTTCTCGCGCAAAGGACAAGGTCTACGAGCTGAATGTAAGGGATTGGTCCCTCGACCTTCGACGAAAGACCAATGGGGACAAGTTTTCAATATACGATAGTTTGAAGCGTTTTTCCCATGGAACTAGAGCTCTGCCGCCTACTCGTGCTCTCCTGACCCCGGACACGGAAGAGCGCTACTTCAGGGTGTCCTTCCTTCCACCTGAAACTAGCCTTCACTTTATCGAGTTCACGATCAACGTGAGCTCGAAATCTGGCAGCTTCAGCGGCTTCTTCCAGAAGGCCCTGGAGGTTCTCGCATATTACGAGCTGAATGTCTACAGCGCTCGCAATGTTCTCTTGTCGAAGTCCGTCCGGTCGGCCGATGATCAGGAGGAGATGGCCCGTTTCAGCTTCATCGTGGATGTCAATGGGGGACTTGTGGAGGCTTCCGACCCGGTCGGGTTCCGCAGGCTGCTCCAGAAGACCATGCGAGCCGAGTTGGAGACGCACGCGGAAAAGCACGATGCGACCGTCCGCGTCCAGGGAGAAGGTTTCACATACTCTTTGTACGAGTCTTCCTGGCCAAGATGCTTCCTTGCTACCAATGCTAAGGAGTCGCATCTCGATTTTGCCTGCAAACTGCACAGAGAGCTTGTCGCGCTAGGCCTCAATCCCGTGAATGTGGATATTACGATGACTCATGCGGTTGTCGAGGATGTTACCCTGCTCCTCAGGTCATGCCCTCTGCTGATTTCGCTTCACCTGCCCGATGGCAGAAACGAGTTGGAGGCGGACAGGGAGGAGCCCGGAAGAAGAAGCGACAAAGAGAAGTATGCGCCTTCCGACTGGGTGGTGTTCGAGGAGAGCTTCATGCGAGGTCTTGGAAAGCGGATTTTCCGGATGCGGCATGAGACCGTGCGTGAGCCGGCGTTCAGCCCAGGCACGAGGGAGTATGTCTTCAGGGACGCGACGTTTTCCAAGGAAGTCCGGCAGCTTGCGGAAGCTGTCCGGCGGCATATGACGACGAGCAACTGGCAAAAGAATCTTGAGGCTAGTGCGGAGGCGGCTAGGCAACTGGACCCTGCTCTGCTGCAGCGCGATCTTGAAGCGGAATACTGTACCAAGAACCGCCCCATGGTAAAGATGGGAAACTGAATCTGCATGAGCGACTCTCTCAAAGATGATTCTCTCGAGGTGCTCTTGAGATTTGGAGAGGAGTACTGGGAAGAAATTCGTCATATAGAAGGGCAGCGTGCAACGATCGCCAACCTGGTGATGATCATCGCATCGGCATCCGTAGGCTTGATGTCCCAAAGAGGCTTCGATGCTTCCCGGTCTTCTCTCGCCGTCCTGGTCGTCTTAAGCGGTCTGTACGGCATCATGACCACCGCGAAGCTACACGAGCGCTATCGCTTTCTTCAGAAGCGGCTCGACCTGTTCTATGACAAGATCGATCAGATCGTTCCCCAGGCCGAGTTCAATCGACTTCGTATGCTGGCGCACGACGACCATGTAAAGCAGTTCCCGAAGTTATCCCGGTTGCCCCTATACCTGCTCTGGCTCATCCTCCACGTAGTCGTGATGACCATCGGGATAATCTTCTTCATCATTGGCGTTACATGACATGGCTTCGATCAGGCGAAAGCTGCTCCTCGGGCGCTCCATTCAGAGAGGACGGCTTCGCTCAGGGTGAAGACGGTGACCTCGGGGCGGACGTTGAAGCGGACCTGGATGAGGTGGCCGAGGCCGCGGTTGATGTAGAGACGGCGTCCGTCGCCGAGGTCGATCTCGCCCTGGGTGTATCGCTTGTTGCGCACCGGAAGGATGGGCGGCGGGAGGAAGGGGGGCTTGCACTGGCCGCCATGGGTATGGCCGGCGAGGATCCATCCCCGGAACCCCTGCCAGACCGGGAGGTCCACCGCGTCCGGGTTGTGGGAGAGGACCACCGTGGGCAGGGCGGGATCGAGGGACCGCAGCACGGGCTCGGGCTCCCAGGTGGGGGTCCAGATGTCTTCCAACCCGGCGAACTGGAGACCGGCCACGACCGTCAGCTCGTTGCGAAGGATCTGGATGCCGCGCCCGGCGACGACGCGGGCGATCCGGTCGGCGATCTCGGGGAAGGCCCAGCCGGGACCGGAATCGTGGTTGCCGAGGGATGCCAGGGTGGCGAGCCGCCCGTGAGGGAGGGCCGCGAGCACCCGATCCAGATCGCGCTCCTCCCGGGCAGACTGGTAGGACACGAAGTCTCCGGTGATCGCGACGATGTCCGGCTGGACTTCAGCCACCTTGCGCAGGGTGTCAATCAGGTAGTCCTCATCGACCCGGGGACCTACGTGCAGGTCGCTGACCTGGACCAGAGTCGCTCCCTGGAGCGCGGGAGGCAGTCCGGGGATGGGCAGGGATCGGCGGACGAATTCGACCCAGTGCGGCTCGACACGCCAGGTGTAGAGCCCCGTACCGAGTCCGGACGCACCAAGGACCGCTGCGCCGCGGAGGAAGGATCGCCGGGTGATCATCCACCAAGGTGTACGCGGATAGCGGGTCGGGTGTTTAGGGCGTGAGCTGACTCTCCGGCACCACCTGCCGCCGCAGTCCCGGGGCAGACCAGAGCAACTGCACCGCTGCCGTCCCCTTGTTCTCGTAATACTCCAGCCGCAGGTCATACCTCTTGCCTGATTCGAGCTGAACCGTTCCCCGGTTCTGAGCATCCACAAGGAGCTTCCCGTTCACCCAGAGCCGCGCCCCGTTGTCCGCCCGGACCAGGAACGTATGCGGTCCGCTCACCTTCGCCTCCACCTTGCCTGTCCACCGGACGCTGAAGGTGTCCTTCCCGATCCCGGGCGCCGGTGAGCCCTGTCCCCATTGGAAATCGACCTTTGAATCCACCCGGGTCAGCACGGGCTTGGAGAGGTTCCGGTCGTCGAAATAGGTGGCCATGAGGCCGTGCTGCGTTCCGGTCGCTCGGAAGACCGCCGTATAGGTGGTGTCGGTGGAGGGGGTGATGATCTCGTGAGCAATGGCGCCGCCGTCCGACCAGGAGACGGGCTCCTGACCCTGCTGCGGGGCGGCTCCGATCGTGCGGATCAGCCCGGCAACCGCTTCCTCGGTGAAGGGGGTGGTGCGGGGCTCTCCGTCCAGCAGCACCTGAAGACCGGGCGGATTGGTGAGGAAGGTCAGCCTTGCCTTCCGAGGCAGGACGTCCACATGAGTCGTGCCGGTCAAACCGGCCGAGTCACGGGCCGTGAGATGGACCCGGTACCAGACGTCGGACGCGGTCTCGCCGATCCTGGGGATGGTGAAGGTGCCTCCGGTTACCCCCGGAGTGTTGGGGACGAAGGGGTGGGAGTGGGAGGCGTGATGAAAGTCGATCCTCCAGGTCAGGGAGAGCGGGCCGTCTTCGGAGTCCGATCCCTCACCGGCGTAGGTGATCGTCTGACCTCCCTCGTAGAGGAGGCTGGACGCGGGAGCGGTGATCCGGGCTGTCGGCGGCTGGTCCGTGACCACGGTCAGGATGGCAGGATCGCTCGTTGCGCTGCCATGGTCGTTGGAGACGACCAGGTCGAAGACCGCGCCATCGTCGCTCAGCTCCGCCTTGGGGAGGGTATAGCTGGTTCCCGTGGCCCCGGGCAGGTCAACTCCGTCGCGCCTCCACTGATAGAGCAGCGGCGCCGCTCCGCTCGCTCCGGCAGTAAAGGTCGCGGCGGCTCCGAGGGTCACCTTCACGTCCTCGGGCTGGGCGGTGATCCGGGGCTCCAGGCTCCCGGTGTAGTTGATCCGCGAGACCGTCCCATCCTCGTATGCCAGGTAGTAGAGGCTGCCGTCCTCTCCCACCTGGAGACCGATCGGTCCTCCGATGCTTTCAGCGAAGTCGTGAGCGGTCTTTGTCGCGGGATCGAGGCGGCGGATCCAGCCGCTGCAGAAGTCGGCGAAGAAGTAGGTTCCCAGGTATTCGGACGGGAACTGGGGCTCTTCGGGATCGTAGAAGGCGCCGCCGGAGATGGCGCAGCCGGTCGCCGGGGTCGGTCCGTGGCGGTAGGCGTAGAACGGCGCCCGGAAGGCGGGATTGTTGGTCGGGCCTTCGGTCATGGGCCAGCCGTAGTTGGCTCCCGCCTCCCCTTCGTTGATCTCCTCCCAGTCCTTCCTGCCCACGTCGTTGATGAACATCCGCCCGGTCCCGGGCTGGAATGCGAAGGTGAAGGGGTTGCGCAGGCCGTAGGCCCAGATCGGTCGTCCGGGGAAGGGATTGTCGGAAGGGATCGAGCCGTCCTTTTCGATGCGGAGGATCTTGCCCAGGGGGTTGTCGAGGCTCTGGGCGTTCTCGGGCACGGCGTTCTCGCCCACGGCGACGTAGAGCTTGCCGTCCGGTCCGAAGTGCATGGCTCCGCCGTTGTGGATCGGCTTGGCGAGCTCCGGGAGGTCCAGGACGGCGGTCTCGCTCCCCTTGACCGCCCGGTCGCCCGCGGACGTGAAGCGGCTCACCCGGTTGTGGACGATGGGCTTTATGGCCGTGTAGTAGACGTAGACGTGCGGGGTCTTCGGGAAATCGGGATCGACGGTCACGCCGAGCAGCCCGCGCTCTCCCTGGGTGAAGACCGGTACGGCCACGAACGGCTCGGACAGGAGCTTGCCGTCCTTGATGACCCGGAGAGCCCCGGTCTGCTCGCAGACGAAGATCCGGCCGTCCGGCGCCAGGGTCATGGCCGTAGGCCGGATGATCCCCTTGGCGATCTGGGTCTCCGTGAAGCCGGCGGGGAGGGTGGCGGCGGGGGAGGGTAGAGACACCAGTGCCAGGAGAAGCACCAGGAGCACGACTCGGAACGGCATGGGGGGGACAGTAGCCTACTGGCCCTTGAGCTGGAAGCGGCGGAACCAGGCGCGGCCGGTGGCGGGCTCGATGGCCACGATGCCCCAGACGTAGTTGGCCTTGCCGGGAAGCTCCATCTCCAGGGCGCCGGTGCCGTCGACGCGTGTCCCTTCCTTGCGGTCGAAGCGGAGGACGTTCGGCGCGCCCGCCCGGCGCGTGGGCTCCAGGAGGACGTTGTAGAGGTCTACCTTCCTCCCAGCCAGCTCCTGCGGCCAGCCCGCCTGGAACTGGAGACGGGTCGTGCCGGAGGGCGTCCGGCCTCCCTGCACGTTGCCGGGGAGGTTCTCCAGGGAGAGCTTCACCGGCTTGCGGGCGCGCGCCTCGCCTTCGATCAGGTCCACGATGAGCAGGCGCCGGGCCTCGTCGGTGAGCCCGCGCCAGGTCTCCCGCGTCTTGATCGCGCCGGCCGACCAGGTGCGCACGCCCGGCCGGTTTATCACGACCTCCAGCTTGCCGCGGGAGGCCTTCTGGCTGTCGGAGGTGAGATAGAAACCGGCCTCGTAATAGGCCGCCGTGGACCGGGCGAAGCGGTCGCTCACCTGCGACGGATCGACTCCTCCCAGGTACAGCCCGCCGCTCGCCCGCGCCATGTGCTGCATGGAGCCGTCGGCCACCCGCTGCCGGTTCGCCTGGTCGTCCAGGTTGACGTAGAGGCTCATCGTCCCGGTGTCGGCGAGCGTCTGCAGGGGCTTTTCGTACAGCTTGTGGATGCCGGTGTAGTTCTCGCCCTTGACGACGGTGTTGGTCTCCGTCATGCCCGACAGCTTCTGGTCGCTGCCCATCCAGTAGAGGGTGGGATCGATCCCCTGGGAGAGGAACACCATCAGCTTGGGCTCGTGGATGCGCTGGAACTGGTCGGCCAGGATCTGGATGGAATCGGCGAGGCTGCGGGCCGTGCCCTCCATCTGGGCCTGCTGGGTGGTGCGGAGAGGCTCGTCGATCATCATGTTCTGGCCGGAGGGGACGTTCCTCTTGGTGGAGCTGCCGCGGGATGTCATGGTCGTGCTGAACTCGGTCTCGGCGGTGATCTTTCCGACGTCCGGCTTGAGCTTCGCGAGCTCCGTCCGCACCTTGGACTTGCCTGCCGGCGTGGCGGCCAGGGGGCCGATCCGCTGCTTCAGGCCGGAGTTGAAGTCGTGCGTCACGAGGTAGAGGAGATCCTCTGCCGGCAGCCCGTCGAGCACTTTGAAGGCGAACTCCCGCCCGCTCTCGAAGCCGCGGGGGCTCGAGAAGGCGGTGTCGAGGAACAGGACGACGTGGCGGCGCGGCGCCTTGGCCTTGGACGCTGTAGCAGCAGTCGCCTCGGTCACTGCCGGCGCGCTCCCCTCCCTCGCGAAGGCGTCGAAGGTGTCCACGGCGACCGGCTTGCCGTCGAGCCGGAACTCGATCTCTTCCTGCTTGAGATCGAAGACGGGCTTCCCGTCCTCGTCCACCGCGTAGAAGGGGACGAGCTTGATCTCGACCTCGATGGTGTCGCTCACCGGCTCCTGAGCGGTCTCCTGGGCGGTCTCCTGGGCGGAAAGGCCAGGACCGAGGCCAGGACCGAGGAGACTGAGCCCGGCCAGGACCAGGGCGGCAAGACGGAACGGTCGCTTCATGCAGCTCTCCTCACAGGCTAATCCCTCGACAGAGAGGGTGCGCGGCGCCGGAGAAGCGGGACACTACCCCCCGCTCGCCGTCCGCGGCTCGGGGGAGGTCCGGACGTTCGTCCGCCGCCGGAAGAGGCTCCTCAGCCTCTCCCTCCAGCCTACCAGGATCTCGTAGACGGTAGGGATTACCAGCAGGGTCAGCAGGGTCGAGGTGATCGTGCCGCCGATGACGGCTCGGCCGAGGGGGGCGCGGAAGTCCGCGCCTTCGCCGGTTCCCAGGGCCACCGGGATCATGCCTGCGATCAGCGCGATCGTGGTCATCATGATCGGCCGCAGGCGCACGCGGCCGGCCTCGATGAGCGCCTCGCGCAGCGGCATCCCCGCCTCGTGGTTCCACTTGGCGAAGTCGATGAGCAGGATCGCGTTCTTGGCCACGATCCCCATCAGCAGGATCACGCCGATCAGGCTCATGAGGTTGAGCGTGTCCCCGGTGATCAGGAGGATGAGGACCACCCCGACCAGCGAGAGGGGGAGCGAAAGCAGGATCGCCAGCGGGTCGAGGAACGATCCGAACTGGATCACCAGGATGAAGTACATGAGCATGACAGCAAGCGCCAGCGCCATGAGGATGTTGGTGAAGACCTCCGCCTGGTCCTCGACCTCGCCCCCCTGGGAGAGCCGGACGCCCGGGGGGAGGCTGACCTGCCTGATGCGCCGGTTCACGTCCTGCGACACGTCGGAGAGGGGCCGCCCCTGGACGTTGGCTCCGACGGTCACGACCTTTTCGCGGTCCAGGTGCTCGATCACGGCCGGTCCGAGGGTGTGGCGGATCGTGGCCACCTGGCCGAGGGGGATCGTGGACGGCGCCGACGCCACCGCGCCTTCGGGAGCCCCGGGAGCTCCGGGAACTGGACTGACCACGAGCGGCAACCGCTCCAGGTCGGCGAGGGTCTCCCGGGCCTGCGGGGTGAGGCGGACCGTCACGTCCCGGGTCTCGCCGTTGGGGTCCACCCAGTCCCCGGCGTCGATGCCGGCGAAGGCCGGGCGCAGCGACTGGGCGATCTGGCCCACGGTCAGGCCGAGCGTGCCGGCGAGGCCGCGGTTGAGCTGGATCTCGAGCTCGGGCCTCTGGCCGCGGGTGGAGAGCCCGATGTCCGTGGCACCCGGCACCTTTCTCAGCTCGGCTTCGAGCTGCGCCGCCGCCTTCTGAAGGGCCTCCTGGTTGTCGCCCCGGAGCTGGAGCTGGATCTGCCGCTGGCCTCCGCCGGGTCCGCCTTCGGAGAGGAACGCGTCCACGCCCCCGACCCGGCGCACATCCTGGCGGATCTTGCGCGCCAGCTCCATCTGGGAGACGTCCCGGTCCGCCTTGGGCTTCAGCTTGATGTAGACGTCCCCCGCGTCCACGCCTCCGGAGCCGTCGCTGCTGCCGATCGAAGTGTAGGTGTAGACCACCTCCGGATGGGTGCGCGCCACGGCCGCGAGCTCCCGGGCCTTGATCGCCGTGTACTCCAGGTTCGACCCCGGCGGGGTCTCGAAGCTCAGCGTGACTTCCGAACGGTCGCTCTCCGGGATGAAGCCGCTGCCGCCGACGGTGGCCTGGAGGAAGATGGCGCCGAAGAACGAGACGGCCACGATGGCGATGACCGCCATCCGGTGGTCCAGGGCCCAGGCGATGACCCCCTTGTAGCGCTCCGCCTGGCGGTCGAACCAGGCGTTGAAGCGGTCGAGGGCGCGGGCGATGGGGTTGCGCCGCTCGTGCGCTTCGAGCTGCGGGTCGGGCCAGTACGCCGACAGCATGGGATCGAGCGAGAAGGAGACGAAGAGCGAGACCAGCACGGAGCAGGCGATGGTGAGGGCGAAGGGCTTGAACCATTGCCCGGACATCCCCTCCATGAAGGCCACGGGCACGAATACCGCGATGATGGAGAAGGTCGTGGCCGCCACGGCCAGGGCGATCTCGTTGGTCCCTTCGTGCGCGGCCTGCACGTGGTCCTTGCCCATCTCGATGTGGCGCACGATGTTTTCCCGCACCACGATGGCATCGTCGATCAGGATTCCGATCGCGAGGGACAGACCCAGGAGAGACATGGTGTTCAGGGTGAAGCCGAAGGCCCAGACCGCGATGAAGGAGGAGAGCACCGAGACCGGCAGGGCCAGGCCGGTAATGACGGTCGAGCGCCAGGAGTTGAGGAACAGGAAGACGACGATGACGGTCAGGAACGCGCCCTCGAGCAGCGCCTCCTGGACGCTGGCCACGGCGTTCGACACCCGAACGCCGGCATCGCGCACGACGCGCAGGGACACGCCCGCCGGCAGCGTGTTCTGGATCTGCGAGACCTGCGCACGAATCGAGTCGGCCACCGCGGTGGTGCTGTACCCCTGCGACTTGACGATGTCGATGCCGACCGC
>DATMER010000097.1:0-14058 GCA_035556715.1 Thermoanaerobaculia bacterium
GGTTGGAGACGCGAGGGCGCAGAGCATAGCCGTGGCAGCAAAGCCCATCGTGACGCGACTCCGGTCTTCGTCGCGTCAAAAAGGTTCAAGCCGTCGCGACCAGGTTCAAAGTCACGACAGCAAAGCCTTTCGGTGATGCGAAGAAAGTCTTCGTCACGACAGAAAAGCTCTGAGTCGCGACGTGAAAAGAAATTCTGACGCGATGAAGCTTGTCCTCGCGTCAGAGAAGTCTTTCGTCGCGACAGGAAATCCCCAGGTCGCATCAAGAAGGTTATAGTCGCGACAGGTAAAGAGTTGGCTGACGCGCCACAGCCTTTCGTCGCGTCAAAAATCCTTGTATCGCGTCAACGATGGCTTGCGTCGCGACGGGAATCCTTTTTTTGACGTGACTATGCCTTGTGTCGCGACAGAGAAGCGTTGAGTCGCGTCAAGAAAGTCGGAGTCACGACAGCGAAGCCGATGGCTGCTGTGGGAGAGTCCGGCGCAGGGTGCAGAAGTCTTTCGTCGCGACAGACTCTGCCGGCCCGTTGGGCCGGGTTTGTTAGAGGCTCTTAATCCGAATCGTAAGGTCGGCCCTCTAAAGTAGGCAGCAACGGGGGATCTCGGGCTGTTGTGCCGGTGCGGGCGAAAGCTCCGCGGACGAACCGGCGCTCCAGCACCGGGATCCCTACGTGCCTCCACTCCTCGAGCGGCCCCCGATTTCGGGCCGCTCTTTTTTTGGACATCCGGAGACGGATGTATCCGGCGAAGGCGACCTGTTCCTGGGTTATACTGGAACCTCATGGCCAAGCCCGTCCCCTTTCCGCGACTTCTCGACGAGCCTCCAAGCTCTGGGCCATTGACCCAGAAGGAGATCGAGGTCCTTCGGCGCGGAGGGTTCGTGCTCGAGCCCCGGGCCTCCAAAGAGGAGGATCCCTATCTCCTGACGCAGGCGAAGTACGAGGCTCTGCTACAGTCGAGCCTCACTGTGGAGGAGGCTGCCGAGAGGCTCGGTCTGACTCCAGGCCAGATCTTGCAGCGCGTCACGACCAAGCCTGTCAGGCTCTATGCGATCCGGCGGGGGGCGACATGGGTCCTGCCGGAGTTCCAGTTCGAGGGGACAGCCTTGGTCCCTGGTTTCGAAGAGGTCGTGTCGCATCTCGACCCGGAGGTCCATCCTCTGGGTGTGTCCAATTGGTTCGATCTGCCGAACCCAGACCTCCCCGAGGATGACCGCGAAGAGCGGAACCTGAGCCCGCGCGAGTGGCTCCTGTCGGGACATCCTCCTGCCATCGTGGCCGCATTGGCCGCCGACCTCTAGCTTCAGCTTGGCAAAATTCCCCGAGCCGCCTCCCGCGACGGAGCTGGCAAAGATCCCTCCGGCTGTAAGGACCCTTCCTGTGGGAACCGGGCTCTGGCGACTTTACTTCCGAAGAGGAAATCACCCGGTCTCGTGGAACACCTTCCGCAGCTATGGTCCTGCAGAAAGCAGCCGATTCGATCATCAGATCTCGCTTGGCGGGGAGCGGGGCATCCTCTATACCGCGCAGGACATCGGGACCTGTTTGGCAGAAGTTTTTCAGAAAGACCGTCTGGTCAACCGAACCGCAAAGGAGCCATGGCTGGTCGGGTTTGAGCTGATCTCGGAGCTGGTTCTCTTGGATTTGACCGCCCTATGGTCTACCAGGGCAGGTGCCTCGATGGCCATCAACACGGGCCGCCGTGACAGAGCAAGGCGATGGTCCCGTGCGATCTACGAGGCTTATCCTGCGATCCAGGGCCTCTACTATCCCTCATCCATGTACGGAAACCGACCTTCCCTGGCCCTCTATGAACGGGCTGCGCACTCGATATCGAGCTCTCCCTTCTTCCACCGCCTTCTTGCCGACCCAGTGCTCAGGCCTTTTCTGGGGCACACCGCTCAGGATATTGGATACAGAATCGTGTAGAGGCTCATCCGGCAGCTCTTTTGCAGTCCTTCTGAAAGGGACGCCCGCTCGGGCTGTCCCCACAAAATCGACTGCTCCAAAGGAGGACACAGTATGGGTCTGATCCAATTTGCCAAGAAGGTCGGGCGGAAGCTCGGAATCGGGGACGATGACGACAAGAAGGTGCAGGGCCAGGGTGCCCAGCAGGGTCAGCCCGCCGCCCCCAGCCCGCAGCAGGTCCGCGAGCTCCACGACCGCCGCAAGGGTGCGGCTCTCGTGAAGCTCGTCCAGGACATGGGCTTCAAGGTCGACGACCTCGGCGTCCGAGTGGACGACGACAAGGTCACTCTCACCGGCCGGGCGCGCAGCCAGGAGGAGCGGGAGAAGATCGTGCTGCTCGTCGGCAACGTCGAGGGCATCGGCAGCGTCGAGGACAACATGCAGGCCGCCCAGGCCGCGCCCGAGGCCCAGTACTACGAGGTCAAGTCGGGCGACACCCTCTCCAAGATCGCCAAGCAGTTCTATGGCGACGCCAACAAGTACAACCAGATCTTCGAGGCCAACCGCCCGATGCTCAAGGATGCGGACGAGATCTACCCGGGCCAGCGGCTGCGCATTCCTGCCGCCGCGCACGCGGGCGCCAACGCCTGAAATCCCCTTTCGTCCGATTCAAGGCGGCCGGGACGTCCCGGCCGCCTGCGCTATGCTTCCCCTGTTGAGCACCGCCTTCGACAGCCTCGCACCGGAATATGACGACGGTTTTACCCGAACCGTCCTGGGTGAGCGTCTGCGCGGCGCGGTCTGGCGGCGGCTGGATTCTCTCTTCGCCTCCGGAGACCGCGTTCTCGAGCTGGCCTGCGGCACCGGGGAGGACGCCGTCCATCTCGGCAGGCGCGGCGTGCGGGTCCTGGCGACGGACGCCGCGCCGGAGATGGTGCACGTCGCCCGGGAGAAGGTCGCGCGCGCGGGGCTGACGGAGACGGTCGAGGTCAGGCAGCTCGCCATCGAGGATCTGGACAGCCTGGACGCGCCTGTCTTCGACGGTGCCCTGTCCGACTTCGGCGGGCTCAACTGCGTGGCCGATCTGGCTGGCGCCGGCCGGGCTCTCGCGGCGCGATTGCGGCCGGGTGCGGTCGCGGTGGTGTGCGTGATGGGTCCCCTGGTCCCCTGGGAGTGGGTCTGGTTCCTCGGACAGGGCCGGCCCGGCAAGGCCTTCCGGCGCCTGACGCCCGGCGGGGTGGAGTGGCGTGGCCTCCAGGTCCGTTATCCTTCGATCCGGGCGCTCCGGCGTGCGCTCTCACCGGCTTTCCGGATGCGGCGGGTCGCCGCCCTCGGCGCGCTGCTCCCTCCTCCCTATACCGAGAACTGGGCTGCGCGGCATCCGAAGCTGATTGAGCGGCTCGACGGGTGGGAGCGGCGGGTGGAGACGGTACCGCCTCTTCCGTGGCTCGCCGACCACTACCTGATGGAGTTGGAGCGGACGTGACGTAAGCTTCCTCCATGACCGGAATACAGTACATCTCAGACGAAGAGGGGAACCTGACCGGTGTCCTCGTCCCGATCGACCTTTGGCGCGAGATTAGCTCTGAGAAGGAGACCGCCTACCTGCTAAAGAGTGAGGCGATGCGGCGTCGACTCTTTGAAGCCGCTGGGCGGAAGGAAGACATTCCTTTCGACGAGGTCCGAAAGAAGCTCGGAATCTGATGAGCGGCTGGACCCTTGCCTGCCCGGTCTGCCGGACAGCGTTGGCAGATTCCCGCTGCCCCGGCTGTGGCCGCGATTGGCCGCGGATCGACGGGATCTGGCGCTTCCTGCCGCCGGAGCGGGCCGAGGCCTTCGCCTCCTTCCTTCGGGACTACACGCGCATCCGCCATGCCGAGGGGCGAGGGTCGGAAGACCCCGAGCACTACCGTCGCCTTCCCGAGTGCGATCCGGACCATCCCATCGCGTGGCAGTGGGGGATGCGGCGTCAAACCTGGGAGACCTTTCGCCGCCGCGTCCTGCCGCGGCTGGGATCGGGATTGAAGATCGTCGACCTCGGCGCGGGAGTAGGCTGGCTCAGCCACCGCCTGGCCGGGCTCGGCCACCACCCCTGCGCCGTGGACGTGAGCGTGGACGACAAGGATGGATTGGAAGCGGCCCGGCACTATGCTCCGGAGTGGCCTCGCCTCCAGGCCGAGCTCGACCACCTGCCGCTCGCGGACGGCCAAGCCGACGTTGCCGTGTTCAACGCCAGCCTTCATTACAGCACCGACTACGCCACCACCCTGCGCGAGGCGCTGCGGGTGCTCCGTCCGGGCGGCAGCCTGGTGATCCTGGAGTCTCCCATCTACCGGAAGGAGGAGAGCGGCCGCCGCATGGTGGCCGAGCGCCACGCCGACTTCGAGCGTCGCTTCGGGACCCGTTCGGATGCGCTGCCCAGCATCGAGTACCTCACCTGGGACAGGCTCGACCGCCTGGGCAGGGAGCTGGGCCTGCGCTGGCAACGGTTCCCCACCTGGTACGGCTGGCGTTGGGCGCTCCGCCCATGGATCGCCCGGCTCAAGCGGAAAAGAGAGCCGAGCCGGTTCGTGATCCTGGTCGGCAGCCTCTAAGGCCGGGCCTGGCAATCTCTCTCGATTAGCTCGGCGAGCATGTGCCGCGATCTTTCGGGGTCCTTGCAGAAGTGGAAGGTGTGGAAGCGGAACGGATGACCGCCGTAGCAGCTCTGGAAATCGGCGTCGCTCTCGTAGGTGCCGTCCTGGTACAGCGGGTAGTACCGCTTGGGGATGTTGCAACTCGGAAGCTGCCGGACGGCGTTGCGCCGCCACAGCAGGACGTTCGCGACCGGCTCGTCGAGCACTGGCGCGCCGGGTGAACGGCTGGCCAGGTCGCCGCTGATCCGCTGGCAGTCTTCGAGAAAAGCCTGGCAGCGGCGGGAGAAGACGAAGCAGCAGGACTGCGCGTAAGGCATCGTCTGCCGCTCGACTCCCAGCTCCGTCTTCAGCTCTTCGACCAGGTGGCCGAGCTCCTGCGGGTGGCGCGGGAGCAGCGGGTAGTCCGCCACCTCGCTGCAGGCTGCGAAGAGGTCGTCGACCCCCCGGTTCGGTACGTTGTCCGCGTCGAGGTAGACGCCGCTCTCGATCCCGCTCTCCAGGATGACCCGGAACTTGGCGCTGTAGAGCTCCGTGGCGGAGAGGTGGATCGTCCGCTTGATCAGGTTGGGCGCGTCGTAGCCGACTTCGGCGTTGACGCCGAAAACCATGACGGGACGGCTCGAGAAATGGGCGAGCCCGCGTACCAGGACCTCGGTCAACGGCAGGTATCGGGCGTCGCCATGGGTGACGAAGCACTCCTTCACAGACTCTCTCGCTGGGGCTCGCGAAGGGGGATGACCTTGCGCGCGAGGTCGAGCTCCCAGGGGTTGTCCCAGCGGCCGGTCGCGTAGCGCCAGCCGGCCAGGGTGCGAAGGGTGGCCTTCCCCCAGGCGGGGGTGGACCAGTCCTGGGCGGTGGGGAAGCGGCAGGCGAGGACCTTGGCGAAGCCCTGGACGCGGCGCCGGACTTTTGGTGACAGCCAGGGCGCGTCCTGGTGGCAGACGTAGGAGAGCCACTTCGGCTGGGTCCACTCCTCGGGCGTGGTGGGTAGATCAGGACCCTCGGGACCGTAGCGCTTCAGGACCGGCAGGCGGTCGGTCCTCATCGAGGACGGATCGCGTTGCGGCGTCGGGCTGTAGAAGTAGAGGATGACCTCGGCGGCGGGGTGGACCTCCTTGACCTTCCGGATGAACTGGAGCGTCTTCTCGACCTCTCCTTCGGGGTCCTCGGGGCCTCCCAGGACGAAGGAGAG
This sequence comes from Thermoanaerobaculia bacterium, assembly GCA_035556715.1. GTDB lineage: Bacteria > Acidobacteriota > Thermoanaerobaculia > Multivoradales > UBA5704 > DATMER01. Next base: position 5,736 of record DATMER010000097.1, read on the forward strand.
CTCGGGGATCACTCCGTGCTCGCGGCAGCGGCGGACCAGCTCGAAGGTCTGCTCGACGCTGGTCCCCTTCTTCATGCGCTTGAGCACCTCGTCGCTCGCCGCCTCGGCTCCGACATAGACCATGGAGAGGCCGCTCTTCCGGATCAGCTCCCAGGTGGAGGCCGAGAAGCCGGCCAGGGTGTCGGTCCGGCCGTAGCACCAGAAGCGCAGGCCGGAGCGGGCCATCACTTCCAGGATCGGGATGCTCGTCTCCTCGCGGTCGAAGAAGTTGTGGTCGTAGAGCTGGACCGAGTCGGCGCCGTAGCCTTTGAGGGCCGCCAGGGCCGCCTCCATGCGCGCCGGACCCTGCAGCCGGGTCAGGCCGTTGAACATGGAGACCACGCCGCAGAAGGTGCAGCGGTACCGGCAACCGATTGCCGCCTGGTGCACTCCGGTGCGCTTCCCGAGGAAGCTCGGGCGCAGATACGTCTGAATGTCGCCGATCCGCTCGTAGGGGAAGAGCGGGTACTCGTCCGGCGGCCGGAAGTGCCGCTCCGGGTTGTGGACGATGGCGCTCCCATCTTTCCAGGTCAGGCCGTGGATGTCGCTCGGCGGCTTTCCCTCCAGCAGCTCCAGGAGCGTGTCCTCGCCCTGGCCTCGGACCACGTAATCCACGTAAGGGGCGTTGACGGCCGCGTCCGGGTAGAGGGTGGGGAAGTAGCCGCCCCAGGCGATGGGCACCTGGGGATGCCGGGCCCGGACGGCCGAGGAGATCTCGATGGCCGGGGCGACCTGCGGACCGGGCATGACGGTCACCCCGACCAGCGCGCACGGTCCTTCGTCCAGGAGGCGCAGGAGGGTGCCGGCCGCGTCCGGGTCCACGTTGCCGTCCACGATCCGCCAGTCGTATCGCCCGTCCAGCACGGCTCCGAGCGCCAAGAGGGACAGGGGGAGTCGCGCGCTCCGGGGCGAACACATCCGCGGGTTGACCAGGATGACGCGATCCATGGTGTCCATCCTAACGGCGAACGCAGTAGATCGTCATTACTTCGTTCCCGTAATCGCGGCGAACGGCCGGCTCGACCTTCAATCCATGAGTGGCGAGCGCCTTCAGCATCCCCTCGGAGTCGCCGTCCGTGGAGAGGAGGAGCAGCACCCTGCCATCCTCGGTAAGAGCGTCCGGAAGACCGGCGGCGAAGCGTTCCATCACGTCGGTGCTCCGCCAGGCCAGGTCGAAGAGCCCCTTGGGCTCGCCGCGGAAGAAGGGGGGATTGAAGAGGATGAGGTCGAAGCGCTCTCCCGCAACCGGGCCGAAGAGGTCCCCCTGCCGGACTTCCACCCGGTCCTCCAGACGGTTGAGGAGGACGTTGATCCTCGCGCAGCGGACCGCCTCGGGATTGAGATCGACCGCTACGACCTGCCAGCCTCGGCGGGCGAGGAACACCGCGCCCACTCCGCTGCCGGTCCCCATGTCCAGGGCGCGTCCCGGGGGCTCGGCCAAGGACGAGGCGGCCACGGTTCTCGCCAGCAGCTCGCCGCTGCGGAAGACGACCGGGTTGAGCACGTCCGGCAGCGAGACCAGAGGCACGCCGTCGATCCTCTCCAGGACCGGGCGGCGCACCCGGGGGAGGAGGAACGGCCTCTTGAGATAGAGCCAGGCGAAGCTCAGGACTCTTCGCAGGTACGAGATACCGGCGTTCATGCGAAGTTGCACGGGCGGCTGCGGACGTACGCTTCGATGCTCTGTGCGCCGGTCCGCAGCTCCCGGAGGTAGTTGAGGCGGTAGCGGTGGTCCCTCCTCAGGCTCTGGAGGAGGAGGGGAGCTGCGCCATGGGGGAAGGCGTAGCGGGGGCCGTCCGGGAACAGCCGGTCGTGCAGCCGCTTGAGGACCAGGTTGCCCAGGTAGCCGCGCCAGAAGTAGCGGCTGCGGTGGCACATGCGGATCAGGGCGCGCCGGCCCAGCCACTCGGCCGAGCGGCGCGACAGGGTGATGCCCCGGAAGCGGGCCAGCTCGCCGGTGCGGTAGAGGTGGAGGTGCTCGACCTTCCAGCCCGCCTCGACCACCGCCCGGGTGGCGAGGTCGCCGGTGTCGTGCCGCACCCAGAGGTGCTCGGGCACGGACGGGTCGGGGTTCTCGATGGCCGGGAAGAATCCGAGCGGCAGCCCCTTCAGGGCCTCACGGTAGGCATCCACCTTCATGACCACGGCAAAGGTGCCGTGGCTCACCGTCTGCTCCCGCGAGGCACAGGAGACCGCGCCCACCTCCGGCCGCTTCAGCTCCTCGCGCACCCGGGGCCAGAGGTCCGGCGTGATCCAGAAGACGTCCGTGTCCACGAAGGCGAGGTAGGGGGTCTCCACCCGGGCCAGGGCGTCGTTGTAGGCCTCGTGGAACTCGCGCCGGGCGGGAGTGCGCCGCAGCACCGCCGTTCCCGGGAGCCAGCGGGGATCGACCACGTGCTCGTCAGAGTCCTGAAAGACCTCGATCGCCGCCTCGTCCCTGGGGAAGGAGCGGCTCACGCAGGCGTGCCAGACCCTCGCCAGATCGGGGTAGATGGTGCAGGTGAAGACGGTGACGAGCGGACCCAAGCTCATCTCCACGACTCGGGGCGCATGGGCGGCAGGGCGAGGTCGATCCCTTCGCGCGCCGCCAGCCGGAGGATCGCCCGGTCCGAGCGGTCGAAATAGGCGCTCAGGACCTCCTTCATCCGCGCGTCTTCAATGAGCCCCAGCTCCCGCCGGACCGCTTCGGCCGGGACGCTCCCGCCGAGGGGCTCGCCGTCCGGGCCGGGGGCGAAGGGCTCCCCGAAGACCGCCTGGTGGAGCGAGCCGAGGAGCGCGTTGTCGTACGCGCCCATGGCGAAGTAGCGCTTGCGGGAGACGAGCTGCTCGAAGCCGCGTCCGTCCATCAGGTGGCCGAAGACCTCGCGGGATGCCCGGATCACGGTGGTGCCGTGGAAGTCGGCGATCCGCTCCTCGGCTTCCTCGGGGCCGGCGTAGAGGATCTTCCGGCCCAGCTCGCGCAGGCGCCGGGCGGCCACGTCCCCAGGCTGGCGGTTGACGGTGTTGCGCTCGTCCTCCAGGTCCTCGTAGGCGGGCGCGAAGACCGGCTGCGGCAGCTCGCGGTAGTGCGCTGTACGGCAGAGCAGGGCATAGACCCCGGGCTCGTCGCTCCGCCGCAGGAGGGACACGGCCGAAACGTCGGGGTCGTCGAAGGAGGGCAGCCAGGAGGCGGCCCAGTCCGGATCGAGGAAGAAGAGGTCGGCGTCGAGGAGGAACAGGAAGTCCGCATCCAGGGCGAGCGCGGCGTCATAGAACTCCAGGAAGTCGCGGACGCCGGGGCCGGGCGCCTCCAGGACGGCGCCCGGGAAGTGCGCGGGGTCGAACTCGTCCGCGTGGGCATCCCGAAAGACCACGACCTCGACAGAGTGACCGGCCCGCTCCAGCGCGGGGAGCAGGTCGCGGGCGACCGCGCGGTGCCAGAGGCGTGCGAGGTCGGGGTAGCGGTGCGGGCTGGCGACGATGACTCTTGGCATCAGGCTCAGGGGTGGTCGGTGCGCGGGCGGTAGCGCCCGGTGTGGTCGAAGCCGCTCTCCCAGACGCCGCCGGCCCAGGTGCCGCCGAGGAAGACGCCGCCCCAGAACGTGCCGCCGCGGAACTCGCCGGAGCGGAAGACCACGCCCATGAGCGCCCCCGCTTCGACCACGCCGCCGTCCCACTCGCACTCCAGGAGCACGGCGCCCCGGCAGACGGTTTCCGGGCCGAAGGCCTCCTTGTAGTAGAACTCTCCGGGTCCGAGAACGCGTGTCATCCGGGCAGTGTCTCCAGGAGGTCCAGCGCCTCCTCCAGATTGGTCCCCAGCCGCAGCCGCCAGGCGCCGTCCTGCAAAAGCTCTTCGACGTGGCGGTCGTAGCCGGGGAAGCTCTCTTCCAGCCCGGCCGGGCACCGCCGCCAGATCTCGCGGGCCTCGGCAGGACCCAGCGGTTCCAGGATGCTCACAGGAGCGCGCTCCAGCAGCACCACGGGACCCGGCCGGGCCTCTGTGACCGTGCTGCCGGGCCTGATCCTATCGAGATCGACTTCAAGCTTGATCTTACCAGCGCTCTCCAGCACCGGGGGCAGTCCTGCGAGCTCCGGGAAGAGCCGGGCCGCGTCCGGCAGCAGATGGAAGAGCCACGGCATCCCGCGCCATCGTCCGGTCTCCAGATCGACCCAGACCACGTCCTCGGCCAGAGCCTGGAAGCGGCTCCGGGCTCCGGCATAGGCCAGGGTCGTCTTGCCCGACCCGCTCGGTCCGCGGAGCAGGATCGCCCGGCCGTCTTTGACCAGGGCCGAGCCGTGGACGGCCATGAGACCGTGTTTCCAGAGCTGGGAGAGGAGCTCGAACAGGAGGACATGGCTGCGGAAGGCGGCGGGATTGTCCAAAGCCGGCGGCGGCACGTCGAGGAGCCGGACGGTGACGTCCGGCGCATCCACGATCCCTGCCGGCCCGAAGCGGCCGAAGGTGTCTTCGGCGATGGCGAGGATCGCGGCGCTGTCGGTCTCCAGGAGCAGGGTCCGGCCGAGCGGCTTGAAGCGGGCTGTGATCATGACGGCAGCGGCCGCCCCTGGCTCCGCAGGTACATCTGGTAGAAGCCATGGGTGTGACACATCTGAAGACCGTCCGACCACTTCTCCAGGCTCTCGGTTGTGGTGACGAAGAGCACGTGGGAGCCGGCCTCCACGACGCGCTCGATCCTCACCTCTCTCACGGTCAGGGCCTCGGACGGGACCGGGATGCCGTAGCGCGGGGAGGGGACCGTCGCGAAGGGGAGGCCCGACCGGTCGATGGAGGCGTCCCGATGGTTGCGGCCGAGGGCGAAGACGGTCTTCTTCCAGGCGAGGGGGACCGAGCTGACGGCGAGCCGGCCGGCTTCGGCCATGGCCGCGACCGCCGGGCTCGTGTGGTGGAGCCCCAGCAGGAAGCAGGGGGAACCGGCCTCGCCGACCAGGTCCATCGGGAAGAGGTTGCCCTTGCCGTCCTTGTCATGGCCGACCAGCACCACGGGGCGCGGCGCGGTGAAGAGGACGAACTTGCTGAACAGCTCGCCGGGGACCATCTTCACGTTGCGCGGGTTGCGGTCCCGGAACAGCTTCCAGCGCTGGAGCAGGTAATGGGCGTGGAGGCGCGGCGCGGGCAGGCAGCGGTTCACGCAGCCAGCGGTCTCGAAGAGGCCGATCCGGTAGGGGGGCACCTCGATCTCGCGGGCCAGGCGGAGTTGGACACGTCCCAGCTCCGGGCCGCCGCGCTCGTGGACCGAGAGCCGCGGGCGGGCATCCAAGCTCAGACCGTCGAGGCGGATCGCCACGAGGAACGGGACCAGGGACACCATGGCATGGTTGCGCGAGATGTCCACCGGCTCTCCGAGCCCGTGCAGCCGGACCTCCGCGTGCCGTTCCGGCTCAGGATGTCCCACGCAGACCCAGCCGGGCGTGGAGTCCGCACCGAGGACCAGACGGGCGAGCCCCTTCACGGCCGCGTCATTCCTCCGGGGCCGTCTGCTTGGGCTGGAACTCGCCGCGCCCGCGGGCCGGGATCCAGAGCTCGTGGCGATCGAGGTCCGTGTAGCGCAGCTCGAAGCCGTGGGGACCGAGCTGGCGCCTCTGATGCTCGTCCCAGGCGCGGTACTTGATCTCCGCGATCACCCCCGAGGTTGCGCCGTAACGGCGCAGCTCCCTGGGCTGGCACGGAGCCGTCCAGCCGATCCGCTCCTGGGAGTCGAGGATCTCCTCGATGCGCCGCCGGACCAGCACCACGGCGGTGTCGGGCCGGCCGAGCTCGTGACAGGCGAAGGTCCAGGCCGGAGCCTGGACCACGCAGGGCCGGCGCCCGCGGCGCAGGTCGTCGATCCTCTGCGCGATATCCCCCTCGACGTCCCGCTCGTCGAGGAAAACGCTTTCCAGGTCCCGGGCGATCATTTGCGCCGCGATCGTGGTGCCGGCGCGCTGTGGCCCGACCACGAGGACGCAGCGGTAGCGGCCGAGCTTCGCGAGGAGGTGGGGAGAGAGGCTCATCCCATGCCTCCGGCCATGGGCTCCGCGAGGTAGGCCGCGAGCACCTCCTGCGCATCGGCCTTGCTGACATGCCGGCTCAGCAGCGGGGCGGTCCACACATGGGAGAGCAGGGGCCGGCCCGCCTCCAGGCCGTACCGCATCAGGTGCCCCACGTGGACCGGCTCGCCGTGCTCGCCGGTCAGCCGGGGACCCCCGTCTGGCACCATCTCGCTGTCCCAGCGCGGCCAGGGAAAGCCGGTGGACTCCACCCGTAACGGGCATGTGGGCAGGCCGTTCTCTTCGCACCAGGCCGTGAAGCCTTCGGCCGTGTCCCAGCGCAGGCGACCGTCGGGCCACATCCGTGAGAGGAAGGCCCTGTCGGGGGTCATCCGCTCGACGGTCGCGACTCGTGTCAGGAGGAAGGACGGATGGAGGTAGCAGTGACCCCGGTGCCACTGCGGGATGCCGATCCCGGCGAGATCCTCCCGCGCGAGCAGCGCCGAGGCCGTGGCCGCGAAGAGGCCAGGGTCGAGGGGGTGCGTGTCGTGGTCCATCACGGCGAGCAGGTCGCCGTCCTGGAGGAGACCCTCGGCGCGGAGCTGCAGGAAGGCCTCGGCCAGGCTCTCGCCGTGCGACGGCTTCAGGTCCGGCCGGCCGCGCAGGTCGATGCCGCCGGAGTCGAGCGCCTCCGCGGCCACATCCGGATCGGACTTGGAGTGGACGACGGGGTGGAAGCGCAGCTCCAGGCCCAACGCTTCGCGAGCCGGGGCCGCGCAGGCGCGAAGCCTCTCCATCTGATCCTGGAGCAGGGCCGGATACCGGTAGTGCACGGAGAGGATGGCGAGCGTTGCTTCCATCAGGGATGCCCGGCGAGTGTAGCGTAGGATGCTTCCGTGACCCAAGAGCTTTTCCTGATCGGCAACAAGCGCTCCGGCTCTTCGCTGCTGGCGCGGCTGCTCAGCCTCCACCCCGGCGTGCGGGTCACGCACGAGTCCGACATCGCCTGGATCCTCTACCAGGCCCGGAACGGCTGGCCCCGGCGCTTCCGCTGCTATCCCTGGGACGGCCCCCTGGGCATGCGGGCCACGCTGCGCTCCTGCCGGAGCCTGCTGCGCAGCGCGCTCGCGGCGGGAGAGGAGACCTCCGCGGTCTTCCGCCGCGTTCAGTCGGCGCTCGCGGGGCTCCCGGGGCTCCCGGAGCTCCCGGAGGAAACCCCGCCGGTGGAGACCCTGGCCTGGCTCGGCGACAAGAAGCCGGTCCAGCACGCCGACCCCAGGGTCCACGCCTTCCTGCGCGCCCGGTTCCCGGGCGCCCGCTATATCCACCTGGTGCGGCACCCGCGGGCGGTCGTGGCGAGCATGATCGAGGCCGCCGGCCGCTGGCAGGTGGCGCCCGGCTGGTGGAAGCAGGAGCCGCGCCGGATCCTGGAGCGCTGGGCCGTCCACGAGCGATGGGCGCTGGAGGCGGGGGCCCGGGGGGGCTGCTCCTTCCTCCGCTTCGAGGACCTCTGCCAGGACCCGGCCGAGACCCTGGGCGCGCTCTTCGGCTTCCTCGGCCTGGACCTCCCCGGCGAAGTGGCCGGCCGGGCGCGCGCCATGGTCCGTCCCGATCCGAACCGCAAGTACGACTCCTTTCCCCTCCCCCTCCACCCGGAGGCGAACCGACTCCGGGAACATTACGGCTACGGGAGCCATCCGACACGAATTCCGTCATAATCCGACGTCGTCCGACAGACCCCGACATAAGCGCTGGTGATGCCTCCCCGTCGTGGGGAGGCGACTGGCGGCGTGGCATCCCGGTTGCATTTTAGGGGGAATGCCATCTTGGCCATCAACCTGAATCGGAGGAGGTTCAAGAGATGAGGAAGCACAGAACAGGTGTGCTCGTGTGCCTGATTGCCCTGCTTGCAGTTGCCGCGGTCCCGGCGCCGGCCTCGGCGGCCACGTGCACGGCCCAGAGCTCGTGGTTCAGCAATCCCTCGATCCCGAGCGATGTCAACCTCAAGACCGGCAACGTGGACTGCGCCTTCCAGCAGTTCTCATGGCAGTCCTTCATCGCCCTGGCGCAGAGCAACACGTTCATGACCTACATGCCGAGCCAGGGAGTGTTCGTGGCCAGCAGCTCGCAGCCCTTGAAGTGGGGCCAGCAGCCGCAGATCCCCTCGAGCTGCGGGAGCGGGGCGACCATGCTGCTGAACCAGATCGACAAGACCGATCCCGACTCCGCGATCCTGGAGGCGCAGGACGTCCAGCCGCTCGTCGACCTCAACGGCAACTGGGTCCACTACGGCATCCAGATGAACCAGACCGCCTAC
>DATMER010000098.1:0-38369 GCA_035556715.1 Thermoanaerobaculia bacterium
AACTTCTCCCTCGCGTGGGAAACGCAGGCGTCGGCTCGTCGGGTCGAGGGTCATGAACAGCTTGTCCGCGGCCTCGATCTCGCTGCCGGTCAGGGCGTTGAGCAGCGTGCTCTTGCCCGCATTCGTGTAGCCGATGATCGAGAGGACCGGCACGCCTTCCTCCCGGCGGCGGCGCCGCCGCAGGTCGCGCTGCTTCGACAGGCCTTCGACCTGCTTCTCCAGCGCCCGGATGCGGTCACGGATCCGCCGGCGGCCCACTTCCATCACGGTTTCGCCGGGTCCCCGGCCGCCGATGCCGCCGGTCAGGCGCGAGAGGCCCGCGTCTCTTTCCGTCAGGCGGGGGACCGAGTACTTGAGCTGCGCGAGCTCGACCTGCAGCTTGCCGTCCCGGCTGCGGGCGCGCTGGGCGAAGACATCCAGGATGAGCTGCGTGCGGTCGATCGCCTTGAGGCCGGTCGCGTCCTCGAACGCCCGCGCCTGGCCGGGCTTCAGGTCGATGTCGAAGATGGCCACGCTCGCCCGGCGGCGCATGGCTTCGAGCACAATCTCCTGAAGCTTGCCCGAGCCCACGACCGTCCGCGGATGGACCTTGGATCGCTTCTGGCGCATCGTGCCCGCGACGGCCACGTCCGCCGAGCGGACCAGCTCCAACATCTCTTCGAAATGCTCGTCGTCCGGCATGATGCCGATGACCAGGGCGCGCTCCTTCTCGGTCTCGCCCGCGTCGCTGATGACCCGGGAGACCTCCTCTTCGAGGGCGCGCATGGTGGCCTGGAAGTCGATCTCGGTCGCGAGCTGGTAGACGTCCCGCGAGCGGATGCGCTCGAAGGGTTCGGTATCTCCGTCGCGTCCGTCGCGGGCGTGGTCCTGGCCCTCCTCGGTGGAGGCCTCGGGCGCGAGGTGGGCGACCTCGGTGCGGCCGGGCAGGCCGTCGGCCAGTACCTCGATCATGGCGACGAGGTCGAGGCGGAGCAGCGCCAGGTCGTTCAGGTCGTCCTTGGTGAGAGGCTCGCCCTTGAGGTGCGTGTGGACGAGGCGCAGGCCGCGGAAGCGGCCGATACCGCCGCGCAGACGGCCGACGTCGGGCAGCTCCAGGCTGTTGGCGTCGCCTAGGATGACGTTGCGGACCGTTCCATCTCGGTCGAGCATCACGCCGACCTGGCGGCCGAGCTGGCGCGAGACCTCGGTCAGGTGGCGGGCCAACTCGGGCGAGACCACCTGCCGCGGATCGACACGGCGGCGGTAGGTGCGCTCCAGGGCGCGGATCTCGGATGACTTGATGCCCCGGGTGTCCCCGGTGATCTGATTAGAAATAGCAGTCTCCTTCTGGTGGTCATTCGGCCCCTCAGTTGACGATCGGAGGGGAGTAGTACTCGTCGGTCGAGAGCGGCTCGATCCCCATACCCATCAACGTCAAAAGGAGCTCTTCTCTTTCCATCGGACTGGCGGCTTCGAGAAGGGCCTGCTTCTCGGCCGGGGGGAAGGGGAGGGCGGCGGCCAGCCCGTTGATCAGGCTCACTCCCGGGAGCGACTCGAGAAGGTCGAAATCGAACTCGAAGTCCTTCCCCTCGGTGAAGCTGCGGAGAGCGCGGAGCATGCGCAAAGGGGGGATCTGGTGGGAGAGCTCGGCCGGGTCGGCCGGGAACTCCGAGTAGTCCACCTCCACCCGGCGATATCCGCGGTGCTGCGGCAGCTCCTTCACGATGTGGAACCGGCAGACCCCCCGGAGCACGATCAGGTAGCGTCCGTCGGACTGGGGCTCGCAACGCTCGATCCGCCCGGCGCAGCCGATCGGGTAGAGGTCCGGTTCGTCAGGCAACTGGGCGGCTGCGACCCAGTTGTCCTGCCGGGGGACGATCGGCTGGATCATGCCGATGTGGCGCCCCCCCTCCATGGCGTCCGCCACCATTGCGCGGTAGCGTGGCTCGAAGATGTTGAGGGGCAGCAGGTTGCCCGGCAGCAGCAGCGAGCCGGTCAGGGGGAAGACGGGGATGATCCTGGGTCCTTCGGTCATGAGGTTGTCTTCCCCATCATCAGGACCCGGTATCCGACTTGAGCACGGCCAGGAAGGCCTCCTGGGGGATCTCCACCGCACCGACCATCTTCATCCGCTTCTTGCCCTCCTTCTGCTTTTCGAGCAGCTTGCGCTTGCGGCTGATGTCGCCGCCGTAGCACTTGGCCGTGACGTCCTTGCGGAAGGCGGTGATCGTGGAGCGGGCAATGATGTTGCCGCCGATCGCCCCCTGGATCGCGATCTTGAACTGCTGGCGGGGGATGGTCTCGGCGAGCCGCTCGCAGTAGTGGAGCGCCCGGGGCCGCGCCTTCTCGCGGTGGACGAGCTGGGACAGGGCGTCCACCGGCTCGCCGTTGACCAGGATGTCCACCTTGACCAGGTCGCCCTCCCGGTAGTCGGTCAGCTCGTAGTCGAAGGAGCCGTACCCCTGGGTCATGCTCTTCAGCCTGTCGTAGAAGTCGAAGAGGATCTCGGCGAGCGGCAGCTCGACCAGCACCTGCAGGCGCTCCTGCGACAGGTACTCGTAGGTGAGATTGGATCCCCGGCGGTCGCGGCAAAGCTCCATGATCGGGCCCAGGTAGCGTTCCGGGATCAGGATCGTCGCCTTGATGTACGGCTCGCGCACGTAGGAGATCGCCGACGGGTCCGGGTAGTGTGCCGGGTTGTCCACCCAGAGGATCTCGCCGTCTTCCAGCGTCACCTCGTAGCGGACGGAGGGGGCGGAGAGCAGCAGGGAGAGGTTGTACTCCCGCTCCAGCCGCTCCTGCACGACGTCCAGGTGGAGCAGCCCCAGGAAGCCGCAGCGGAAGCCGAAGCCGAGGGCCGCGGACGAGTCCTTCTCGTAGGTCAGGGCCGCGTCGTTGATGTGGAGCTTCTCCAGGGCGCGGGCCAGGTCTTCGTAGTCATCCGTGGCAATCGGGTAGATCGAGGAGAAGACGACCGGTTTGGCCTCCTTGTAGCCGGGCAGCGGCTCGGCCGCGGGGCGCTGGGCGTTGGTGACGGTGTCGCCGATGGTGATGTCGCGCACCATCTTGATACCGGCGATGATGTATCCCACGTCGCCGGCGGTGAGCTCGTCGGTCTTGACCCGCCGGAGGCGCAGGTGCCCCACCTCCTCCACCTTGTACTCCTTCTCCGTGTGCATCAGCCTAAGGGTCTCGCCGGGGCGGACCGTCCCCTCCTTGATCCGGACCAGGAGGACCACGCCGCGGTAGGCGTCGTAGTGGGCGTCAAAGATCAGGGCGCGCAGCGGATCGGCCGCATCGCCCTGGGGGGGCGGCAGCTTGGCGACGATCGCCTCCAGCACGTCGTCGATGCCGATCCCCTGCTTGGCCGAGCAGAGCACGGCTTCGAACGGGTCGAGCCCGAGGTCCGAATCGATCTCCTCGCGCACCCGCTCCACCTCGGCGGACGGGAGGTCGATCTTGTTGATGACAGGCACGATCTCCAGGTCGAACTCCATGGCGAGGTAGAGGTTGGCGACAGTTTGGGCCTCGACCCCCTGGGAGGCGTCGACGAGCAGGAGCGCCCCCTCGCAGGACATGAGCGAGCGGCGGACCTCATGGGAGAAGTCCACGTGGCCGGGCGTGTCGATCAGGTTGAGCTGATACGTCTGCTCGTCCTTGGCCTTGTAGAGGAGGCTCACCGTGTTGCTCTTGATGGTGATGCCCCGCTCGCGCTCGATGTCCATGGAGTCCAGGATCTGGTCCCGGAAGTCGCGGTCCTCGACCCCGCCACAGCGCTGGATCAGCCGGTCGGCCAGGGTAGACTTCCCGTGGTCGATGTGGGCGATGATGCAGAAGTTACGGATGTTGTCCAAACGGGTTGTCCTCTCCTGGGCCTCTCGAACGGGGTTCTTCGACCGTTGATCTTATAACGCCGGAGGAGGGAGGCGCTCTTCCATGAAGCCCAAAGGGGGAAGGAAGCTGGTCTGGTCGTCAGAGCGGCCGGTCGACCGGAGGGAGGACGCGCCGGCCCAGGAGCCCTGGCGCAGCCTTCCGCCGGCAGAGCAGGATGTGCGTGTGCGGCGCGAGCGCTCGGGCCGGGGCGGGAAGGTCGTGACCGTGGCGGGGCCTCTCGTCCTGACCCGGGAGGATGCCTCCCGCCTCCTCTCCGACTGGAAGCGGCTCTGCGGGGGAGGCGGCGCGCTCAAGCCGTCGAAGACCCCGGCCGGCGATCCCTGCTTCGAGGTGGAGGTGCAGGGCGACCACGCCGACCGGCTGGTCGCCGAGCTGGTCAAGGCCGGCTACGGGGCGAAGCGGGCGGGGGGATGATCCGGCGCCCGGTCAAATCCGGGCTGACCCGGGCTACCCCTCCCCCGTCCGGTGCCCCGCGCCCGCGTAGAGGTAGTCGTAGCCTTGCTGCGTCAGGCGGTACTCCTTGCCGGCATTGCCGGACCTCTCCAGCAGACCCTTGGCCACGAGGTCGTCCAGGGCGCCTTCGAAGTCGATGCCGGCACTGATCCGCTCGGTCTTGCGGAAATGGTCTTCGCTCAGGGTCTGTCCTGTTTGGGCCCCCACGCGCTCCCCCTTCTCTTCGGCGTACTGCATCAGCAGGATCTCTTGGGCTTTGCTCAGCAGGATCATCGCGTCTCCTTTCGCACGCCGAGTGTCAGGAGCAACGCGCGTGCCATGAGACGTACCGAGGGGGCCTTGCGGCCCCCTCGCCATTCTCCTGAAGACCGAAATGAGAGCAAGAGGACAAACGTCCAGTGCATGGCGGGTGCCAGGGCGGAGCGCCGTTTTTCCCATTTAGAATCAATGGCTTGCGGGGTTCTCTTCAGAGCGGGGGTCAGCTTTTGATCCGGCCGGCCGGGTCAAGGTTTGACATGCGGGTCAGATTCAGACCCAGACGAGATCCTGGCAACGCTCCTGCAAGAGCGGCGGCATGAGAGGAGGAACGAGAGATGGGCGACACCACCGTGACCAAGATCGATTCGAGACACTCGCCGCGGGGAGCTATGGGGCAGAAGTACCTCGCCTCCGGAATCCACGTGGCCATGCGCCTGTGGGAGGAGGAGCCCGAGGAGGGGAAGGCGGCGAGCCGCCGGGACTATGAGACGGTCGGCTACGTGCTGGAGGGGAAGGCGGAGCTGACCATCGAGGGGCAGACGGTCCTGCTGGAGCCGGGCAACTCCTGGGTCGTGCCCAGCGGAGCGGAGCACCGCTACCGGGTACTCGAGACCTTCAAGGCCGTGGAGGCCACCTCGCCTCCGGCCCACGCCCACGGCCGGGACGAGGAGTAGTCACAGCTTCAGGACCATCTTGATCATGTCGTGCTGGTTGCCGTCGGGGTCCGTCCCGTAGCCGGGGATGGTGTAGCCCTCGAAGCCCAGGTCCGTGAGGGTGCGGACGGCGTCGGACTCCAGGTCGGAGATCAGCATGCAGGTGAGGTGGCGCAGGCCGTTGCTCCGGGCGACGGAGATGAAGTTGTTGACCAGGACCGTCCCCAGCCCCAGGCCGCGGTACTCGGGGTCGATCAGCCACTTGATCCGGCCGACCAGGCGCAAGGGGCTCCCATGGCGGCGGTGGAGCGTGGCATCTGCCACGAGCTTGCCGCCGTCGAAGGCGAGCACGGGCAGCACCTTGGCGTAGTCGAGCTCGCGCCCCCAGGTCTCGACCAGAGTCCGGTTGTCGATGCGGTCCCAGGCGAAGCGCCGGACGTCCTCCGGCAGGTGATGGAAGAACTGGTAGAGGGCGTCGACGTCGTTCGCGGTGAACAGGCGGAGCAGGAGCCGGCGGCCATCCCTGAGCACGGCCTCCTGGGGAAAACGGTCAGCCATCGTTCAAACCCTCCGTAAAAGGACCGCGCGGAGCCTAGCACAGCGGCTCCGTCCCGGGATCGGGTGGCGTGTTGGCACGAGGTTTGCCGTAGAGAGGAACAAGGACCGATGAACGGTTCGGACTTCAAGGGGGGGTTGCGGTGAAAGAGAAACTCGACGCGGCAACGGAAACAGCCCTCTGCGGCGGCATCCTGGCAGCACTGCTCTGGGGCATCGGATTGAGCCTGCGCGGCTTCGTGCTCGGGCCGCACGAGATCTCTTGGGCCGAGTGGATGACCCAACTCGTGTCGGGCATCGGGATCGCGCTGCTCGTGCCGCCCGCGCTGGTGCGCGGCACGGCCTGGGTGATGGCCCGGATCGACGCCTCCAGGCGCCAGGTGCCGAAGGCTTCCTGATCGCCCGGCACCCCAACCCTCTTGGAGCGGCGGCATCCGCCGGGCGCCGCGCTCCGATATGCTTCCCTCCGCTATGACCGACCGCGTGTGGGAGGAGCTCTCCCGGACGCTGCGCAGCAGTGCGCCTTACAAGTCCCTGCTCCAGGGGCTCGGGGATGTCGTGCGCCTGCCCGTTCCCGCCGCCGCCTGGGTCGGCGAGCTCCTGGCCCGGGACCTGGGACGGGCGCTCCTCGTGGTGGTCCCCCGCGAGGCGGACGCCCTGGCCTGGATGGAGGCCGCCCGCCTGTTCGGGCGCGAGGAAGGCGCGGTCTACTTCCCCGCCCCCTCGCTCACCCCCTATCAGGAGGCCGAGACATCCCTCCTGGTCCGCGCCCAGGAGTCGGCTGCGATCGATCGAATCGTTTCCGGGCAGGTGTCCACGGTCGTTGCCACGCCCCGGGCGCTGTTCCGCCGCCTTCCCCGGCCGGAGGATTTCTCGGAGGCGGCCTTCGACGTCCGCCCAGGACAGGACTACCCTCTTGAAGAATTGACCGAACGGCTGGTGCGTTTTGGGTTCCGCCGCACGGACCTCGTCTATGAAGTCGGGGACTTCGCGGTCCGCGGAGGGCTGGTCGACCTCTACCCTCCGGGGGAGGAGTCGCCCGTGCGGCTCGACTTCTTCGGCGACACGGTCGAGTCGGTCCGCTGGTTCGACGCCCACTCGCAGCGCTCCGAGGACACGCTCGATTCGGTCCGCATCCTCCCCCTCTGCCTGTTTCCCTGCGGCACCCAGGAAGCAAGGCAATTGGCCGACCTGATCGCGGGAGGGCTGTCCGATCTCGACATGGGACCGGAAGCGGTAGAGCTCCTGGAGTCGCTGCGCACCCGCGGCAGCTTCCCGGGATGGGAGCACTACCTCCCTCTCCTGGCTGGCGGCACCGTGGAGCTCCTCGGTCTCCTGAACGATCCCCTGGTCCTGGTCGTGGACCCACCGGCTCTGGAGTCCGAGGTCGCTCATCATGGCGACCGGCTGCGGGTCGACTTCGAAGCCCGGCGGGCACACCGTAAGCTGGCCCTGCCGCCGGAGGACCTGGAGATCCCCGAGGACCGGGTGAGGGAGATCCTGGAGGGCGCCGAGGTCCGCCTGAGGGATCTGATGCTCTCGGGTGACGGCCGTGGGAGTGCTGCCGCTGCCGACTTTCATGGCACTCTGACCGATCTCTTCCATGGCCAGCTCCCGCGCTTCCCCCAGGAGGTGGCGACCGCCCGGGCCCGGGGCGAGCGCTGCCTGGTCGTGGTCTCGCCGGCCCACCGCCGCCGTATCGAGGAGCTGCTCGAAGGCCGGGAGCTGACCCTCGGGCGGGGGGGCGTGGAGCTGGTCACGGGCGAGCTGGGGCGGGGCTTCCGGCTTCCGGCCGCGGGCGTGGCCCTCTACGGCGAGCAGCAGCTCCTCCCCCAGGCCCGGGCTCAGCGCCGGGCGGCGCGCACCCGCTATGGCCCCTTCGTCTCCAGCCTGAGAGACCTCCGGGTGGGGGACTACGTGGTCCACTCGGACCATGGCATCGGCCAGTTCGTGGCTCTCCGGAGCGTGGGAGGGGACGGCGACGGCACGAGCCATCTGCCTCCGGCGCTGCGCGAAGTCGCCAGCGGGAACGGCAGCGGAGAGACGGAGGTCATGGAGATCTCCTACGCCGGGGGCAAGCGCCTGCTCCTCCCGCTCTCCCGGCTCGACCTGGTCCAGAAGTACAGCGGCATCGAGGGGATCGCGCCGCGGCTCGACCAGCTCGGCGGCACCTCCTGGAACAAGACCAAGGCGCGGGTCAAGAGCGGCATGCGCGACATGGCCGGCGAGCTGCTCAAGCTCTACGCCGAGCGCCAGATCGCCCAGGCCCCGGCCATGCCCCAGGACAGCGACCTCCTCCATCAATTTGAAGCGGCTTTCCCCTACGAGGAGACGCCGGACCAGATCGAGGCCATCGCCGTCATCAAGGAGGACCTCCAGCGCGAGCGCCCCATGGACCGACTGCTCTGCGGCGACGTGGGCTACGGCAAGACCGAGGTGGCCATGCGCGCGGCCTTCAAGGCCGTGGACAGCGGCTTCCAGGTGGCCGTGCTCGCTCCGACCACCATCCTGGCCGACCAGCACCTGGAAGTGTTCCGCAAGCGCTTCGCCGGCTTCCCGGTCACCATCGAAATGGTTTCGCGCTTCCGCTCACCCCAGGAGATGCGCGACCTCAAGAAGCGGCTGGCCGAAGGGAAGATCGACATCCTCGTCGGCACCCACCGGCTGCTCTCCAAGGACATCCAGCTCCCCAAGCTGGGACTCATGATCGTGGACGAGGAGCAGCGCTTCGGCGTGGCGCAGAAGGAGCGGCTGAAGCAGGTCAAGAAGAACGTCCACGTGCTCGCCATGTCGGCCACGCCGGTGCCCCGCACCCTGCAGCTCTCGCTCGCCGGGGTGCGCGACATGTCGGTCATCGAGACCCCGCCCAAGGATCGCATGGCGGTCGAGACGGCGATCCTGCCGTTCAACTCCGAGCTGATCCGCGAAGCCATTGAATTCGAGATCGAGCGCGGCGGGCAGGTCTACTACGTCTACAACCGGGTGGAGTCGATCGAGAAGGTGCTGACGATCCTGCGGGATCTCGTCCCTGGTGTACGGATCACGGTCGGCCATGGCCAGCTCGAAGAGGACGAGCTCTCCCGGCGCATGCACGCCTTCTCGAACCGGGAGTTCGACCTCCTGCTCGCCACGACGATCATCGAGAACGGGATCGACATCCCCAACGTCAACACCATGATCGTCCACCGGGCGGACCGCTTCGGCCTGGCGCAGCTCTACCAGCTCCGGGGACGGGTCGGCCGGAGCAACCAGCTCGCCTACTGTTACCTGCTGGTGCCGGAGGACCGGGTGCTCTCCGAGCCGGCGAGGAAGCGCCTCGCGGCCATCCGCGAGTTCACTGACCTCGGGGCCGGCTTCCGCATCGCCGCGCGGGACCTGGAGATCCGGGGCGCGGGCAACCTCCTGGGAGGAGAGCAGAGCGGCCACATCAGCGCCGTGGGTATCGAGACCTATCTCAAGCTCCTGGAGGAGACCGTGCGCGAGCTGCGTGGCGAGACGGTGGAGGAGGCGCCCTCGACCGCCATCGACCTGCCGGTGCCGATGTCGATCCCGCCGGAGTACGTGGAGGACGCGAACCTGCGGATGGAGATCTACCGCAAGATCGCGGCCGCCGAGGACGCGGAGAGCGAGATCCTGGCCGAGCTGACCGACCGCTTCGGCCCGCCGCCGGCAGCCGTCTCCACCCTGATCGAGGTGGCGACGCTGAAGCGCCTGGCCGAGTCGCTGAGGGTGCAGTCGATCTCCAGCAAGGGGAGCGAGCTGATCATCCGGTTGAGACGCGACGCGCGGATCGACGTCGACCGGCTGATCCAGATGGTCTCGACAAGGCCCGGGGCGAGCTTCAGCCCGACTGGAGTGCTGACGCTGACGGCGAGAGGGGCGCGGGAGATGCTCGGGGTGGCGCGGGAGACGTTGCAGGAGCTGTCGCAGTGAGAGGCCCTCACCCCCCGGCCCCCTCTCCCGCCTCCCCGCCCCCCTCCCCGGGAGAGGGGGAGACTTGTTCTGGTTTGCTTTGGCTGTTGGGAAGGGCGGTGGCGCCCCTCTCCCGGAGAGGGGGGCGGGGAGGCGGGAGAGGGGCCGGGGGTGAGGGTCCGGGGGGGCGGGCTCTTCTCGTGGCCCTCCTCCTGGCCCTCGCCTGCAACCAGGCCGAGCCTCCCGGCCTCGACGTGGCCGCCCGGATCGGCGAGGAGGAGGTCCGCTACTCCGAGTTCGAGGAGTACGTGGCCCGGACCATGGGCGACTTCGACGGCGTGCTGGCGAGCGACGTCCTTTCCCAGCTCTTCGACCAGTTCCTCGACGAAAAGGTGCTGGTGCGCATGGCGGCCGACCGCGGAGTGTTCCCCGCCGGCCTGCGAGGGCCTCGGGATGCACGCGATGCGCGCGATGCACGCGATGCGATGGACGCGCTGCTCCAGAAAGGGCTGCAGGAGCCGGAAGAGGCGGAGATCGTCCGGTATTATGAAGAGCACCGCCAGGAGCTCGTCCGCCCGGAGCGGGTTCGGCTGCGGCAGATCCTGACCGAGGACCGGGCCACGGCCGAGAGCGCGCTCCAGCAGCTCGCGGCCGGCTCGAACTTCGTGGAGCTGGCGCGGCGGCTCTCCCGGGACCCCAGCGCGCAGACCGGCGGCTACCAGGGGGAGCTCTCCCGGGAGGACCTGCCCCCCGCCTTCGCCGACGTCATCTTCTCCCTTCAACCCGGCGAGGTGAGCCGGATCGTGCCGGCCGAGTACGGGTTCCACATCTTCCAGGTCATCGAACGGCCCGCCGCGGGGGTGGTGCCGCTGGAGGACGCCCGGGAGGAGATCGCCGAGCGCCTGCGGCAGCAGCGGGCCGACCGTCTGCTCGCCGATCTGGTGCGCGAGGGGCGCTCCCAATACAATGTCGAGGTCCACGGCCGGAATCTTCCCTTCAACTACCAGGGTTCTTATCTCTGATGACCAGAAATCGATTCCTCGTCCTGTCCCTCCTCTTCCTGTGCGTCCTCCTCGTGGCGCCGGCCGCTCTCCGGGCCGAGCTGCTCAACAAGGTCGTCCTGCGGGTCAACGACCAGATCGCCACGCTCTACGACTACGAGCAGCGGCGGGCGGGCATGGCCCAGGAGCTCCTGCGCCAGCAGGACCTCACTGCCGAAGATCGCCGCCGGCTCATGGCCGAGGTCGGCGAGCTCGCGTTCAAGGACATGTTCGAGGAGCTCCTCCTCGAGTCGCGCGCTTCGCAGCTCGGTATTGAAGTCTCCGACACGCAGATCGACCAGCAGGTCGTGCAGATGAAGCAGAACTTCGGCATTCAGACGGACGAGCAGTTCGTGCAGGCGCTGGCCCAGTCGGGGATGACCGAGCCCCAGCTCCGGGAGCGGCTCGTGCGCGACCTGCGGGCGCGGGAGGTCATGGGCCGCGAGGTCCAGAGCCGGATCCAGCTCGACGAGGACGACCTGCGGCGCATCTACCAGAAGGAGCGGGACCAGTTCCGCCAGCCCGAGCAGCTCCAGATCCAGGAGGTCGTGGTGCTGGAGGAGGGGGGGCTCCCCACGGCCGAGGAGCGGACGCGCCTGGCCGCTGAGATTCGGCAGGCGGTATCCGCCGGGGGAGGCGCCGGGGGAGGCGGCAAGACGCTCGCCGACGCCGTGGCCGAGCACGCGCAGAAGGGGCACACCAGCAACGTCATCGACATCGGCTGGGTGGCGCCGGGCGACCTCGACCCGAACCTGGAGGCTGCTGTCTGGAAGCTGGCGCCGGGCGCGGTGACCGAGCCCGTGGCGGGCCGCGGCGGTCTCCATATCCTCCAGGTCTCGGAGCGCCGGGAGCCGCGCGTTCTCGCCTTCTCCGAAGTCCAGGAGCAGATCCGCATGCGCGAGCAACGGCGGAGGATGCAGGACGAGATCGTCGTCTACATGGCCGAGCTGGAGGAGAGGTCACTGATCGTGGCCGAGCCGCCTCCTGGAGCGGAAGGCTTCCGCCGGCTGCTCGGCACCCGTCCGCCTTCCGAGGAGGAGCGGCTCGGGCTGAGAGAAGCCACGACCCCGCCGCCCTCCGCGGTGGAGCCGGGGACCACCCCCATGCAGGACTCCGCCTCGGGCGAGCCGGGCTCGCTGCCCGAGCCCAAGCCGATGACGAACAACCCGCCGCCAGTGGTGGAAGAGCAGCCGGCCATCGAGCCCCCACCTCCGCCGCCCGGCCGAATCTGATCCTCTTGTGGCCCGAGGCGCGCTACTCGCCGCCTCGGGCGTTCCCCTCCTCCCTGCCGTCGGGATAGAGGCCGACCAGGCGCACGACCTTTCCGCTCTCGTCGCGCTCGAAACGGATCCGGAAATCGTCGAGATCGCCGACCAGGAAGCGGTCCTGTGCAACCGGCTGGAGCCGCATCCTGCGCCCCCTCCCCCGCTGATACCAGAGAGCGCCGTCATAGACCTCCGAGACCTGGGACTGCAGGAGCTCGCCGAGCCGCTTCAGGCGCGAGGCGAGGGCCAGATGTCCGAGCTCACCGAAGAGATCCATGGAGAGGTTGTACGGAGAGATGTGAAAGAGGTTTCAGATCTCCGTTCCTCCCTCTGAGAAGCTATCCTTCGGGATGCGGAGGAGAACCGATGCGCCCCGTTCCCTTGCTGATCGCTCTCGTGCTTTCCGGTTGCGGGCTTTCTTCGACGCTCCGGGAGGCTCGCGATGTCGCAACCCCGTCGGTCTCCGGGGAGCTGACCCTGCAGACGGCCGGCGGCGAGACCCTCCAGTGGAAGCCGGGCGCCTGCCTGTCCGGCGAGCACGAGCAGTTCTTCGGTTTCATCCTGGGGGCGCCGCCGGTCGTGGTCCGAGCCGTCGTCGATCCTCTCCAGGGACCCGGTCTCCGGGTCACCGGCCTGGAGGGAACGGACAGCCTGGTCTTCTATCCCGACCAGTGCGAAAAGCTGGATCTGACCCTGGAGCCCACCGGCTGGCGGGTCAACGACTTCCAGGATCTGAGCGGCGCACTCGACGTCCTCTGCGTCCGGGCCGACGGCTCGAGGGTGGAGGGCACGGTCGATGTCCGGCATTGCCACTGACCCGGGCACTTGTTGAAGCATTTCCAGGAATGACATTCCCGAAGCGCTTTCCGTCTTTGTCTGTTCATCATGCCAAGACGTGTGCGCTTCATCCCAGAAGGAGGGTCCCTGGTTGAGGTCTCCTGCCGGACCGTGCAAAGCCGCTACCTCCTGCGGCCCTGCCCGGCCCTGGACGAGATCCTTCTCGGGGTCCTCGGCCGCGCCCAGCGGCTTCACCCTGTCCAAATCTGTGGCCTCTCGTTTCTCTCGAACCACTACCACATGCTCCTGTGGGTCCCGGACGCCGAGAGCCTGTCGCAGTTCATGTGGTACTTCCAGACCAACGCGGCCCGGGAGGTGGCCGACCTGACCGACTGGCCGGACAAGGTCTGGTCCCGGCGATACGACGCGATCCCGGTCAGCGACGAGCCGGCGGCGCAGGTGGACCGTCTGCGGTACGTGCTGGCCAATGGGGTCAAGGAAGGACTCGTGGCCCGGGTGGAGGAATGGCCCGGGATCAACATGGCTCGGGCGGTGCTCGAGGGCAAGCCCCTTCAGGGCACCTGGTTCGACCGGACCGCCGAGTATCGGGCCAAGCTGAGGGGCGAGGACTTCGAGCCCCGGCGCTTCGCGACAGAGGAGACCGTCGCTCTCTCCCAGTTGCCGTGCTGGAGTCACCTTAGCCCGGAGGCATACCGAGATCGGATCGCGGGTCTGATCGGCGAGATCGAGTCCGATGCCGCGGCGGAGAGAGAACTGACGGGTCGGGAGCCACTCGGCCGGGAGGCGATCCTGCGCCAGCACCCGCATACGCGTCCGAACCAGACGAAGAAGTCTCCCTGTCCGCTCTTCCACGCGGCGGGCAAGGCCGCTCGGGAGGAACTGAGGAAAGCCTATGGACTTTTCCTGGCGGCCTTCCTGGAGGCGGCGGAGAAACTCAGGGCCGGAGACCGACTGGCTCGGTTCCCGGAGGGCTGCTTTCCTCCACGCCTGCCGTTCGTGCGCCTCTGTGCGACCGGACCGCCGTAGTCGACGGAGTCTTGCGCCAGTCACTACGTTTCCCAGGACTGGATGAGCACAGTCCTAAGGGAGAGCTCCGTCCGAGCTGGGGGAAAAAGCGGGGGAAAAGCGCTCCTCAAGTGGCTAGAGGCGAGCTGTCGGCCATGTCGCCAGATCTTCCAGGTTAAAAGGCCTCTCAGATCGCGGTCTGAGCCGTCCTGACTCGCGTTGAAGCGCATCGGGAAGGCGGTAGGGAGGCAGGAGGACCCGCTCCTCGCTCTACCTTCTCTACGTTCGCATGGCACCTTTTGGGGAGCCTCAGTCTCGAACGCTTTCCTAGGCTGGACGAGTACAGTCCGAGGGGAGGGCTTCGTCCGAACTGGGGGTAAAAGTGCTCCTCGGGGAAGGGAGGGGGAGCTGTCACACCGATTTTTCCAGGTAAAGAGCCTTGACAACCCAGCCTGAGCCGTTCTGACTCGTCGCTGAAGCGCGCCGGAAGGGCGGTAAGGGAGCAGTAGATCGTCCTTCCTTGCTCTCCTTTCTACGTTCGCATGGCACCTTTTGGGGCGTCTCAAGTACGCTGAGGAGGAGGAGCTGGTGCTGTCGCAGCTTCCCTGCTGGGCGGACCTGACGCCGGAGCAGTACCGGGAGCGGATCGCGGAGCTGGTCGACGAGATCGAGGCGGAAGCCCGAGCCGACCGGGAGGTGAGAGGGATCGAGCCCATGGGAGCCGAGGCGATCCTGCGGCAGGATCCTCATACCCGTCCAAACCAGACCAAGAAGTCGCCGGCGCCCGCCTATCATGCGGCGACGAAAGCTGCCCGGGAGAGGTTCTGGGAGGCGTATTCCGCCTTCGTGGCCGCGTTCCGGGAGGCTGCCGACAAGCTGAAGGCAGGAGACCGGACGGCCAGATTTCCTCTGGGGTCGTTCCCGCCCTCTCTTCCCTTCGTGAGCGCCTACCCCAGCCTGCCGCCGTAGGCGGCGCGGCGGCGATTCTGTCCCTCAACTCTGCACGGCAACCGGCCTTCCCGAGCTCGCGATCGGGAAGGAAGGGGAAAGGGCTGTCCTTTGGACAGGCGCAGTCGGCGCTCTGAAGGCTGGGAGAGCGCGTGAGGCACTCCGTCAGGGGTGCCGAGCAGTTGATCGGCAGATGGAAAGCGCCCGTCAAGCTCGAAAACTCGGTGTTCGGCCGCCACTGCCGCCGAGCTTACGCCTATGTCCTCACAAACCCTCAGAAACGCCTGGCACCTCCACCACTGCACCTCCACTCCACCACTCCACCGCCATGGCCGGTGATGGCGCGGCCCACGAACTCGCTCGCGGGGGCCCCCCCGAGATAGCGGGGGCTGAGGGAGACCCAGTCCCCCGCCGGAATCATCGGCTGGCACCTACTCCTGGCACCTACTCCTGCGCCGCACAAGCTTTTTGAATCCTGCGACTTAGAGAGTCTAGACCTCCGGAAGCCAGGACGTCAATTTCGAGCGGGCTCAGCTCGGAGAGGAGCCAGACCAGGGCTGGACCGCCGCCGCCGATCCGGCGAACCTCGACCTCCCGACCGACGGATAGCGAGAGAGGCGAGAGAGCCCGGCGAACTCGGGATCGCGCGGCAAGGGCCTGGCGGAGGGATGCAGCAGGAAGAGGGCGGCGCCAATTTCAGCCCTCACCCCCAATACAAGGCACTCCAAGAGCACAGGAAGCCTGTTTGGCGCTTTCGCTAAATAGGTATAGGAATTGCATAATGATTAGCTGTGTTGAGCTGGCGAAGATTTGCACCACCTTCGAAAGGAGAAGGAAAATGAACAGAAGAATCTCGCGCGTCTTTCTGTACTTCATTGGAGAGCGTTCGCCTTCTGCCTGCTTTTTCCCAGTCTAGCGAAAGCATGTAGCTGCGGTACTACATGCTCTGGAAGTTACTGTTATTGCTGTTCTAGTGGCCCATATTGTTATGACAGGGAGGCAATAACGAACCCGTGCGGTGGCGCGACTCTTGCGTTCGATGCTAACCCGGAAGAGCTTGCTGCGTTTAAAGAACGGATTGATGCATGGTCGGAAAGGGAAAATCTCCGCACACTTGTCAATGCTGCGACCGAGCTCTATAACTCCGTGCTCTTCAAGGATAGTCAGAGTTTTATCGAGGCCAACGACAAGTTCCAGCAGGCAATCAACTCCCTCTCGGACGAGGCCCGCAAGGGTCTCATCCAGCCTGAGCGGAAGAGGTAAGGCTCGCCCACAGGTAGTTCTCTTTACATTTTCTTTCAACTGGGGACTCGGGGGAATTGCTAGCCCGTCCGGGTCCCCTGGTTTAACCTGTTCCCGCCCCCCGGACCACCAAAAAAAGGAGACCTCTGGCCGACCTTATCGACGCCTCCGCCCTCGTCGTCCTGGCCGCTCGACGCCCATTCCCGCCGCCTCGCTCACCGCCAACCCCGTGAGGTCCCTGTGCGGCCCCAGCCTCGGGCCGTACCAAGGGCTCCCCAGCCACAGAAAGTCTATAAGTATCTGTGCTGGAGTGAGTTGCTTGGTGCCCAGGACCGGAATCGAACCAGTGACACCGTGATTTTCAGGCACGCTCACGAGGAAGGGCGGTCGCCGAGACCGTTCATACCTCCCTTCCTCTGGCGGCCGAGGAGGTCTTCCGCGCGCGGCCGACGTTCCGCGTGAGGGCTTCATTGGCCCGGGTGAGCGCCTCAAGCTTGGCCTGCATCTGGGTCTCTAGGGCGAGAAGCTCGGCCTTGTGGCGGCGCTCGCGCTCTTCGGCGAGGGCCTTCAGGGCCTCTCGCTCGCGCTGGTAGGCCTCCTGGCGTAGGACGTGGCCCTCTTCCATGATGCGGACGTCGAGTTGGAGCTGCTCCTGGCGCTTCTCCTGCCGGCGCTGGAGCCAGCCAAGGCCCGTCCCTGGTGAAGGTAGGTAAGATGAGTCGAATGTAAGAGAGTTTGCCCTGAGAGGCAGCCGCCATCAGCGCCGCTCCAGGGCTCCAACCTGCAACAGCCAAACAGCCGCTCAGATCCCTTAGCAAATACTCCCGCGGGGGCACGAGCATCACGCCCTCAATCCCCGTGGGCACGGCTACTTCTACTGCACCTCTCACTCCCCGCCTAACTACTCGGTCGGCAGAGGCGGCGGGACCGGCGAGGTGACCGGGAGCCGTGGACGCTGCGGAGCGGGGGGACCTGGAACTGCACCGTCCCTTCACCATTCGCGCAGGCGGCGGTGTCTTCCCGCTGGGAGAGGTGTCAGAGGATTCCGGAGCGCAGACGGCAGCGTCTTCCCGGATCTGCTGCATGAGCTGGTCGAGCTCCTGCGTCGACTCCTGGTGCTGAGCCGCGAACGAGTCCTGGCGTGACTTGGTGTCCTGCGGGTGATTCAGGGAGACTTGGAGGCGGCCCGCTGCGGCTCCGGGCTTCGACGAGCCAAACCTCTCCTCCGACCTGCGTAACCTCCTCCACGACGCGCCTCACCGCTGTCGCGACGCACGTTGTCGCCGCCACGACGCGCTTGACCTCTCCTGCGACGCGCCCGACCTGCCCCGCGACGCACAAAACCTCTCTTGCGTTGTACAAAACCTCCTCCGCGACGCGCTCGACCTCTGTCACGACGCACGTGACCTCCCTTGCGACGTGCTCGACCTCTCCCGCGACGCGCGTCGCGGCACCGGAGCGGTGCGTCGCAGTCGCGGTTCGGAGGGTCATAGCCCTCTCTGCCTGGCTCAGAGCCCGCTCCGCGCGCGGCGAAATGAAAATGCGGCGTAAATTTTGGCCTTTTTGGGTGGCTGGGTGGACCCGAAAGAGGGTCGCAGCCGACTAAGTGAGGGTCTTGGTGGAAGAAAGTGGGAGAAAATGGACAAAAGTGGAGGAACGTTGCTAAGATCCCATCCCAGGACAGATGTAGCCCGGGGGTGGAGGTCCCCCCAATATGTTCCGTGGAAGCTCGCCGGCGAAGATCGACGACAAAGGGAGGTTGAAGATCCCTACGGACTTCCGTCGGTTGCTGGAGGAGCGCCACGGCCCCGACCTCTTCGTCACTTCCGTGCTGGGCGATTCCGCGCTCGTCTACCCCCTCCCGGTGTGGGAAGAGGTCGAGGCGCGTCTCCAGTCGGTCCCGTCCACGGACCCCGTCAAGAAGCGCTACCTGGAGCGGGTGAACTACTTCGGGCAGCAGGCGCAGCTCGACGTGCAGGGCCGCATCCTGCTCCCCCAGATCCTGCGGGAGAGCGCCGGCATGAGCGGGGACGTGGTGGTGACCGGGCAGCTCGATCACCTAGTGGTTTGGAACCGCGAGCGTTTCCTGGCGCGGCTGAACGAGCAGCCGTTCACGGAGGACGATTACCGTGCTCTCAGCCTGCACGGAATCTAGTCGGGCACAGCGCCCGGGAGAGGAAGGCCACCCGAGCCGTTGGACGCGCAACACGTGCCCGTTCTGGTCGAAGAGACCCTCGCGCTGCTGGACCCCCGGCGCGGTGGACTCTTCGTCGACGCGACCCTCGGCCTTGGCGGGCATGCCGAAGCGATCCTGCGGGCTTCCGATTCGACCCGCCTCGTCGGGATCGACCGCGACCCGAAGGCGCTCGAGCTGGCGGCCCGGCGGCTGGCTCCCTTCGACCCCGCCGGAGATCGGGTGCGGTGCGTCAACGCCAACTTCCACGACTTGGCTTCGGCCTTGGCCGGCCTCGGGATCTTCGGCGGAGTGTCCGGAATCCTGGCCGACCTGGGCGTTTCTTCCATGCAGCTCGATACGCCGGAGCGGGGGTTCAGCTTCCGCTTCGACGCGCCGCTCGACATGCGTATGGGGCTCGCCGAACGGACGGCGGCCGACCTGGTGAACCACGGATCGGAGGGGGAGTTGGAAAAGATCATCCGCGACTACGGCGAGGAGAGGCAGGCGAGACGGATCGCGCGCGCCATCGTCGACGCGCGCCAGGAGGAGCCCATCGAGACCACCGGCCAGCTCAAGCGTCTCATCGACCGCGTCAAGGGGAACCGGCCCCGCTGGGACGAGGGACGGCGGGAAGCGCGCATCGATCCGGCCACCCGCGTGTTCCAGGCGCTGCGCATCGCCGTCAACGAGGAGCTCGCCGGGCTGGAGGGGTTCCTCCAGCAGGCGATCGACCTGCTGGAGACGGACGGCCGCATGGTGATCATCTCCTACCACAGCCTGGAGGACCGGATCGTCAAGAACACGCTGCGCGACAACGCCCGCGGCGAGATCGACCTGGTCACCGGGCGCCCGCACGCGGAGACGCAGCTCATCGAGGCGCTGACCCGCAAGCCGGTACGGCCGGGCGATGCCGAGGTGGCCCGCAACCCGCGCTCGCGCTCCGCCCGGCTGCGGGCCGCGAGGAGGATCTGATCTCTTGAGGAACGCCTACGCCCTCCGGCGGCCGGTGGTGAACACCTTTCTCGTTCGCGAGCGCGACCGGCGGCGCGCTCGCGAGCTGATGCTGGTGTTGCTGGTCGTCGTGTCCCTGGGCGGCGGGCTCATCGCCTACATCTGGATCCATCTCCAGGTGCTGGGCACGGGGTACCGCATCGACGAGCTGGAGCGCGAGCTGGTGGAGCTGAACCGCAAGGAGCGCCAGCTCCGCCTGGAGGCCGCCTACTTGGCGAGCCCGTCGCAGGTCGAGCGCCGCGCCGTCGAGGAGCTCGGCATGCAGCCCCCCGCGCTGGAGCAGGTGGTGTTCTGGGAGGAGCTGCCGTGAGGAAGCGGGTCCTCGTGGCGTACGTGCTCGGCGCGCTGTGGATCACGGCCATCGCCGGCCGCCTTTACCAGCTCCAGGTGGCCCGGCACGACCACTATGTGTCGAAGGCGGCGCGGCAGCAGCAGCGGGTCATCACGCTCGATCCGCCGCGCGGCACGATCTACGACGCCCGCGGCCGGGAGCTGGCCGTGTCGGTGCAGGTGGACTCGGCCTTCGCCGTCCCTTCCGAGGTGCGCGACCCCCGGGGCACGGCCGCGCAGCTCGCCGGGATCATCCCCGGGCTCGACGCGAAGAAGCTCACCCGGGACCTGTCCCGCGACCGGGATTTCGTCTGGGTGGCGCGCAAGCTCGACCCTCCGGTCGCCGACGCCGTGCGCGAGCTGAAGCTGCCGGGCATCCACTTCCTTCCGGAAGCCAAGCGGTACTACCCGATGCGCGAGCTGGCCGCGCAGGTGCTCGGCTACGTGGGCACGGACAACAACGGCCTGGCCGGTCTCGAGCTTTTGTATGACGAGAAGGTCGCGGGCAAGCCCGGTCTGCGCACCGTGCTGCGGGACGCGAGCGGCGGCATGGTGGTGGCGCCGGGGCTGTCGTTCGCCGAGGCCGAGCCCGGACAGGATCTCCATCTCACGCTCGACGCGGCCATCCAGCACATCGTGGAGCGCGAGCTGCAGCGGGCGGTGGAGGAGCGCGGGGCGAGCCGCGGCATCGCGGTGTTCCTCGATCCGCGCACGGGCGGCGTGCTGGCCATGGCGTCGTACCCCGGGTTCGACCCGAACGAGTTCGGCCGCTATCCGTCCTCGCGCTGGCGCAACCGGGCCATCATGGACGTCTACGAGCCGGGCTCGACGTTCAAGATCATCACCGGCGCCGCGGCGCTGGGCTCGGGGATGGTGCGGGCGTCGGACGTGTTCGACTGCCAGATGGGCGGCATCGTCGTTTATGGGAAGCGGATCCGCGACCACAAGCCGTTCGGCCGCCTGACGTTCGCCCAGGTGCTGGAGAAGTCGAGCAACGTCGGGGTGATCAAGGCCGCGCTGATCCTCGGCGACGACCGGCTCTACAAGACGATCCGGGACTTCGGCTTCGGCCGGCCCACGGGGATCGACCTCCCGGGCGAGGGCTCGGGCATCCTCCATCCGAAGGAGCGCTGGGGGATGCGCGGCAAGGCGTACATCGCGTTCGGACAGGGGGTCTCGGTGACTCCGCTGCAGCTCGCCGCGGCCATTGGGGCGGTGGCGAACGAGGGGACGCTGATGCGGCCGCATGTGGTGGCGGGGGTAGGCCGGGGGGATGTGGTCCAGGCGAGCCATTCGGCGGATCGCGGTCCGGCGGTGGTGGGGCATCCCATGGCTCCGGCCGCGGCGCGGGAGCTCAGCCGCCTGCTCGAAGGGGTGGTCCTCACCGGGACCGGGCGCGGAGCCGGCGTCAAGGGCTACCGGGTGGCGGGCAAGACGGGCACGGCGCAGATCCCGGTGCGGGGCGGCTACTCGCGCAACGGCTATCTCCCCAGCTTCGTGGGCTTCGCTCCGGTGGAGAACCCCGAGATGGTGGGGGTCGTGGCGATCGCCGAGCCCCAGGGTTGGGAGTATCACGGCGGTCAGGTGGCGGCGCCGGTGTTCGGGGCGATCGCCCGGCAGGTGCTGCTCTACCTGGGCATCCGTCCGGAGCGCCAGCCGCCCGGTCTCTGGCCCGGGCAGGTGGAGGTAGCGCCGCAGTTCGCGGAAACCGCTCCGGGGATGCCGCCGGTCGCGGGAGAGAACCACCCTTCGGGAGAGCCCATGCCGGCCGAGTTCGAGCCGGCCGAGGATGTGGGGATCGCGGAGCCCGAGAGCGTGCCCGCCGTGTCCGGCGGAGGCCGCTTTCATGCGTCTTTCTGATCTGTGCAAGGAGGTGCTGCACATGAGCGCGACGCTGACCGCCGACCCTGAAGTGACGGGTGTGGCCCACGACTCGCGGGCCGTGGAGCCCGGCGACCTGTTCGTGGCCCTGGTGGGGCAGCGTTTCGACGGCCGCGCCTTCGCTCCGGCCGCGGTGGAGAGGGGAGCGGTTGCGGTTGCGGGACCGGGAACTGGGGATCTCGAAGCTCCCTGGGTGCCGGTGGAGGACCCGCGGTCCGTGCTGGGTCCCCTGGCCGCCGCGGTCTACGGTCATCCGGACCAGGAGCTGGTCCTTGTGGGGGTCACGGGCACGAACGGCAAGTCCACCGTAGCCACGCTGATCTCGGCAGTGCTCGACGCGGCGGATCTCCCGGCGGGATTCATCGGCACGCTCGGCTACCGCTTCCGCGACCGCAGCTTCCCCGGCGGGCACACCACGCCGGAGTCCTCGGACCTGTTCCGCACGCTGCGGAGGATGCGGGATGCGGGGGCTCGCGCCGTGGCCATGGAGGTGTCGTCCCACGCCCTGGACATGGGGCGCGTCGAGGGCGCCTCGTTCGACGTGGCGGTGTTCACGAACCTGACCCGGGACCATCTGGATTACCACCCGGACATGGAGAGCTACTTCGCGGCGAAGCGGAAGGTCTTCCAGCACCTCAAGCCGGGCGGACGGGCGGTGGTCAACGTCGAGGACCCGTATGGATGGCGGCTCGCGGCCGAGATGGATGCGGTGACCTTTGGCGAGGGTGGGGATGTGCGGGTGCGCGAGGTGGAGATGACGTCCTCCGGGACCCGCGGCGTGCTGGCCACCCCGCGAGGGGATCTGGAGTTTTCGACCCCGTTGCTCGGCCGGTACAACCTTTTGAACCTGCTGGCGGCCGCCGCGGCCGCCGAGGCGCTCAACCTCCCACACTCGGCTGTCGCGGCGGCGCTGGCGGGGCAGCGTCCGATCCCGGGAAGGATGGAGCCGGTCGATCGCGGCCAGCCGTTCTCGGTGTTCGTCGACTATGCCCACACGGATGCGGCCCTGGACGCGGCTCTGCGCTCGGCGCGGGAGATCGTTGGGGATGGAAAGGTCGTGGTGGTGTTCGGCTGCGGCGGCGACCGGGACCGGGGCAAGCGCCCGCTGATGGGCCGCGTGGCCGGAGAGCTGGCGGACCTGCCGATCCTCACCTCGGACAACCCGCGCACCGAGGATCCGCTGGCCATCATTGCCGCGGTCGAGGAGGGGGTCCGAACGAGCGGCCGGAGCGGTTACCGGGTGGTGCCCGACCGCCGCGAGGCGATCCGGGAGGCGATCTTCTCGGCCGAGCCCGGGTGGGCCGTGCTGGTTGCGGGCAAGGGGCACGAGCGCGAGCAGATCATTGGAGAGAGGAAGATCCCGTTTTCCGACTTCGAAGAGATCCACAAGGCCCTGGAGGAGCGTTTTGGCGCGTCTGACCGCGGATGAGATCGCCCGCGCCACGGGAGGCCGGATCGTCTCGGGCGATCCCGGGAAGGAGTGTGCCGGCGCGGCCATCGACTCCCGGAAGATCCAGGGGGGAGAGATCTTCTTCGCCCTTCCGGGTACCCGCACGGACGGCCACCGCTTCGTGAGCACGGCGGCTGCAGCGGGGGCCGGTGCTGCGGTCGTCCAGGAAGAGGTCGCTGCTCCGGAAGGCGTTGTTGTGATCCGCGTCGAGGACACGCTCAAGGCCCTGCAGGACCTCGCCCGTCACGCGCGGTCCGCGGGCGTTCCGAAGAAGCTGGTGGGGATCACGGGCTCGGCAGGGAAGACGACTACCAAGGAGCTGCTCGCCGCGATGCTCGGGTCCCGCTTCCGGACCTCCAAGACGATCGGGAACTTGAACAACCTGATCGGTTTCCCGCTCTCTCTGCTCAACGTGCCGGACGGCACGGAGTGGATGGTGGCGGAGATGGGGATGTCCACCGCGGGCGAGCTGCGCGAGCTGAGCCTGATGGGGAGGCCCGATGCCGCGGTCTTTACCGTGGTGCGTCCGGTCCATCTGGAGTTCTTCGCAAACGTGCAGGAGATCGCCGAGGCCAAGTCCGAGCTGCTGGCCGGGCTCGCTCCGGGCGGGCCGGTGATCGCGAACGCCGACGATCCCGAAGTGGCGCGGATCGCCCGCCGGCATGGCGAAGGAGTGGTCTGGTACGGGATCGAATCGGAGGCGGACGTCCGGCTGCGCGACCTCGCTCCCGGTCCCGAGGGGATCGGAAGCCGGTTCCGCCTGGAAGCTGGCGGAGAGAGCGTGGACGTCAGCCTTCCTCTCCATGGTCTGTACAACGCGGAGAACTGCCTCGCGGCCGCGGCCTGCTCCTGGTCGTTGGGGCTGTCCTTGAAAGAGATCGCCGAGGCCGTGCGCGATGTGAAGCCGGCCTCGATGCGCGGCGTCGTCCACCGGGGAAGGTTCACGGTGGTGGACGACTCCTACAACTCCAACCCTTCCGCCGTGGCCAAGGCTCTGGAAGGAGCCGCTCTTCTGCCGGGCAAAAGGCGGGTTGCGATCCTCGGCGACATGCGCGAGCTGGGTCCCGAGGGTCCGCGCTTCCATCGCGAGTCGGGAGAGCTTGCGGCGCGGCTCGGGTTCTCCCCGATCCTTGGAGTGGGCGAGCTGTCGCGCGAGCTCGTCGCGGGAGCCGGGACCGATGCTCACTGGGTTCCTGATGCTGCCTCCGCCGCGGAGTGGGCGGCTCAAGAGGTGCGCGAGGGCGACCTCGTTCTGGTCAAGGCGTCCCGCGGGGTCGGCCTCGAAGCAGTGGTCCGCAGATTGGTGGAGGCACACTAGATGCTCTACCACCTGCTCTACCCGTTACGCGACATCATCCCGGCGTTCAACGTCTTCCGCTACATCACCTTCCGGGTGGCGGCGGCGATCGTCACGGCCCTGCTCCTGTCCTGGCTGCTGGGGCCGTGGTTTGTCCGCACGCTCCGCCGGCTCTCGGTGGGCCAGAACATCCGCGACGTGGGTCCGCAGGCGCACCTGGTCAAGGCGGGCACCCCCACCATGGGCGGTCTGCTGATCCTGTTCGCGGCTCTGGGCGCGACGCTGCTCTGGGGGAACCTGAGCAACCGCTACGTCTGGATCGTGATCCTCGTCACCGCGGCCTTCGGCGCCATCGGATTCGCCGACGACTACATCAAGGTCCGCAAGCGGCGGAACCTGGGGCTCACGGTGCGGTCCAAGTTCGGGCTCCAGTTCCTGGCCGCCGCGATCATGGGCGCGACCCTGGTGCTGCTGCCCGGCTTCGACACGTCGCTGACGTTCCCGTTCCTCAAGCAGCTCGTCCTGCCCCTGGGCTACTTCTACATCGTCTTCGTGATGATCGTGCTGGTGGGGGCGTCGAACGCGGTCAACCTGACCGACGGCCTGGACGGGCTGGCGATCGGCACGACCTCGGTAGCGGCGGCCACCTACGCGATCTTCACGTACGTCGCGGGCAACAAGGTGATCGCGGGCTACCTCCAGGTCGCCCACGTTCCGGGAATGGGCGAGGTGGCGGTCTTCTGCGGCGCTCTCTTCGGGGCGGGCCTCGGATTCCTCTGGTACAACTCGCACCCCGCCGAGGTCTTCATGGGGGACGTGGGATCGCTGGCGCTGGGCGGCGGCATCGGCGCGGTCGCCGTGCTCGCCAAGCAGGAGATCCTGCTCGTCCTCGTGGGCGGCGTGTTCGTCATGGAGGCGCTGTCGGTCATCATCCAGGTGGCCTCGTTCAAGCTGCGCGGCAAGCGGGTGTTCCGCATGTCGCCGATCCACCATCACTTCGAGCTGATCGGCTGGGCCGAGCCGAAGGTGATCGTCAGGTTCTGGATCCTGTCGATCCTTTTCGCCCTGCTCTCGCTCTCCACTTTGAAGCTGCGATGAGAGCTCCCTGGGGAACCGCCGGCCGCTTCGAGCGGGTGCTGGTGTACGGCCTGGGGATGTCCGGCCGCGCCGCGGCCAGGATGCTGCTCGAGCGCGGCGTGGCGGTGGTCGCCGTGGACTCGAGGACGGACGTCGACGTATCGGATTTCACCGGCAAGTTCGAGCTCTGGCCCGGCGGCGAGCCCGCGGAGCTGCCTCCTCCCGCGGGCGGGATCGATGCCGTCGTCGTCTCCCCGGGCGTGCCCATGGACAAGCCGCTCCTGGAGGATGCCCGGCGCCGCGGAGTCCCCGTCATTGCGGAAGTCGAGCTGGCCGCGCCGTTCCTCAACGGGCCCGTGGTCGCGATCACCGGCAGCAACGGCAAGAGCACCACGACCGCGCTCACCGGCGCCATGCTCAAGGCGGCCGGACATAAAGTGGAAGTCTGCGGCAACATCGGTGATCCGCTGGTGGGGAAGATCGACGGCCCGCCCGGCAAGGTTTTCGTGGTCGAGCTGTCGAGCTTCCAGATCGAGGGGATCGTCACGCTCAAGCCGCGGGCCGCGGCCCTGCTCAACATCGCGGAGGACCACCTCGACCGTTATGGATCGATGGAGGCCTATGCCGCGGCCAAGAAGAGGCTCTTCCTGAACCAGGACGCGGCCGGCATCGCGGTGCTCAACGCCGACGATCCGGAGACGGCGGACGTCGACACCCCGGCGTGGAAACGTTTCTTTTCCCGTCGCGGCCGGGTCGAAGATGGCTGCTATGCCCATGATGGAAATGTGATCGAGGTCACACCGGGAGAGCCGGACGTGGACCTCTTCATGGCCTCGGACGTGCCGCTGGCCGGAGTCCAGAACCTGGAGAACGCCATGGCCGCGGCGCTGCTCGCCCGGGCGATCGGCGCCGAGCCGTCCGAGCTGCAGGCGGGGCTTGCCGGGTTCAAGGGATTGCCCCACCGCATGGAGCGGGTCGGCGAGAAGGGCGGAGTCGTCTGGTACAACGACTCCAAGGGGACCAATCCCGCGGCGACCGCGAAGTCGCTCGAAGGGTTCACGGACGGCACCGTTCATCTGATCCTCGGCGGGCGCAACAAGGGAGCCGACCTCAGCCTGCTCGCTCCGATCGTGCGGCAGAAGGTCCGCCGCGCTTACCTGATCGGAGAGTCCGCGGGCGACTTCGAGAAGGCGCTCGCAGGAACAATCCCCCTGGAGCGCTCGGAGACGATGGAGCGCGCCGTCCAGTCCGCGGCGCGTGAAGCAACAGCAGGTGAGGCCGTGGTGCTGTCGCCGGCTTGCGCGAGCTTCGATCAGTTCCGCAACTTCGTCCATCGCGGAGAGGTCTTCCAGGCCCTCGTCCGCAAGAGTATCGGCGAAAAGGGAGGGCCGGATGGCGAAGAAGCTAGCGTTTGACAAGGTGCTCTTCACCACCGTGACGCTGCTGCTCGCGTTCGGCTTGGTGATGGTCTACTCGGCGTCCGCCGCGCTGGCCCGGGCGCAGCCGCTCGCGTTCAATCCTTTCCTGGTCAAGCAGGCGGTGGCGGCGGGGCTGGGCCTGGTGCTGATGGTCTGGCTCATGGTGCTCGACTACCGCAACCTGCGCCGGCCGGCCGTCGTCTACTCGCTGCTCTTCGGGGTCATGCTGCTGCTGGTGATGGTGCTCTTCGCGCCGGAGCGCAACGCGACCCATCGCTGGTTCTACGTGGCCGGGTTCTCGTTCCAGCCTTCCGAGATGGCGAAGCTGGCGCTGATCCCGTTCCTGGCCTACCTGATCGAGAAGAAGAAGGAGCAGGTCAACCAGGCCTCGTTCCTGGTGCCGGCCGCCCTATTCACCGGCTTGCTCGCGGCGCTGATCCTTATCGAGCCGGACATGGGGACGGCCGTGCTGCTCGCGGCCACGGCCTTCTTCATGGTCTTCCTGGCCGGGCTGTCCTGGCGTTTCATCCTGGGCGCGCTCGCCGCGGTGCCGCCGCTGCTGATCGCCCTGGTGCTGGCCGAGCCCTACCGCCGGCAGCGCTTCTTCGCGTTCATGGACCCGGAGAAGGACCCGCTCGGCAGCGGCTTCCAGGCCCTGCAGTCGCTGATCGCGGTGGGCTCGGGCGGCGTGTTCGGCCTGGGCGCGGGGCAGAGCGTGCAGAAGCTCTACTTCCTGCCCCACCCGGAGTCGGACTTCATCTTTTCGATCGTGGCCGAGGAGCTGGGGATGGTCGGCGCGCTCGGAGTCGTCGTCCTGTTCGCCATCCTTGCCTGGCGCGGGATGGTGGCGGGCGCCAAGGCCCCGGACACGTTCGGCCGCTATCTCGGCTGGGGCTTCACCGGCGTGCTCGTCATGCAGGCCTTCATCAACGTGAGCGTCACCGTGGCGCTGCTCCCCACCAAGGGGATCCCGCTGCCGTTCATCTCGTACGGCGGGTCTTCCCTGGTGGTGACGCTCTGCGCCTGCGGTGTGCTCCTCAACCTCTCGCAGCATGGATGAACGGAAATGCGATGGCTACCCCGCCGACAAGGACGACACCAGCACCACCGGTTCTCCATGCGCTTCTCGCGGGTGGCGGCACGGGTGGGCACATTTTCCCGGCGCTGGCGGTGGCGGAAGAGCTCGGGAAGCGGGGATGGCAGGTGAGCTTCGCGGGCAACGAGACCGGCCCGGAGGCGCGCCTGGTGCCTGAGCGCGGCATCCCCTTCCACACGCTGCCGGCGAAGCCGATGGTCGGACGCGGGCTGATGGGCAGGGTGCAGTCGCTGACGACCCTGGCCGCCTCGGGCCGCGCCGCCGCGAAGCTGATCCGCGCTCTGAAGGTGGATGTGGTCCTCGGTACCGGCGGCTACGTCTCGGCTCCGGCCGTGGTGGGCGCGAGGCTGGCGGGCCGGCCGATCCTGCTCCTGGAGCCCAACGCCCGGGCGGGAATGGCGAACCGCTGGCTCTCGGGCTGGGCGTCCGCGGCGGCGATCGGCTACCCGGAGACGGCGCACGACCTCAAGTGCCCGGCCTGGGTAACCGGCGTGCCGGTCCGCGCCCGCTTTTTCGAGACTCCGGCCGAGCTGCCTCCGCGTTCATCGGCGAATCCTCCCCGGCTGCTGGTGCTCGGCGGGAGCCAGGGGGCGAAGCAGATCAACGAGGCCATGCCCGAAGCGGCGAAGCGGCTGATCGAGAGGATTCCCGACGTGCGCATCCTCCACCAGGCGGGAGCGCGCAACCTGGAGGAGGCACGGGCTGCCTACGCGCAGATCGGGCTCGGGGAGCCCCAAGTGGAGGTCACTCCCTTCCTGGACGACGTGGCCGGGGCCATGGCGGCGAGCCACCTGCTGGTCTCCCGCGCCGGGGCGATCACTCTCGCCGAAATTTGCGCCGCGGGCCGTCCGTCGCTGCTGCTCCCCCTCTCCATTGCCCAGGGGCACCAGGTGGACAACGCCCGCCTGCTCGCCGACGCCGGGGCCGCCGAGATGCTGACGTCGGATGATCTCGGCAGGCTGGTGGACCGCCTCGCCGAGCTGCTCGCTTCGCCGGCTACGTTGCAGCGGATGGGGCACGCGGCACGCTCCCTCGCCCGGCCCCATGCCGTAGCCGAGATCGCCGACCGGCTGGAGTACCTCGGAGGGGTTCACTGATGTTCAACCCCTTCGCGGACCTGAGCCGCATCCACTTCGTGGGCATCGGCGGCGCCGGCATGAGCGGCATCGCGGAGATCCTCTGCGCCTACGAGCTGGCGCCGCTCCAGGTGAGCGGCTGCGACCTGTCGTCCGGCGAGGCCACCGAGCATCTGCGCGGGATGGGGATCGAGGTGTACAAGGGGCACTCGCCCGACCACCTGGAAGGGATCGAGCTGGTCGTCATCTCGTCGGCCGTGTCCGACGAGAACGAGGAGGTCCGCGAGGCGCGGCGGCGCGGCATCCCGGTCGTGCGCCGGGCCGAGATCCTGGGCGAGCTCATGCGTCTGCGCTACGGCATCGCGGTCGCGGGCACGCACGGCAAGACCACCACGACCTCGCTCGTCGGGACCATGCTCACCGAAGCCGGGCTCGACCCGACCGTGATCGTGGGCGGCCGCCTGCGCCTCCTCGGCACGGGCGCGCGCCTCGGCCGCAGCCAGTACATGGTCGCCGAGGCCGACGAGTTCGACCGCAGCTTCCTGCGCCTGACCCCGGTCGTCGCGCTGATCACGACGATCGACCGCGACCATCTCGACACCTACCGCGACCTGGAGGACATCCAGGAGGCGTTCGTCACGTTTTCGAGCCGCGTGCCTTTCTTCGGCCGCGTGATCGTCTGCCTGGATGACCCGAACGTGCGCCAGATCCTGCCGCGCATCGCCGACCGCCGCATCCTGACCTACGGCTTCTCGCCGCAGGCGGAGCTGTCCGCCGTGGACCTCCGTCCGCGCCAGGGCGGGACTCTCTTCTCTGTCCGCTGGAGAGAGGGCATCCTGGGTGAGATCGACCTGCCGATGCCGGGACGGCACAACGTGCTCAACGCCCTGGCCACGGTCGGGGTGGGGCTCACGCTGCGCGTCCCGTTCCACATCATGGCGAACGCCATCGCCGGTTTCTCGGGAGTGCACCGCCGGTTCGAGTACCTGGGCGACTGGCAGGGCGCGGCCGTGATCGACGACTATGCGCACCATCCGACCGAGGTGGCGGCGACCCTGGAAGCGGCGCGCCAGAGCTACCCGCGCGGACGGGTGCTGGCCGTGTTCCAGCCCCACCTCTTCTCGCGCACGCTCGACCAGGCGGAGGGCTTCGGCAACGCCCTGCTCGGCGCGGATCTCGCCGTGGTCACCGACGTCTATCCCTCCCGCGAGCAGCCGATCCCGGGGGTCACCGGCGAGCTGGTGGTGGAAGCGGCGCGGCGGAGCGGTCACCGCAACGTGCGCTACTCCCCGTCCTGGAGGGACGCCCCGGAGGTCCTGCGGGAGAACGTGCGCGAGGGGGACGTGATCGTCACGCTCGGCGCCGGGGATGTGAACCGTCTCGGGAAGCAGCTCGTGGAGGATTCGAAGTGATCGCTTCGGTCACACCGGCTCCCGAGGAGCTGCTCCGCCGCCCGGGAACGCCGCCGCGGCGCAAACGGCGCAATCCCCTTCTGGGGCTGCTCCGGCCGCTGGCGTTCTCGCTCCTCCTCGTCGCCCTGCCCGCCGGGCTGGTGACCTGGGTGCTGGCTTCGCCGCGGTTCGACCTGCGCGAGGTCATCGTCGAGGCCGGCACGCCGCGGCTGTCCCCCGCGATGCTCAAGGCGTCGGTGGAGCCGTTCGAGGGGGGCAACCTGGTCCTGCTGCCGCTGGACAAGGTGGAGGCGGCGCTGCGCCGCAACCCTTGGGTGGACACGGTCGCGGTCGCGAAGGAGCTGCCCGACCGGCTGCGGATCGAGGTGACGGAGCGCCGGCCGGTGGCCCTGCTGGTCCGCGGGGCGGGTTTCGTTTACGCGGACGAGAAGGGCCGGCACATCGCGCCGGTCGACGATCCGGAGCGGGCGCGGAAGGCGGGGCTCGTGGTGGTCACCTTCGCCCACCCGCAGCTCTCGCCGTCGGATGGGGTGGGCGGCGCCCTGGAGGTGGCGGGGGAGCTGGGCCGCGTGCAGCCCGACTGGGCCGGGGCCCTGTTGAGGATCGAAGTGCTCGGAGAGCAGGACTTCCGTCTCGACACCGCCGCGCTCCGCTTCCCGCTCCTGGTGACGCGGGGGCAGGTGGGGCCGAAGGTGGAGCGGCTGAAGGAGCTGCTGCCCGAGCTCGACCGCAGGTATCCGGCGATCCGGGTGGTCGATCTCCGTTTCTCGCGCCGGATCGTAGTGCAGCCGGAAGCATCGTCCCCGCCTTCCAGCGGGCCGGAGCTCAGGTCATAGATCGTCATTTTACTGAGGAGAGGGAACCAGGCTATGGCCAAACCAGAACCTTACTTCGTGGGCATCGACATCGGATCGTCGAAGGTCGGGGTGCTCATCGGACAGCGCGACGACAAAGGCGGTATCGAGGTGGTCGGCAAGGGACTGGCTCCGAACCGCGGCACCCGCAAGGGGAACATCGTCAACGTCGAGGCCACCGTAGAGGCCCTCAAGCAGGCGAGCGAGGAGGCCGAAGTCATGGCCGGGGTGGAGATCTCGCGCGCCTATGTGGGCATCTCGGGCCCCGACATCCGCAGCGTCAACTCCCGCGGCATGGTCTCCGTGGCCCGCAAGGACCGCGAGATCACCCGCCAGGACATCCAGCGCGTGCTCGAAGCGGCGCAGTCGGCGGCCCTGCCCTCCGACCGCGAGATCCTGCACGCCGTGCCGCAGGAGTTCATCGTCGACGAGCAGGGCGGGATCGACGATCCGCTCGGCATGCTCGGCACGCGGGTGGAGGTGATGGTCCACCTCGTCACCTCGAACGTCACCCGGTCGCGCACGCTGCTCACCTGCGTCAACCGGGCGGGCATCGAGGTCGTCGAGATGGTCTTCGAGCCGCTCGCCACGGCCGAGGCGATCCTGACCCCGGACGAGCGCGAGCTCGGCGTGCTGCTGGTCGACGTCGGCGCCGGCACCACCGAGTACGCGCTGTTCGCCGAGGGCGAGATCCAGTACAGCGCGGTGGCGCCGATCGGCGCCGGGCACTTCACCAACGACCTCGCGATGGTGCTGCGCACGCCGTTCGCCGAAGCGGAACGGATCAAGGTCAAGCAGGGCTGCTGCCTGCCGAGCATGGTCATGGAGGAGGAGGGCATCGCCGTCCCCACCGTGGCCGGCGGCACCTCGCGGGTCGTGCCCAAGCGCGAGCTGTGCGAGATCCTGCAGCCCCGAGCCGAGGAGCTGTTCAACATGGTCCGCGACGACTTCCGCAAGCATGCCTCGGACGAGGGGCTGCGCGGCGGGGTCGTGCTGACCGGCGGCGGCGCGCAGCTCGATGGTCTGCTGGAGCTTTCCGAGCAGATCTTCGACGCGGGCGTGCGCTACGGACTGCCGCGCGGGCTCGGCGGACTGGTGGACGTGATCAGCAGCCCGACGTGGGCAACGGCGTCAGGCCTTCTCCTCTACGCTCTCGCAGCCGAGGAGAACCAGGGCAAGCTCCAGCCGAAGCAAAGGGGATTCAGCATGCGCGGGATGATGGGCAGCCTGCGCGGAATGTTCTCGGACCTGCTCTGAGGAATCGACTTCAAAAACCCGGAAAAGGGGGTGCATCATGATTCTGTTCGACGACCAGGACGCTCAGGAGACCTCGCGCGAGGCTTCGCTCCGCGTTCACGAGGGGCGCGAGGCGGATACCATTCCCGCCCGCATCAAGGTCATCGGCGTCGGCGGAGGCGGAGGCAATGCGGTCAACCGCATGATCGACGCCCAGCTCCGCGGCATCGAGTTCATCGCCGCCAACACCGATCTGCAGGCGCTCCACAAGTGCCGGGCGCCGATCAAGATGCAGATCGGGAATCTGCTCACCAAGGGCCTCGGCGCCGGCGCCGATCCCGACGTGGGGAGGAAGGCGGCCTTGGAGGACACCGAGCGCATCCTCGAGGCGCTCGAGGGCGCGGACATGGTCTTCCTGACCGCCGGCCTCGGCGGCGGCACGGGCACTGGCGCGGTGCCGATCATCGCCTCGCTGGCCGCCGAGATCGGCGCGCTCACCGTGGCCGTGGTCACCAAGCCCTTCGGCTTCGAAGGCCGCCGCCGCATGCAGCAGGCCGAGCGCGGGGTGGAGGAGCTGCGCAACGCGGTGGACACCCTGATCACGATCCCCAACGAGCGCCTGCTCAACTTCGTCGAGCGCGGCACGCCGCTCGCCGAGGCTTTCCGCATCGCCGACGACGTGCTGCGCCAGGCGGTCCAGGGCATCAGCGACCTGATCACCGTTCCGGGCGAGGTCAACGTCGACTTCGCGGACGTGCGCACGATCATGACCGGCATGGGCATGGCCCTCATGGGCACGGGCATCGCCAAGGGCGAGCACCGGGCGCTCGAGGCGGCCCAGCGGGCGATCTCCTCGCCGCTCCTCGAAGAGACCTCGATCCAGGGCGCCCGCGGCGTGCTGATCAACATCTCGGGCGGTCACGATCTCACGCTGCACGAGGTGGCCGAGGCGGCCCGCATCATCGCCGACTCGGTGGACGCCGACGCCAACATCATCTCCGGCATGGTCATCGACCCGACCCTGGAAGAGGCGATGAAGGTGACGGTGATCGCCACCGGCTTCGACCGCGGTGTGGACGACCGGCCGCGGATGCCTCCGATCAGCATCAGCCGGCCGACCCCGGTCAGCGTTCCGAGCTACACTCCGGCGCAGGCCTCCGAGCCCGATCCGGACCGCTCTGATCGCTCCGATCGCTCCGATCGAGAGACTGCGGACGTGCCGTTCTACCGCAAGGCCATCGCCCACGTCCGCGGCGACGACCCGGGCGGCTTCGGCCCCAACTGGTCGAACGTGGACGACTACGACATCCCCACCGTGCTGAGGAAGCAGATGGACTGATGCCATGAGCCTCCAACCCTACCGGATCGCCGGAGGAGGCTTCCGTCTCCTCCTGGCGATGATTCTGCTCTCTGCC
Organism: Thermoanaerobaculia bacterium; assembly: GCA_035556715.1. Lineage (GTDB taxonomy): Bacteria > Acidobacteriota > Thermoanaerobaculia > Multivoradales > UBA5704 > DATMER01. The sequence continues at coordinate 33,732 of DATMER010000098.1, forward strand.
GTCCCGGCGGCTGCCCTGGATACTGTCTACCTCGTGCGCCACGCCGAGAAGTCCGAGGGCTGGCCGCCGGAGCGCGACCTCGACGCCTTCTGGCCGCTCTCCCCCGGGGGGCAGGTGCGCGCCGAGTGGATCGCCTCGCGGCTGGAGGACCGGGGCATCGCCGCGGTCTACACCAGCCGCACCACGCGCACCCTGACGACCGGGCTGCCGCTCGCCAACCGGATCCGCGTCCCGATCTCCGCCAACGACGACTCCATCCTGCCGGAGAAGATGGACGCCTTCCTCGCAGCTCTGCGCGGGAAGCATCCGGGCGACAAAGCTGTTCTCATCGTCGGGCACTCGAACACGATCCCTCTCCTGCTCGCCCGGCTCGGGGCTACTCCCGACTGTCATGCGAAGCTCGGCATCGTCCGAAAAGGCGAGACGTTCCTGATCGAGGGCTACGACGGCCTCTGGAAGGTGGACCTGAAGCAGCAGGGCTGCGAAGCCCTTTCCAAGGAATGACTTGCCAGATGGCCCCGAGTATGAGATCCTTCGTCGTCCATCGGGCTTGATGCCCACAACGGCGGCCTCCCCGGCCAGTCCTCCGTTCAATATCCCCTACTTCCTGCCGGAACGTTTGAGCGGTGCCCTCCTTGGGAGCGGCCGCCCTCAGAAAGCACACGTGCACCTGACATGACTTTTGCCTCTTTCGACCTCCACCCCGCCTTGCAGCGCGGCATCGCCGACCTGGGCTTCACCGAGCCCACCCCCATCCAGAAGGGGGGCATTCCGCCGGGCCTGCAGGGCCGCGACGTGCTGGCCTGCGCCATGACCGGCAGCGGCAAGACCGCGGCCTTCGTGCTCCCGATCCTGCAGCGCCTCGTGGGCAAGAAGCGCGGTGTCACCCGCGCCCTGGTCCTCGCCCCCACCCGGGAGCTGGCCGCCCAGATCGTCGAGCACTTCAACGACCTCGGCCGTCACACCGACGTCCGGGCCGCGGCCGTCTACGGCGGCGTCGGCATGGAGCCCCAGGAGCGCGCCTTCCGCCGCGGCATCGACGTCATCGTCGCCTGCCCGGGCCGGCTGCTGGACCATTTCCAGTACCCCTACGCGAAGCTGGCCGACCTGGAAGTCCTCGTGCTCGACGAGGTGGACCGCATGCTCGACATGGGCTTCCTCCCCGACATCCGCCGGGTGCTGAGGCACCTGCCGCCGGTCCAGCAGACCCTCTTCTTCTCCGCCACGCTGCCCGCTCCCATCCGCGAGCTGGCGCAGCAGATGCTCAAGAACCCCATCGCGCTCGACGTCGAGCGTCCGTCCGCGCCCCCGACCGCGATCGAGCAGGCGATCTACCCGGTCCGGCAGGACCTCAAGTCCGCCCTGCTCCTCCAGTTGCTGCGCAACGAGAAGATCGAGAGCGCGATCGTCTTCACGCGGACCAAGCACCGCGCCAACCGTCTCGCCCAGTTCCTGGAGCGGCACGGGGTGATCTGCGACCGTGTGCACGGCAACCGCAGCCAGACCCAGCGCACCCAGGCCCTGGCGGGCTTCAAGGAAGGCCGTTTCCAGGTGCTGGTCGCGACCGACATCGCGGCCCGGGGAATCGACGTCGAGGGACTGAGCCACGTCATCAACTTCGACGTGCCCAATGTTCCCGATGACTACGTCCACCGGGTGGGACGGACTGCCCGGGCCGGTGCCGCCGGCGAGGCGATCACGTTCGTGTCGCCGGAGGAGCAGGGAGACCTGCGGGCCATCGAGAGGGCTGTCGCCAAGAGCCTGCCGAAGAAGATGCTCGCGGGCTTCGACTACCAGGGAGGCGCGACGGAGCGCCTGGAGATCCCGATCGCCGAGCGTATCGCCGAGATCCGGGCGCGCAAGGCCGAGGACCGGGCACGGGCGAAGGTCAAGGCGGAGCGCAAGGCCCAGAATCAGCAGCAGCCGGGGCAACCCGGCCGGGCTGCCGCCGCTTCGAGTCAGCAGGGTGCTGTCCGTCCGGCGAGTGCCCGTCCGCCGCGCGGCGCTTCTTATGGGAAAGCTTCCGGTGTTGCCGCCAGCGCGGGCAACGGAGGCAACACGGCTGGTTCGTCGACTCGAGGTCAGCGACCCCAGGGACCCCAGGAGTCGCGGCAAAGGCCGCCGGCGGGACCGGCGGGAAAGCGGGCAAGCGCCTCCGCCGGCCCCTGGTGGGACCGGCGGTAGGTCGCTGAGGGTCCGTCAGGCCTCTTCTTCGTCCCGGGGCTGTGGCCCCGGGACGATGCCGGCGATGTCCGGATCCTCATCCTCCTGGCCGGGAGGACGGGCGGCGCGCTCGCGTTCCCTCTGCTCGCGCTTTTCCGCCTTCTGACGCTGCTTCTCCTTGCGCGCCAGCTCTTTCCTACGTTTTTCGAACGAGTTGCTGCTCTTCTTCATGCGGCCTTACCACCGCTCCCGGCGGCCACCCCCACCCCCACCGCCACGGCCACCGCCGCCGCCACCGTAGCCGCCGCGACCACCGCCGCCACCGCCACCGTAGCCGCCGCCACCCCGGCCCCCGCCGCCGCCGCCGCCGCCGGTCCGCTCGCGGGCTTCGCTGATGTTCAGCGAGCGGCCCTGGAGGTCCCGGCCGTTCATCTGCTCGATGGCGCGGGTGGCCTCCTCGTCAGTCGCCAGCTCCACGAACGCGAAGCCGCGGGGGCGGCCGGCGTCGCGGTCCATGACGATCTTGACGTCGACGACCTCATACCCTCCGTCGGTAAAGGCGTCACGCAGGTCATTGTCGGTCACGGAGTACGAGAGATTCCCTACATACAGTCGCTTGCCCATTGGGGCCTCCTTCTGCGGGTCGATCCACGAAACGTTCTATCTTGGCCAGCTCCGAAAGCATCCCGCAACGAAGGGGCGGGCCTCGACGAGAGCGAAGGCCTGACATCTTAGCAGGAACCATGCCCCCGAAATCTAGCCCCCCCGGTTGGACCGGAAAATGGAGGGAGGATGGCGGGTTGCCGCGGCTTCCTGCGTAACCCTGGGTGAGAGGGAGAAGCCCTCCCCCCGACCCCCAATTCTAGGAGAGTACGACATCATGAAGCGCATACTGTCCCTGGCCCTCAGTGCCGCCCTGCTGTTCACCTTAGCCCTGACCCTCACGGCCTCGGCCGCGGACAAGTCGGGCAAGCCGCGGGTCGCGGTCATCGAGTTCAAGAACAAGGCCGACAACCAGTGGTGGTACCACGGCGGCGCCGAGGCCATGCAGGACGTGTTCGTCACCGAGCTCGTCAAGAGCGGCAAGTTCCGGGTGGTGGAGCGCGAGCAGCTCCAGGCGCTGATGCAGGAGAAGAACCTGACCCTGTCCGGCGACGTCGACCCGAGCAGCGCGGTGAAGATCGGCAAGCTCCTGGGCGTCAACTACCTGCTGACCGGCTCGGTGACCGAGTACGGCGTGACCGACAAGGGCGCCCACGGCCGCAGCATCGGCCGCATCCCGGGCTTCGCAGCCGGCAAGCGCAGCTTCACGGCCGCGGTGAACGCCCGCCTGATCGACACCTCCACGGGCGAGGTGGTCTGGGCGGACGAAGCCTCCGCGGAAGAGAGCAGCGTCAAGGTCAACGTCGGCGGCTTCGGCGGCGGCGTGGACGACGACCGCATGTTCGACAAGGTCATGAAGCCGGTCATCCAGCAGCTCACGGCCAGCCTCAAGGCGGCTGACCTCTAAATATCTCCCCAAAGACAATCTCGGCTAGGCCCGGTGGAGACACCGGGCCAATTTTTTTGTCCGGGAGCCGCCCGAGCCCTTTCTACGTTGCAAACGAGAGCCGCTAGCCCCCAGGCCTGGCAAAGCGGCACGCTGCCGAGCGGGAGAATTTTCTGACCCGGGTCAATAGTTGCCCCGGGCGCAACGCTCTGACCAGCGCGCGCCTCCGGAGGCTGATCGTGCTGAAGTGCTGAAGGGCAGTAGCGGGCCCTCCGCCGAGGCTGGGAGAGGATCGGGGAGGGTTCTTCACGCTTCCGCCCGCTCCTGGCCGGACGCTTACGCGTCCAAGCGCCCAGCGAGAAGCATGCTCCTTGGGGCATCTCTTGGGGCATCTTCTCCGACAGTCTTCCGGCGCAGAAGAACCCACTTTCTCCGAATAGAGTCCTCTTATCCGTCACCGGCAGGAGCGAGGTGAGAGAGCAAGGGCTGACCGATGATTCGTATTTCAACGCGTTAACTAGTCGCGGCGGTACCAACATCGCAGCTTCGCTAGATTTCTTGCTACTCGGCCTTGTGGCGATGACAATTCTAGTCCTTTTGTCGGAGTCAATATTTAATGATTAAGGCTGAGCGAGCAATGGCTAACAAGCACGGAGCGCCGAACCAGTCGATGCAGCGGACACCTGGGCTCGTGCCCAGGCGCCGCTGATCTCTCAAGCCGTGTGTGCCAGGCATGGCACAGAACTGAAGAGGTGCAAGTCCTCTTGCCAGGTGTTCGCAGAGCCGAAGGCTAGGAGAAGGGCAAGGGCGTCACCGCGAGGTGGGGTCTGAAGGAAGCCCAATCCAAAACTGCGGGGCGACGAACAGGAACCAGATATGAGGTGTGGTACACCCGGGACGAGTTGGCACGTGACAACGAAGTCCTCCTTCTGCGATTGGGGTGTGCTTTATAAATCTGGCGCCTACGCAGGGAAAGTTCTGTGTCT
>DATMER010000099.1:0-4883 GCA_035556715.1 Thermoanaerobaculia bacterium
GCCTATGCCATGCCCGACGCCCACGAGGGCTACGGCTTCCCGGTCGGAGGAGTAGCTGCGTTCCGCGCCGAGGACGGCGTGATCTCGCCGGGCGGCGTGGGCTACGACATCAACTGCGGCGTGCGGCTGCTGGCCTCGGACGTCCAGGTGGACGAGGTGCGGAACCGCTTTGAGTCCCTGATGACCGACCTCGCGCGGGCAGTCCCCTCCGGCACGGGCAAGAGCGGCCGGCTGCGCTTCGCGGGCGAGGACATGAACCGCATCCTCGGCGAGGGGTGCCGCTACCTCGCGGAAATCGGCATGGCCACCCCCGAGGACCTGGAGAGGACCGAGGCCGAGGGCTCCTTCCGGCGGGCCGATCCCGGCAAGGTCTCGGACAAGGCGCGGGAGCGGGGTAGGGGGCAGCTCGGGACGATCGGGTCCGGCAACCATTTCCTGGAGCTCCAGAAGGTCGAGCGGGTCCTCGATCCGCGGGCGGCTGAGGCCTTCGGGTTGCGCGAGGGACAGCTCGTGATCCTCATCCACACCGGCTCCCGCGGCCTGGGCCACCAGGTCTGCACGGACTACGTCCGCTCCATGGACGCGGTCATGGCCCGCCACGGCATCAAGCTTCCGGACCGGGAGCTGGCCTGCGCGCCGTTCCACTCCAAGGAGGGGCAGGCCTACTTCGGGGCCATGTGCGCCGCGGCGAACTTCGCCTTCTCGAACCGCCAGGCCATCACCCACGCGACGCGCGAGGTGTTCCAGCGCGCCCTCGGCGACCAGGGAGGGCTCCGCCTGGTCTATGACGTGGCGCACAACATGGCCAAGCTGGAGGATCGCTCAGATGGGGGGCCCGAGGGTCAGATCGTGGTCCACCGCAAGGGCGCGACCCGCGCCTTCGGCCCCTCGAACCCGGAGACCCCGGAGGCCTACCGGGACTTCGGGCAGCCGGTGTTGATCCCCGGCAGCATGGGCACGGCCTCCTACGTGCTGGTAGGTACGGACGCCGCCCTGGAACGTTCCTATGGCAGCACCTGCCACGGCGCGGGCCGGGCCATGAGCCGCACCGCAGCCAAGAAGGTCAAGCCCGGCGCCGAGGTCCGGAAGGAGCTGGAGGACCAGGGGATTGTGGTGCGCTGTGCCGGGCTCGGCGAGCTGGCCGAGGAGGCCCCGCACGCCTACAAGGACGTGGACCGCGTCGTGGATGTGGTCCACCACGCCGGCCTGGCGCGCAAGGTGGCGCGGTTGGTGCCGCTGGGCGTGATCAAGGGGTAAGGGCGGAAAAGGACACCAAGGACATCAAGGACAGGCAAGGACAATCCTCGCCCGTGCTGTCCTTTGGGTGCTTGAGGTCCTTTATGTCCTTTCCGGGAGTATGCTCTCCTCCCGATGGCAACTCAGACCTCGACGGGAGCGGCGGAGGAGGTCCTCGGCCTTGTCCGGACGCTCGCTCGGGAGCTCCACCCCGGGCGCCGGGGCCTGGACGGCACCACCCTCGACTCCTCTCTGGAGAAAGACTTCGGGCTGGACAGCCTGGCCCGGGCCGAGCTGCTCCTCCGGCTGGAGCGGTCCTTCGGCATCCACCTCTCGGAATCGCTCCTGACGTCGGCCGAGACGCCGCGGGATCTCCTGCGCGCCCTCCTTGCCAATCCAGGCGGATCGGCCCGCCTCTCTTTTGCGGCCTTCGACGAGCCTGCCGCTCCGGCCGAGCCCGCGCCACAGCGCACCCGGACCTTCGTGGAAGTGCTCGACTGGCACGTCCAGCGCCACCCGGAGCGCAGGCACGTCCTTTTCTATCCGGGCGACGGCGAGCCCGAGGAGATGACCTACGGCGACCTGGCACGGCGCGCCGGGGCCGTGGCCGCCGGGTTGCGGGACCTGGGCGTCGTCCCCGGCCAGGCAGTGGGCCTGATGCTCCCCACCTCGCTGGACTACTTCTCGGCCTTCTACGGGACGCAGCTCGCCGGTGGCATCCCGGTCCCCCTCTATCCGCCCGCCCGGCTGAGCCAGATCGAGGACCACCTGCGCCGCCAAGCCGGCATCCTGGAGACCGCCGAGGCTCAAGTGCTCGTCACCTTCCCGGAGGTGCTCCCCCTGGCCCGCCTGTTGCGCGCCCAGCTTCCGGGCCTGCGGAAGGTGGTGACGGTCTCCGAGCTGACGGGGACCGGTGGAGGAATGCCAGCCGTCCGGGAGGACGACATCGCCTTCCTCCAGTTCACCTCGGGCAGCACCGGCAATCCCAAAGGGGTGACCCTCACCCATGCCAACCTGCTCGCCAACCTGCGCTCCATCGGCAAGGCCGTGGACATCGGCGGGGAGGACGTGGTGGTGAGCTGGCTGCCGCTCTACCACGACATGGGCCTCATCGGCTCGTGGATGGGGAGCCTCTACTTCGGAATGCCGCTCGTCCTGATGTCGCCGCTGAGCTTCCTCGCCCGGCCGTCGCGCTGGCTCTGGGCCATCCACCGCCACCGTGGGACGCTGTCGCCCGCCCCCAACTTCGCTTACGAGCTGTGCGTGGGTAAGGTCGAGGACGCCGAGATCGACGGCCTCGACCTCTCCTCCTGGCGCTACGCCTTGAACGGCGCCGAGCCGGTGAGCCCCGAGGCCATGCGCCGCTTCACCGAGCGCTACACGCGCCACGGCTTCAATCCCAAGGCCATGGCGCCGGTCTACGGCCTTGCCGAGTGCTCCCTGGCCGTGGCCTTCACGCCGGTGGGAAGGGGGCCGGTCCTCGATACCGTGGACCGCGAGACCTTCCAGAAGACGGGGGAGGCCGTGCCGCTCGCCGAAGGGCTGGAGGGGCTGCGCTTCGTCTCCTGCGGCTTGCCGGTGCCGGATCACGAGATCCGGATCGTGGATGGGGCCGGCAAGGAGCTGGGCGAGCGCCGGGAAGGGCGGCTGGAGCTTCGGGGACCGTCGGCCACGAGCGGCTACTACCGCAACCCGGAGGCCACGAAGAAGCTGATCCGCAACGGCTGGCTCGATTCGGGCGACCGCGCCTACATCGCGGGCGGCGAGGTCTACATCACGGGCCGGGTCAAGGACATCATCATCCGCGCCGGCCGCAACCTCTACCCGCACGAGCTGGAGGAGGCGGTGGGGGAGATCCCCGGCATCCGCAAGGGATGCGTGGCCGTGTTCGGCACCGCGGACCCCAACTCGGGGACTGAGAAAGTCGTGGTCCTTGCCGAGACCCGCGAGCAGAAGGAATCGGAGCTCGACCGGCTGCGGCGGGAGATCCAGGACGTGGCCGTCGCGCTCCTCGGCACTCCCGCGGACGACGTCGTCCTCGCGCCTCCCCAGACCGTGCCCAAGACCTCCAGCGGCAAGATCCGGCGGGCGGCGAGCCGGGATCTCTACGAGCGCGGGCAGCTCGCCGGGGGCCGCACGGCCGTCTGGCTGCAGCTCGTCCACCTCGCAGCATCGGGAGCCCGGGCGCGGTTGGGAGATTTCCTCTATGCCGGCTGGTTCTGGCTCGTCTTCGTCCTGGCCGCGCCCCCGGTCTGGATCGCCCTGGCGGTCACTCCGGGTCTTCCGCGCCGCCGCCGGTTCGCCCGCTTCGTGGCCCGGTCCCTGGCCGTCCTCACCGGGACCCCGATCAAGGCCGAGGGGTTGGAAAACCTCGCCGGGCCAGGTCCGCGGATCGTGGCCGCCAACCACGGCAGCTACCTGGATTCGTTCGTGCTCACCGCTCTGCTCACGCCGGACCTGGGCTACGTCGTCAAGCGGGAGCTGGCCAAAACGGTGTTCTCCCGCCTTCCGCTGGAGCGCCTGGGAGCGGTCTTCGTCGAGCGCTTCGACGCGGGCCAGGGCGCGGAGGAGTCGCGCAAGGTGGCCGAGGCCGTGCGCGACGGCGAATCGCTCGTCATCTTCCCGGAGGGGACTTTCACCCGGATCCCGGGCCTTCGCCCCTTCCGCATGGGCACCTTCGTGGTGGCCGCCCAGACCGGCGCGCCCGTGGTTCCCGTGGCGATTCGCGGTGCCCGCTCGAAATTGCGCGGAGACGAATGGTTCCCGCGCAGGGGCGGTGTGGAGCTGTCCGTCCTTTCGCCGGTCCGTCCCGACGGCTCCGACTGGGCCGCCGCCGTCCGGCTGCGGGATGCCGTTCGCGTGCAGGTGCTCGCGGCCTGCGGCGAGCCCGATCTCCTCTGATTGCCCTTCTGATTGTGAAGGTTGCGCCTCGGGCGCAGGTCTGGGATACTGCGACCATGCATGACAAGGTGTGTGCCGTACTGCTCGTCGCAGTCACTGCCGGGGCGGGTGCTGCGTCGGCTCAGGCCGGAGCCAGCGCCACCTGGACCTTCAGCACGGACAGCGCCAACAACCTGGTGATCCAGGACGCCGAGGCCTTCACCACGGCCACCGGCCGGGTCGGGGAGGCGCTCTGCCTGCAATATCACCCGGCGTGCCCCTCCGCCTTCGAACGCCGGTCGAATGACCTGCGGCTCGCCCGTCCCCGTTACGTGCTGCGCGGTACTGGCGCCAATGGCGGCGGCAAGGGTTTCGAGTGGCGGGTCGAGCCCGGTCAGCCGACGGTGCGCGACACGGGCGCGACCCTGCCGTTCCTGGTAGGCGGCGTGGAGCAGGGAATGGTCCAGATCGTCAGCACGCCGGGGCCCTGGACGATCGAGCTGCAGAGGATTCCGGCCGCCGAGCTGCGGGTTGGCGACGGCAAGCGCTGGAATGTCTTCCTGCGCTTGTCGGAGGCGCCGCCGGACGCGAGCGCCAATGCCTGCTGGATCGAAGTCGGCTGCCCGGCTGGGTAGACCCCTCTACCCGCTGGGTAGACCCCTCTACCCGTTGGGTAGACCCCTCTACCCGTTGGGTAGACCCCTCTACCCGTTGGGTAGACCCCTCTACCCGTTGGGTAGACCCCTCTACCCGTTGGGTAGACCCCT
>DATMER010000100.1:0-17813 GCA_035556715.1 Thermoanaerobaculia bacterium
TCAGGCCACCCCCTTTCCGTGCGCTTCGAGGGCATCGAGCACCCGTTGCGGCGTCAGCGGCAGGTAGGGCACGCGCACGCCGAGGGCGTTGGCCACCGCATTGGCGATGGCCGCTCCCGGCGAGATCACCGGCGGCTCGCCGAGGCCGATCACGCCCCGCTCGTCGTAGCCCGGCCCGGTCATCATGTGGACCACCAGCTCGCCCACATCGCCGATGCCCGCCATCCGGTAGGACTCGAAGTCCACATTGAGCATCCGGCCGGTCACCGGATCGATGACCTTCTCCTCGGACAGGGCGTAGGAGACGCCCATGATGAGTGCGCCGTAGACCTGGCTCTCCGCGGTCTTCAGGTCCACGACCAGGCCGCAGTCCTGGACCGCGACCATCTTCTCGATCTTGACCACGCCGGTCTCGACGTCCACGGTGACCTCGGCCATCTGGACGCCGCCCGCGCCGCTGTTCGTCAGCTCGGGCTCGCCCTGGGCGCCGGGGTTGGCGCCGGCCGCGGTGAGGGCGTTGGTCCCCAGCACCTGCCTCCAGGTCCTGGAGCGGCCGGGGTCCCCCTTGACGCGGATCTTCCCGTCCGCGGCCTCGAGCTGGTCCGGGGTCGTGCCCAGGGCCGGCGCGGCCTTCTCGAAGGCCTGGGCCAGGACGTTCATGGCCGCGCGGCGGGTGGACGAGCTGACGCCGCCCACCGTGGTGCTGCCGCCGGAGCCGCCCGAGGTCGGGTAGCGGCTGTCCCCGAGGTGGACCGTGACCGCCTCCAGGGGCAGGCCGAGGCTCTCGGCCGTCACCATGGCGATCACGGTACGGGTGCCGGTGCCGATATCCTGGCTGGAGATCTTCGCCTCGGCCGTGCCATCGGGGTGGACGGTGACCTCGCAGTTGCTGCGGTGGCCGCGGCCTCCCCAGGTATGGAGCGAAAGGCCGAGCCCGCGCTTGACCGGTCCCTTGCTTTCTTGACCGCGCGGGCGCCAGCGCTCGCGCCAGCCCATGAGCCGGTCCGCGATTTCCAGCTCCTCGACGTATACCTTGGACAGGTTGCCGAGGATGCCCGTGTTGCGGAGCACGAAGTCGAGAGGGTTCATTGGGATGGCGGCGGCCAGGTCCTCCAGGGCGGACATGGTCAGGAAGCAGGCCTGGGGATGGTTGGGCGCGCGCCAGGCGCGGGAGCTGGCGGTGTTGGTGGGCACCGAGGTGTGCTGGTGCCGCCGGTTCGGGACCTGGAAGACGTAGGGCAGCGGCGGGCTGCCGGAGCCGCCCAGGCCGCCCGAGCCCCAGGACTTCGAGCGCCAGGAGGTGATCGTGCCGTCGGCCGCGGCGCCGACCTCGATTTCGGCAAACGCCGAGGGACGGTCGCCGGCCACGGTGAGCTCGGCGTCGCGCTCCAGCAGGAGCTTGACCGGCGCGCCGGCCTTGCGGGCGAGCTCGGCGCCGACGATCCCCCAGCGGTCCGCGCTGAACTTGCTGCCGAAGCCGCCGCCCATGTACTCGGTTAGCACCCGCACGTTGGCGGCCGGGATCTTGAGCCCTTCGGCGAGCTGGGCGGCCACCGCGGACACCGCCTGGGTGGAGCACCAGGCCGTGAGCTGGTCGCCCGACCAATGGCAGATCTGGCCGTGGGGCTCCAGGCAGTTGTGGGCGATGACCGGGATCCCGTAGGTTCCCTTGATCGTCTTCGCGGCGGCGGTCATGGAGCCGTCGGGGTCGCCCACGGCCTCCTCCTGGGCGGGCTTGGTCTGGGGGGCGTCGGCCAGCTTCTCCTCGGTGACGAAGTGAGGCAGCACCTCGTACTCGACCTTGACCGCGCGGACCGCGTCATCGGCCACCTGCTCGCTGACCGCGGCGATGGCCACGATCTCGTCGAGGGCCCACTGGATCTCGGCACCCTCTTTCTGGACCAGGTGGATGGCCTTGACGCCGGGCATGGCCTCGGCGGCGGAGGTGTCGAGACGGGTGATGCGGGCGTGGGCGTGCGGGCAGCGCACGAACCGCGCATAGAGCATGCCGGGGAAGCGCAGGTCGTAGGTGTACCTGGCGGAGCCGGTGACCTTGGCGGGGCCGTCCAGGCGTGAGATGCGCTGCTTGAGCAGCCGGGGCTCCTTGGGCCAGGAGTAGTCAACCATTGGCGCTCTCCTTCCCCTCTCTCCCCTCTCTCTTCCGGCGCGGCTCGGAGTCGGTCTTGGGGGCATCGGCGGCCTGGAGCACGGCCTTGCGCATGCCGGCGTAGGTGCCGCAGCGGCAGAAGTTGCCGGACAGGCCGTGGTGGACCTCGTCCAGGGTCGGGTGCGGGTTGCGGTCGAGCAGGGCCTTGGAAGCCATGATGAAGCCCGGGGTGCAGAAGCCGCACTGCTGGGCGTCGTGCTCGACGAACGCGGCCTGAAGAGGGTGGAGCTTGTTGGGCCGTCCGAGCCCCTCGACGGTCTGGATGGGCTGGCCCTGGGCCTCGATCGCGAGCACGCTGCAGGCGTAGACCGTCCTGCCGTCGAGGATGACAGTACAGGCGCCGCAGGTGCCGCGGTCGCAGACGTTCTTGGCGCCGGTCAGGTCGAGGTGGTTGCGCAGGGCGTCGAGCAGGGTGACCCGGGGCTCAAGGGTCGCCTTCAGAGTCTCGCCGTTGATCTGGAAGGTCATGGGGACCGCGCCGGGTCCGACGAGCCCTACTCCGCTCTCGGACCTGGGGGCTGCCTCGCCGTCCAGCGCCACGCTGGAGCCGAGGATGCCCGCCCCGAGGGCTCCGGCCGCCGCGCTGCCGCGCAGGAAGTCACGCCGGGAAAGGCCTTCGGGAGGGCTCTCGCGCTTGCCGTTCTTGGCCATTCGCCTCCTCCTTGATACCGGGCCATAAGGTACCACCGGAGGAGGCGGGAGGTGTTACAGAGATGTAAAACCGCTCAGTTCTGGACCCGCGGGAACTTCTGCGACTTCGTGTCGAGAGCGACACTGTCCGCCAGGAGGGTGATCGAGTTGACGATCCCCTGGAGGCCGGCCGGGCAGCTGAGGAGCGAGGCGCCAACGCGGAAGGTGTTGAAGCGAGTGCCCTTGCCGTACCAGGTGATCTCGTACTCGATCGGGCCATCGGCGGTGGGGCCGCCGCAGCCGCCCCGCTCAAAGCCGATCTGCCCCGCCTGCATGGCCGCATTGAGGGCCGCCAGGCTCTTGGCCGAGGCTACGCCGCGCACGATGCGGGCCGGCTGGTCCTCGCGCGTCTCGGTAATCTCGGTGGCGCCGCCGGCATGGATCACGACCGTCGTCAGGATGTGCTCGCCAGCGATGGTGAACGTCTCCCAGCTCACGTGGAGCAGGGGGTTCTGGTCGAACGAGGGAGCGGCGGCGGCAATGCCGGCAGTGCCAGCCAGGGAGAGAAAGAGTACGGCGGCTACTACGAGGTTCTTGGCCATGGCAGGCCTCCTTTCGAAGCGCCTGCCATTTTACTCCAAGAAAAGGACCTGAAGGCTGACCTGCAAGTCCTTAGATCAACCCCCCTACCAACCGCACTTCTGGCCCTTGTTCTGCTGGTCGAGCCAGGTCTTCAGCGGGGCGAAGTAGTCGATGATCGCCGTGGCGTCCATCTTGTCCTGGCCCGTGACGACCTTCAGGGCCTCGGGCCAGGGACGGCTCTGCCCCATGGCCAGCATGGCCTGCAGCCGCTTGCCCGCCTCGGCGTTGCCGTAGATCGAGCAGCGGTTGAGCGGACCCTTATTGCCCGCCGCCTGGCACAGCCCGCGGTGGAGCTGGAACTGCAGGATGTCGGCGAGGAAGTAACGGGCATACGGCGTGTTGCCCGGCACGTGGTACTTCGCGCCCGGATCGAAGTCCTTCTCACTGCGCGCCACCGGGGCGGCCACGCCCTGGTACTGCTCCCGCAGCTTCCACCAGCCGGCGTTGTACTGGTCCGGCGAAATCTCCCCCGAGAACACCTGCCAGCGCCACTTGTCGATGAGCAGGCCGAAGGGGAGGAATGCGACCTTGTCCAGGGCCATCCGCATGAGCAGGCCGAGGTCCTTGGAGGTGTCGGGCACCTGCTCGATGAGGTTGACCTGCTTCAGGTACTCGGGCGTGATCGACAGCGCGATCACGTCGCCCACGGCCTCGTGGAAGCCGTCGTTGGCGCTGTCCTGGTAGAGCAGCGGCTGCTGGTTGTAGGCGCGCTGGTAGAAGTTGTGCCCCAGCTCGTGGTGGATGGTGGCGAAGTCCTCCGCCTCGGGCTCGATGCACATCTTGATGCGCAGGTCGTCCTTGTAGTCGATGCTCCAGGCGCTGGCGTGGCAGACCACGTCGTGGTCCACGGGCTTGGTGAACACCGAACGCTCCCAGAAGGTCTCGGGCAGCGGCGCGAAACCGAGGGAAGTGAAGAAGCGCTCGCCGTAACGGACCATCTCCTTGGCGTCGACCTTCTTCTCCCCGAGGATCTTGTCCAGGTCGTAACCCGGATCGGCCTGCGGCGGGGCCACCAGGTCGTAGACGTTGGCCCAGCTCTGCGCCCACATGTTGCCCAGGAGATGCGCCGGGATCGGCTTGTCCAGCGGCACCACCTGGTTTCCGTACTTCTGGTTCAGCCGCGACCGCACGTAGCAGTGCAGCGACTCGTAGAGCGGCCGGACCTGCTCGTAGAGACGGTCGAGCTCGGCCGCGAACGCGTCCGGGGGCATGTCGTACTTGGAGCGCCAGAGAGCGCCGGTGTCCTTGTAGCCGAGCTCCTTGGCGCCCTCGTTGGCGATCTCCACCAGGCGCTGGTACTCGTCGCGCATCGGCGGCGAGACGCTGTGCCAGCCGGTCCAGGCCTCGAGCTGCTCCTTGGGGTCGCGGCTCTTGGCCAGGATGTTCTCCAGCTCCGGGAGCTGCTTGCACTCGCCTCCTTGAGGACAATACTTGCCGGAGCCGTACTGGCTCTCCAGCGAAGCGGCCAGGCGGGTCAGCTCGCCGGTCTTCTCCGGATTGGACGGCGCCGGCAGGGTCAGACCCCGTTTGAGCAGGTCGATCTGGCGCCGCAGGTCCGTGGGGAGCTGGACCTTGTCGAAGGCCGTGGCCCGCTGGGCGTAGTCCACGGCCACCGTGAGCAGAGCCTCGTTGCGCTGGGCCGCGAGGATCTCGGTGTCTTCGGTGATGAAGGTGGACTGCACCCACTGGGCGCGGCCGGCCTCGATGCCGAGCTGGAGCAGACGGGTGCTGGCCTCTTCGACCAGTTTGCGCGCGTCGGCCTCAGTCAGGTTCGCCTTCGCTTGCGTGCCCTGGGCCCAGGATGGAGCGCCGGCCGCGAGCGCCAGGAAGAGACAGGCGCCTGCCATGAGACGTTTAGAAAAACAGAGAATCATAGGAGTCCTCCACAGGTTTCGATGAACGGGCGGGCAAGCCGCCCGGACTGAGCAGTATACCCGGGGGGTCGGGATCAATCCGCCAGGACCTCCGCCATGCGCCGGAGCCCCTCTTCCAGGGCTGCCCGCGAGCAGGCGAAGGAGATGCGGATGTGGTCGTCCGCGCCGAAGGCGGCCCCGGGGACCACCGCCACGTTCGCTTTCTCCAGCAGGAGCTCGGTGAAGGCCACCGACCCCTGGCGGCCCGGCCGGAAGGCGTCGGCCACCCGCGGGAAGGCGTAGAAGGCGCCGTCCGGCGGCCGGCACACGACCCCGGGGAGCTGGTTGAGCCGCGGGATCAGCAGGTCGCGCCGCGCCTGGTACTCGGCGATCATCTTCTGGACCTCGGGCTCGGCGCAGCGCAGGGCCTCCAGGGCGCCCACCATGGCGAAGGAGGTCGGGTTCGAGGTGGCGTGGCTCTGGATCGTCTCCACGGCCTTGACCACCGGAGCGGGCCCCAGCAGGTAGCCGATGCGCCAGCCGGTCATGGCGTAGGTCTTCGAGAACGAGCCGACCAGGACGACGGTCTCCGGGAACTCGGCGGCCAGCCCGGCGGCGCTGGCATGGCGGACGCCGTCGTAGACGAAGCGCTCGTAGGTCTCGTCCGAGATGACCAGCAAGTCGCGCTCGGCCGCCACGCTGACGATCTCGCGCAGGTCCTCGGCCGAGATCACCCCGCCCGTGGGGTTGCACGGGGCGTTGAGGAGGATGGCGCGGGTGCGGTCGTTGATCGCCTCCAGGATCGGCCCCGCGTGGATGCGGAAGCCGTCGGCGCCCGAGGTGGGGATCTCGACCGGAAGGGCTCCCGCGAAGCGGATCTGCTCCGGCAGGCTGACCCAGGCGGGCTTGGGGAGGATTACCTCGTCCCCGTTCTCGAACAGGGCCAGGGCGAGCTCGAAGAGCGCGGCCTTGCCGCCCACGGTGATGATGGCCTGGGAGGCGCTCCAGGGGGAGCCGTAGCGGGCGTGGTAGTCCCCGGCCACGGCGGCGCGCAGCTCGGGGGTGCCGCTCCCCTGGGTGTAGCGGGTGAAGCCCGCGTTGAGGGCGCGGCAGGCGGCGTCCACGGCCACCGCGGGCGAGGCGAAGTCGGGCTCGCCCGCGCCGAAGTCCACGACCGGGACCCCGCGGGCCTTGAGCTCCAGGGCGCGTTTGGACACTCTCAGCGTGGCGGATTCACCGATGCGGGAAACGCGCGCGGAGAGCTTCACGGACGCGGATCGTATCACTTCGGCCATCGGCCCCAGATCGAGCAGAGCGCCGCGCCATCCAGGTCTTGGACGGACCGGTTGACGCCGGAGTAGACCGGGCGCATCACCGCGTCCGCCTCCGGAGCGGTGTGGCCGAGGCCCAGCGAGTGGCCGATCTCGTGCAGGGCGACCGACTCGACGTCGAAGCCGCCGCCGTCCCCCTCGTCGAGAAGCCAGGCGAAGGCACCGTTGTAGTAGATCTCGCTGGTCGCGACGTCAAGATAGCCGTTGCCGTCGACGTCGGTGGGCTCGCCGTCAGCGCCGACGTAGATGAAGGTCACGGAGAAGGCCAGCACCGTCTCGCCGCGGCCCGGTCCGCCCACGGCGTCGAAGAAGTCCGGGGGCATCCAGCCGGCGTGCACGATGCCGCCGAGGCGGTGGTCGCCGAGCCCGCCGTAGCCGAGGAGGCCGTCGAACAGGTCGGCGTCCGCCCCGGTATCGGTCCGCTTGACCACGTCCGCTTTCCTCAAGCACTTCCCGGAGGCCCAGGTCGCCATGGCGCGGTCGATGGCCTCCTCCGGACCGATTCCCGGGAGGCCGTCCTGGTCCACCAGATAGGTCAGGTTCCTGCCGTCCGCGTTCCGGCGGACGTCGTTGGCCACCCAGCGGAACGGCTGGCGGTGGATCCGGGCGCCGGAATGCTCCTTGTCCTTGTCCAGCTTCAGGAACTCGATCTGCTCGATCTGGATGTCCATCCAGAGAGCCTTGAGGTCTTCGTTGAGCTCCTGCATTGTCTCGAGCGTGTACGGGTCCCCCTCCTGGGCATGGAGCGCGGAGGGAGCAAGGAGCGCTGTCACCACCGTTGCGGCGGCGAGGGCTCGCAGGCCGAAGGCGGCTGTGGTGGCCATGTTCCCATCTCTCCTTTCGAATCCTTTCGAATTCCCGACCGTCATCAGAAACAAAAGGTATACACGACAGATGCCGTGAGTACCTATAAGGATACCACCTGAGCGCGCAGCTACCAGCATGATACCCTGCGCCGTGGCAACCGGGGAGCCTCCCGGCCGCTCCCGATCCATTTTCTCTTGCAAAACCGATGCTCCCCGGGCGCGGAATACGACCGGCTCCCGCCTGTTTTCGACAGCAGGAGCCTCGCCGAGGAACAGCCGAGGAACAGAAATGACCACACCAGCCCTCCCCCGCCTCCGTCTCGCGGCAGCCCTGGCCGCCGCGGTACTGGCGTCTCTCCCCATGACCGCGCAGGTGACCGCGCAGATGATGGTCCGGGAGGAGAAGGCCGAACTCGCCCTGGCCGCCGACCGCACGGCCTACGAGGCAGGCGAGACCGCCCGCGTCGCGGCCAGGGTCACGGTCGAAGAGGAATGGCACGTCAACAGCAACACGCCGACCTTCGACTACCTGATCCCCACGAAGCTCGACCTGGAGCTGCCCGCGGGCTGGGTGGACGAGACCGTCCGCTACCCCGAGCACAAGATGCAGACCTTCTCCTTCGCCGAGCAGCCGCTGGCGGTCTACGACGGCGAGCTCGCCATCCTGGCCCAGGTCAAAGTCCCGGCCGGCACGAAGAACGGAGCGGTGCCTGTGCGCGCCTCGCTGCGCTACCAGGCCTGCAACGACTCGCAATGCCTGCCGCCCGTCACCACCGAGGCCACGATCTCGCTGACCGTCGGCCCGGGCGGGACTCCGATCGCCAGCGAGCTCTTCGGCGCTGAAGCGCCACCGGGCGACGGTGACGGACCTTCAAACCCTGGTCGGGGCCTTGGGGTCATGCTGCTCCTCGCGGCGCTGGGCGGGCTGATCCTGAACGCCATGCCGTGCGTGCTGCCCGTGCTCTCGCTCAAGGTCTTCGGCCTGGTGCGCAGCGCGGGCCACGGCCGCTCCGAGGTGGTCCGCGGCGCGCTGGCCACGGCGGCGGGCATCCTGGTCTCGTTCCTTGCCCTGGCGCTGGCGGCGATCGCGGCCAAGGCAGCGGGCGCGGCCGTGGGCTGGGGCATCCAGTTCCAGCGGCCCGGGTTCGTGGCCTTCCTGGCCGTGGTGGTGATCCTCTTCTGCCTGAACCTCTGGGGACTGTTCGAGATCCCGCTGCCGCAGCGGCTGGCGCGGCTGGGCGGCTCCGGCCCGCGGGAGGGGCTCGCCGGCCACTTCGCCTCGGGCCTGTTCGCCACGCTGATGGCGACGCCGTGCTCGGCGCCCTTCCTGGGCACCGCGGTCGGATTCGCCCTGGGGCAGGAGGCCCCCGCGATCCTCGCCATCTTCACGGCGGTGGGCCTCGGCATGGCCCTCCCCTACCTGCTGCTGGCCGCGGCGCCCGGCGCTGCGCGGCTGTTCCCCCGGCCCGGCGCCTGGATGGACACGGTGCGCGGCGTCATGGGCTTCCTGCTCGCGGCCGCGGCGGTGTGGCTCTTCTACGTGCTGTCGAGCCAGATCTCGCTGGAGCGGCTGGCGGCGATCCAACTCGGCCTGCTCGCCCTGTCGCTCTTCCTCTGGCTCCGCCACCGGCACATGTTCTCCGGCAGCCCGCGCAACGCCATGCGCTGGATCGCCGAGGCCGGGGTGATCGCGGCCGTGGCGCTGACGGTCGGGATCGCCGCGGTCTCGCCGCTGTCAGGTTCGGACACCCGCTTCGTGGAGGCCACGCCCGGCCTGATCGACTGGGAGCCCTGGGACCGCGCCCGCGCCGAGTCGCTGGCTTCCGGGGGCAAGCTGGTCTTCGTGGACGTGACTGCGGACTGGTGCTTCACCTGCAAGGTGAACGAAAGGCTGATCCTGGAGACCCCGGAGGTCGCGGGCGCCTTCGAGGAGCACGGCGTAGTTCCCATGAAGGCGGACTGGACGAACAGGAACGACGAGATCGGCAAGTTCCTCGCCGAGCACGGCCGCTACGGCATCCCCTTCTACATGCTCTACCGTCCCGGCCAGGAGCCGCGGGTGTTCAGCGAGCTGCTGAGCAAGGAAGGGCTGATGGAGGCGGTGCAGGTGGCAGCGTCCGTGGCCCAACGTTAGGTCCCTGCCGGTTTCCGTGTAGGGGCACCCCTCGTGGGTGCCCTGGGTGGGAGGGCGGCCACAAGGGCCGCCCCTACGGTCCCCGCTTCCGCTTCACCTCCTCGCGCAGCGCCCGCACCTTCTCCAACCTCTCCTTGAGCTTCGCTTCGAAGCCCTTGCCCTGGGGCTCGTAGAAGCGCGTCCCCTGGAGCGACTCGGGCAGGCAGTCGAGGCCGCCGGTCCCCTCTTCCGTGTCATGGGCGTAAACGTAGCCCTTGCCGTAGCCCAGCCCCTTCATGAGGGTGGTAGAGGCGTTGCGGATCGCCTTGGGGACAGGATCGGCCGGCCGCTCCTCCACCGTGCGGCGGGCCTGGCCGTAGGCGGTGTAGACGGCGTTGCTCTTGGGCGCGAGGGCGAGATAGAGGGCGGCTTCGGCCAGGGCGAGCTCGCCCTCGGGAGAGCCGAGGCGCTGGTAGGCGTCCCAGGCCGCGAGGGTGAGAGGCAGGGCCTGGGGATCGGCCAGCCCCACGTCCTCGCTGGCGAAGCGGACCATGCGCCGGGCAAGATAGCGGGGGTCCTCCCCGGCCGCGAGCATGCGGGTGAGCCAGTAGAGCGCGGCATCCGCATCGCTGTCCCGCAGCGACTTGTGGAGGGCGGAGATGAGGTTGAAATGCTCCTCGCCCGACTTGTCATAGAGGAGCACCTTGCGCTGGGCCAGCCGCTGGACTCCGGCCGCGTCCAGAAGCTTCTCGCCGGAAGACACCGCGTCCGCCACCGCCAGCTCCAGGAGGTTGAGCGCCCTCCTGGCATCGCCCGAGGCGAGTCCTGCGAGGGCGGCGAGCGCCTCGTCATCCGCCTCCACCCCTGACTCCCCAAGACCGCGCTCGGAGTCCCGGAGCGCCCGCCGCATCAGCTCGATCAGCTCGTCCGGCGAGAGGGCTTCGAGGACGACCACCCGGCAGCGGGAGAGGAGCGCTGCGTTGAGCTCGAACGAGGGGTTCTCGGTGGTGGCGCCCACGAGAACCACGTCACCGCGCTCCACGTAGGGCAGGAAGGCGTCCTGCTGGGCGCGGTTGAAGCGGTGGATCTCGTCCACGAAGAGGAGAGTGCGCCGTCCCTGGGCCTTGCGCAGCCGCACCGCCTCGGCCATGACCTCCTTGACCTCCTTGATCCCCGAGGTCACGGCCGAGAAGGGGACGAAGTGGGACGACGTCTCCGCCGCGATGAGCCGGGCGAGCGTGGTCTTGCCGGACCCCGGAGGACCCCAGAAGATCAGGGAGGGCACCCGGTCCGCGTCGATCGCCCGCCGCAGGAAGCCCTCCGGCCCCACGATCTCCTCATGCCCGATCAGCTCCGCGAGCGTCCGGGGACGCATCTGCTCCGCCAGGGGGGAGGGAGCGCCGGGCGCGGAAGCCTCCTCGCGCAGGGAGGTGGAGGAAGAGGGCTCCTGGTCGTCGAAAAGGGTGCGGGGCATGTCGGGTTTTCCGTTCCGCTGACATTCTAGTTCCTGCGGCGGGTATCTGGATGCCCTGCCGTCGCGGATCTCCTGCCCTGAGTCATATAGATCAAGCGGGTTTCCATATAGAGCGGCCGCTGATTCATATAGTTCTCAGGTCTGTCTATATAAAAAACGCTCCCGATCGTCCGAATCCTCCCGCGCGACGCGCGATTCCCGAGAGGATTCATATAGTTCCGCTCTCATTCTATATAAAACCTCTCTCGCGACGCGTGTCGCAGCGGAGGTTCTATATGACTTGGCGCAGTCTTTATATAGAAATCATCGGGAAATCCGCTTCCAGAGGCGTCCGTGGTATTTGGCCCTCACCCCCGTCCCCTCTCCCGGCCGCCCGCCCGGACCCCCGGGAGAGGGGGGAGTGACTGCGCCAACTTCCTCTCCAACAGCGGCTCCGCCTCCTGAGCCCCGGAGGGGGCGACAGCATGTAGCCCGGGGCGTCAGCCCCGTGGCAGGGTGGAGGAGGAGCGGAGACGGATGGGAACAAGCCTGGGCGTCACGCGCCCCCCTCTCCCGGGGGTCCGGGTGTGCGGCCGGGAGAGGGGACGGGGGTGAGGGCTCTCAGACCCGCGCCACCTCCACCCGCGCATCGTTGAAGCAGGCGCCCTGGCCCAGATCGGTGAAGGTGTCAGGCGCGAGGGCATTCGCGGTGGTGCCGGAGAGGGTCTGGTGGCTCCAGAGGCCCTTGGGGAGCAGGACAACGCCCGGCTTCAGATCCCGGGTGAGCCGCGCCTTCACCCGCACCTCCCCGAAGGCGTTCCAGACCCGGACCTCGTCTCCGTCCGCGATACCGCGGAGGGCGGCGTCGTCCGGATGGATCTCCAGGGGGCAGAGATCCCGGTAGAGGTTCCCCAGGTAGGAGCTGATGGTGCGGTTCGTGGCTGGCGAGATCAGGGCGAGGGAACGCCCGTCCGGGTCTTCCTGGTAGGTGTACATCCCGAATGGAGCCTCGCGGTCGAGGGCCTCGGGCAGCAGATGGGCCTTGCGGTCCGGGGTCAGGGGGAAGGAGTCCACGAACTGGATCGGCGCCCAGCCCGTGTCCGGCAGCGCGGTGTCGTCTCGTTCCAACTCGGAGCGCATGCGCTCGCTGCGGGAGAGCAGCGCAGCTTCCAGCTCGGCAGCGGTCTCGGGCTCGCCCGGGCGGCTGAGCCCCAGTCGGCGGCAGAGGTCGGCGAAGACCTCGTAGTTCGGCCGCGACTCCCCGGCCGGGGCGGCGACCGCTTCCGCGCGGGACATGACCATCGAGCCGTAGCCGCGGGAGAGCTCCCGATGCTCCAGGAAGGTCGTGGCCGGCAGCACCAGGTCGGCGTAGCGGGCCGTGTCGGTCCACGACTGCTCGAAGACCACGGTGAAGAGGTCCTCCCGCTCCAGGCCGCGGCGGACCAGCTCCTGGTTCGGCATTGTCGCGAGCGCGTTGCAGTTATAGACGAAGAGAATTTTGACCGGAGGTGTCTGCTCCTCCACCAGCACCCGTCCGAGGTGGTTCATGTTGATCGTCCGCGTGGCGGGCTCGGGCTCGCGGACCGCGGAAGGCCGGTCGAACGCGAACGCTCCCGAGTTGCTCAGGGTGTAGCCACCGCCCCGGACGCCGAACTTGCCTCCCACCGCGGGCAGCGCGAGCACCGCCGCGACCGCCGAGCCGCCGTTGCGGTTGCGCTCGAACCCCCAGCCCGCCCGGATCGCGGCCGGCGACATCTCCGCGTACATCCGGGCGAAGACCGCGATGTCTTCCGCCGGGACGCCGGTGACCTCCGCGGCCCGCTCGAACGTCCACGGCAAGGCCCGCTGCCGCAGCTCCTCGGCCCCATCCGTGTGCTCGCGGAGGAAGGTCCAGTCCGCCTTGCCCTCCTCGAAGAGGAAGCGGTGGACCGCGAGCGCCAGCGGCAGGTCGGTCCCCGGCCGGGGCGCGAGATGGAGGCCCGCCTTCTTGGCCAGGGGGGTCCGCCGTGGATCGACGACCACCAGCGCGGCCCCGCGGCTCTGCGCCTCCTGGAGGATCGGCACCAGGTGGATGCCCGAGGCCGAGGGGTTCACCCCCCAGGCAACGATGAGCTTGGCGTGAACGTAGTCCGGCAGCGCGATCCCCGGCATCTTTCCGTAGAGCCCTGTGGCCGCCCGGCCGGTCGCCGCCGCGCAGACCGTGCGCGCCAGGCGCGACGCTCCCAGCCGGTAGAACAGGCGGGCGTCGGTCGTGTCCTGGGTAAGCAGCCCGTTCGATCCCCCATAGGAGAAGGGAAGGATCGACTCGCCTCCCCATTGCTCGCGAGCCTCCCGCATCCGCGCCGCCGCGAGGTCCAGGGCCTCGTCCCACGAGACCCGCTCGAACCGTCCTTCTCCCTTCCGTCCCACGCGCACCGACGGATAAAGCAGCCGGTCCTCTCCGTAGAGCAGCTCGGGGAAGCGGCGGACCTTGGCGCAGATGTACCCCTGGGTCACGGGGTTGCGATGGGTGCCGTCGATCTTCACCACCCTGCCGTCCACGACGCGGACCTCGAGGCTGCAGGCGTCGGGGCAGTCGAGAGGGCAGACGGAGGGCAGGAGCTGGGGAGTGGGGAGGAGGGGCTGGGTCATGGGGAGATTGTAACGCTCCCGCCCCCCGCTTCTGGCATCCCCTTCGCAAGCCATATCCCCCAAGCGAGCGCGGGGCGGCCTCACACCGCAGGACCAGCCCACCTGAAGCCATGTGCAGGAGACCCCAGGAGACCAGAATGAGGAACAGGAGCAGCAAGCGGGTGGCAGGGATTCTCCTCGCCTCATCGATCGCAAGCCTTCCAGGATTGGCACAGGAGCCGGCGCGGGGTCCCAGGACTCTGGTGCTGTCCCTGGAGGATGCCCTGCGCATCGCCGCGGGCGAGAGCGAATCCATCTGGGTGGCCGAGTCCGGGGTGATGCGCGCGGTCGGCGGCGAGCGGATCGTGCGCAGCCAGCTCTTCCCCCAGGTCTCCGCCTCGGCGCAGTACACCCGCACCCTACGCTCCCAGTTCGACGACATCAGCTTCGGCGGAGCTCCGGACGAGGGCGGCGAGGAGGTCGACCTTCCGTTCGGCCGCGAGAACCAGTACACGCTGGGGCTCAACCTGAGCCAGCTCCTGTTCGACGGCGGCCAGGTCTTCGCCCAGCGGCGCGCCGCCGAGGCCCGCCGCCGCTCCGCCGAGATCGAGGTCGACTCCGCCCTGGCCCAGACGCTCCTCGACGTGACTCAGGCCTACTTCGATTCCCGGCTCTCCGACCAGCTCGTGACCATCGCCGAGACGTCGCTCCAGCAGACCGAGGAGATCCTGCGCCAGACCGAGGTGGCGCGCCAGGTGGGCGACAAGTCCGAGTTCGAGCTGCTCCGCGCCCGGGTGGCCCGGGACAACCAGCGCCCCGTCCTGATCCGGCGCCGCACCGCCCGCTCCGAGGCCTACCTCCAGCTCAAGCAGCTCCTCAACATCCCCCCGGAGGACGAGGTGACCCTCACCACCGGTGTCGAGGAGGAGGTGGCCCGCTTCACCCGGGCGAACACCGCGGCGGAGGTCTCCCCTGACGAACGCGCCCCGGTCCGCCAGGCCGCCGAGAACGTGGAGGCCAACGAGGCGCAGCTCGCTGAGACCCGCGGCCAGCGGCTCCCCTCGTTGACCCTGTCCTCGCGCTACGCCCCGGTCGCCTTCCCGGAGGACGGCATCCCGGAGCCCGGCGACTTCCAGGAGGACTGGACCGTGACCGTGAGCCTGTCGGTGCCGATCCTCACCTGGGGGCGGCTGCGCGGCAACGAGCAGGTGGCCCGGGGGAACCTGGACGAGGCGCGGGCGCGGCTCGTCCAGACCCGCGAGGCCGCGGCGCTCGACGCCCGCCTCGCTGCCAACGACCTCGCGGACGCCAGCGCCACCCTCGAAGCCAGCCTGAGCACCACGGACGAGGCCCGGCGCGCCTACTCCATCGCCCAGGTCCGCTTCCGCGAGGGGATCGCCAGTCAGATCGAGCTCGCCGACTCCCGTCTGCTCCTGGAGCAGGCCGAGGTCAACCGCGCCCAGGCCCTACGCGACCTCCAGGTCGCCCGCGCCCGTCTCGCCCTGCTCGAAGACCTGCCGCTGGGCACCTTCGGGACAGGCGGAGTCGTGGTGCCGTCATTCCAGACGCCGCAGGTGCCGACCCAGCAGACCAATCCCCAGAACCCGACTGTGACCGCCTCGTCGGTTCCCAACACCGGCGGGACAGGAGCTCCAATCCCATGAAGTTGAATCGAGCGGTATCTGTCCTTCTCGTCTTTGCTGTCCTTTCCGCCTGCGGCCGCAAGGGCAACGAAGAGGCCGCGAACGCCGCCCCGCCGGAGATCGTTCTCGGCCCGGCCGACGTCGCCGTCGTCGCCCGCGGCGAGGTCTCCACCGGTCCGGCCCTTTCCGGAACCCTCACGGCCCAGGACCAGGCCACGGTCCGCGCCGAGGTCTCGGGCTCGGTGACCGGGGCCCTGGTGGAGCCGGGCGAGCAAGTCCGCCGCGGCCAGACCCTGGCCCGCCTCGAAGCCGATGCTCTCGGCGACGCCCTCACCTCGGCCCTGGCCGCGGTCACTACCGCCCGCAGCGCCCTGGCCCTCGCCCAGCGCGAGGAGGAGCGCCAGCGCGCCCTCGTCCAGGTGGGCGCCGTGGCCGAGCGCAACGTCGAGACCGCGCGCCAGCAGACCGCGGCGGCCCGCTCCGCCCTCGCCCAGGCCCAGGCCCAGCTCGCCTCGGCCCAGGCACAGCTCGGCGAGACCCGGGTCACCTCCCCGCTCGACGGCGTGGTCAGCGAGAAGACCGTCTCCGCCGGCGACGTGGTCCAGCCGGGCACCGCCCTCTACACGATCGTCGACCCGTCGAGCCTGGAATTGGAGGCATCGATTCCGGCCGAGCGGCTGTCCACCATCCACCCCGGCGCGCCGGTCGAGTTCCGGGTCAACGGCTTTCCCGGCCGCACGTTCCGCGGACGCATCACGCGCATCAACCCGAGCGCCGACCCGGCCACCCGGCAGGTCCGCGTCTATGCCGAGATCCCCAACGAGGGCGACCTCGTGGCCGGCCTGTTCGCCGAGGGCCGGGTGGAGAGCCAGTCGCAGCTCGGTCTGATTCTGCCGGAGGAGGCCATCGACCGTCGCATGGGCCGGCCCGCCGTGCTCAAGGTGCAGGACGGCAAGGTCCTGCGCGTCGAGGTCGAGCTGGGGCTCGCCGACGAGCAGAGCCAGCAGGTCGAGGTCCGCCGCGGCGTGCAGGAGAAAGACATCGTCCTGCGCGGCGCGGCCCAGGAGATCGCCCCGGGCACGGCCGTGCGGCTCGCTCCCGCGCTCCAGCAGCAGGTGGAAAGGCTGGCTCAGCGATGACGATCTCCGATTTCGCGATCAAGCAGCCCATCATCACCGTGGTGACGATGCTGATCCTCGTGATCTTCGGCATCTTCGCCCTGCTCAACCTGGAGGTGGACGAGTTCCCCGACCTGACGAACCCGATCGTCTTCGTGATGGTCCCCTACCCCGGAGCGTCGCCCACCCAGGTCGAGCGCGAGGTGGTGGAGCCCATGGAGGAGGCCTTCGGCGCCCTCTCCGGGGTGGACGAGATCACCTCGCAGTCGCTCGACGGCTTCGCCCAGATCACGGTCCAGTTCCAGTTCTCCAAGGACCCGGACCAGGCGTCCCAGGACGTGCGCGACGCGGTCTCGGGCATCCGCGGCGACCTGCCGCTCGAAATGGAAGAGCCGATCCTGCGCAAGTTCGACCCGGCGGACTTCCCCATCGTCTCGCTCGTCCTGGCGTCGGAGACGATGGACCCCGCCGAGCTGACCCTGCTCGCCGACCCGGGGATCACCCGCGACCTGCGGGCCATCAACGGCGTGGCCCAGGTCGAGGTGGTGGGCGGGGTCGAGCGCGAGATCACGGTGGAGCTGCGGCCGGCCGACCTGGCCTCGGCCGGGGTCAGCGTCGGGGAGGTGGTCCAGGCCGTCCAGTCGCAGAACCTGGCCGCTCCCGTCGGCCGGATCGAGAGCCGGCTCACCGAGTCGTCCATCCGCCTGCGCGGCCGGCTGGAGACCCCCCTGGAGTTCGAGCAGCTCGCTGTCAGCTCCCGCGGTGGACGTCTCATCCGCCTGGGCCAGGTGGCCGACGTGCGCGACGGCACCGAAGAGCCCCGCTCCCTCGCCCTCTACAACGACGAGGACGCGGTGAGCATCGATATCACCAAGAGCAAGGGCGTGAGCACGACCCGGGTCGCCAACGACGTGAAGACGGCGCTGGAGCGCATCCGCCCGACCCTGCCGCAGGGGGTCAGCCTGGAGATCGTCCGCGACGCGGGCGAGCGCGTCGAGAGCTCGGTGGACAATGTTCAGGAGGCGCTCGTCGAGGGCGCGATCCTCACCATCCTCGTGGTCTTCCTGTTCCTCAACTCCTGGCGCTCCACGGTCATCACCGGACTCGCGCTTCCGGTAAGCGTGCTGGCGTCGTTCGTCGCGGTGTGGGCCTTCGGCTTTACCCTCAATACGATGTCGCTCCTGGGCCTCACGCTCTCGATCGGCATTCTGATCGACGATGCCATCGTGGTGCGCGAGAACATCGTACGACACGTGGAGCTCGGAAAGGACCATTTCCGGGCAGCGCACGAGGGGACCGATGAGATCGGGCTGGCCGTCGCGGCGACCGCCAGGCCGATCTCGGCCGTACCTTCACGCGCCGCCGTATAGTGGTCCTTCCCCATCCCCACGTGACGCACGATGTTCTCGCGCACCACGATGGCATCGTCGATGAGGATGCCGATCGC
>DATMER010000101.1:0-30663 GCA_035556715.1 Thermoanaerobaculia bacterium
CTTGGCCTCCTCGACCGTGATCACGCCGTCCTTGCCGACCTTCTCCATCGCCTCGGCGATGATGCGGCCGATCTCCTCGTCGTTGTTGGCCGAGATCGTGCCGACGTGGGCGATGTCCTTGCCCTCGACCGGCTTGGCCAGGGCGTCGATCGCCCCGACGGCGGCCTTGACCGCCAGCTCGATGCCGCGCTTGATCTCCATCGGGTTGGCCCCGGCGGTGACGTTCTTGCTGCCCTCGCGGTAGATCGCCTGGGCGAGCAGGGTCGCGGTGGTGGTGCCGTCGCCGGCCACGTCGGAGGTCTTGGAAGCGACCTCGCGCACCATCTGCGCGCCCATGTTCTCGAGCGGATCGGCGAGCTCGATCTCCTTGGCCACGGTCACGCCGTCCTTGGTGATGGTCGGCGAACCGAACTTCTTCTCGATGACGACGTTGCGTCCCTTGGGGCCGAGGGTCACCTTGACCGCGTCGGCAAGCTTGTTGACACCCCGCAGGATCGCGGCGCGCGCGTCCCCGGAGTAGGTAATCTGCTTGGCCATGTGTCTAACCTCCTGAATTTACTGAATATTTTGGCGAAGACGGATGCGCGACCAGCGGCGATCAGCGTTATTTATTGCCGTTGCCGATCACGGCCAGGATCTCGTCCTCGCGGCAGATCACGTAGTCCGTATCGTCGAACTTGATCTCGCTGCCGGAGTACTTGCCCATCAGGATGCGGTCGCCCGGCTGGACCTCCAGCGGCGTGCGCTTGCCTTCATCGGAGAGCTTGCCCGGGCCGACGGCGACGACCTCGGCCTCCTGCGGCTTCTCCTTGGCGGTATCCGGGATGATGATCCCGCCCCGCACCTGCTCCTCCTGCTCGACGCGCTTTACCAGGACCCGATCGTGTAGCGGACGGATGTTCACGGTTTCTACCTCCTTATGGTCGGACTCGAATTGACTGGGGGGTTGTCACCGAGCGGCGGCTGTTAGCACTCGCCCTCGATGACTGCTAACAGTGTAGGAAAGTGGAAAATGCCTGTCAAGGGGTACGGTTGCGGTACAATGCCCGTCGCTGTCACCCTTGGCCCATTCAACATGGAGAGCTCCCGAGGCCGCGCCGAGGCTTCCGTCGCCTTGCCGAACGACGGCATCCGTCCGTCGCGGATGGAGGTGCGGCTGCTCGGCGGCTTCGAGGTGCGCCTCGACGGCCGCGCGGTCACCGGGTTCGAGTCGCAGAAGGTCCGGGGCCTCCTCGCCTACCTCGCGATGGCCCGGGGCGTCCCCCAGGGGCGGGAGCGGCTCGCGGCCCTGTTCTGGCCCGAGCACGAGCCGAACAGCGCCCGCAGCAGCCTGCGCCAGGCGCTCTACAACCTCCGCTCGACCCTGGCCCTCAGCCCGGCCGACTCCGGCTGGCAGCCGATCGTCTCGACCCACCAGACGGTCGCCTTCTCCCCCGTCCTCGACGCCCGGGTGGATGCCCTGGCCTTCGAGGACGCCCTGCGCCGGGCCGAGGATGGGACGGCCCCCCACCTGCTCACGCAGGCGGTCCGGCTCTACCACGGCGACTTCCTGAGCGGCTGCCCGGTGCGGGCGAGCGCCGAGCTCGAGGATTGGACCAGGGAGCAGCGGGAGCGGCTGCGCGAAGGGGCGATCCAGGCCCTGCGCACGCTGATTACCCACCACCGCGAGCGGGGGGACCACCGCCTGGCCATCCAGCTCGCCCAGCGCCTGCTCGCCCTCGACCCGCTCGCCGAGGAGGCGCACCGGCAGCTCATGAGCCTCTACAGCCTGTCCGGCCGCCGCGGCCGGGCCCTCTCCCAGTACGAGGACCTCCGCAACCTGCTCGACCGGGAGCTCGGAGTGGAGCCGGAGGAGGAGACGCAAGCCTTCTACCGCTCGATCCTCACGGAGGAGCAGGTGGCGGGCGAGCGCGGCGAGGGCCTGGAGCCCGTGGGGCCGATCATCCCCCTGGTGGGCCGCGAGCGGGAGCTCGCCCTGCTGCGGCGGACCTGGGCCGCGGTCCAGCGCGGCAGCGGTGCCTTCACCCTCCTGGAAGGCGAGCCCGGGGTGGGCAAGAGCCGCCTGGTCAAGACTTTCCTGAGCGAGGCGGAGAGGTCCGCCGCCGTGCTGCTGGCGCGCTGCCAGGGGTTCGAGCCCGAGGTGCCGTACCAGCCGATCCGCGACGCGCTGCGCAACGGCATGCATTGGGAGGCCGAGGAGACTGAGGCCGCCCGCGTGGCCCTTACCGGCGCCCCCCCCGAGCTGGTGGCCGAGGTGGCGAGGCTGCTGCCCGAGCTGAGCCGGACGGAGGAACCGGAGGGGCAGGCCATCCCACCCGGCGACTCCGCGGCGCGCGAGCGGCTCGCCGACGCGGTCTGGCAGGTGCTGCGCCGCCTGACCGCGCTCGCCGGCCGGCGCTCCGCCAGGCCGGTGCTGCTGCTGCTCGACGACCTGCACCTGGCCGACCGCACGACCCTTGGCCTGATCGAGCGCCTGCTGCCGAAGCTCTCCTCGGCGCCGGTCTGGATCCTGGCCACGGCGGCCACGGGCTGGCGGGCCGAGGCCGTGGACCCGCTCGCCCGCCTGCGGCCCGAGGCGCAGAAAGGGCGCGGAGAGGTCAACCAGGTCTTCCTCGACCGCCTGGATGAGGCCACGGTTCGGCAGATCGCGCACCGGCTCATGGGGGAGCGCGAGGCCGGGGATCTCAACCGGCTCTACCTGCGCTACACCGCGGGGCTCCCCCTCGCCATCGCCGAGCTGACGAACCTGCTGGCCGACGAGGGCACCCTGGTGCGCTCGGCGCACGGCGGCTGGACCGCCACCTCCCGCCTCGACCGCGTGCGGCTGCCGGAGACGTCGACCCTCCGGGAGATCATCCTGCGCCGCGTCAGCCGCCTGCCCACCTCGACCCGCCGGCTGGTGACGCTGGCTGCGGTGCTGGGGCACGGCTTCGACGCCGTGCTGCTGCGCGAGGTCGAGCGCGAGCACATGGCCGTGGTGGAGTGCGGCCTGGAGGTCCTGCTCGACCGCTGGCTGGTACGGCACGCCACGAGCCAATGGCACCAGAGCCGGCGCGAGCGCGACATCGTGCTCTGGGCGAACGGCGCCCGCCGCGGCATCTTCGAGTTCTCGCACGAGATCGTGCGCCGCACGGTCTACGACGGGTTGAACCGGACCCGGCGGCGGATCCTCCACCGCATGGTGGCCGAGACCCTGGAGCAGCGAGCCGGGGAGGACCGGGAATCGCAGTGCGAGCTCCTGGCCTACCACTACGCCCGGGCAGGTGCCTGGGAGCGCACCGTCGCCTACCTCAAGATGGCCGCCGAGAGGGCCTATCGGCTCTCCGTGGAGGTCCCCCCCACCCTCGGGATCGAGGACGAGACCGGGGACCGGCTCCAGACCCAGCCCCCCTCCTGATCTCCCTGCAGCTCCCGGTACTTGCAGTCCTGACGATCTCCTGACGATCGGCGAGGAGACTGTATGAACACACCCAGTCGCAGCGGGGAACGAGGAGGTCTTGAATGGTTGCCTTGAACTGGAGTTTTGGGAAACTTGGAGGGTTGGTGCTTCTGGCGCTCGTGGGCGCCGGAGCCGCGGCCGCGCCGGTGGCGGCCCAGGATCTCAGCCTGAAATGCCTGCCGACGTGCAGCACCACCGACGGCCGCTTCATGGCGATCGCCGGCACAGGCCTTGACACCCTGAGCCCGCCGGAGATGGTCTTCGCCCTTTCTGTCCCCGCCACGTCGACCTCGTTCGACTTCGGCTTCTTCGATGGCGACGGCGGCGAGTTCAATCCTCCCGGTAATCCTCTCGGTGAAGCGAATTGGGACTCCGGCCTGACCGCCCTCTTCGAGTACTCCCTGTACGCGGATCCCGAGGGCGACGGCACCGGCCTGATCCCTGTCGATCTGGAGCCGGGCTCGCCCACGATCCTCTCGAGCGACATGCCGGACAACGCCTGGCGCGACTTCACGATCGCCACGGGGCCCGAGGCGCAGACTCCGAGCGGCAACTACTTCTACGTCATCAAGGTCCGCCTCGTCCTGCCGACGATCATCACCTTGAACGCCTTCAAGGTCCGTTCATCGGCGGTGCTCACCGGGTTGACGCTCGACCCGGTGGAGCGGCCGTTCTCCTACATCGCGACGTGGACGGCACTGAGCGACCTGTCGATCGTCTACCCCAATTTTCCGGCTCCCACGCCGACCACCTACGACGGCAGCTTCCGCTTCTTCTTCGACGTCCCCGTGTCGCAGACGGCGATCACCGTCTGGGACGGCGACTTCGACCATGGCAAGTTCGACCTTACGGACCAGGACACCGACGACCCCGACACCCCGGGCTTGACCTTGCCTCCATGGGCCACCCCGGAAACACTCTTCGAAGGCGCCAAGGGGACCGGAAGTCCTCCGGACGACACGAGCAGCGCAGGCTCCGGGGCCTACATCCTCCGGGCGCCCTCGATCCGGTACGAGCTGACGGTCCCCGGCGGTCCTGTGCTCGCCAACGAGAATCCTTCCGGCAACCAGGAGTGGGAGCAGTTCAGGATCTCGACCGACCCGTTCGACGCCGCCGAGATGGACTACAGCCTTCCGAGCATCCCTCCGGGGGCCTACAAGCTGGAGATCCTCGGCGCGGACATGCTCAACTTGAATGCGCTGCTGCTGCCGTTCCGGTTGCTCTGCGTAGAGGAGACGGGCGAGCCTTGCGTGCCGATTCGGCCCTTCCTGCTCGGCGACCTGGTCTTCCGCGATGACGATGGCGACGGCGTTCAGGACCCCGGCGAGCCGGGCCTCGCCGGGGTCCTGCTGGAGCTGTACGACGCTGAAGGCGTTCTGATCGCCACCACGACCACGGACATGGACGGCGGCTACTCCTTCGGTGTCGAATCGGAGACCTACGAAGTCCGCGTGGCCGCCTCCAACTTCACATCCGGCCCGCTCGCCGGCTACTCCTCCACCACGGGCGGCGACAGCCGGACCGACACGGTGGACGGCGACAACGTGCTCGACTTCGACTTCGGCTACCGCGGCGCGGGCAGCATCGGCGACCGCATCTGGAACGACCTCAACGGCGACGGAGTCCAGGACGGCGGCGAAGCGGGGATCAATGGCGTCACCGTCGAGCTTCTCGATGTCGACGCCAACGTCGCGGCCACGACCGCGACGAGCGGCGACGGCGGCTACTCCTTCGCCAACCTGGGACCGGGCACCTACACCGTCCGTGTGGACAGTGGCACCGTGCCGGCCGGCTTCAACCCGACCTTCGACAGCGACGGCGTCGCCACGCCGAACCAGGCGACCGTCACCGTGACCGCCGGAAGCAATCTTACGAACGTGGACTTTGGCTACCGTGCGACGCCCAAGATCAGCCTCGGCGACCGGGTGTGGAGCGACACCGACGGCGACGGAGTTCAGGACGGCGGCGAAGCCGGCCTCAACGGCGTCGGCGTGCAGCTCCTCGGCAGCGGCGGCACGGTCATTGCCACCCAGACGACGAGCGGCAACGGCAACTACTCGTTCGCCAACCTCGACCCCGGCACCTACAGCGTCCGCATCGTGACCTCGACCCTGCCGGCCGGGGCGACCCCGACCTTCGACGCCGACGGCACCGGCACGCCGCACATCGCGACCGTGACGGCCTCGGCCAACAGTTCCGACGTCGACTTCGGCTACCGCCCCGCACCCGTGTGCACGGCGGGCTACTTCAAGGATCATTTCAGCACCGCGAGCTTCGCGAACAACGACGGCACGCTGAGCTGGACCGGCTCCTGGGTGGAGAGCGACACCGCGGGACCGGGAGCGAGCAGCGGCAACGTGACGGTGGGAACTCCGGTCAGCGGGTACATGATCCTGCGCGACAGCCCCGACACCGGCACCCAGCCGAGCGCGGCGCGGCAGGCGAACCTCTCGGGCTTCGTTTCCGCGACGCTGACGGTCAGCTTCCACATCCGCGGAGTCGAAGCCGACGACGCGGTGGTCATCGAGGTATCGAGCAACGGCGGCTCCTCCTACACCCCGCTGGAGACGCTGACCGGCTACACCGGCACGTACATCAGCTCGCGCACCTTCGACATCTCGTCCTTCATCGCCAGCAACACCAGGGTCCGCTTCCGGATCAGCAAGAACTACGGTGGCGACGACGACTTCTTCAAGGTGGACTGGGTGAAGATCGATGCCGGCTGCACACCGCTCCCCCAGACCGGCTCGATCGGCGACCGGGTCTGGAAGGACACCGACGGCGACGGGAGCCAGGACAGCAGCGAGCCGGGCCTCAACGGCGTCACCGTCCAACTGCTCAACTCGGGCGGCACCGTCATTGCGACCCAGACCACGAGCGGCAACGGCAACTACTCCTTCAGCGGCCTCCCGGCCGGAACCTACAGGGTGAAGGTGGTGTCGAGCACGCTGCCGTCCGGATCCAGCCAGACCCACGATCTCGACGGCACCGGCACGGCGCACATCGCGACCGTCACGCTCGCCGCCGGCCAGAACCGCACCGACGCCGACTTCGGCTACCGCCCCGCACCCTCGTGCACGGCGGGCTACTTCAAGGACCACTTCGACGCCGCGAGCTTCTCGAACAACGACGGCACGTTGAGCTGGGCCGGCGCGTGGGTGGAGAGCGACACCGCGGGGACCGGAGTGAGCAAAGGCAACGTAACCGTGGGGAAGCCGGTCAGCGGGTACTTGATCCTGCGCGACAGCCCCGACACCGGCACCCAGCCGAGCGCGGCGCGGCAGGCGAACCTCTCGGGCTTCGCTACCGCGACGCTGAGGGTCAGCTTCCACATCCGGGGAGTCGAAGCCGATGACGCGGTGGTCATCGAGGTGTCGAAGAACGGCGGCTCCTCCTACACCGTGCTGGAGACGCTGACCGGCTATACCGGTACGTACATCAGCTCGCGCACCTTCAACATCTCGTCCTACAGGGCCAGCAACACCAGGGTCCGGTTCCGAGTCAGCAAGAACTACGGCGGCGGCGACGACTTCTTCAAGGTGGATTGGGTCAAGATCGACGCCGGTTGCCAGTAGAGGATACGAGCGCGGCATCATGACGACGTTCGATATCCAAGTGACCGTCCCCTCCGGGGTCATGTTCCGCGACCTGGACGGAGAGGCGGTCCTGCTCGAGCTCGGCAGCGGCCGCTACTTCGGCCTCAATGAGACGGGCACCCGGATCTGGCTCCTGCTCCAGAAGCACGGCTCCGTGGAGACAGCCCTGCGCGCCATGCTGGACGAATACGAGGTGGCCGAGGATCGCCTGCGGAGAGAGCTCCTGAGCTTCGTGGAGACCCTGAGCTCGCAGCGGCTGGTGGAGACCCATGGCTGAGCTCCGCACCCTCACCCGCGCGTGGGTGTACCTTCTCATTGCGTACATCGCCGTCCGCGTCCTGCCGGTTCCGCGGGTTGTGGCTCTCCTGGAGGGTCTCTCGCCGAAGGAAAAGAAAGAGATCCCTTCCACCCGCCTCGCCAGGCTGGTCGACATCGCCGCCTGCCGCCACCTCCGCCCGATGACCTGCCTGCCGCGCTCGCTGGCGCTGCAGGCCCTGCTGCGCCGGCATGGAGTCTCGGCCGATCTCCTCATCGGCGTTCGCAGGGAAGCCGGCGCGCTCCGCGCCCACGCCTGGATCGAAGACGCCGGCAATCCTGTCGGAGACCCGGCGGACATCCGCCGTCTCTTCCTGCCGCTCGTCTCATCCCGGAACGCGTCATGAACCCGGAAGTCGAACCGGTCGACGGCTCCAGGCTCTGCCTGGCCTGCGGCCTCTGCTGCCAGGGGCTCCTTCACGATTGGGCCCGGCTCAGGGACGGCGAGGTCGAGGCCGCGGAGCGGCTGGGGCTGAGCACCGAAGTGCAGAAGGGGGAGACCGCCTTCTCTCTGCCTTGCCCCAACCATCAGGACGGCTGCTGCACGATCTATCAGGAGCGGCTCAGCCCCTGCCGTGAGTACCGGTGCAAGCTCCTGCGCGGATATCTGGATGGCCGTGTTACCTGGGAGGAGGGACTGCGGCGGGTCGAGCAGGCGAAAAGGCTGATCGCAGCAATCCGGGTTCGACTCGGCGCTCCCAAGGCGGCAGCCAGCGTCTGGCAGCAGCTCCGCGACGCGGAGACCGGCCCAGCCGCCTCGGATCCGGACCTGTGTCTGGAAGTCGCGGCACTCTTGGCTCATTGCCAGCGGCACTTCTGGACCCGGGCGGAGCCGAAGAGGACCTTCAGGCCATGAGCGGCTTCTGCGTCACCGTCGACTTTTCGGGCAGACCTGCCGATCCAGCGGCTCTGTTGGCAATGGCGTCCGCGGCCAGCCGGCGCGGCCCCGGAGGCAGGGCTCACCGGATCACCGGCGAGGCCGGACTCTGCCACCTCGCGCTCGACGCCACTCCCGAGGCCTTGAGCGAACGGCAGCCCGTGCGCTGCCTGGAGGGATCCATCCACCTCGTGGCGGATGTACGCCTGGACAACCGCCGGGAGCTGATCGACCGGCTGGCGGCGGAAGGAACCCTCACGCGGGATCGCCCTGGCGATGCGGAGCTTCTGCTGGCGGCCTATCGCCGTTGGGGGATGACTTGCGCGGAGCACCTTCTGGGGGACTTCGCGTTCGTGCTCTGGGATGCTCGGCGGCGGCAGATCTTCGCGGCCTGCGATCCCATGGCGATCAAGCCGCTGTACTACGGCCAAATCGGCTCGGTGCTCTGCCTCGCCTCGGAAGCCAAGCAGGTGCTCCGGCACCCCGGAGTTTCGCGCCGCCTCGACGAGATCGCGGTGGGAGACTATCTCGTCGACGGCGCCTCCGATCCTTCTCGCACGCTCTTTCGGGACGTGCAGCGGCTGGCTCCGGGGCATCGCCTCGTCGCCTCAGGCGGTGGCGTCCGGGCCGGGCGCTTCTGGACCCTCGATCCGGACATCCGGACCTTGTACCGGCGCGACGAGGACTACGCCGCCCACTTCCTGGAGCTGTTCCGCCACGCGGTGAACGATCGCCTGCGGACGCAGGCCGGCAGCGTCGGGGTCTTGATGAGCGGCGGCCTCGACTCCACCTCGGTAGCGGCGATGGCGAACCAGTGCCTTCCGAAAGATGGCTCACTCCGCCTCTTCGCCACTTCCTTCGTCTTCGAGCGGCTTCAGGAGTGCGACGAGCGGCCCTTCATCCAGGCCGTCGCGGCCGGCTTGGGCATGGAGACCGAGCTCGTCGAAGCGGAACGCTTTCCGGTTTTCAGCGATCCCGAGACCTGCCGGCCCTCGCTCGAAGCTCCATCCATCGCCTGGGACGGTTGCCTTCACGAGGCGCTCCGCAGGGCTCGAAACCGGGGCGCGCGGGTCCTGCTCACCGGTCACGGCGGGGACGATCTGATGACGGGCAGCCCTCTCGTCTATGCCGACCGTCTGCGGCGTGGCGATCTGGGCGCCCTGGTCGAGATCGTGCGGCACGCCGCGGCACAGCGGCGTGGCTGGCGTTGGATTCTCTATCACTACCTCGTCCAGCCGTTTCTTTCGCCGGCCGGAGACCAGGCCATCAGGCGGCTGTTGGGCCACGCTCCATCCCCCAAGCTTCCCGGCTGGATCGATACAGGTTTCGCGAGGAGGACGGATCTGGCCGCGCGTCTCGAAGCTCCCCGCCCGCGCGACGCCGGAGAAGCGGCTCGGCAGGCGCTCCAGGATCATTTCCTGCAGACCCCCTGGGATAGAGCAGCCATTTGGTACGATCAGCACGCCGCCGCATATGGAATCGAGGTCCGGCACCCATTCCTGGATCGCAGGCTCATGGAATTCCTGTGGTCGATCCCTCCTGAGAGGGTCTTCAAGGCCGGCTCGTTGAAGCCACTGTTGCGGCAAGCCATGGATGGGCTTCTTCCGGACGTGGTCCGGCTTCGCATCGACAAGACGCGGCTCGGCGGGTTTCTCGACCTTTCGCTGGGAGAGGAACGGCGAGAGCAGATCGAGCGATGGCTCGCAGCACCTTTGGCGGCGGAGCTCGGTTTTTTCGACGGCGGGCGTCTCCGGGCAGCCTACAAAGGATACCAGGACGGAATTCAAAGCAGGTCCGACAGACTCTTATGGTACTCTATAGCATTAGAGGCTTGGTTGCGGGAGCATGAAACAAATCTGGGGCTCGATTCACTATCTTTAGCAAGCCCGCCGGCAGCCTAGAGGCCGGCGGAGCGTGGGAGGAAGCGAGCTGATGGAGCGGAAGCGGAAGGAAGGCTTGCAGTCCGGGAGCGGAGACCCGGAGGTCCCGCTTCGCCGAAAGCCTTATACGTCACCTGAGCTGCAGGAGTGGGGCTCGATCCAGGATCTGACTCAGGGAAGTGGCCTGGACCTGCAGGATTTTCCGTTGAAGGGTGGATCCCGCCCGACGTAGGTCTTATCGCGACGACGCCTCTTGCAGACCCACCGCGTCTTCGGCCTCACGCTGGCAAGCGACTTCCCCTTCGCGCACCGCCTGGATGCAGGGAGGGGAGCCCCCGACCTGATCTTCTCCCTCGGCACCGCTCCCGTCCTCGAGGGAGACGGATCGCGCATCTACAGCAGCCCCTGGCGTGACGAGACCGGCGAGAGCATCTCGCATCTCGACCGCTTCCCGGACATGGAGGTCCTCCGCTTCCCCGCGACAGCGGATTTCTACCTGGAGCCCGGGCGGATCACGGCCCATCTCCTGGATCCGGCTCGCCGGGACCTGATGGAGCTCAGGCTCCTCGGCCCCGTCCTGTCCTACTGGCTCGAGCGGCTGGGGATTCTTGCTCTCCACGCATCGGCCGTCCGGATTGGCGCCGGAGCGGCCGGATTCGTCGCCCATTCCGGAGGCGGCAAGAGCAGCCTGACCGCGACGCTCGTCCGCGCCGGAGCCTCTCTGCTGACCGACGACATCCTGCCGGTCGAGGAGGCCGGCGGGACGTTTCTGGCCCGGCCCGGGTACCCACAGATGCGGATGGAGCCGGACTCTGCCCTCCACTTCCTAGGAAAGGTCGACGGCCTGGCCGCCGTCTGCCCGGATGACAGCAAGCTCCATGTGCCGGTCGGGAGCTTCGGCGCGTTCTGCGATGCGGCCGTTCCCCTGGTCGCCCTCTACGTCGTCGAGCGCCGTCCGGGTCCGCTGGAGATCCTCCCCCTCTCCAGGAGCCAGGCGGTCATCGAGCTGGTGCGGCACTCCTTCTCGCCCTACCTGGTAGAGGCCGCGGGCCTCCAGTCCCGGCGGCTCGACCTCTTCTCCCGCCTCGTCCGCCAAGTCCCCGTTCGCCGGCTCTCCTGCCCGGTCGGCCTCGAGCATCTGCCGCAGGTGGCCGAAATCCTCCTCTCCTCCGCAATGTAAAAACCTCCCTTCAGTGATCGATCATTGAGGTTGCTCACCTCGGGAGCAACAAGATGCACCCGCCTTGAGCACTACGAGAAGAAGAGCTTGATTTACCTGGGTTTCCCGGCGCGACTCGCGCCGTTCCGGAAACCCTGCACGATCGTTCGAAGGAGTTTTGCTGAAGGCCGCGTTGGAAAAATATCCCGAAAAAAAGATTGACATTGTCAGTTCTCCCTTGTAAGGTCCCTCCCACAACGCGAAAGCGATGTCGTTCAAACAGTAGCCACTGAGTCCGGCGTACACGGCAGAGGTACGTCTTCACGCAGCCCGCAGTGGCCAGACAAACAACCCGGGAGGGTGGACGGTGGACCGTCTATAGGGGTCTGTGCACATGAGAATTGTCTTTCCCGATCTGACCCGCGCCACACGCACCTTGCTCTTCGCTCTGCTCGCTCTGACCACAGGCCTCCCCGCCTACGCCGCGTACACTGTCCCGGTCCCGTCGCAGCTCGACCTCACCGTCCGCGAAACCGCGGGCGTCGCCCGCAGCGGCGAAGTCCTGCGCTCCGGCATACCGATCCCCCGCAGCCTGAACCTGCGCAGCACGGCTTCTCTGGCCGTCGTCGATGCCGCCGGCAAGGCCGTGCCCGCCGAGTTCCGGGTCACAGCCCGCTGGAACGCACCTTTGACCGACGCCGCGGCCCCGATCCAGTGGCTGCTCGTGACCTTCCCCGCCACCGTGTCCGCCCGCGGCAGCGTCACCTACAGGGTGGTCATCAACGGCTCGGTGGCGAACCCGGCGCCGACCCGGCCGCTGCGGCTCACCCAGACCGGCGACCTGGTCACCGTCGACACCGGCGCCGCCGTGTTCCGCTTCGGCACCGACCCCGGGGCGCTGTTCGAGGAGATCCTGCTCGACAACGGCACGCGCGTGGTCGGCGGCAGCGACATGACGATCCGCTCCAGCGGCGGCGCTGCAGGCCACTCCACCACCCGCAAGATCCGCATCGAGCACGCCGGGCCGCTCTCGGCCGTGGTCGTGGTCCACGGCGCCTACGACCTCGCGCCCGTCGGCAATGGACAGATGGGCTCGGTCCGGCGCTACGTGTTCACCGCCGGCTCCCCTACCGCCGTGGTCCGCCACGTGGTGCAGTGGGAAGGGAACCTGGCCTGCAACGGCTGCACGAAAACCACGAGCGGAGCCCCCAATGGCGTGCGCGTCGAGCAGATCCGCGACACGCTCGCGGTCTCGTTGGGCGGCACGCCGACGGTCACCGCGGTCGGCGACTTCGACGCCGCTGCGGTCGCGAAGGCCGTGGGCGCCGGCCAGACCGCCGAGGTCCGCCAGCTCCTGCGGACCAACCGCACCGCGCCGCTCAGCTTCCGGGTGAACGTGGGCGGCACGGCCGCGAGCGGAGCCCAGGCCGACGGCGGCATGCTCGCCGCGAGCGGCCCCTCCGGCGCAGTGGCCATCGGCCTCTCGCGGATGCACCGTTATGAGCCGCAGGCCCTGCGCCTCCTCTCCGACGGCAGCCTGGCCGTGGACGTGGCCGACGGCAGCGTCTGGCTCGCCCACCACCAGGGGCTGTTCGCGGAGCTCGCGGTCTCGGCCATGGCTCCCAACCCCTCGCGCTCGCAGCTCGACCGCGTGGTCTGGGCGCCCCTCAACCGGCCCCTGCGCGCCTGGCCCACGGCGGCCTGGTTCGCGGCTTCGGACGCCGTCGACGAAGTCCCGGTGGGGAACCTGCCGGCGGCGGTGGCGTCCTACGACACCGTGGTCCCGTCGGTCCTCGACCGCACTCTGCGGCAGACCGACCTGCATGGGATCGCCGGTTTGACCACCTTCGGCGTGTTCCCCCGCTACTGGGGCAAGGACGGCGCGCCCGGCGAGCTCGACTGCGGCGGCGGCGACCCGACCCCGGGCGAGGCGTGGGACGACAAGTTCTGGTGCGCGACCTGGGCCGACTATCACAACACCTCCTCGACCGCCCCGATCTGGGCCATGCGCTCGGGCCAGGTCGAGTGGCTGGACGAGATCTCGACCCCGGCCGCCCTCCGCATGCTCCATACCGTGGTCATGCGCTGCGGCCCGGACGAGAAGTGGTTCTATTGCGGCCAGGCGCCGGCCGGCTACGGCGGCTACCGCATCGACTTCAACAGCTCCCACGCCTATTTCGAGAACCTGATCCTGCATTATTGGCTCACCGGCGATTCCACCGTGGTGGAGACCCTGCGGCGCGGCGGCGAGAACATGCGGCGCATGCAGTGCGACACCCGCGGCCCGCGGCCGGTGGTCGAGCCCCTTCTCGGTCCGGCCGGCCCGGCCTGCGACGCCGACCGGATCTCCACCACCTCGGAGTTCACCGGCCGCGTGCCCTCGCAGTGGATCACCGCCTTCCGTTTCCTCGGCCTGGCGAGCGAGGACGGCACCTTCCTGGAGGACTTCCGCTCCAGCCTCTCCCGGGCCGTGACCCAGCACTACGTGGAAGCCAAGCGCAACGGCGTCTCCTACGGATTCCTGGGCGAGCGGGCAATCACTGCCGGCACGTACATCGACGGACCGATGTGGATGCACGGGTTTTACGACACGAACAACCTCTACCGCCTGCTCCGGGACACGAAGGATGCCCCCACGGGCAACCCGGCCCTGGCCCCGAGCCGGGTGATGACGGCCATCGCCCGCACCCTCAAGGACATCGAGCCCACGGTCCAGGGCGACGGCACCGTGGACGGCGACTGGCCGAAGAACATCCAGTACACCTACGCCGGAGCGCGCGTCGGCGGCACCCTGGTTGCCACCGTACCGAACGACCGGCCGATCTACACGCCGGAGAAGACCAGCGTCACCGCCCTGTTCCTGCGCACGGCAGAGATGAGCAACGATGCCGCTCTGCGGGCCCGCGGCGAGGAGATGGTGCAGATCGCGCTCGCGGCCGCGGCCGGAGAGGGCGCGCCCCTCGGCAAGCTCCAGGGTCAGTACCTGACCCGCCTGCACGCGGCCGTCGCCCGCCTGACCAACCTGGGCGGGTCCACGCCGACGCCTCCCCCTCCGCCCCCGCCACCCCCGCCAGGCACCGCCCCGACCGCGCCGGGCAGCCTCCAGGCCCAGGCGGTCTCGGGGACCGCGATCCAGCTCGCCTGGAGCGACAAATCGGCCAACGAAGACTCCTTCCGCGTCGAGCAGAAGGTCGGCGGCGTCTTCCAGGAGGTCCAGGCGACAGCCGCTAACGCGACCGGGGCCCAGATCACCGGCCTCCAGGGCGGCACCGCCTATACCTTCCGTGTGCGGGCGAGGAACACATACGGCAACTCGGCCTACAGCAACCAGTCCACCGCCACGACCTCCACCGCCTCCGCGTCCCTCCCGGCCCCCAGCGCGCTGGTGGCCACGGCCGCCTCCAGCGGAGAGATCCGCCTCACCTGGACGGACAACTCCAGCAATGAGGAGAGCTTCCTGATCGAGAAGATCTCCAACGGCGAGTTCAAGCAGTTCAAGATGACGGGCTCGAACATCACCAGCGTCAAGCTGCTCGGATTGGCCGCGGGGACGGAGTACACCTTCCGGGTGCGGGCCGCGACCGCCGGCGGCTACTCCGCCTACAGCAATACCGCCACCGTCACAACCTCGGGCAGCGCTTCGACCGTCCTGGCTGGCCCGACGTCCCTCATCGCAAAGGCGGTCTCAGCCACGGAGGTGGAGCTCACGTGGCGGGATAACTCGAAAGGTGAGACGCAGTTCCGGATCGAGAAGCTGGTCGGCGGAAAGTTCCGGGAGGTCCGGCAGGTCGGAGCCAACCAGACCAGGGTTCGGGTCTCGGGGCTGGCCGCGAAGGGCACCTACTCCTTCCGCGTGCGAGCGACCAGCGGCAACGCCTCTTCCCCCTACAGCAACGTCGCGAAGGTGAAAACCAAGAGCTGACGCTCACCTTCTCCTGGTACCTCGAAGCGGCCGGCGGCAGCGCCGGCCGTTTTTCTTTCTGCCCGGTTCCTTCTGCCCGGCACGGGACTCGCAAAGAGCGCCGGCATGTCTCGCATGACCATGAGCCAGGCTGCGTGGATGGTCCTCGCCCTGGCCTGCGGCCCGAGGGAGGCGACCCGCCAACCCGAGCCGGAGGGCGCCTACCTCGCCTACGTCCGCCAGGCACCCGAGTTCCGCCGGGTCCGCCAGGACCCCGCTGTCACCGAAGGCCGCTGGGATACCTGGCTCTACATGCCCTGGCGCTACCGCTGGCACGTCGGCACCGACCAGCGCGGCGGCGAGTTCTGCCGGCTCTATGGCATCAACGGCGGCGTCATGGATCACGGCATGGGTCCGCTCGACTGGCTGGAGCGCTGGGGGCTGCGCTTCTACAACGACCACACCGCGGGCAAGGGCTCGCTCTTCCTCATGCCCGCCCAGCTCAAGGACGGCCTTCGCGATCCTCGAGCCGTGCGGCCTCGCCCCCTGACGCCCGGCCTCCTGCGCGAGCTCGAATCAACCGTCGTGAGCAACCTGGCCCTGATCCGGCGCAGCCCTCAGCGTGTGGCCTACTCGCTGGACGACGAGATCTCGACCGGATCGTTCGTGCGGCCGATCCCCTGGCGCGTCAACGAGGACGGCGAAGCCTACGAGCGCTGGCTGCGGACCTACTACGGCGGGTCTCCTCCCCACCCGCCGAAGCTCAGGTACGTGGGTCCGGACGAGGTCCGGGGGGAGCTGGACGAGCCCCTG
Source organism: Thermoanaerobaculia bacterium (assembly GCA_035556715.1). Taxonomy (GTDB): domain Bacteria; phylum Acidobacteriota; class Thermoanaerobaculia; order Multivoradales; family UBA5704; genus DATMER01. Next base: position 15,981 of record DATMER010000101.1, read on the forward strand.
GGGGAGATCGACTTCTCGCCCTTCCTCGACCGCATGACCTACAACGACTCGGTCTGGGCCGACTTCGTGGGCCGGCTCGTGGAGCGCTGCAACCGGGAGGACCCTTCCACCCCCTGCGGCTTCGTGGGCGGCCAGGGCCCCAGCCTCTGGGGCGGCTACGACTGGGCCAAGCTCGCCACGAAGGTCCAGTACGTCGAAGCCTACGACCTCGGCTCCGCGCCGGAGATCGTCCGCTCCTTCAGCCCCGCGATCCCGCGGATCTCGACCCACTTCCACGACGACCGGCGCGGCGACCGCCTCGGAGCGGGCCACGACGCCTGGATGGCCTGGCACCACTTCGCGCACGGCAACCGGGGCATGGTCGGCTGGGTGGAGGGCTGGTTCCTCCCCGACGGCACGCCCCGCCCCTGGCTGGAGCGCTTCCGCCTCACCCTCCAGGAACTGGGCGGCGTCCAGGGGAAGAAGCTGGTCGGCGCCCGCTGGCTCCAGGACGGGATCGCCATCTACTACTCCCATCCCTCGATCCAGGTCTCCTGGCTCCTGGATGCCGAGCCCCACGGCCGCACCTGGCCAAACCGCAACGGCGACCACCGCCTGGGCACCTCCCACAACGTCCGCCGCGCCTGGGAGACGATCCTCAACGATGCCGGCCTCCAATACGACTTCCTCGCCTACGACCAGGTGGTGCTCCACGGCGTGCCGGCCCGCTACAAGGTGCTGATCCTCCCGGCCTCCTACGCCCTGTCCGACATCGAGGCCCGGCGGATCGCCGACTTCGCCGCGGCCGGGGGGACGGTGATCGCCGACTTCGCCTGCGGCCTCTTCGACCAACATGGCCGGGGACGGTCCCGCGGCGCGCTGGACGACCTCTTCGGAGTCCGCCACGACGGAAAAGAGACCCGGGAGGACTTCTTCGGCGGCGAGCTGTGGGTGGAGACGGACCAGGAGAAGGGCTACAAGTCCGAGAGCTACCGCGAGCTGTTCGACACCCTCAGTCCCAGATTGCACCAATCCTTCGCCGTGGCCGAGCGGAAGCTCCCGGTCGGGACCGCGCGGCAGGCCGGGAAAGGGCGCGCCGTCTACCTGAACCTCTCGCCCCAGCGCTACCTGATGTACCGGCAGGAGAGGACCGACACCGATGCGCACCGCCGGACCTTCCTCCAGCCGGTCCTCGATGCGGTCACCCCGCGGATCGAGGTGACTCCCCTGGCCCAGGGCAAGCTCCCGAAGCTCGAAGTCGTCTCCTGGTCCAAGGCCGGGCGGACGTTGGTCCTGATCCTGCAAAACGCCTCCATCGTGCGGACCTCTCTCAGCGGCGGAGCTGCCGCCGAAGACCTGATCGAGACCCGGTTGCCCGTCCAGGTCCGGCTTGCCGGGCCGGTGACGGGTGTCCTGGACGAGCGCACCGGACAGCCTCTCCCCGATGGCGACCGTTTTCAGTTCCAGCTCGATACGACCGAAGCCGTGTTCTTCAGCTTCCAGAATGGAGGTGCCCCCCGATGACGGAGCTTCGAACCCCTCACCTGCTGCACGTGCTCCCGACTTTCGTCCCCGCCGGCCTGGAGATGCGGACGGTGAACCTGATCGCGGGCTTCGGTGCCCAGTTCCGCCACTCCATCCTCTCCATGGATGGGCGGACCGACGCCGTGGACCGCCTGCCGGAGGGAGCGCCGGTGCGCATCCTCCCCGGCCTGCCCATGGCGGGCTCGCTCGCCACGGCCCGGCGCCTGCGCGAGCTGCTGCGGAGCGTGGCCCCGGACCTGGTACTTACATACAACTGGGGGGCATTCGACATGCTGCTCGCGGCGCGGAGCCTGGGCTTCCGGCGCGTGGTCCATCACGAGGACGGCTTCAACGCCGACGAGGCCGAGACCTTCAAGCGCCGCCGCAACCTCGCCCGCCAGCTCGTGCTCCCGGGGGTCTACCGGCTGATCGTCCCCTCCGACCGCCTGTTCGGCATCGCCACCCGGCTCTGGAAGGTCCCGGCCGGGCAGATCACCCTGATCCGGAACGGCATCCGCCTGGACGGCTACGGTCCGGCCGACGGCAACCTCGAGCTGCGGCGGGAGCTCGGGATCCCGGAGGACGCTCCCGTGATCGGCGCCGTGGGCCACCTGCGGCCCGAGAAGCGCTTCGACCGGCTGCTCGACGCCTGCGCCGCCCTGGACCCGGCGATGAACGTCCACGTGCTGATCGTGGGCGAGGGAGAGATGAGGCCGCAACTGGAGGAGAGGGCCGCCCGCCCCGACCTCGCGGGACGGGTCCACCTCGCCGGCTACCGCCCGGACCCCGAGCGCTTCTACCGCGCCATGGACCTCTTCTCCATCACTTCCGACACCGAGCAGATGCCGGTCTGCCTCCTGGAAGCCATGGCCACGGGATTGCCCGTGGTATGCACGGACGTAGGAGACATCCGCACCGTGCTGCCCTCCGAGCAGACGGCTCACCTGGTGCCGCTCAACGGCGAAGACCCATCCGAGACCATTGCGGGCCTCGCCCGCCACCTTGCAGCCCTGCTGCGCGATCCGGCCGGCCGCCAGCGCCTGGCCCGGCTCAACCGGCGCCGGGTCGAGGAGAGCTTCACCTTTGAGGACATGTGCGCCGCCTACCGGGAGGTCTACCACTCGGCGTTGTGCGCTGGGGGCGCCCGGGGGGCCGGAGCCGAGCCCGCCACCCCGGAAGAGGCGCTGTGCTAAGATGTGACTCGCCTTGAGTCAGGACCCTCCGAGTTCGAACCTCGTCTCGCTTCTCTCCAACGCCAGCGATGATCCCCGGCTGAGGAGGGGGACGTGTCTATGAGCCTCTTCCTCCTCGCAGCCGTGCCGGGAGCCGGGGTGAACATCGACCCGGGGTGGGGCCTCTTCATCGCCATCCTCCTGGTCTTCCTGAACGGCTTCTTCGTGGCGGCGGAGTTCGCGCTCGTCAAGGTGCGGCCGACCCAGATCGACCCCTACGTGGCCGCGGGCAACCGCCGGGCCGACATTGCGCGGCACATGATCCGCCACCTGGACGCCTACCTCTCGGCCACCCAGCTCGGGATCACCCTGGCGAGCCTCGCCCTCGGCTGGATCGGCGAGCCGGCCTTCGCCTGGATCATCGAGCCGCTGGTCCGGCCCTTCACCCGCGACAACCCGGCGCTCCTCCACTCGGCGGCACTGACCGTCTCCTTCCTGGTCATCACGATCCTGCACATCGTGCTCGGCGAGCTGGCCCCGAAATCGATCGCCATCCGCAAGTCCGAGGGCACCACCCTGATGGTGGCGCTGCCCCTCTTCTTCTTCTACAAGATCACCTACCCGGCGATCTGGCTGCTCAACCACACCGCCAACTTCCTCCTGAAGCTGGTGGGGATCGCGCCGGTGAGCGAGTCCGAGATCGCCCAGGACGAAGAGGAGATCCGCCTGCTCCTGGCCTCCAGCCACGCGAGCCACCTCTCGCTCCAGAAGCGCGAGCTGCTCGACAACATCTTCGAGCTCTCCCACCGGGTGGCGCGGCAGATCATGCTCCCGCGCCAGGACGTGATCTACCTCTCCATGACCCGGCCGCTCGCCGAGAACCTGCGCCTGGCGCGGCGCAGCGGCCACACCCGCTTCCCGCTCTGCGAGGGGGACCTCGACCACGTCATCGGCGTCATCCACATCAAGGACCTCTTCCGCCGCGAGCGTCCCCTGACCTCCCTCCAGGAGGTGGCGCGGGAGATCGCCTTCGTGCCCGAGACCCTGGAGCTCGACCGCCTGCTCAAGCGGATGCGGACCGAGCGCTTCCACCTCGCCGCGGTCATCGACGAATACGGCGGCGTCTCCGGAGTCGTGACCCTGGAAGACGTGATCGAGGAGATCGTCGGCCAGATCAGCGACGAGTTCGACGTCGACAAGCCCGAGCTCCTCAAGGTGGAAGACGGCGTCTACGAAGTCAGCGGCGGGATGCTCATCGAGGACCTGGAAGACGAGCTGGACCTCGAGATGAGCGACCGCGACGAGGACACCATCGGCGGCCTGGTCCTCTCCGAGCTGGGCCGCAACCCCGCCGTGGGCGACCGGGTCCAGGTTGGCCCGGTGACGATCGAAGTCATGGAGGTCCACCTCAACCGCGTCAACACCGTGCGGATCACGGTCCCGCAGCCGGCCACCGTGCCCGGGGACGAGGGATAGGCCGGCAGGCACATCGCTTGCACAATCCTTCCTGCAGGAACCCGGGGCAAGCCGTACCGCCCCTCCCGTCATCCATCCGGCAAGGAGGACCAAATGGCTACCGCCACGGAGACGAACACCCTGAACAGCCTGTTGAGGGGTGAGATGTCCGCGATCGAGACCTACCGCCAGGCCATCGACAAGCTGGGCGGCGACCCGCACGACCCCTGGATCGAGGAGTTGCGGGCCATTCAGCGCGACCACCGCGACGCGGCCGACGCGCTCTGGCACCACGTCGAGCAGCACGGCGGCAAGCCTTCCACGGACTCGGGTCCCTGGGGCGCGTTCGCGAAGGCCGTCGAGGGCACCGCGAAGCTCTTCGGAAACGCCGCCGCGCTCAAGGCCCTAAAAGAGGGAGAGGAGCACGGCCTCAAGGACTACGAGGAGGCCCTCAAGGACCAGACCCTGCCCGCCGACTGCCAGGCGATGATCAACGGTATCCTCCCCCGGCAGCGGGCGCACATCACGACGCTCGACGGGCTGATGGCTCGCATCTAGCCACTCCGGGGCGGGCGCCCGCCAGGGCTCCCGTCCCTTCCCGCATCCCAAAGAATGGAGACATTTCAACGCAGAATGGACTCTACGTGGAAATTAGCGGTCGCCTTTCAACGTAGAGCACGCAATGAGTTGAAACGATCCTGTTCTGCATTGAAATGTCCGCGAGCTTTTCAACGTGGGATGGACTGCCAGCCTTGCGCTCTCCGCCCACATATGCGCTCGCCGGCCCGGCGGACCTTTCAGGTCCTATAATCATCGGCCATGGATTCAGAGACGTCTCAGCCGAGGGAAGCGACGCCACGAGAGGACGACATTCCGGCGGAGTGGCTGGCCGAGTTCGAGGCCGCTGCCCGCCGGCCGCTGCCGACCCGCTTTCGCTACGCCTTCATCCACACCTACAAGCCGGTGCTCGACGACGAGCCGTTTCGCGCCTTCGACACGACCGCCGATTACCGCCGCTGGTGCGAGGAGAACCTGCCGGACTGGCTGGGATATGGGCGCGTTTGAGTACCGGCAGGCCGAGGAAATCCGCGACGCTTTCGCCCGCCATGGCGTGCTCTACCTTTTCCTCGGCAAGTCCGGCGCGATTCTGCTCGGCTTCCCCGACACGACTCAGGACGCCGACCTCTTCGTAGAGAAGAGTCCTGACAATGGCAGAGCCATCGTCGCTGCCCTGCGTGAGTTGGGTTTCGCCCTTGACGACGAGCAGGCAGCACAAATCGAGCGCGGCAAGGATTTCGTGCAGCTCAAGAACGGGCCTTTCGACCTCGACCTCGTCTTCGCGCCAGACGGCATCGAGCGTTTTGCGGACGCCTGGCGGCGGCGCGTGGAGGTTGAAGGCTTCTCCGTCTGCCACCTCGACGACATCATTGCCAGCAAGGAGGCGAGTGGCCGCGCGAAAGACCGCGAGTCTCTACCTCGGCTGCGGTCGTTCCGCGAATACTGGCTGCGACAGCACGGCCGCTCTTAACGCCGAATAGGTGATTCAGAACACTCGCAGTGCTAGACTTCCAGCATGCGACTGACGGTGGAACTCGAAACCGAGGTGGATGGACGCTGGATCGCGGAAGTGCTGGAGCTCCCAGGGACGCTGGCCTACGGCACCTCTCGCGAAGATGCCCTCGCCTCAGCCCAGGCCCTGGCTTTACGTGTCTTGGCGGACAAGCTGGAGCATGGTGAAGCTCCGGTCGAATTGATGGACGTCGCGTTCGTGCTCGCAGCGTGAGCCGTTAGCCCTCCTGTAGGGCGAGTCGGGTTCTCGCCGCCCTCCTCCGCATCGGCTGGAGCATCAAGCGCACAACCGGCTCGCATCGGATGCTCCACCCCCCGGATTGGCCCGACTACGTCTGGTCCTTCCATGAGGGAGAAGAGATCGGCCCCGCCATGCTGGCCCGCATCGCACGCAGGACTGGCCTCAGTCCCGAAGACCTTTGACCTGGTGGGGTCGGGGATGTGCGGGCTTCAACCGGATCTCCTCCGTCTGGGATCGACCGGCCAAAGAAGAAGGTTACATCATGAAACTGACACGGCTGCGGTTGAGCAACTTCCAATCCTTCGGGCAAGTACCCACTGTCATCGCACTGGATGCGATGTGCTTTCTGCTCGGGCCTAATGGAACCGGCAAGACGGCTGTGCTCCAAGCGCTCGCGAGGCTGTTCGGCATGGTGCCCTTGGCAGTCCAGATCCTGCGATCCAGTCAGGTCGCTCGCAATGCCGTGCGGCAGACCTATAGCCACGTGTTCCTCGACGAATTCCAGGACTGCACCTTGGAGCGATACCAACTGATCCAAGCCGCATTCCTTGGAACTGACATCCGCCTGACACATCGACGACGCTCGCGATCGAGTACACCAGGGCGGCGCCGAAGCAACGAACGCCGGTGAACTGTACAAGCTCGCCGACGAGTTCCTTAATCTACTCGGACGCGAAGTTTTGACAGGCCTGTCCGCCGAATATGAGCGCGGCAACCGCTTGGACGAGGTGATCGCGCAAACCTTTGATCGCATCCGGGAACTCCTCGAGCTCGATGAGGGCGCCGCGCGTGCTCTGGCTCGTTTCTCCGAAGATGGAGCTGTGCGGATCTTGACCATCCACAAGTGCAAAGGACTTGAGTTCGATTCCGTCATCGTTATCGGCGTTGAGAACGAGACCTTTTGGGGCGAGCCAGACGCGGAACGCTCTGCCTATTTCGTGGCAATCTCGCGGGCGAAGCGGCGGCTGTACCTGACGGTTGCAGAACGTCGGGAAAAGCCCCAAGGCGCCAATCGCCGTTGGCGAGTGGCACGTTCGCCTCACAAGGAGGGTGTCGCTCAAACACGGACGAACGGGAGACCTGAATAGGGCTTCGTTCAAGATGGTCGCCACGGTTTTGAGGCGAAACACTCGACTGACGCCTGTCGGGGAATCAGCCATTGATCATGCATGCCGTGGTTAGACCGATTGCGGATTAAGCACCCCATCCATATAGACCCATCTCGATTCCAGGGCTTCAAGATCTTTCGTCGCCCAGCCCTGCCTCCGGCACTCTTTTATGATGATGGAGGCAGCATCCAGAACTTGCCGCAAAAGATTTGTCAAGCTAATGGCACCTTCCCATTCACATTCTCTCGTGTCAAAAGGGTCTCTGTAGCACCGCAGAACATACGCGTCTTTCTCCCCTGACACTTCAAACCCATACGGCCCGTCCATAAACAAGCACAAGCACTCGATCCGCTTTTTCTTCCCCGACCACAGTTTGAAGAGCGCGTCCAACCACCACCCCAGGATGATCACGGGGAAGTCGCTCCAACGCCTTTCCGGGAAAGCGAAGCCCGCGACTTCCAGCCAGATCTCCCCGGTAATATTCCCGCCCTTATGCAGCGAGGCCAGGCTGACAAATACTGAGGCTGAATGCTTACGCATATTTCTCATCCTGTGCCGGATGGCAGACCTGACGAGCTCCTCGTAAGATTCGCGAAACCATGGACTTAACAAGACTACGCCCCCGCTCTGAGGCTGTCAATCAGGAGCGGGTAAGCAGCCAGGGCTGGTCTCGGTGAGGCGCTCGGGGTAGAATTGGAGCGGCCCTATCTCACAACTTGAATCGGAGAACAGCGATGCGAAGCGCGATTTTGGCGATGATCCTGGCGACTCTCGTGTCCGGAGAGCTCCATGCGGCGACTCCACCGGCGGATGTCGGACCGGGCCGCATCGCCTGGTTCGACATCACCACGACCAGCCTGCCGCAGTCCAAGGATTTCTACGGGAAGCTCTTCGATTGGCAATTCAACCCCGTCCAGGGCACTGATCTGGCGGCGGAGATCGTCGCGGGTGGCACGGCGATCGGGACACTTCGCGTTGCGGACGGCCAGATCACCGCGTTCAACGGAGTGGTCTACGTCCAAGTGACCGACATCCAGGCCAGTTGCAAGAAAGCGAAGGAACTGGGTGGAACAATCCCACCCGGTTTCCCCTTCAACCTGCCGGACGGCATCGGAGCCATTGCTGTGGTCATCGATCCAGCCGGCCACCCGATTGGCCTCTACTCGAGGACCCCGCTCGCGCCGGTGCCCTCCCCGGTCAAATGAAGGCCGGAGAGGAGGACACGGCTCGCCCAGGGCGGGCTTGACCGCGATTCCGACTCATGCCAGGATGGAGCAATCTACCGAATTGCAGTAAAAGCTCCTTTCTACGGAGGAGGATCCATGAGCCTTTTCGACTTTCCCCGCATCAACATCACGGGCAAGCTCCAACTGAACCCCGGGACCGCGAACAACGATGATTACGCGGGATTTGCCACGCTGCCCGACGGTTATGGGCCGTACACGGGGCAGACGCTCGCGCTGATCAACTCGAAGATGGTCCAGCCGCAGACATATGGCATGTCCGACGCGGATTTCATTGCCTGGGTCCAGAAGGCGCAGACGTTCGATACGCCCCAAGGGCCGCAGCAGATCATCCCCGCCGAGTGGAACTACTATGGAGGCATGAGCTCGCAGATCCTTTCGGCGAACGTGGTCGGCGTGACCACCGCGCCTGGCCAGGTTTACACCAGCCCGGACAGCGGCATTCCGGTGACGGGCCTGCTCGGCGCATCGCTGACGTTCTCCGGCACCATCACCGATGTCAACTCCGAGGGTGATCCACCCGCAACGCAGTTCTTTATCGACAGCCTGACGCTGACGCAGGGGAGCCAGACGTGGCTCAGCGGGAGCACGTCGAAAGGTTCCAGCCAGTGGCTGAACTTCTATCGCAATGTCAACCTGACACAAGACGCCGGGTCTGGCGGCTACCTGTATCACGTCATGCTCAAGAGCTCGGGCGCTACGATCAGCATCCCGGGCTTTGACGATCCGAGCATCGTCGGCGTCATCTTCCGTTACTACCTGTACGAGCCGACGCAGACCATCGTCGGCAACGCGGCGCTCGAGGCGCTCTACGAGCAGGAGGGGGCCAATTCCTCCGTCCTGCAGCTCGTGGCTACCATCGCGCCCTTGTACGAAGATGAAACCATTTTCACGGCGCCGATCGGCCGGCTGATGGTGGCGGACACACCGGCGATCCCGACTCCGCAAGGCACAACCAACAATGGCGTTCCGAACCCCCTCAACCCCCTCACAAACCTCATCGCCCTCGCGCCTGCGGTGCTGTCGGTCGACGGCAACATCATCTCCGCGGAATTCTCCGGGACGTTCCCGGACTACTTTCAGTCGGGAAACAATCCCAAGTACGACTTTGGCGCGGTCTCGCTGGTGGTCACGAACGGGACCGCCAGCGCCACGGTCGCGGCGGTGAATTATTCGGATACGAATGCCGGGAACCAGAGTGGTTGGCTGTTCGACTTCGACATCTCTTCGAACCCGCAGGCGCAGCAGATCCTGGCTGGCGGGAACGCCATGTTCCAGCTCGTCCATGCGACGCTCGGCGTGGTCCTGTCGGAGACGGACTACTACTTCGTCACGAACCAGCAGGCGGTCTACGGCGAGCAGTTCGGCTCCGGCACGGAGCTCGTGAATCAGGGGAGACAGGAGGCGGTGACCGTCTCGGTGTTCCAGTATGGCCAGGAGCTCGCCGCGGGCTCGTGCCCGCCGATCACCATATGGCAGTACGCCTCGGTCCCGCTCCAGGCTCCGGGCGACGCGCAGCCCATCAACACCAACTACCAGCCGGGGCAGCCGATTTCGGTTGATATGAGCCAGCCGGGCGACTTCCTGTTCACGTTCACCGCCGAGGGCCAGCCCCCGCCGCCGCCCAGCTACGCCGTGTTCGCGAATCCGCCCGCCACGTCCGCGAATCCGCCCTTCATCACGAACTGGCCGCAGATCAGCCTGCGCATCCTGCCGAACGCCGAGGACGGCTTCAGTCAGTACTTCGTGGATGCGACCGCCGCGAAGCCGGTCGGCAACGATCAGCTCACGTTTGATGTGGTGTACCAGAACGTGCTGCGGACCTACTACCTTCTCTATCCGGTCATGAAAAAATTCGTCGTGCTCAACGATGAGTCTTCGGTTTCCAAAAACGCATCGAGCATCCTCCAGGCCATCGACCCCGCACCCGCGAATTGGATGTCGAGCAACTACATGCCGCGAACCCGCGACATGTCCAGCACCCGGCGGCTGCTCCTGAGCGCCTGGTGCCGGATGCAGCCCTCCGGCGGCGGCTCCAGCAAAACATAGACAGCTTTTCTCGGCCGCGACGGCGCTGGCTGCGCGCGGCGTGATCCCCCACCCCGGGAGCGCATCCCGGGGTGGGGATCGGGATCATCAGCCCGCCCACGGCCAGCAACAGTCGTCGTCGGGATCCCCGATGATGGCAGACCCGAAGGTCAGGCTCTCCACCGAGCCCAGTTCGAAGATCTCAGGTGTCTCGTACGGCTTCATAAAATCACCTCCTTTCCAGGGACTCGAAGTCCCGTGATGGACCGGCGAGCACCGGCTCCGGCGCCTCGGAGACGCTCGGAGACCAGCGCTCGATGGAACGAAGCCACAATTCGAGCGAGAGGATTTTGACGAGCGCGACGGTGTCGGCCGGCGCGCCGTGGCGCGCGCGCTCGAGATCGAGCCGCAGAAGGCGCGCGTCGACCCATCCACGGTCGGCAACGCGCGGCGATTCGAGCAGCGTCTCGATCCACTTCCACTCCCGGGCGATCCCTCGAAAGATGGCGGAATTCGGCCCCGCCTTGGTGTTGCGGGAGACCACCTCGGCGGGAAGCAGCCCCCGCAGCGCCCGCCTCATCAGGGACCTGTTCTCCCCGGGGCGGATCTTCTGGCTCAGGGGAAGCGCCAGGAGGAATTCGACGAGCGGACGATGGAGGAAGGGATAGCTCGGCTCAATGCAGCCGTCGAGCAGGAAGAAGCCTCGCGAGCAGACTTCGGCGCAGCTCTGGAGCAGGAAGGCCTGGAACTGTTCGCTGGGAAGGCCCTGGGCGGGGACTCCCAGCCTCCGGTCCGGAAAGCTCATCCGGCGTTGGAAGCCGGGATCGATCCAGGCCGGGATCCCCGACCTGACCAGGGATGTGGAGGCTCGTACCCGGCGCGGCAGCAGGGGGTGGATCGTGCTCTGCCAGAGGAGCTCGACGTACGGAATCTCGAGGGCGCGGCTCCAAGCCCGGAGGCTGCGCAGGAAGCGAAACGGCCGCAACTGGCGGAGCAGATCCGCCGGCTCGAGCGGGGGGCCGACGCTCCCCCACGTCACCTGGTCGCCACCATCGCCGGCAAGCAGGACCCGGGCTCCCAGGCCCCTCATGGTCTGCTCCACGCGCTCGTGGCGGGCCGAAAAGGCGTGCTCGAACGTGGGGTATTCGAGGCGGGCATCCCCGGGCAGGGGGGTCAGAACCGGATGGTCATCCTCGCGGAGGTGGATTCCCGGCCGCCCTCTCCTCTCCTCCACGGCCCGGATGAACGGCCGCTCGTCGGCTCTCGCTGCCCGGTCATAGACGTAGGAGATCGTTTCGAGCGCCTCGGTCTCGGCCTCGCCGGTACGCAGGATCTCGTCCGCCATGCAGACGATCGACGACGAATCGAGCCCGCCGGAGAGCTCGGCGCAGACGGTCCCCTCGGCGCGGAGACGCACCCGCACCGCCTCCCGGAACAGCTCGCGGAAGCGCTCCTCGCATTCGGCGTCGCCCGCGTGCTCGATCTGCCGGCCGGGACGGAAATCCCAGAAGCGATACAGCTCCTCGCCGGTCCTGCCGGCGACGAGCGCGCAGCCGGGAGGCACGGACCGGATCTCCTGATAAGGGGTACGCTCCGAAGCTTTCGGGAAGGTCAGGAAATCGGCGACGAAGTCCTCGTCGATCTCCGCGGCGCCCCGGCGCTCCAGCAGGGGCCGGAGGCTCGAAGCCCAGGCGAGGGAGTCCGGCTGCGAGGCGTAGTAGAGAGGCCGGGCGCCGAAGGCGTCCCGCGCCAGCATGAGCCTCGCCTCGGCCGGATCCCAGAGGGACAGGGCGAAGTCGCCGATCAGCCTGGAAAGGCTGGCGAGCCCCCACCGCTCATAGGCCGCAAGGACGAGCCGCGGATCGTCCTCGCACAACTCCGGGCTCAGCCCCAGATCGGAGGCCAAGGCGGCGCCGTTGTCGAGGCGGCCGTCCCAGGCGAGGAGCTTCCCGCGCCGGTCCTGGAGCGGCTGATGCCAGCGCCTGGAGGCCGAGAAGGTATGGAACGGGCGGTAGACCATGCCGGCCAGGCCTGAAAATGCGAACGTCTCTCCATCCGGCCCCAGGCGGCGCAACGACCGCGACAGCCGGGCGAGGGACACCTGAGGAGGACCGCCGTCGCGGCGGAGGATTCCCGCGAGGGCGCTCACCGGCCGCCGTCCTTTCCCGCGGGCGGACCCAGGCGCTCGATGACGTCATAGATCTCGCGGACTCCCGGCCGGTCGTTGGCCACCTCGCCGGCCAGCTCCACCCAGGCATGCGCGGCGAAGGGCATGGTCTGCACGCCGATCACCATCTCGGCCGGGAAGCCCGCGCGCCGGAGCAGGAAGGTCGCCGTGGCCGAGCGCTGGAGGCACCAGGCGCGTTTGAAGTAGAGGGCCGCGGCGCGGTCGACCGCGGAGCAGATCTCGCCGACCCGGGCGGAGTCGCGTCTCCGGCCGGCGAGGACCGGCCAGGAGGCGAGCCGCTGGTACAGGCCGGGGAAACCGTGCTTCCGGACGAGCAGGTCCATCATGACCAGACTGGCGAAGGCGACTGCCACGCCCGCCAGCTCCCGGAAGCTGCGCGCCCTCCGGACGTCGGCGGGCCTCAGCTCGGCGGCGCTCTCAAGAGGCGGAGACAACGACCACCCCCATCTCCTGGAGCCGTTGGACGAACCGCTGGAGATCCTGCCGAATGCGCTCCGGCGGGGCAGCGTAGGTAGCCTGCAGGTGGTCCTGGATGTCGGAAAGGGTGGCGCCCGCCTGGAGCTTCTTCCAGATCTCGGCGCCCATCCCGTTCAAGCTGAAGTATTTACCCTGCTCCAAGTCGAGCAGGACCCCACCGTCTTCGTTAGCCGTAGAACGAACCTTCTCTCTGATCTCGACTCGCACGGACAACCTCCTTCCGGGCGCGTGAGACGCAACGGTATCCTACTTATAGACAAGTTGCAATATATTCGGTGACCAGTGCCTGCCAAACACGCGCCTGGCACCTGTTGGGCACCTGTTGGCAGCGGCCGCCAGCCGAAGCCCGCGAAGCCGGAGCCGCCCCCGCCGCCGTTGCCTGAAGACGTTCGATAGTTGACCTTCCCGAGGGGGTGCGCCGAGTCGCGCCCCCTCCTTTTTCCTTCCCCTTGCAGCGAGCGGAGCTGTCGCTAGAATCCGCGGTGCGGATCGGGAGATTGTCGTATCCCCGATACGAGAATCGACCCGGACCCGTAGACAGGAAGGTGAGAAAGCCGATCGGCAGCCGCCGACGGATTTCGGCGAGCTCCACAAGTCATAGGCGTGTCTCCGTAACCGATCAGCCTCCCTCCGTAACCGATTGGCAATCGCCCATGACTATCGGCGAGCCGCCGATAGACTTTGGCGACTCGCCGATAGACTTCGGGAGCCGTCGACAGAATTTGAGGAGACGGCGATAGCCAGGGGCAGTCGCCGACAGGTAAGGGAGAGTCGCCGACAGGTTGTCCGGGCCGCCGACAGGTTGCGGCAACACGGCGATGGATTTCGGGTGTCGCCGATAGGCCATGGAGAGTCGCCGATGGATTGCGGGGAGCTTGCGATAGGTTGAGTGACACGGCGACCGTTGTGGCGAGAGGCCGATAGGTTTCGGGAGACGGCGATAGGCTATGGGGAGCCGCCAATGCATTGCGGCGACACGGCGATAGTCTTGCCGAGTCGGCGAAAAGTTATGGAGAGCCGCCCGATCGGCTCCTGCCGTTCCGGCCGATCTCCTGACGCTGCGCGAGACCTCGGTTGCGTCCTGAGCCGCTCGGACCGGTCCGAATCGATTCGAGCGCGCCCGAAGTCATTTTTCATCTGGACGGGCACGGTCGCGGAGCCGGCGGGAGCGATCCCCGGGAAGATGGCGATGACTCCCATCCGGATCGGAGAGTCGCCGAGGAGATGGGAACGGTCGCCATCCAAGTGGGGATGATCCCCGTCCGGATGGGAGAGACGCCCGAAGAGATGGCGACGGTCGCCATCCGGTTGGGCACGGTCGCCGCATCGATGGGAGAGGCCCCCGGGAAGATGGCGATTGCTCCCATCTGAACCGGAGGGTCCCCGAGGAGATGGCGACGCCGCCCAGAGAGACGGGGATGGTCGCCGTCCAGCCGGGGAACGTCGCAAATTCGGCCATGTTGCCCTCCGCTGGGACCGCTGATGTCAAGGAGACAAGAGAGCCAAAGCTGCTCGACCGGGCGAAGTCGAGGATGCGGGCAAAGCGGGATGCCATGAAAAGGCGAGGCTATCGAAGCCAGCGACCTGTCATGCCTTGAGGCATTCGTTCGCGACCCATCTGCTGATGAGCGGGTACGACATTCGTACAGTCCAGGAGCTCTTGGGCCACAAGAGCGTGAAGACCACGATGATCTACA
>DATMER010000102.1:0-6096 GCA_035556715.1 Thermoanaerobaculia bacterium
AGCCCGAGAGCATCTGGTAGGAGTCGGTCGAGTCCACGAGCGGGACCGTGGCGAAGGGCTTGATCTCGGTGTGGGTGTTTGTACCGCGGCGGTAGCGGACCTCTTCCTTCCCTTCCAGTGTGACCAGGAGCCTGCGGGCTCCGCCCGTGGCTCCGGTGAGCCGCCACTGGAGGTAGGCCACTTCTCCGAGCTTCAGGCTGCCCGGGCTCAGGGTGAGCCGCGGCCGGGGATTGAACAGCACCAGGAGCTGCCGGAAGGTCGAGTAGATCAGGAGGAGCCCGATCAGCCCGAAGAGGACGAGGACGGCTACGATGCAGCCTGGACCCTCCTGGGGTTGGATCACCGCGAACCAGGCGACCGTCCAGACGATCCCGTTCCAGATGACGCTGGCGATGATCAGCCCGATCAGCTTGCGCAGGGGGGTGGCCCTGGGCTTGAGCTCGACGGCACCGTGGGCGTCGTCCCCCTGCGGGTTGGTCACTCCGAACGGCGCCCCCGGGTCGAGCTTCACGGCCTTGGCCGCGCCCGAGGTCGTGCTCTTGAAGCCGCCGCTCAGCACCCAGAACATCCCGATGACGCCGGGCAGGAAGAACATGAGCCCGAAGAGGCCGAAGAAGTAGCTGCCGGAAAGCTCCCGCGAGATCACCGCCTCGGCCGTGTCGTCCGGGTTGACGTAGCAGGTGATGTGAGCGCCCACGGGATAGCGGGCGACGATCTCGGCCTTGCCGTCGTAGCCGCTGGAGTAGACGCTGCCCGAGAAGTCGTAGGTCGCGGACCGGTGCTCGACGCCGTCGACGTGATAGGCGGCATTGACCAGGGGCCTGTAGGTGGAGCCGTCCTCGCCGCTGCTCTCGTCCACACGGCTCTCGACGACCGTGCAGGGAACCGGCGGCCACGACCGGGCGTCGATGACCTTGCTCATGGGCCGCACGAGCAGGAACCAGAGGATCGCGCCGCCGACGACCGCGAAGATCAGGAAGAAGAGCACCATGCAGCCGGCGGGCGGATTGCCCCCCTGCTTGCGCCGGGTGAGGGAGCTCACGCGTCTGGTGCCTCCATCGGCGCGAGCCGGATCTCGTCCCCCGTCGGGGAGACGGTGAGCTCGACGCGGCCGGACTCCTCGCCGGGCAGGGCCACGACCTCGACGGCCCAGATCAGGGAGATCAGGTGGCCCGAGAAGCTGAACGGACCTTCCGGCAGGCGAAAGCTGAATTTGCGATGGTCCTGCTCGCCCGGAGCCGGGAAGGTCTCTTCCTGGACGATGACGATGTCCTGTGTCCCTTTGCCCTGGGTATACCAGAAGAGCCGCGCCACGACCTCGCCCGGCGGCTTGTCGAGCTGCCACCAGGCACGGCCGGACACATCATCGCCGGGGCGGAAGGAGGTGACGCCATCGCGGGTCTCGACCTGGATCATGAGCTGATACCTCGGAAGACGGGAGCATTGTAATACTCTCCCCCGCCATGGCACAGCGCAGGTCTCCAATCCTTCTCCTGACCTTCCTTCTTGTCGGAGCTCAGGCGCGGCCGGACTTCTCCGCTCCAGGCCAGGAGATCCTGAACCTGGTGAGGGACCGTTTCATGGACGCGCAGAAGGGGGCGCGGTGGTCCGAGCGGCACGCCGGGTATGCCGACGGTATCCGCGACCGGGCCGCATTCCGCGATGCCACCCGGCGCATCCTGGCGGAGCTCGAGACTTCCCACACCCAGTACTACACCCCCGAGGACCCCGGCTATCACGACCTGCTGGCTATCTTCGAGCCGTTCCTGAAGCGCGACCCGAAGACGGAGAGCCTGGGCCTTGCCACGGAGGAGGGGTTCGTCGTCCGGGTCTTCGCAGGCGGGCCGGCCGCGGCAGTCGGACTGAGGAGGGGCGACCGGATCATCTCCCAGCGCAAGGAGGGACAGGAGGTCGTCCTGGAGGTGCAGAGCCGGAAGGGCGAGCCCTCGCGGACCGTGCGGGTGACGCCACGGCTCATCAGTCCCAAGGAAGAGTGGCTGGAAGGCCAGCGCGCGGGTACGCGGGTGATCGAGCACAAGAGCCGCCGCATCGGTTATGCCCCGCTCTGGTCCTGCGCCGGAGAGGAGCACCAGGACTTGCTGGAGGAAGCCCTTTCCGGAGATCTCGCCGAGGCCGACGCCCTGGTGATCGACTTCCGAGGTGGCTGGGGCGGCTGCAACCCCGGCTTCGTTCAGCTCTTCGACCCGGCCGCCCCCGACCTCACGCGGATCGGCCGCGACGGCAGGAAGACAACCTACTCCCCGGGCTGGCGCAAGCCGCTCGCGATCCTGATCGACGGCGGCACCCGGAGCGGCAAGGAGGTGGTCTCCCGGGCGCTCCAGCGCCACAAGAGAGCCACGCTCGTGGGCGAGCGCACGGCTGGCGCCGTAGTCGCCGGGCAGATCAACGTGCTCTCCGACGGCTCGCTGCTGTTCCTCGCCGTGGACGACATCCTGGTGGACGGCGAAAGACTGGAAGGGGTGGGCGTGAAGCCGGACGTGGAGGTCCCGGCAGGGCTCGAATACGCGGAGGGGCGGGACCCCCAGCTCGAGCGGGCGCTGGATCTACTCTCTCATTCGTAGCGCAGCGATTCGATCGGGTCCAGCCCCGCCGCCCGCCGGGCCGGCAGGATCCCGAAGAAGATCCCTACCGCTGCCGAGAAGCCGAAGGCGATCAGGATCGACTCGACGGACACGGCCGTGTTCCAGCCGGCCATCTTCTGGAGCGCCACGGCGCCTCCGACGCCGACTCCCACTCCCAGAAGACCTCCCACCAGGCAGAGGGTCAGCGACTCGATCAGGAACTGGAGGAGGATGTCCCGCTTCCGAGCTCCCAGGGCCTTGCGCACGCCGATCTCCCGGGTGCGCTCGGTCACCGAGACCAGCATGATGTTCATGATGCCGATCCCGCCCACCAGGAGCGACACCATGGCAATGCCGGCCAGCAGGAAGGAGAAGGTCCGGGTCGTGGCCTGGAAGGTCTCCAGGAGCGTGGTCTGGTTGCGGATGTTGAAGTTGCTCGGCTGGGCCGGACGCAGCCGGTGCTCGCGGCGCAGGACGGCGTCGGTCTCGTTGATCGCCGCGTCGATCTGGGCCGCGCCGGTGGCCTGCACGGAGATCGTCCCGACGCGGTCCTCGCCGAAGACGCGCACCTGCGCCGTGCTCAGGGGGATATAGACGTTGTCGTCCGGGTTGCCGAAGCCGACCTGCCCCTTGGACTGCATCACCCCGATCACCTCGAAGGGGATGCCGCGCACGCGGATTTTCTCGCCGAGCAGCGACTCGGTGGCGACCTTGAGCGGATCGCCCACGGCCGAGCCCAGCACCGCCACGCGCCTCCTGCCGCGCTCCTCGGGCTCGGTGAACAGGCGGCCCGCGGCGAGGTTGTGGTTCTGGATCGCGAAGTAGCTCGGCCAGACGCCGTAGACCGGAAGGTTGCCGTTGTTTCCGCCGTACTCCACCTGGAGCCGGCGCTGCATCTCGGGGCTGACCGCCTGGATGGCCCGCGGCTCCTCCAGCAGGGCGCGGGCGTCCTTGGCCGTGAGCCGGGCTTCGCCCCGGTCCACGCCACCGAAGAACTCCTGGCCCGGGCGGACCGTGACCACGTTCACGCCCAGACCCTGGAGCCGCGCCTCGACCATACGCTGCGCACCTTCTCCCAGGGCCACCATGGTTATCACCGCGGCGATGCCGATGATGATGCCGAGCGCGGTCAGGAACGAGCGCAGCTTGTTGGCGCGGATCGCCTCCAGGGCGACCCGGAAGATCTCGGTGATCAGCATCTGGGTCTTCTCCTCAGGTCACGGACGCCCTCCTCAGGTCACGGACGCCTGCCGCCGCTGCTGCCTCCGCTCCGGCCGCTGCCGCCCGATCCACCCCGGCCGCCGGTTGTGCCGCCGCCGAACATGCCGCCGGCCCGCTGCCGGGTCCGGTCGGCGTACTGCTCCTGCTGCTGCTGCAGGCGGGCCACCGAGATCAGGTAGACCTCGGCGCCGGGCTCGAGCCCGCGCACCACCTCGGTGTAGTCCCAGTCGGAGAGGCCGAGGAGCACGGCCTTGGGCTCGGGACCGTCGGCTCCCTTGACGAAGACCACGCCCGGCCGCACGTCTCCCTCGCCGACGTTCCCGCCGCGGTCACCTCCCCCGCCGCGGGCGCCATCGCGGGACGGCCGCTCACCGCGGGCGCCTGCTTGCGCACCCTCGCGCTGACCGCCCTGACCGCGCTCCTGCCGGAGCTGGGCCAGCTTGTCGCGGACCTCCTTCTCTTCGAGGCCCAGGGCCGTTCCGGCCGCCGGAGCGTCGCGCATGGAGGCCACGGCACCGTTCGGCACAGCCACGACCCCGTCGCGGTTGGCGACCTCGATCCCCACCTCGGCGTTCATGCCCGGCTTGAGCAGCCGCTCGGGGTTGGCGAGCTCGACCAGCACCGGGAACATGGTGACGTTCTGCTCCACCACGGCCTGGGGCTCGATCTTGATCACCCGGCCGCGGAAGGTGCGGCCCGGATAGGCCTCCACCTCGACGCTCGCGGGCTGGCCGGGCTGGATGCGGCCGATGTCGACCTCGTCCACCAGGGCGCGCGCCCGCACGGTGGCGAGATCGGCCATCTTGATCAGGGTCGTGCCGCCCGAGACGTTGCCGCTGGCCGAGGCGATGATCTGCCCCTGCTCCACGGTCTTCTCGATGACCGTGCCGGCGATGGGGGCGCGGATGGTGACATCCCCCGTCTTCTCCTGGGCCAGCTCCAGGTTGGTCTGGGCTTTGAGGAGCTGGGCGCGGGCGTTGGTCTCTTCGAGGCGGGTGTTCTCGAAGTCCTGGGTGCTCAACAGGCCCTGTCTGGCCAGCTCCTCGGCACGCCGGCGCTGGGTCTGGGTGGTGTTCACCCGGGCCCGCGCCAGCTCCATGTCCGCCGCGGCCTGGGAGTAGGCATTGCGCACGTCGCGCGGATCGACGCTGGCGATCAGGGCGCCCTGCTCGACCTCGTCGCCGGTCTCCACGGTAATCCGGGTCAGCTCACCGGAGACCTTGGACTTGACCTCGACTATGCGGACGGGCTCGATCTGGCCCGACGCCTCGGCCCGGATCTCCAGGTCCCGGCGTTCGACCGGGGCCATGTCCGGAGCGCCCTGCGCTTCATTGGTCTCCCCCTGGCCATTGCAGCCGGCCAGAGCCAGAGCGAGCCCGGCAACGAGCAGCAAAGGGCGCAGCAAGGGGCGAATCGTCTCGATCTTCACAGGTCTCCTCCCGGCCTCCCCGCCCTCCGGGGTTGAGCCATCAGGACGTACAACAGTCTGCTAGCAAGATCCACTCCCGGCATCCCTTTGCAGGTCCTGCCGGAGGTCCTCCCGAAAAGCGGGCCAGGCGTCGTAAAGATACAGCCCGAAGGGGATCCACCAGAGGAGATCGTTGGTCAGGCAGAGGGCCAGGGTGGCGGGCGGCCAGGCTCCGCGCAGCAACAGGAAGGCCAATCCGACGGGTCCCAGGACCTTGCCCACGAGCCCCACCGCCGCGAGCAGCCATCCGCGCTCGGGACGCCGGGCGACCTCCAGATACAGGATGCCGTAGAGGCCCACCACCATGGCGAGGCAGGCGAAGATCTCGGGGTAGCGCTGCGGCGGCATCCCCGCGAAGCGGAAGAGCCACTGGGGATCGAGGGCCGAGTAGAGTCCCCACCCGATGTTGTAGAGGCCAGCCGTCACGAACACGGCCCGGTGCCAGCGGTACCGGCGGCATGGGGGGATCATGGGAGGATGGTAGCGGAAAAGCCCTGGAGCCCTCACCCCCGTCCCCTCTCCCGTTCCACCCAAGCACACCCGCCCCGGTAGAGGGGCGCCACCACCCGCCCGGGAAAGACCCCCTCCCCCGCCCTCCCTTACTAACTCAAAGTAAGTCTCCCCCTCTCCCGGGGCGGGTGTGTTCGGGGGACCGGGAGAGGGGGCCGGGGGGGATTGGCGCTAACTTAGTACCCGCCAACATAAATACAGACACGTAATTTCTGGCCCCTTGTGCGGTAAACTTTTCCGTAATGGAGGAACGCACCGGTGCCGAGAAAGAGCCCCTATACGATTGAGTTGACCATTGAGGAACGTACTTTGCTC
>DATMER010000103.1:0-3872 GCA_035556715.1 Thermoanaerobaculia bacterium
ATCGACTGCGGCTCTCTTTGAGACCAGGACTCGTGGGCGAGGCCTACCTTGCGTCGGCGAGTCGTTGTCGCCGATAGGCTGAATCGATCGCGCTCTGGCGAGCCGCGTGTCGGGCTTCCATCTGGCGAACGACTTCTTCGACGCTGCTATCGCGTCTCGGTAAGGATTGAGCCAGCAAAACTTCGATGTCCGAACAACTCAGCAGGGGATAGCTCTCTTGTTGGGAAAGCCTTTCCTCCAGCATGAAGAGCATCGCCATCATGACCAAGGCCATGTGATGGTGCCAGGGCAGCCAGCCCCGCACCTGGTAGTCGGCCAGGCCACTCTCGCTCTTGCCATCCTCGAACGAACGCTCGATCCAAAAACGTTGCCTCTGCATCTGGACCAGCCGCTCCAGAGAGGTCTGCGCAGGAGCATTGCTCAGGATGTACTTGATCGTCTCGGGAGAACCTAACTCCCGCGTGGCCAAGACATGCCAGCAGCGGGCTTGCGCCTCGCGGCCATCCCACAACCACACCCGGCCGCGCAGGGCCTGCACGCGCAACTCCCCCTTGGTGCCTCGACGAACCGTGACAGTTTGCCAATGCTCGGGCGGCTGAGCCGCCGCCCACTCGTCTACTCGCTGGCTGGCACTCTGCGCTTGCAGCAGCGTCGGCTTCTTGCCGCTGGACGATTTCCTCTCGGGCAAAAGGGGCTGCGGATTCTCCGGATAGATCGGCTGGTCTCGGTGCACATCGGCCACGAACACTTCCCCGTGATCGGCCACTCGGCGTAGAAAGGCCGGGTCCTTGCCATACCCGCCATCGACCCCCACCCAACGAAACCGCACACCGTTTTGGCGAGCGCGCACTACCATCTCGAAGGCCAACTCCGCCTTGCTCTTCAAGACCATCTCGGACTCAGGAATACCGGCCGCCAAGCACCTCTTGCGGTCCTGGGTCCACTCTTTGGGAAGGTACAAACGAGTATCGATCAAAGTCGAGTACGCCCCTTGCGCCAAAGCAGCAAAAACCGCGACTTGACAGTTCTCCACTTTGCCCAGGCGGCCAGACCATTGCCGGGCCACTCCCACGGACTTGCGGCCCTTTTTCTGAAAGGAGCTCTCGTCGAGCAGAAGACAGGAGTCCGCGGACCCACCGAGGTGGCGGTCCGCCTCAGTCGCCACCTGATCCAACACAGCACGGGCATCCCACTCCGAATCGGAGAGAAAGTGCTGGAGCGACTGGTAGTCGCAATCGGGAACGGCTTCCTCCATCCGCTCCATGTTTTTGCGACGTGCCTGCATCAAACCCTGAAGATACTGGCGGGCCTGGACAGCCACAGAGCGAGTCCAGCGCCGGAAGTGCATATCGAAGCGTTTAGAGAAATTCTGAAACCGCTGTCCCATCCCTTCGAGCGGGGATGGAACATTGGCGGTCTCCTTGGACTCACGTCCCTTTAGGCGGGGGCCTTGGAAGCCTGGGTAGCCCCCAAAGGCGAAGAATCCCCGCCTGCCGTAACTCTACGCCTCACGGGTATCCGAATGCAAGACCCCACGCCAGTCTGACAAAGTAGAACTAAGTAAGCCTGGACAAGAAGAAAGGCGAACGTTACTTGTCCTCTGTTGCATCAACATGAACAATGGATGGACGGGTTGGCCAGCGGAAATTGTCCACTGGCAGCAGGGTTGGGGGGCGGCCCTCTTGCTTCGAGGACCGCCCTTCCGGGTTCAGTGGGTCGGAGGAGCAGTCAGCAGGGCGGGCAACGGCTGGGCGCATTTGGCAACTTGATCCACGACGGGTCCAAAGTACCCATTCGAGGAGCTGGGCTGGGTGCATTGGCCAATGTCGCCGCAGGTCCCCTCGACAATGTCGCCCCAGCAGTTGCCGTCAAACTCCCATAATCCCGGACCGGTGCGGCCCTCGACGCAATGTTCACAGGTCCAGTGGCATGGGTAGTAGGCCTGACAGAGCCCGCACGGGGCCGCAGAGGCCGTTTGAGCGAACAGCAAAGGTAATGCTAGGAGCACGACGACGCACAACTTCTTCATGGCAACCTCGCTTTCGCCGCGCCTCCGGAAATCGGGATTGCCGGAGGCTTGGCAGTGGGTGATGGTGGAGGACTTTTCCTCGCGCGGCACGGTCAACGCCGCTCAATATAAGCAGTGCGCGCCGCTCCTGGTGCGGGACAACCCCGCAGAGAACGGAGCCCGCGACGGCTGAACCGGGTCCGTCGCTCGGGCGAATCCCGCAAGTACTAGAGCCGGTCTCATAAATCCCCTGGCTTCTAGGCTAGACAAGTCATCCACGGCATGGGGCGGGCTGCGGACACTCCTCGGCTGTATAGAGTTGGCGCAACTCATGCAGCGAAAATGCCTCATGAGGTTGGCCGTTTGGAGCTTCGCGTGCCTGATGTTCCGCGCGGCGGCGTCAAGCGCGTGCACCCTTTGCAACACGCCAACCGGCGAGCAAGTACGGGCCGGTATCTTCAATGAAAGCTTCGGTGGCAATCTTCTGCTGACGGTGGCGCCGTTCCCGCTGCTGGCTGCCATTGTCGTGGCGATGCATTTCGGGGGCCGGACTCGTCCGGGGCAACGGCCCATGGCTTCCATGGACAGCGAAAGACGGGGGCAACATGAGTGAGAGAGACGGCGTCCGGCCGGTTACCACCGCAGGAACCATCTTGGGCATCGGCCTTGGCGGATTCTTTGACGGCATTGTGTTCCACCAGATACTCCAGGTCCACAACATGCTCACCGCCCGGATCCCAAAGACCACCATCCCCAACATCGAAGTGAACATGTTCTGGGACGGCTTGTTTCACGCGGTTACGTGGACAGCGACTGTCGTAGGCTTGTTCATGCTCTGGAACGCGGTCCGCCGTCCGGGCGTCCTTCTATCCACGAGGGCGTTCGTCGGCTCCCTCCTCTTCGGCTGGGGATTGTTCAACGTAGTCGAAGGTCTCATCGACCATCAGCTGCTCGGCATCCATCACGTCCTGGAGAACGCCGCGAATCATCTACCTGCCGATCTTGCATTCCTGGCGTGGGGTGCCATCATGCTCGTGATCGGCTGGTCGATGATGAGACCGGCTCGATACACAACCCGCGCCGCCACCCGGTCGTAGGTGCCCGAGCGGCACGGCATGGCCTTCTCCTTTGAAGTTTGGCTGCGTCATCCTACCTCCGAGAGCTCAAAGGCGCTAAGATGGCGGCCGGTCTGTAGTCATCTTATGAGGAGGAAGTCATGAAGAGAGTGTGGATTCTCGCCTGCGCCGTGGTCCTGGTCTCGCTCGCCGGATTCTCCCAGCCGTCGAGGGCGGTGGTCGACTGCAGCACCTTGTCGGGTGTTCCGAGAGCCTGCTGTTTTTGCGACCAGTTGGGTAGCTGCGAGCACTGCTGCCGTTGCGAAACCGGCCTTCCCCTCACGGCCTGCGTTTACCGCTGCAATCCCTGAACCTGAAGGGACGATGAGATGACGATCAGCTCCAAGGCCGACCTGGCGGGGATGACCCAGGTCGGCCGCCTCGTGGGCCTGACCCTCAAGGAGATGCAGGGGGCGGTCCGGCCGGGGATGACGACGGCCGAGCTCGACGCCGTGGCGGCGGCCTTCCTGCGCCGGCGCGGAGCGCGCTCGGCTCCCCAGCTCACCTACGACTTCCCGGGGTTCACCTGCATCAGCGTCAACGAGGAGATCGTCCACGGTGTGCCCGGCCCAAGGCGCCTGGCGCCCGGGGACGTGGTCAAGATGGACGTCACGGCCGAGCTGGGCGGCTTCATCGCGGACGCGGCGGTGACGGTGGTGCTGCCGCCGGTGGCGCCGCGGGCCCGCAAGCTGCGCCGGTGCGTGCAGGCGGCGTTCGAGAAGGCGCTCGGGGCGGCGCGGGCGGGCGGC